>JBKJUP010000066.1:0-222816 GCA_046590675.1 Ferruginibacter sp. | reverse complement strand
TCTTTGGCTACGCCTACACGGTAGCAATCAAAACGTAATTTATCCATGGTTTCCAACATGCGGGGATGCACCAGGTAGCTCTGGAAACCAATATGGTTATAATGCCTCACAAGATTGGGTTCGCCTGTAAGCATTTCAAGTAAAAAGTTTTCGTTTCTCAAGGAACTTTCGCCCCGCAAATCGATGGTGGCATCAATGCAGGTTGCTTCCACCTGTTTGCCAAAATCTTTGTATGCAAAATATTGCGCAAGGGTAACATCATGTGAGCCACCTAACAGAATGACGGTCTTCTTTAATTTGAGCAGTTCTTGTAAAACAGTTTTGATGGCTGCATAACTATCGGTTAGTGCAGCACCTGTTTTAATATTTCCTATATCCGCAATCGTTACATCAAAGTGCCAGTAATGAAGTTGGTACAATTGTTTCCGGATGGCGTCTGCAGCATTATTAGGTCCTGAAAAATCGCCGCTGCCTCTTGTTTCACCAACACCTACCAGCACAATATCAACGTCCCTAATATCTGGCATTTCGCCATCATTGATCCGAATGTGTTTGGCTAGTTGTCCATCATTGTATCCCTCATCTTCATTTAAACTATGAATATCTAAGGGTAACAAAAAATCGTGCAGGTCGTCCATCTCTTTATAAATTTAGGAGCAAACTTATGGAAGAAAGTTCATAGTTGATGGCAGAGGGTAAGTAGCGGGTGCATTAAAAATGTGGCCACCGGCGTTACCTTTTTTTACCGTATTGTAGTTAGTTTCATTTTGTATAAAGGTGACACCTCTAAGTAAAAGAGCTACATTTTTAGTAAACCTTATATTGCTGGATCGTATTCTTTTATTTAGTAAGATTAATGGCGAATTGAAGCCCGGCTTTGAAAGAAACCGTTTGACTATGAACCATCAACTATCAACTATCAACTTTTCCTGACACATTTCCTTATTTTTGCGCCATGGAAGAGTTGTTACAAAAGATAGCGGCATTTAAACAGGAAATAAAAGATGCCATTGCTACTACCAGCGATGAAGCTGAAGCATTTCGCATTAAATATCTTGGAACCAAAGGATTGGTAAAAGAAGTAATGGGCGAAATGAAAAATGTGGCGGTAGAAAGGAAAAAGGAATTTGGACAGCTACTGAATGAATTTAAATTGTTTGCCGAAGAAAAATTTGAAGAGCTGAAGGCAGGAACCACTGCAAGTATAGCCGAATCCGGGACCAGCGGTCTCGACCTTTCTTTGCCGGGTGATCCGCTTCCACCTGGATCAAGGCATCCAATTAGCCTGGTGCGTAACCAGATGGTTTCCATTTTTCAACGATTAGGTTTTGCGGTAGCTGAAGGGCCGGAAATAGAAGATGACTGGCATAATTTTACGGCGTTGAACCTGCCTGAAAATCACCCTGCAAGAGATATGCAGGACACCTTTTATATTTCTCAGAATCCGGATTGGCTGCTTCGCACACACACTTCGAGTGTGCAGGTTCGTGAGATGGAGAAAGGGAAATTACCAATCCGTATTATTTGTCCCGGCAGGGTTTATAGAAATGAAACCATCAGTGCCAGGGCGCATTGCTTTTTTCACCAGGTAGAAGGATTATACATAGCAGAGAATGTTTCTTTTGCTGATTTGAAGCAAACACTTTATTTCTTTGTACAGGAAATGTTTGGTAAAGATTTTAAAGTGCGTTTTCGCCCAAGTTATTTTCCATTTACAGAACCAAGTGCCGAAATGGATATTAGTTGCCTGATATGTGGAGGAACGGGTTGTAGCGTATGTAAGCATACTGGCTGGGTAGAAATATTGGGCTGTGGTATGGTGCATCCAAACCTGTTGGATAACTGCGGTATTGACAGTAATAAATACACCGGCTTTGCTTTTGGAATGGGCGTAGAAAGAATAACGATGCTGAAATACCAGATAAAAGATCTCCGCCTGTTTAGCGAAAATGATGTGCGGTTTTTAAAGCAATTTACTTCGGCGGTTTAATAAACTTATATTTTTTAATATCAATAAAGGAGGTCGTAGTGACCTCCTTTTTTGTTTTACAAACAATCGGTTATTTGAAGGTTAAATAATACCTATCTACCATTGCAACAAGTAGTTTCAGTATAAAATCCGGTTTTTAAAACGTTTGTTGTAGAACTAATTCCCCAGCAAAACATTTATTCTAATAACTAATCTTACAGAATAGATGCCCACGATAGAGTTTCATTTGGCATTATTATTGAAAATAGGGTAAGTAATTATAGTAATCTTTAATAACTCTGAAAGTCATAAAATCATAAAATCATAATTATGCAGCGGATGAAATCTTTATTAAGTTTAGGCTTAGTTGTTTTGCTAATTGGATTTTTAAGTTCATGTGCAGTTTCCAAAGAAGGAAGGAATATGAAGAAAACCATTAACGGCAACTGGACACTTGAAACAATCAATGTGGAGGGTTTTTCGGCAAAAATTAAAGCGACTGTTTTTAATGAAGCAGATATGGATTGCTTTATAGGAAGTACCTGGAATTTTATTGCCAATAATAGTATGGGCAGCTATACGTTGCCTTCAATATCTGTAGGTTGTCCGCATATTACCAGGAACATTCGGTGGTCAATATTTGAACCAAAGGATGCAGAAAAAGAATTTCAATTTAAAAGGCTGGATGATAAAAAAAATCCGTTGGATGACAACGATGGATTCCGGTTATCAGTAGCCTCAATAACAGATAATGCCATGCAATTAAAATCGGCGATAACCTATCAAAGCAAAGCCGGCTTTATTGTTTACAATTTTGTAAAAAAATAAAAAAACACATAAAATTTATGAGACAGATTTTTGGAAAGACGATCGTGATGATTGCAGGTGTAATGATTATATGTGCAGGATGCGAAACAACTAAAAAAGCCAACAACACCCAAAAAGGTGCGGTAATAGGTAGTACAAGCGGAGCAGTGCTTGGCGGTATAATAGGAAACAATGTTGGTAATAAAAGCAATACTGCTTTGGGTGCCATTATTGGTGCGGTTGTAGGTGGTGTTGCAGGTGGAATCATTGGAAATAAGATGGATCGCCAGGCAGAAGATATCAAGCATGAAATACCAGGTGCGGAAGTGACAAGAGTAGGAGAAGGCATCAATGTAACATTTAGTGAGAACAATCCTGATGGTTCAAAAGCCGGTGTTTACTTTGCAACAAACATGTATGACATCAATTCCAATTCTAAGCTGGCACTTGATAAATTACTAAAAGTGTTTAATGCCTATCCTGAAACAAATATTTTGATTGAAGGGCATACAGATGATGTAGGAGCAGAAGCATATAATGAATCACTTTCTGAAAGAAGAGCAAATGCCGTAGGTAGTTTTCTTAAAAATGCCGGCATAGCATCAAGCCGTTTAACAATAAAATGGTATGGTGAAATGCAACCAAAAGTTGAAAATATCAGCGATGCAAACAGGGCGCAAAACAGGAGAGTTGAATTTGCTATTACAGCAAATGATAAAATGAAAGAAGAGGCCGCAAAAGAGGCAGCGAATAATAATTAATAGCAGGCACAACGCAAACAAACAGCAAGTAATAAAAGCTGCTGTATGATTCAGGTTTAGTAAAATTTTTTGCTAAAATAAATGCCTGATTCATACAGCAGTTTTTTATTTTTGGTTATGATAAAGACAATTGGAGTTGCAGGCGCCGGAACAATGGGTAGTGGTATTGCATTTGTGTGTGCCCAACATGGGTTTAAAACAATACTATTTGATGTAAATAAGCCCGCATTGGAAAAGGCAATATCCGGCATTCAATCAAATATTGATTACCTGGTAAGTAAGCAAAAAATAAAGCCGCAAGAAGGCGAAGATATTTTTAACAGGATAATTTTTACTGACTCAATTAAAGACTGCATTGCAGATTTATTTATAGAAGCAATCGTAGAAAGGATTGATGCAAAGGTTTCATTGCTCAATCAACTGGCAGCAGTTAATTCGCCGGAGATTATATTGGCAACAAATACTTCATCTTTATCTATTTCTTTAATACAAGAAGAAATGCCGCAACCCGGGCAATTTGTTGGAATGCACTTTTTTAATCCTGCGCCGGTAATGAAATTAGTAGAAGTTATTTCAGGAAATTTAACCAGCGAGGCTATTATTAAAACCATCATTGATCTTTGTAAAAGCCTGGGTAAAATGCCGGTATTGTGTAAAGATGCTCCTGGTTTTATTGTAAACAGGGTGGCACGTCCATACTATTTAGAAGCCATGGAAATAGTAAAAAATGGAATAGCTGATATTGAAGATGTGGATGCTATTATGGAAGCCAATGGTTTTAAAATGGGGCCGTTTAAATTAATGGATTTAATTGGACTGGATATCAATTTGGCAGTGTCGCAAAGTTTATATGAAGCCATGCCCGAAGAAAGATTGAAACCCGCTGATTTGCAGATGTCAAAAGTAAAAAAGGGTGAACTGGGTAAAAAAAGCGGGAAGGGCTTTTATGATTATTAAGCATAATTTTTAGTATTTAAAGAGATCGCAAAATTTGTGAATTACCACATTAAAGAAGCTTCCGGTACTTTTGTGATAACATTCAAAATTATTCTATGATTTTAGTTACGGGCGGTGCTGGTTTAGTAGGTAAAGAATTGCTCAGGCAATTACTTGCGGATGGACAAAAGGTTCGGGCAATTTATAATAAAACGTCTCTTCCTTTTTTAGATGATTCAAACCTTCAACAGTGTCAATGTAATATCCTGGATCCTACCGGGCTGGAGGAAGCAATGCAGGATGTAACGCAGGTATATCATTGTGCAGCCATCGTCACTTTTAATCCATCACGAAAAAAAGAATTGTTTAAAGTAAATATTGAAGGCACAACAAACGTTGTAAATGCGGCGCTTAATACCGGGGTAAAAAAATTGCTTTATGTAAGTTCTGTGGCGGCACTTGGCAGACTAAGAGAAAATGTAATAGTTACCGAAAACATGAAATGGACAGAGGAGACAAATAATAGTAACTATGGTCAAAGTAAATACCTGGCTGAACTGGAAGTGTGGCGTGGAATAGGTGAAGGGCTTGATGCAGTGATTGTTAATCCTGTAATTATTTTGGGAGATGGCGACTGGAACGCCGGCAGTTCTCAGATATTTAAAAGTATGTATGATGAATTCCCCTGGTTTACCGAAGGTGTAACAGGTTTTGTAGATGTAAGAGATGTGGCAAAATCCATGATTGAATTAATGCAAAGTGATATTAGTAGCGAACGTTTTATAATAAGTGCAGAAAACCGGTGCTATCGGGACGTTTTTAATTTAATTGCAAAAGGCTTTGGCAAAAAACTTCCGCATAAAGAAGTAACGCCACTGATTGCAAAATTTGTATGGCGATTGGAAGCCTTGAAAAGCCGCTTCACCGGTAAGGATCCATTGGTTACAAAGGAAACTGCGGTTACTGCCATGGCGAAAGTTAATTTTGATAACAGTAAACTTAAAAAGTTTTTACCCTTGTTTCAATATCGGAAAATTGAAGACACGATCAAAGATACCTGTGCGGCCATGAAACAAAAAATATAAGTCGCTTTAATAAAAAGATAACGGTGAATAATGCCGATCAATTTATGATAATTCAATCCTATACAAAATCAAACTTATGAAAAGGAATCTCTTAATGCTGGCATGCCTGATATTGTCTGCCGCAACATTTGCACAAACTAACAGCTATTATTTAACCGGGCGAATTATAGATGGAGCTACCCAACTGCCACTGCAGGCAGCATCTGTTTTTGCACAGAATACTACTATTGGAACCGTTACTGATGCAACCGGAAACTTTACTTTAAAATTACCAATTGGCGGATACGATTTAGCCATCACTTTCACAGGATATGAAACTATTTCCCGAAGAATTACTACAGCCGATTCTTATGATAAGAACATTGTGATTGAAATGAAACAAAAGGAAAAGGCGATGGAAGATGTGGTGATAAGAGCAAGCAATGAGGTATTGGACGGATGGGAGAAATATGGCTCATTCTTCCTGGATAATTTTATTGGGAAATCCAATAACAGTAAACAATGCACCATTACAAATTCATCGGTACTAAAGTTTTACTACTACAAAAGGAAGGACCGTTTAAAAGTATTGGCAACAGAACCCTTGGAAATTGAAAACCTGGCGTTGGGTTATAAGATAAAATACACCCTGGATTCATTCATTCACGATTATAGAACGCAATCGGGTATATATACCGGGTATCCATTGTTTGAAGAAATGACGACAACAGATTCGTTGCAACAAATTACCTGGCAGCGAAACCGCGAAAAAGCATACGCAGGATCAATTCTTCATTTTATGAGAAGTGTATATGACAAAACATTGAAGGATCAGGGATTCGAAATTCAATTTATAGCAAAAAAAGAGGAAAAGGAAAGTGCCATTAAGTTATCAGATTTTTATAATTCAATCGGGTATAAAATGGACGATAGTTCGGATGTAGTGGAAATAACACCTTACCAACCAAGTATTGCAATTTTATACACCAATGATGTTCCGGACCGGGAATACCTTGAAGAGAATAATGAAAATGCCCGTGAATTTCAACTATCGGTCATTAACATCGCACCCGGTAATTCTATTGCAATTGAGCAAAATGGATACTATTACGACCAGTCAGACATTACAATCACTGGTTACCTTGCCTGGCATAAGATAGCCGATATGTTGCCCTATAATTATAATCCATCGTAATTTTTACACAGTTATCCACCATATAGCACACTTAATAAATGGTTAATGATTTTTAGAAAAATATTTATTACTTCGATTCATAATCTATACGTAAGTTTTTAACAATACGTACCCTATCCCGCCCTGGCTTTTTTAGCCGGGGTTTTTATTTATATTCACGCACAGTATATTTAGTAATTGATCAAATACCTACTTCATACCTTCCTTTATTTATTCATTGTAAGCTGCTCATTCGGGCAGGAGTATAGTTATGTACACTACGAAACCAGGGATGGCCTGGCCGGATCTAATGTATATGATATGTGCCAGGATGTGGATGGATTTATGTGGTTCGCCACCGAGACCGGCTTAAGCCGGTATGATGGCACCCATTTTAAGAATTTTGATACAAAGGATGGCTTACCAGACAATGAAGTGTTGAAAATATTTGCAGATAATAGAGGAAGAGTATGGATAGCTACCTTCAGCAAATATTTATGCTATTATTTCCAGGGTAAAATTCATACAAGGGAAAATGATTCCATGCTGGCGAAACTTAATTTCAACAATAACATTGTAACCATTGCTGAAGACGATCAGGGCAATGTAGCTTTTTGCGATCTTTCAAATATTATCTGGGTGATTACTGCGGATGATAGCGTAAGGTCAGTTGATGTGAAAGACAAAGCAAATGGTTCACCATTAAAATTTATTGCAGTTTATTCAATGCAGCATGACCACCACGAAAAGATTATTTTCTCAATAAATCAAAGCAATTATTTATATTCAAATGATTCTTTGGAATTTTATTATGGGGCCGCAAAAGAATTTTACTTTAGCCAAAATGATTATGTTCCTGTTTACAGAAATCCAGCTACCCACTCCCAAAAAAAAATAAGGTTGAATTTTCACCCCATAAATATTTTTTATGTTAACTCAGCTTTAAAATTTATTGTTTCCGCAAGCGGATGCTACGCTGTAGATACACTTAACAATAAATTAAGTACCCGGTTCTTACCGGATAAAAAAATCAGCAGTGTTTTAGAAGACTATGAAGGTAACACCTGGTTTTCTACACTAAGTGACGGTGTATTCAAATTACCTTCGTTACAGTTTAGAGCATACTTTTTTAGTTCTTCTAAGGGAAACTCCGAAGTATTTTCATTGGGCAAATCGGGTAATGATATACTAATGGGCGGCGCCTATAGTATTTTGCATAAATTAAAAGATTCTAGAATTACTTCATTAGATTTTACTCCCAGGCTTCAACTTGCAGAAACAAGAACTACAACAAATCGCTTAACCAGTATTTGCCCTCTATCTGTTGGGGGAGTAGTGCTTGGTTTTGATTCTTATATTATTAAGGTAGAAAATGGTAAAACTGTTGTTAATCCAATCCCGGCTGTAAAGTCAATTTGTGAAATTGACAAGAAAAAAGTTTTGGTTGGTACTGCAAGAGGCGCCTTTGTTTTATCTGTTAACGATATGAAGTTGCTGGATACAATCTGGAATAGCAGATGTACCAAAGTAGCTTATCAAAAAGGGAAAATTTATATTGGAACATTGAATGGATTGTTCGAAATAAAAAAAGATACATCGTCCTATTTTCTGGGTAATATCCATCCTTCATTAACACGTAGAATTACCGATATTGCCGTTACCAAAGACAGCGTTTTTTGGATAGTAACACATGACCGCGGAATTATAGCTTTAAAAAATGATAAAGTAGTTGCAGAAATTACTGATGAAAATGGGTTAAGCAGCAATAATTGTAAAACTGCCTTTCTTCAAAATAATTATTTATGGGTGGGAACAAATAAAGGTATCAACAAAATTGATATCAGCGATCCTCATTTCCCCATTGTACACTTCTCTGTTTCGGATGGACTGGTTTCAGATATCATCAATGCCATTTATGTAGAAGACAGCCTTGTGTATGCCGGCACTGCTGCAGGTCTTTCAGTTTTTAATGAGAAACATATTTACAGCAATTCTAAATGCGTGCTAAAAATTTTAAGTATAAAAGTTGCTGGAAAAGAATTGCCTGACACAACGATTAATAAGATAGCATACGATGAGAATAATATCAGTTTTAATTTTGTTGGAATTTCATTTAAATCAGATGGTAATATAACTTATCAATACAGGTTGGATGGATTAGATAAAAGTAATGAATGGCAAAATACGCATCAAACAACAATCAGTTATCCCACCTTACCTGCAGGCGACTACACATTTAACCTGGTAGCAGTAAATAATTTTGGTGTTCAAAGCAACCCTTACAGTTTATCATTTACTATTGCAACGGCGTGGTGGAAATCAATTTGGTTTGGGGCGTTTATGGCAGTTTTACTTACGTTCCTGGTATGGTATATTACCAGCTTAAGGTACAAAGTGTTGACAAGTAGGATAGAGGAGAAACTAGACTTTAGGCAACGCATAGCCGACCTTGAGCAACTGGCCTTAAGGGCACAAATGAATCCACACTTCATATTTAATTGCCTTAATTCTATTCAAAATTTCATTATTAACGGGGACTTGCTTGCTACCAACAGATATATGAACAGCTTTTCAATGTTACTGCGACAAACCCTGGAGCATTCTTCCAGGAAAGTAATTTCTGTTGCAGAAGAAATCGCTTATATTTCTACCTACCTCGAACTTGAAAAAATGCGTTTTGGAGATCAATTTAACTACAGTATAAAAATAGATGAAAGCATTCCGGCCGACTTTACTTTTATACCAACAATGATACTACAGCCGTTTATAGAGAACAGCATAAGGCATGGCATACTTTATAGAAAATCAGGTGGAGGATTACTTGAGATAGATTTCATTGAAACCCAGGATGATTTAATTGTCACCATAAAAGATAATGGAATCGGCAGAACAAATTCCCTCAGTAATAAAACCGAACAGCACATAGAATATCATTCTAAAGGAATGGAATTAACTTTTAAAAGACTTGAGCTTTTGGGTGAAGAAAAAA
This sequence comes from Ferruginibacter sp., assembly GCA_046590675.1. Lineage (GTDB taxonomy): Bacteria > Bacteroidota > Bacteroidia > Chitinophagales > Chitinophagaceae > Ferruginibacter. The sequence continues at coordinate 213,116 of JBKJUP010000066.1, read as the reverse complement.
AGCAAAAAGTAACAACGTTCATAACAGATATTGATGAAATGAATAAGGAATATCCCGGCACGTTGGTTAAAATAATTTTCCCGATCGGTATCATTGATAAACTAAACAAACTAAGATGATTGAGGCAATCATAATTGATGACGAATCAAATAACATTAACTCGTTGCAAAAACTACTGGCTGTATTTTGCCCCGACATTCATATTGCCGGCACCGCTACCAATGCTATAACAGGTTATGAACTTATAAAAAAAATAAATCCACAACTGGCTTTTTTAGATATAGAAATGCCATTTGGAAATGCTTTTGATTTACTCAACCGTTTTCAGGAAATCAGGTTCGAGATCATATTTGTTACAGCATTTGATCAGTATGCAATAAAAGCTTTCAAATATTCTGCGATTGATTATTTATTGAAGCCAATTAATATAGCTGAATTAATAAAAGCAGTCAATAAGGCAAAGATGCAATTCGATAATAAGGGCGTAAATGAAAAAGTAACAACACTTTTGCACAATATAGATCCGGGTAAAAGCAATCATATAAAAATTGCTATTCCGGTATTAAATGGTATCACTTTTATTGATATGCAAACCATCATTAGAATGGAGGCACAAAAAAACTATACACTGGTTTATATTACAGGAGGAATAAAAATTATGGCCACCAAAAACCTCGGAAGTTTTGAAGATTTATTACCCGAAGAACAGTTTTGTCGCATTCATCATTCGCACATTGTTAACTTAGATTTTATTAAGAAATATAATACTGGCCGCGGAGGACTCATTGAAATGGATGACGGAACAGAAATAGAAGTTTCTGTAAGAAAGAGAGATAGTTTTCTTGAAAGATTCAAAAATTAAAAACAAACAAATTTTAGAATACCGATAACTATTTGTTCTTCAACTTTTCCCACATTTCAGGTATTCTTTTTATCCAAACCAATTCCTTCATTTTATCTTTTGCTTTCTCAACCGGCGATCCAAAATATACTGTGTTGCCCTCAACAGATGCCGGTACTCCACTTTGTGCATATACCACGGCATTATCACCAATAGTAAGTGTTTTGCTTACACCTACCTGTCCCCATAATATTACACCATTACCAATATTTACACCACCTGCTACACCAACCTGCGAAGCAAATAAACAGTTCTTACCAATAACCGTGTCGTGACCAATGTGAATCTGGTTATCAAACTTGGTTCCCCTACCGATAACAGTGTCGTGCGTAACACCGCGATCAATGGTACATCCGGTACCTATTTCCACGTGATCTTCAATAACTACCCTGCCACAACTGGGCATTTTTTTATACCAGATTGCACGATCTTTTTTTGTGTTATAATAAAATGCATCGCCGCCAATAACAGTGCCTGACTGAATGATTACATGATCACCAATAACACAATTATCCATGATGGTTACGTTGGGATAGATGACGCAATGTTTGCCAATTTTTACATGGTTACCAATAAATGTATTCGGATAAATATAAGAACCTTCATCAATAACAGCGGTATCACTAATAGATTTGTTGGATGGTTTAAACGGGTTGAAATGATTTACAATTTTACAGTATGCTTCAAACGGGTTGTTTACAATTAGCAATGCCTTTCCATCAGGTACAGATGTTTTTTTATTGATGATAATAAAGGTGGCCTCGCTGTTAATACTCTTATCATAATATTTAGGATGATCTACAAAAACAAGGTCGCCGTTTTCCACCTTATGTATTTCATTGATGCCATAAGCATCACCTTGGTTGGCACCTACTAATTCGCCATTGATTAATTCAGCAATCCACTTAATAGAAACAGGAGCAGGGAAACGCATATAATAAATTTTTTTGCAAAGGTACTATCCTTTGCATTTAATGGAAGTACAAACAAATAGTCACTAAAAGATGTAAAAGCAGCAACTGATTATTAAAAAACTACCAACATTTTTTTAGAAAAAAAACTAACTAAAATGCCTTGAATTTATTCAACGAACAGCATATACCATCTACAGGTTTTAATAGACTATTGCATCACTCAAAAAAAGTAATTCCTCTGAAATGCCAGTAAAATCAATAGTTACAGCCAATCATAAAAAAATTGTTGAACAATATTGGTTCAATAAGTATAGCCATGGCAAGCATTAAAGCATTTCATTTACAGGCAAAATCCGTCACCCTTTTCCACAGTACAACATGAAATGTGAATAAAAATATTTGAAATATTTTTTTGGATAGCAAAAATTCTTTTTAATATTGTATATGGAAATTTTATTTCCTGGTACTTACTAACCCAATCATATAATGAAGCCCGGCCGAAATGTCGGGCTTTCTTATTTTAGGTATGTACCCAACATTGTTTTTAAACTGCCATACCTTTACAAACTTTCACTCACTCATCAATAATTTTCTTTTGGAATACTACTGTATTATTTACAAACCTTTTAACGTGTTGTCTCAATTTACATCAGGTGATGGCAAGCAAACTTTGAAGGATTTTTTTGATGTACCACAAGATGTTTACCCGGTAGGCAGGTTAGATTATGACAGTGAAGGTTTATTGATCCTTACCAATGATAAAAAAATAAATCACGAACTTTTAAATCCAACATTTGCACACACAAGAGAATATTGGGTACAGGTAGATGGTGCAATAACCAATGAAGCAATTCATAAATTGCGACATGGAGTTAACATTAATATTGATGGTAAAATGTTTCATACAAAAAAATGTTCGTGTAATATTTTTGAGGAAGTACCAACGGTTTCTGATCGCAATCCACCCATTCGTTTTCGTAAAAATATTCCGGCACCATGGATTAAATTAGTGATAACGGAAGGCAAGAACAGGCAGGTAAGAAAAATGACTGCAGCGGTTGGTTTTCCTACCTTAAGACTTATCAGGTACAGGATAGAAAAGTGTACCATCGAGGGCCTCCAACCAGGCGAAATGCGTCTTTTAACTAAAGGTGAAATGAATCATTTTTTGTTTCCCAACCGGAATGACCTGCCTAAATCAAAACTTTGACAATTTTTCATATACCTTGTAGGCAATTTCAGTACCATATTTAAAAATTAAAATCTAATAATGCTAAAATCAATGACAGGCTTTGGAAGAGCCGAACAAACTGTAAATGATAAAACCTTCCTTGTAGAAATTAAGTCACTTAATGGAAAGCAATTTGAAATGCAACTGCGTTTACCACCTTTGTTAAGGCCTTATGAATTCGACATCAGGAATATTTTACAGGAGAAATTAGTAAGGGGGTCAATAGACTGTGTTATTACTATTAAGCAAAACGGTACATCTAAGCCGGTTAATATTAACACAGATCTTATTAAAGCATATTTTCAACAGATAGAAACACTGGCAGGCGAATTAAATATTGATACCAATTCAGTATTAAGCGCATTGCTTCGCTTGCCCGAAGTTGTTACACCAGCCAACGATTTTTTAAATGATACAGACTTTGCTGAATTTAAAAAGGTACTGGAATCAGCATTAGGAGAATTAATAAAACACCGCGAAGAAGAAGGGGCGAGTCTTGAAAATGACCTGATAAAAAGGATCAACAATATCAATGCTCAGGAAGAAAATATTGTGTTGTTAGAACCTAACCGCATTAAAAGAATCAGGGAAGAAATTGTACAACTGCTGGAGTTGCACGTTGGTAAAGAAAATTATGATGGCAACCGGTTAGAGCAGGAACTGATTTATTATATTGAGAAGATTGATATTCATGAAGAGCAGGTTCGTTTAAAGCAACACTGTGCCTATTTCAGAGAATTGCTTGCAAACAATGATGAAGCAAAAGGAAAGAAACTCTCTTTTATCATACAGGAAATTGGCCGGGAGATTAATACCACCGGAAGTAAAGCTTACGATGCGGAAATACAAAAATGTGTTATAACTATGAAGGATGAATTGGAAAAAGCCAAGGAACAAATTTTAAATATTTTGTAGCATTTGCCGGCGTAGATCAATTTAACCGGGAGTGTTTATTTTTGTACAAATTTATTACGTGAAAAGAACAGCTCACCTATTTAATAGTAATTTTCTAAAGCATATTTTTTTGTTGTTTGTTGTAAGTAGTTTCTTAGCAGGATGCGCTACAATAGAAGTTTATGAAAAAAATGCACCAATACCAAAAAAGGGATGGGATTACAACCTGCAACCTACATTTGAGTTTACTATCAAGGATACTTCAGTTTTATACAATTTATATGTTGTGCTGCGGCATACTGATGCGTATGGATATAATAATATATGGCTGAATATTGGCACACAGTCTCCAGGAGATTCTATAAAACACCAGCGTTTTGATCTGCAGATTGGCACCGATGCCGCTGGATGGGAAGGCACTGCCATGGATGACATTTGGGAGCTGCGTAAATCCATTACAAGGGGCCCATTTAAATTTAATAAAGCCGGCAACTATAAATTCAATATTGCACAGGTAATGCGGGAAAATCCACTGCCGGAAATATTGAGTGCAGGCATAAGAGTAGAACAGGTAAAATAGTTGCCAGCCCTTAACAGTTCATAATTTGCATTTCCTGGTTATCATGTGGGCTTAATAATTTACCATGCCATTCTCACTACATAAAACAAAAAAGATCCGACTGATCTTTATCGTGTATTGGTTTCTGCTAACGTATATCATTGCAGCGCTTGTATGGTGGTTTATTGCTTTAAATCGGCAGAACCAGCAAATGGCCGAATTTGAAATTTCAAAACTAAAAAAAGATGACCCGGATTATGCATACCAGCTCAACGGCATCATAGATATTACCGGCAGAAAAAATGCACAATATATTGGTGAAGGCAGCATTTTCTTATTGCTTATATTGGCCGGCGCTTTCTTTATATACAGGGCTGTTAGAAGGCAGTTTAAATCTGCCCTGCAACAGCAAAATTTTATGATGGCTATTACACACGAATTAAAAACACCTATTGCCATAACAAAGCTCAACCTGGAAACACTTCAAAAGCGAAAACTGGAAGAAACACAGCAGCAAAGGTTGATTCAAAATACCATACAGGAAGCAAACAGGTTAAATGCGCTGTGCAATAATATGTTGCTGGCATCGCAAATGGAATCGGGTGCAAATGCCATTACAAAAGAAGAAATTAATTTATCTGCACTGGTGCAGGATTGTGCAGATGAATTTGTGATAAGGTTTCCACAACGCAACATTGAATCGTTTATACAGGAAGATGTCGTCGTTAATGGTGATGTACTTTTGTTACAAATGGCAGTTAATAATTTGATTGACAATGCCATTAAATATTCCCCGAAAGATGCTGCCGTAAAAGTGATCCTGAAACCAGATGGAAAGAACATTAACCTCACAATCAGCGATGAAGGAAAAGGTATTGAGGATACTGAAAAGAAGAAAGTGTTCGATAAGTTTTATCGCATTGGTAACAAGGCCACCAAGGAAGCAAAGGGAACCGGATTGGGTTTATATCTAACCAAAAAAATTGCTAAACAACACAACGCAAGGTTAATTGTTACCGATAATAAGCCAACGGGTAGTAATTTTACAATTGTATTTTAAAGAAAAATCGTTTTGAAAATGATGGACGAATGCAAACAATTGTATTGCCCTCAACACACAAAGAATGAGTACAAAAAAAATTTCAATATTACTGGTAGAAGATGAGGAGAACTTACAGGAAGCATTAAAGCTTAATCTGGAACTGGAAGATTATGAAGTAACCAGCGCATACGATGGCCTCGAAGCTTTAAAAGCAATTCAACAGGAACATTTTGATTTAATGATACTGGACGTAATGTTACCCGAAATGGATGGCATTAGTGTATGTGAAAACATCAGGCTGCAAAACAACGATATTCCCATTTTAATACTGAGTGCAAGAAATAGCAGTGCCGACAGGGTATTGGGTTTAAAAAAGGGTGCAGACGATTATCTCACCAAGCCCTTTAACCTGGAAGAATTATTATTGAGGGTTTATAAACTTGTAGAGAAAAGCCATCGCCTTTCAGAACGCAAGCCGCTTGAACAAACGTATCGGTTTGGCAAAAACCAGGTTGATTTTAAAGCCCTGGAGTGCATTACAAAAGATGGTAAAAAGATAATGCTTACAAAAAAGGAGATTATGCTATTAAAACTCCTGATTGAAAACAAGAATGAAGTGGTAACAAGGGAAAAAATATTACAGGCCGTTTGGGGTTATAATGTTTATCCCACTACCCGTACCATCGATAATTTTATTTTAAGTTTCCGGAAATATTTTGAAGAGGATAGCCGCAACCCGCAATACTTTCATTCTGTAAGGGGCATCGGTTATAAGTTTACGATTTAGCAGCATTCAAAGCATGCACAATTTGATCTGCAGTATTGTAAATTTCCTGCATTTTTTCGGGGTTTGAAAAAGGTGTGTACAATTGCAATTCTATATCGTCCAGCAAGCCTTGTATCTGCATGCAGGTATATACAGGAATCCCTTTTTTATCGGCCTCTTCGGCTATTATTTTACGATTAATGGTTTCTACAGGAACGCCTAATTTATCAGCCAAAAATTGCCTGAATTCCTTATTCAATGTTTCAAAAAATTGCTGATGATCTTGTTCTACCAGTTTTTCTTCTGATAATATCAATGGTTTATAATTCACTACTTCAACTGGCTCAACAATTAAATTTTCGTTGGTTAAAATTGTTTTCTTTTCTCTTTTTCTTTCTGTTTTGTTTTCCTTTTTTAGCCAAAGAAATAGCCCGGTAATTATGAATATTGCAATGGGAAGTATGATTAACCAACGGTTGGCAAACAGGATATTAAAAAACGCGTTTGCACCATTATTTTTATTGGTGTCGGCAACAATGTTTTGCCTTTTACTTCCCTTCGTTATATTGATTTTTATGGGTTTTGTACTATCGGTTATGTAAATATTTTTACCCGGATCAAAATAGCAAAAATTAACGGGTGGCAATGTATAACTACCAGGTTTGGCCACCGTAAAAGCGTATTCAAAAACCTTTGTACCACTAACAGGCACTGAATATTTATTTAATTGCTCTGTTGCTTTAGGATCAAAACTTTCAATGCCTTCCGGCCATTTTACATCCGGCGCAATTACCATAGTCATATTGCCTTCACCAGAAATAGCAATGTTTAATTTACCGGCATCGTCTGTTGTAAAATTTGTTTTTTCAATAGCAGCGGTTAAGTTAAAATTGCCCACAGCTCCTTTAAATGCTCCAGGGGAATTGTGCTGTTCAGGTAAAGGTTTTACAGTAATAAATACAGGCTTACTGCGAAGGGTTACTTTTTCGTCATGCATGCCTTCGGGCGGAATATTGGTTTGCGTAAAATCGCGGAACAAATCATCAAACCCGTTCATTTGCCTGCTTAAATATTCTTCCTTAATAAAGTGAATATTATTTTCAACCTCGGCACTTTCCAATTCTACCGGGCCAGCCTGCAAGGCATACAATTGTGTTTTACGAAGCGTATATACATTAAACTCTTTGCCATCTATTTTTTCTATTGCATAATAAGTATTACCGGGCGGCATCAAATCAATCACTGAAAATCCATTGAATGATGGGTTTTTAATAATACTACTTTCCGATTTCAGCCGGGTATATAATTTATAGGTAACAACAATTGGCTGCCCAACATAGCAGGTTGTTTTATCTGCATCTACTTTAATAAAAATATTCTTGTCGATTTTATCTGCAATGTTTTCACCCTTTTTTAATACATAATCTCTGTCTGTAGATCTCAATGCCGGTTCAAAAAAGCCTCTCTGTGGTGCATTATTTGCAGATTGGTTTTCGTTTGTAACGGATAAGGATACACGGTTACTCTTAATTGTTTTTCCGTCTGCTTTTGCAATAGCAGGTTCAAAGGTAAATTTGCCTTTTCCTCTCGGTTTTAAAATATAGGTAATTCCAATATACTGCCTGGTTACGCCATTGATGCTTTCCATACCACTTTCCTGGTTGGGGCCACCAACAACAATAAAATCCCTGAAAGACGGAGGGGTTATTTCTTCTACCTGCCTGGCATTTTCTACCATTAATTTAAGTTCGGCAGTTTCGTTTTTTCCAATAGTTCGGGGAAAAACAGTTGCTGTAAAGGACAATTGTGCATCTGTAAAAATCGGGCACAAAATGCCCAACAGTAAGATAGCAGGAAGGAATATTTTTTTTGAAAGCAGTACCATAATCCGGCGTAAAATTAAATCATAGTAATGCGTAAGTAAAATAAATGATGGCAATGGTAACCAAAAAACTGTTAATAATGTAATACCTGGAAAACTTACCAGTAATGATTTTTTTGTCACCAGTCCCGATAGCCATCGGGAGTATTTCATTGCATCGACATTGGCAGAGTTTACACTGAGAAACGAAGTGCTCCGTTCAAATTCATACATAATGGCATCATTTCCCCCATTATCTTATTACAGCGTTAAATCTAAACAGATCATGAAAACCATCAAATGACCATGCAACAGTTTTGCTAACATTTATTACGGTAAATCCCCCAGCATAGGACGGATCACCATATCTTCCACCACAGCCTGCGGCGAAAGTTTGCAGGACGCGACAATCATTTCAGCTATATCGCTGGCTTCCATGATCCGTCGTTCCGAGTTGTCAAAGTCTCCCCAGGAATCACTTAACACTGCACCCGGAGAAACTGCGGTAACTTTTATGTTATATGGCTTTAACTCCTCCCTTAAATTTTTACTAAAACCCAGCAGCGCATACTTACTAATGCTATAACTGCCGCCATTGGCATAAGCACCCAACGATGCAACTGAGCAAATATTAAAAATATGTCCCTGCTTTGCTTCAATCATTTTGGGCACTATAAACCGGGTTAAATGGTAGGCGCTATATAGATTTGTAGCTATCAAATTTTCCAATAATCCCTCCGCTTCGTTGTAAATACTGCCCGGGGTAAATATGCCGGCATTATTTACCAAAATGTCAATATTACCTGTTCCATATTTAGCAGCTTCCTTTTGTGCCCATTCTCCAAAAGCAAGCACATTGGCTTTCTCAGCAATGTCGAAAGGTGTTGCTTTTATGGTAGCTGCCGGGTATTGAGTTTGTAATTCAGCAACGGTCTGGTAAAGTGAAACTTCATTTCGGGCACACAAATACAAGGCCGCACCTTCCTTTGCAAATGCAATAGCAATGGCTTTTCCAATTCCTTTAGATGCCCCGCTTATCAATATATTCTTCTGTGAAAGATCCTTGCTCCCAGTATTTTGTATCTCCATAATTAAATTGCTTGATGTAATTTGCAAGATTAATACAATTAAAATTAATAAAATGTTGACCGCAGCGTTATAACATATATGAAGTACAAACATCTTTTTTTTGACCTGGATCATACACTGTGGGACTTTGATGCCAACGCAAGAGTTACATTGGAGGAATTATATATTTTCTTTGAGCTGGAAAAACTGGGTGTGCTACCTTTTGATAAATTTTACCAGCATTACCTGCATCACAATGAAATATTGTGGAACAGGTACCACAATGGATTTATAAGCGGCGATGATTTAAAGTGGAAGCGTATGTGGCGCACCCTGCTTGAGTTTAAAATAGGGGATGAAAAGCTTGCAAAAAATATGAGCCAGCATTTCCTTGAACTGCTGCCTACAAAAAAATTACTTTTTCCACATACCATTGAAATATTGGATTATTTGGAATTGAAAGGGTATCATCTTCATCTTATTACAAATGGATTTGAGCGGGTTCAGTGGCTTAAATTAAACAACAGCGGGCTTGGTAAATATTTTAAACATGTAGTTACTTCAGAAAAAAGTAATAGCCTTAAACCTAAAAAAGAAATTTTTGATTTTGCCATTAACCTGGCAGGTGCCAGTATGCAGGAAAGTATTATGTTGGGCGATAACCAGGATGCTGACATTATGGGTGCAATCAATGCGGGTATGGATTGCATATTTGTGAACCATGTAAATGCAGTTACAGCCTTGCAGCCAACATACATCGTCAGTCATCTTAAACAATTAGAAGATATTTTTTAGATGAAAGAATTATAACTAAAAAACCTGCCTCATTACGGAGCAGGTTTTTTATCTGAAAAATAAAATAGCGTTATAATTTCGCAGTTTTATCTGTTCCTTTACTACATTCTTTGGCTGATTTATTACAACAGCTTTTTCCTTTGGAGCATTTTTTCTTTTTGCCTGTGTCTGCCATTGAAACTCCTGTAATCATCAAAGCAGCGGTTGCTAATAAGAATATTTTTTTCATACGTTTCAATTGTTTTATTGAATAATAATGTGAATTTAACTGCAATTATCAATTAAAATTAAAAATGGTTTTGTTAAATTTTTATTCAGATAAACGAATTGAATGCCTAGGTTATTGTTTGTTCATACACGGTTGCAACAACCGTTACGCCACCTTTAACCATTTGATTAAGTTCTACATTTACCTTGGTTCCAACAGGTAATAAAAGATCTACCCTGCTGCCAAATTTTATGAAACCCATTTCATCTCCCTGGTTTACTTTTTCACCCACCTGCAGGTAATTAATAATACGCTTTGCAAGGGCACCGGCAATTTGTTTTACCAATACTTCTACATTTCCTTTTTTAATTACAACACTATGCCGTTCGTTTTCTGTAGATGATTTTGGATGCCAGGCAACCAGGTACTTTCCTTTATGGTATTGATTATATACCACTTCACCTTCCAGCGGATTTCTGTTTACATGTACATTCAGCGGACTCATAAAGATGGAAATCTGCAGTCTCTTATCCTTGAAATATTCAGGGTCAATTACTTCTTCAATTACTACTACTTTACCATCTGCAGGAGCTACAATACAATCTTCATTAATTGTTATTGTACGATTGGGAATCCGGAAAAATGAAATCAGGAAAAGCAATAATCCCATTGTTACAAAAAATACGAACCAGGCCAATACAGGAATGGTTGCGCTTAAAAAATAAAAGAATACCAGGTTAATTGTTCCAAAAATAAGGGCGCCTATCGCAATACTTTTATATCCCTCTTTGTGTATCGTCATGTAATGAATTTGAAGAACAAAGATAAGTGACCCAAATCAAGCCACAAGTATATTGGTTATACAAATAATTGGATATACAACCACACAAAAGGTGCGGCTACCAGCATAGAGTCGAAGCGATCAAGGAAGCCACCATGGCCCGGCAGGATACTGCCACTGTCCTTAACATCGGCGGTTCGTTTTATCTTACTTTCCAAAAGATCACCTGCAGTGCCGGTTATAGCACATATAAAAGCAATGGCAATCCAGTGATGCACTGCAACTGTTTTTGCCACCGGAACATAATATCCCAGCAAGGCAATGGTTACTACGCATAGTATGGCACCACCTGCTGTTCCTTCCCAGGTTTTTTTAGGAGAAATTTTTGAAAAGGGCGTTTTGCCAATCACAGATCCCACGAGGTAAGCCATGGTGTCATTTATCCAAATTGAAAAAATTATAGCGCAGGGAAATAATAATGGATTAATGGCAGATTCAGCACCGGAAGCAAATAATGAGCTGTCTTTAAGCCGTAAAAAAAGCATGCATAAAATGGGTAATGTAATGTAAAGCAAGCCCAGTAGAGAATAGGTAGGCCAGCGGGGGCCGTTTATTTTTTTAAGCAGTTTAATAAATTCGTACCAGCAGCCAAAATGAACAAGCGTAAACAATGCGATGAAGCTCCATTCATTCCATAAAAGGCCGGTCATCATTACAATCACAAAAACCAACGCTGTCAACGCACGGGTTTGTAAAGTTTTTATATTTATTGCCATGTAACGTGAAAATTAATGAAATGATTTAACCAACCACCTGGTCGTTTTCGAATGGGTTGTTGGTATTTACAGCGCCAGGCATTGGCAGCTCTTCGCCGGGATGGTCTATATATCGTTCACTCACTTTTTCAAACAATATAAATAATCCGTAAAGAACGCCTAAACATGCAACTCCAATAAGTATTGGAAAATGATCTTCAATTTTAGAAGGATCAATTGTTTCACCAGGTTTAGAAGTGTAGTATAATACTGTAACGGCAAATGCATTATTAAAAAAGTGGCCAATAATATTCAGCCAGATATTTCCTGTACGGTAATAAACCCACCCAAGTATAAAGCCCAATGCAAAGCGGCTTAAAAATCCAAGATAGGAAAGATGAATGGCACTAAATACAGCCGCTGTAATAACAATGGCAATAATTGGTTTTTTAAACCATCTGGATAATAAATTCTGTATTCCACCGCGAAATAAAACTTCTTCAAAAACTGCAGGCAAAAAAGCAATTACAACTACGGAAACAATATAATCACCAAAATTATCCATACGTGCAATTACGGCAACCTGTTTATTATAAGCCTCCTCAGCCAATTTAAATTTCAACAAGGTGGCCTTACTCCATGGCAGCATTTCTGTTAACTCTTGCAATGTGCTTACTACCGGAAGTGCAGCTAACATAATTACCACCACAATCAATATTTGCTGAATATTTAATTGTCTTTTAAATCCAAGATGATCAAATGGCTTTTGGTGGCATAACCATGCATACATAACCGCGGGTAAAAAAAACAGGAATAGTGTACTGATAAATTGCATCCATCGCAAAGTGGCGGCATTTGCAGCCGTTAACAGGTTTTCCATCATTTTTCCCGAGTCGCCACCTTTCAAACTTTGAAAATCCATTTTACCCAATAGTGGGATAAAACTTGCAAATGCCCCAATGACCAATCCTACGCCACAAAATGCAGTAAGAATGCCTAATTGCCCCCAGTATGTAAAACGCTTCGTTGCTAAATGAGCCATAGTGTTTAATTATAAGTGCGTAAATTTACAGCCAAAAAAGTTTACAGGCTGAGCGAATAGACGAAATAAGCAATTGAGTAAGCCGTTCTAATAAAAATTTACAATAAGTATTTAGCAATATGCCATCAATAGGTAACATACAACTTCCCGAATTTCCATTACTGCTTGCTCCGATGGAGGATGTAAGCGATCCTCCTTTTAGGTCCGTTTGTAAGGACAAAGGGGCCGATTTGATGTACACAGAATTTATTAGTAGTGAAGGTTTGATAAGAGATGCTATTAAAAGCCGCCAAAAGCTGGATATTTTCGATTACGAAAAGCCGGTTGGTGTACAGATTTTTGGAGGAGATGAAGAAAGCCTGGCCCTTGCAGCAAAAATTGTAGATGTAACCAATCCCGATCTGTTGGATATTAATTTTGGTTGCCCGGTAAAAAAAGTTGCCATGAAAGGCGCCGGTGCCGGTGTGCTAAAAGACATTGATTTAATGGTGCGGCTAACTTCTGCCGTAGTTAAATCAACCTCATTACCGGTAACTGTAAAAACCCGTCTGGGTTGGGATGATAATACAAGGAATATCGAAGAAGTAGCTGAGCGGCTTCAGGATGTTGGTATTAAAGCGTTGGCAATTCATGGCCGTACCCGTACGCAAATGTACAAAGGCCATGCAGACTGGGATCTTATAGGCAAGGTTAAAAATAATCCCCGTATTCAAATACCCATTTTTGGCAATGGCGATATCGACAGTCCGCAAAAAGCGCTTGAGTATAAAAACAGGTATGGGGTAGATGGCATTATGATTGGCAGAGCTGCAATTGGTTATCCGTGGATATTTGATGAAATCAAACATTTTATGGCCACCGGTGAGCATTTGCCATCACCAACAATAGAAGACAGGGTTGCCGTGTGCAAAAAGCATTTGCACAAATCCTACGAATGGAAAGGGCCGCTTGTGGGTATATTTGAAATGCGCCGCCATTATGCCAATTATTTAAAAGGTTTACCCGGAATAAAAGACTACCGATACCAGTTGGTAACATTAAAAACGGTGGAAGAAATTGATGCGGTACTCGATGAAATAGTCATCAAATATGCCGGTTACACATTTGAAAAAACACCTATTGAGCTGATTAACTATCACGAAAAATGCCCTGTTTAAGGGCATCTGACGAATCGTAGATTATGTACCTGAATCGTTTTTTTAATGATGACTATAAATTCTTCCCAGTACTTCTTTATATTTTTCCATAATTACTTTCCGCTTTAGTTTAAGTGTAGGTGTTAGCTCCCCGCTATCAATTGTCCATTCGTGGGGTAGCAGTTCAAAACGCTTAACCTGTTCCACCTGGTTAAAAAATTTATTAAAATTGTCTATCAGTTCTCTGTACAGTTCCAGTACTTTAGGGTTGTGTACAGCAGCTTCATTGGTTGTAAATTCAATTTTATTCTGGCGCATCCATTCTTTTAAATTAGGCATGGATGGAACAATTAATGCGCCTACAAATTTTTGGTCCGCACCAACAACCATCATTTGTTCTACAAACGGTGATTCCTTCATCCTGTTTTCGATGGGCTGAGGGGCCACGTATTTACCGCCACTTGTTTTAAATAATTCCTTTTTACGATCGGTGATTTTTAAATATTTTCCATCCTCCATTACACCAATGTCACCAGTATGTAGCCAGCCATCAATGATTGTTTCTGCTGTAAGCTCGGGCCGGTTGTAGTAGCCCATCATTACACTGGGGCCTTTTACACAAATTTCTCCATCAGGTTCAAGCCTAACTTCCTGTCCCTGTAATACGGGGCCAACTGATCCAAACTTTGTTCCTCCTGCATACTGGCAGTTTACACTTATTACCGGGCTGTTTTCAGTAGGGCCATATCCTTCGTAAATCGGAATTTTGGCAGCCGAAAAAATGCGAATCAATCTTACCTGGCAGGCGGCGCCGCCAGTAATGATAAACTCAATGTTATTTCCAAGTGCTTCTCTCCATTTGTTAAATATTAGTTTGTTTGCCAAAGCCAATTGAATATTATACACTATTCCCTGGTTTTTGCTCACATCATATTCATTACCCAATGCAACGGCCCAATCAAACAGCTTCCGTTTTATTCCTTTAAGTTCTGCACCCTTCAGCATAATTTTTTCATATACTTTTTCCAGTAACCGGGGTACCGTAGTAAAAAGATTTGGCTTTACTTCTTTTAGATTTTCTGCAATGGTATCAAGGCTTTCAGCATAATAGATACCAATACCACTATTGATATAAATGTAGGAGCACATTCTTTCAAAAATATGATTGAGTGGTAAAAAACTCAGGGCTCGTCCGTCTACATTTACTTCAAAAGGAAAACTTTCGCAGGAATTCAATACGTTAGATACAATGTTGACGTGACTTAACATGACTCCTTTTGGCGTACCCGTTGTGCCAGAAGTATAAATAATAGTAGCACAATGTTGTGCATTGATAGACTGCTTTATCTCCTCCAATTTCGAAAAATGAGCTGGTGTTGCCTGCGGCAAAATATCTTTCCAAAAAATGACACCGGGTTGTTCATCAAAACTATAAATACTTTTTAAGGATGGTACATTTGATTGTATGCTGGAAACTTTTGCAAAAATATCAGCGGCGGTAATAAACGCCATTTTTACCGCAGCGTCATTAAATATAAACTGTAGTTCATTAACGTTGGTAGTTGGGTAAATGGGACAAAGTATTACCCCAATTTGCTGGCAGGCTAAATCCAGCATTAACCATTCCACCCGGTTCTTGCTTATAATGGCAATTTTATCCTGGTTTTCAACAGTCATATCATGGCCGCTTAAACCCAGGCTTAGTAAGGCGGCACTTAAATTATCTACCGTTTTTTTTACATCGATGGTGCTGTATGGTTTCCAGGCTCCGTTTTCCTTCCCGCAGAACATATCGTCCTTTGGAAAATTATCCAACTGGCGTTGTAAGAAGTCAAATATCCTCGAGTTTTCAGTCATATACAATCGTTCTACATTAAAAAATAAATTGTCTTTGAATTAAACGCCTCAACAAATTTTTTATCAGCAATGCATAAAATCTATGACAAAATTGAATGATCATTCTCAATCATTCCTGTTTATTGTTATTAAAAAAATCAAGGATAATTATTTTGCAATAAAGAACACCTTGCAGGAATCTAAGTTAAATAAAAAAGCCATCCCAATTTGTGGGGATAGCTTTTAAAATATTGAATTGAGCTACTATTTTTTTGTTGCCTCAATATTTAATTTCAGGTTAACTTCCTTGCGGATAAACCAATCAGCAGGATTGTTTGGTCCTTTGTAGTTAAGTCCCCATTGTGTTCTGTCAATGTTAAAATCTGCATTGGCAATTAGTTTATCTCCTTCAAGACTTACTTTAGCAGGGAAAGAAATATTTTTTGTACTGTCTTTCAATGTAAGATTACCACTTATAGTGTGCGTAGCATCTTTCATTACAACATCTTTGTTTGTAAGGCTATCGTATTTGAAGGGAACTACGTTAGTAATTTCGAATTTAGCAGTTGGGTATTTAGCTACGTCAAAAAAATCAGGGCTTTTTAAATGTCCTTCCAGTTTTTGTTTGTTGGTAGTGTCGCAGCCATATCCACATTTTGAAGAGAGGCTACATCTATAACAAAACTTCCACCGGTTAAACTGCCGTCTTTTTCGGCAAGGCTACCAGTTTGTAAACTGAATAATCCTGTATGCTCGCCATTGGCTTTTGTTGCGTGCCAGTTTACGGTACTGCTACTATCTATTACATAAGTAATACCTTCTGCCTGTGCGGCTGTTTCTTTTTCAGAAGCGGTCGCTTTATCCGCTTCGGGTGCATTGTTACATGATGCCATTATAGCAATGATTGCTACTGGTAATAAAATCTTTTTCATTAATAGTTTTTTAATTTGGACGCAAAGATAGGGAAAAATAAATAATCAATGTTGTAACATTGATTATTTATTTTCTTTGTAATATTGTCCTTCGGGAATTTTATAAATTCTGCCTTTCTGAAAATGGCTGAATTCGCTGTATTCTGTAGAATGAGTGTGTGTCCATGTTTGATAGGAAGCAAGGTTTTGAGCAATACCAAAAATCCATTGGTTATAGGCGTCAAACATACCTTCCTGCAACAACTGACGTTGCAATTCAAATAATTTTATGGGGAAAACAGTTTCGTAATTATTAAACCAGTCTAAAATAAAACGGGTTCTAATCATGGTCAATGATTCAGGATTTAAACCTGAGGTAGCCAACACGTTTTGCTTTTTGATGATTTGCAAAAATGCATCGGTAAATTTATTTTTTTCCTTATTCTCTTTACTATAATCAGTATTGATAAAAAGCTTTTTATAACTCTCCAGCAAAATTGTTTTTATCTCAGGTGTATGGGTATTGAGCGGCTCCATATTGATAAATGTTTCGCCGTAAACAATGGCCCAAACCTTATCTGTTGTGAAGTAGTAATATTTGGCGGCATTATAATAACTGGTAGTGAAATTAGGATCCACTTCTATCGATTTTTCCCATAGTTTAATGGCATCATAATTACGCTGGGCCCATAATAATTCGCCCAGTTCATTGAGTAATAAACCACTGTTTGGAAATTTCTTAATCCCTTTTCTGTAGGTTTTTTCACAATCTTTTGGCTCACCTAACTGGTAATAGATATTACCAGCCAGTTTAAAACATTGGTCATCTGCGTCTTCCCTGTCAAGCACGGGCTTTATAACTTCCAGTGCTTTCTTATATTCTTTTTGAAGGGTATAGTTGAGTGTGAGGTCTTTTGTTATATCTAAATTATTGGGAGCAAGCGCTGTCGCACGGCTTAAGACCAATCCGGCATTAGAAAAATCGCCTTGTTGCATAAAAGACCTTGCAGTTTCCTGAAGCTCAAGTGCTGTTTGAGAAAAGGATGCACTGGCAGATAATAAAATACAGCAGGTGAAAACAAGTGTTCTGATAGATTTCATTTTTATTGAAATGTTTTTAAACCGGTTATAACCATAACAATGCCAATTTTTCTCGGTACTCATGCGGTTTTTATCTAATTTATCAGGTGCGTTAGTAAGCCATCTCTTAATTTGGGTTCAAACCAGGTGCTTTTTGGGGGCATTACATTGCCGCTATCTGCAATATCAAAAAGTTGCTGAATCGTTACCGGGTGTAGGCTTATAGCTAATGCCATTTCTCCACAATCAACTCTTTTTTGCAGTTCAGCAACACCTCTTATGCCACCTACAAAGTCAATGCGTTTATCCGTACGTTGATCTTTTATACCAAGAATGGGATCCAGCAGGTTTTCCTGCAATATTGAAACATCCAATATGCCAATAGGGTCATTTGTATAAGTGCCTTCTTTAGATACAAGCTTGTACCATTGTTTGCCAACATACAACCCAAATTCGTGCAGGTTAGCAGGTGAAAATGCTTTTTCGGCTTTTTCAACAATAAATTTTTCTTCAACCCTTTTTAGAAAATCTTCAATGCTTAAACCGGCTAGATCTTTTACTACCCTGTTATAATCCATAATGTATAACTGGTTGGATGGAAATAATGTGGTAAGAAACATATCTGCACCTTTTGGTGCAGTTTTCCCAAGTGCCTTGCGCACTTTTGCTGCAGAAGCAGCCCTGTGATGCCCATCCGCAATATAGGTGGCAGGAACCTCGGTTTTAAACAGTTCCGTTATTTTATCTATCGTGGTTGAATCATTTACAATCCAGATCGTATGCTGTATGCCATCCTCCGCTGCAAGATCATAAACCGGATTTTTACCTTTTTTCCAGTTATTGATCAGGGCATCAATGTCATCTACATTTTTATAAGCTAAAAATACATTGCCTGTTTGTGCCCCGGTGGTTGTAATATGATTGATACGATCCTGTTCTTTTTCAGGGCGGGTAAATTCGTGTTTTTTAATAAGGCCACTCTCATAATCATCAACAGAACTGCCACAAACCAACCCGGTTTGACTTTTGCCATTCATCACCAACTCATAAATGTAATAGCAAGGTTTACTTTCCCTGAATAAAATTTTTCTGCTGATAAAAGCCTCCAAATTTTTCTTAGCAGTTTCATACACTTGTGGTGAATGTATATCTGCATCTTCCGGTAGATCAATTTCACTTTTAGTGATGTGTAAAAAACTATTTGGATTGCCCTGTGCTTCCACTTTTGCTTCTTTACTGTTCAGCACATCGTAAGGACGCGATGCAACCTGTTTGGCATGTTGTGCCTCCGGTCGCAAGGCTTTAAAAGGGTGTATAGTGATCATTATATAAGTTTGTTAGCTTGTCGGAAATATAGTTCAATTGTTATTTTAGCTGTGTAAAAGGGCGAATTCTTTCATGGCATCCACCAAAATTTCCACGCTGGAAATAGGTAATGCGTTATACAAGGAAGCCCTGAATCCTCCAACCAATCTATGGCCTTTTATGCCAACAATGTTTCTTTCTTTAGTATAAGCCAAAAATGCTTCTTCCAATGAAGCGTCATTGAGTACAAAGCAAACATTCATCTTGCTGCGATCCTCCTTATTAACGGTGCCGGTGAATATGGGGCTTGCATCTATGGCATCGTAAAGTAAAGCCGCTTTTGCATCATTTAGTTTTTCTATTGCAGCCACACCGCCCATTGCTTTTAACCAGCGTAGGGTTAGCATGCATACAAAAATGGCAAATACAGGAGGCGTATTTAGCATACTACCTTCTTTAATATGATTGCGGTAATCCATAATGGATGGGATTACCCGATCAGTTTTGCCTAAAATATTTTTGTTAATTACAACCAGGTTAACACCGGCAGGTCCCATATTTTTTTGGGCGCCGGCATAAATCAGGCTGAATGCATTAAAATCAATAACGCGGCTAAAGATATCACTACTCATATCGCCAATCAGTGGCACACTTGTATTTGGAATCTTTTGCCATTGACTTCCGTAAATGGTATTGTTTGTAGTAATATGAAAATAAACAGACTCGTTTGGAACTGCGAAATCTTTTGGTATAATGGTGTAATTGCTTTCTTTTCCAGTACATACCACATCTACCTTACCAAAAATTTTGGCTTCTTTTACGGCTTTAACACCCCAAACGCCGGTATCTGCATAAGCTGCTGATTTTTTACTGTCGAGCAAATTCATCGGCACTTGCATAAATTGCGTAGTAGCTCCACCATGCAGGAATAATACCTCATGATCATCGTCTAATTGCATTAATTCTCTAACCAGTGCCCTTGCTTCATCCATTACTGCCTGGAAAGTGGACGTACGGTGGCCAATCTCTAAAATTGAAAGACCGGTATTGTTATAATTAAGTACTGCTGCGGCCGCTTGCTGAAAAACTTCTTTCGGCAAAATAGATGGACCCGCATTGAAGTTGTGAACATGTAACCCCTGTTCTGTAACCGGGGAAATTTTATCTGCCATTGCTGAATTTTTTGCAAATGTAAGCAATAAAAAAAACGCCGGGAAAGTAGATTGAAAGGTTGCTGGCTATTGTTTTTTTTGACGAGCTATTATTCTTCCTGTTTTCCTATCATTTTGCCACTGTTTTTCCATTGATCATTGAGTGAGTCAAATTCCTTGGAATCAGCTTCTGAAAATTGCTTTTTTACCAGGGGGCGAAGATCCGGTTGGCCTGCATTTACCCAGGCAGTGTACCAGAATGAAGCAACACTGGCAACGGATAGGCGCATTCTCCTTTCAACCATTCCATCTAGTTTTCTATCAAATGCAATGGTAAAGGCTGAGGAATATTGACGTATAACTACGTCATTTCGTGTTTCAAATGCATATTTTTGATCGCCTGGAAATTGTTTGGTCAATTCTCTTTCCATTGTTAAAACAGAATCAGAAGCTTTGGCACTTTCCAGTACACGGGCCCATATATATTCAGCCGGATTTTCAATGTATTGAGCCTTACCAATAAAGAAATCAAACTCCTTATCTGACAGCAATTCCGGTACACGGCTTTCCCAAAATCCGTGAATTCCTTTTTGATTGGTGTATTGCCCGTTGTGATTGCTATTGGCGTGTAATGGTACATGTGAGTCGGCAATGTAATGGCCAATTTCGGCACTGTTCTTCATGATTTTGCTAAAATTCATTTCCTTAAATGCCGATGTTAACCTTAATAACATTACCTGTATGTGCCAGGGTACAATGCCATATTCTCTTAGGGAATCTTCCCCAAATTTCGCCACAGCATCCTGCCATTTGCGGGGCAGGTTGTTGTATGGGTACTCGCCATAATGATCAATATCAATGTAATGCCTTGCGCCTTCATCGGCCACAGCATACCGGCGCTTATCCGGATCCACTGCATGCTCTGTGATAAAAGCTATATTGGGTTTATATAATACCATCATTTCCGGCGGTAACATAAATGTAGCGTAGTAGTTAATTTTTTGGTGAGCAAAAAATCCCCAGCAGAAACTTTTGGTGTATAAAAGACAACATATAATAAATAAAAAACTACGTTTCATTTATAAAAATTTAAGAAGAGAAAAGTATCATAAAAAATTGAGCTGTTCAAAAGTTCGGCTAATGGTTTTATAGATGCGATCCTTCCAGCACATCCGTCACTCCGCCACTTACGGCAAACTTCATAGTTTGCGCTGCACTAATATTGGTAATTTGTTTAATCCGGCTTCTGGGTATGATGTAAACATTACCGGCAACTGAATATGCCATGGGTACATACACCGCTACATAATCTGTAAATCCAAACTCCTCCATATTTTCCTGGGTAATAAAGCCCACACGCCACACATTATTGTCATCTACATTGGCCAATACATTGTGGGTGAATTTCTTTTTTTCACCTGCAAAAGCTTCAAAAAAGTCCTTTAAAGTAGAATAGATGAATTTGATCCCAGGTGTTTTTTCCAGCACTTTGTCAAAGGCTTCCACCATGCGGCTAATTATGAAAGAGGATGATACGTAGCCTACCAACAGTACCATTGAAATTACCAGCAAAAATCCCAGCCCTGGAATACTTTTAACATTACCGTCTTTGTCTTCCATGATGGACGGAGCAATACTGTGCAGAATATTGGGCAAAATGCCATCAATAAAGCTAAAAACTGCAGCAATGGCCCAGAAAGTAATAGCGATGGGTGCCAGAATAAGCAGGCCCTGCAAAAAATACTGAAATAGCCTTTTGTAGGTGATAGTCTTTTTCATAATTCAAATACATTTTAATATAAAACAAAGATAAATGGATTGCAAACCACTCTTGCAGAATGACCAAATTGTTATGAATGGTAAAATTTAATGATGGAAACTATGGTTACATTAAAAGTTTCCTTAGTTTTGCATTCTATTATGACAGAATTTGAAACATCAACCAGAATAAGGGCAAAGGCACATGACCTTTACATGCAATATGGAATACGAAGTGTAAGTATGGATGATATTGCCAATAGCCTGGGAATGAGTAAAAAAACCATTTATCAGCATTATGCCGATAAAGATGAGTTAGTAGTGGCGGTCATTGAAAAGGAAATTGAGCAAACACAAAACACTTGTGACCTGGACCGCTCATTATCTGTAAATGCTATCCACGAAATATTTAAAGCCATGGATATGATGATTGAATTGTTCAGTAATATGAACCCTTCACTATTATTTGATATGCAAAAATATCACCCGAAAGCTTTCCAGGTTTTCCTAAAACATAAAAACGATTACATATATAGTGTCATCAAGGAGAACATTGATAGGGGAATAGTTGAAGAGCTATATCGGGCAGAAATAAAAGTAGATATACTGTCGAGGTATAGATTGGAAACTATGATGTTGCCACTCAGTCCCGATTTTCATTCAAAATTAAAATACAATCTCGCAGAAATTGAAGAAGAATTTATTATTCATTTTCTGTTTGGCCTCGCTTCTCCAAAGGGATACAAACTTATTCAGAAATATCAATTAGAGCGAAAAAAAACAATCAATGATGGAAAAAATTAAGAGACATAAAATTGGATTGCTTGCGATAGCAATGATGTTTGCAGGTGGCACTGTCCTGGCCCAAACTAAAAATGAATTTACTGTACAACAGGCAGTGGATTATGGTTTAAAAAATGCAGTACAGGTAAAAAATGCATTGCTCGATGTATTAATACAGGAACAATCTAACAGGGATATTGCATCTGCTGCCTATCCTGAAATAAAAGCAACCGGCGGATTTAATGATTATTTAAATATACCCACAACATTATTACCAGGAGAGATTATTGGACAACCGGCCGGAACATTCGTACCTGTAAAATTTGGTACCAAGTACACAGCCAACGGTGGTGTATCGCTTAATCAAATATTATTTGACGGGCAGGTATTTGTGGGCTTACAAGCCCGTAAAACAAGTATTGAAGCAAGGCAAAAAGCAGCAGAAATAACACAGGAAAACATTAAGGCCAATATTTATAAAATTTACTACCAACTGGTAGTGAGCAAAACACAGATTGAATTGCTGGATGCCAATATCAGCCGCTTGGAAAAGCTGGATCATGATACCCGTGAAATTTATAAAAACGGCTTTGCAGAAAAACTTGATGTTGATAAACTGACTGTACAAATTGCCAACCTGCAAACAGAGAAATTAAAAGCACTCAATAATATCAAAAGCGGATACACGGGGTTGAAAGTGCTTATGGGTATGCCTATAAAAGATAGTCTTGTATTAACCGATTCTTTAACTGATGACCAGATAAAAGAAAATATTTTAGAAACGGTCAATTACAAATACAGCGACCGAAAAGAATTTCAGGCAATGGAGATTAACAATAGATTAAATGAATACAATATTAAAAGATACAAGCTCAGCAGGTATCCTACACTAAGCTTCAATGCCAACTATAGCAAGCAGGCCCAGCGTAGTGAATTTGACTTTTTCAAGAAAGGTGGAGCCTGGTTTAGCACTTCTTACATAGGCCTTAATCTAACGGTCCCCATTTTTAAAGGATTCAGTACCCAATCTAAAATATCAAAGGCTAAGCTGGAATTGCAGCAAACAAAAAATCAACTTGAAGGACTAAAACTAACCATCGATAACGACGTTGAATTGGCTAAGAATAGTTTTATTACAGCAACCGCTACAATGGATTACCAGAAAAAGAACATGTCGCTTGCAGAGCTGGTTTACGAACAAACTAAAAAGAAGTACGAAATAGGCACAGGCAACTCAACAGAAATTAATACCGCACAAATAGATTTAAAAACAGCCCAAACAAATTATATAAGTGCAATGTATGATGCCATTATTGCCAGGATAGATCTTTTAAAAGCAGTGGGCAAATTGTAATAAAATAAAAACGATCAAAAAAATACAAAGTGAAAAAAATAATTAACCATATAGCAATGAAACAGTACTTAGTATTAGGTGCCCTGGCACTGATAATTTTATCGGGCTGCGGCAGTAGTAAAAAAGAAGGCAACGCGGTTTTAAATGACAAAAAAGCGTCGCTCGAAAAATTAAAAGGCGAGCAAGATGCCATCGGTAGTAAAATAACCGAACTCGAACTCGAGATTAGTAAGTTAGATACCAGCGCTGCAGCCAATCAAAAAACAAAACTCGTGGCCATCAAAACAATTGAGGCTTCAGATTTTGCGCATTATATAGAGTTGCAGGGTAGGGTAGATGCTGAAAATATTTCTTACATATCGCCAAGAGGTGGTGGCGGACAGGTAAAGGATGTGTTGGTAAAACAAGGCGATCATGTAAAGAAAGGACAGTTATTACTAAGGTTAGACAATGCCATTCAACAACAACAGGTAGCTGCAACAAGGCAACAACTGGAAGGTGTTAAAACGCAGCTTGCTTTAGCTAAAAGTTTGTACGAAAGACAAAATAATTTGTGGACGCAGGGTATTGGTACCGAAGTGCAGTTGATAACAGCTAAAACAAATGTAACTGCTTTACAAAACCAGTTATCACTTATTGGTGAGCAAATTAAAGTAGCCCAGGAACAGATGAATACAGCCAATGTGTACAGTGATGTTTCAGGTATTGCTGATGTGGTAAACATTAAAGTAGGTGAACTTTTTCAGGGACAAACCGCAGCGGGTCCGCAAATAAAAATTGTAAATAATGCTACACTTAAAGTAGTAAGTAATATACCTGAAAATTATTTAGGGAACGTAAGTAAAGGAAGCCCGGTAATTGTAGAAATGCCTGATGTAAATAAAACCTTTAATACTACATTAAGTTTTGTAGGTGCATCCATTGATCTTATCAACCGGGGTTTTGTGGTGGAAGCTAAATTGCCTTCCGACGCATCCTTAAAGCCAAACCAGATCGCATTATTGAAGATCAAAGATTATTCGGCTCCCAACAGTATTGTAGTACCATTGAATACATTGCAAAACGATGATAAAGGAAAATTTGTAATGGTGGCCAGTACCGAAAATGGTAACATGGTTGCCCGCAAACGCAGCGTAAATATTGGCATGTTAAGTGGCGATCAGCTCGAAATTAAAACAGGTTTAAAACCAGGCGATGCTTTGATTACTGAAGGATTTGCAAGTTTGTACGAGGGCCAGTTATTGAAAGTAAATTAAAATCAACACAAGCATATTTCAACATGGCTTATGGTAACAATTGGTTACCGGATGTGCCATGGAAGGTTACCAAAAAACAGTCTTCGCTAACCCGTATCCGGGAACGGAGAAATCAAAATAAATTGTATGAGTGCAATAGAAAATATCAAAGAAAAGTTTAAAGAATTTAAACCTACATCCTGGAGTATCACAAACAAAACCACCATTTACCTGGTAATGTTGTTTTTCTCTCTGCTGGGTATCTATCAGTTTGTAACCCTGCCCAAAGAGCAATTTCCCGATATTGTAATACCTACCATTTATGTACAAACCATTTATGTAGGTAACTCACCCAAGGATATTGAAAATCTGGTAACAAGGCCAATTGAAAAACAGATAAAGGGTATTACCGGTGCTAAAATTAAAAAGTTTACCAGTACATCACAGCAGGATTATTCAGCAATAATTGTTGAATTTGATACCGAAGTAAAAACAGATATAGCCCTGCAAAAAGTAAAGGATGCCATTGACAAAGCCAAACAGGATTTGCCAACAGATCTTACACAAGAGCCCACGGCACTCGAAGTAAACCTGAGCGATCAGCCCATTATGTACGTAAACCTTAGTGGCGATTACGACATGATGCGATTAAAGAAATTTGCAGATGACCTAAAAGACAAACTGGAAGATTTACCACAGATAAACAGAATTGATATTGTAGGTGCACCGGAAAGAGAGTTCCAGATAAATGTAGATAACTACCGCATGCAAACTGCCGGCGTTACATTTGATGATATTGCCAATGCAGTTCAGCGGGAAAACATGGATATATCCGGCGGCTTGCTCGATGTTGGTTCTATGAAGCGCAACCTGCAGTTAAAAGGCCAGTTTAAAACAGCCTATGATATTGAAAAAGTACTGGTACGCAATACCGGCGGCTTTCCCATTTATTTAAAAGACATCGCTGAAATAAAAGATACCACCAAAAATTCAGAAAGTTTTGCCCGCCTGGATGGCAAGAATGTGGTAACACTTAACATCATTAAAAGAAGTGGTGAAAACCTGATTGAAACAAGTGAAGGTGTTAAGCAAACAGTAGCCGATGCAAAAGGAGTCATCTATCCCGATAATTTAAAAACAGTGATTACCGGTGACCAGAGTATAAAAACAAAAACATCTTTCAAAGACCTTGTAAATTCCATCGTAATTGGTTTCATACTGGTGCTGATTGTATTGATGTTCTTTATGGGTGTAACCAATGCATTCTTTGTGGCGCTGTCAGTACCGCTCAGTATGTTTGTGGCATTTGTGTTTTTGCCGGGTGCCGATCTGATTATTGGATCGCATGTTACCCTCAACTTTATTGTACTGTTTGCCCTGTTATTTGGCCTCGGAATTATAGTGGATGATGCCATTGTGGTAATAGAAAATACGCACCGCATTTTTGTGCAGGGTGCCGGAAAATTAACGGTACATAAATCTGCTAGAATGGCGGCCGGAGAAGTATTTATTCCAGTACTTGCTGGTACGATAACTACGTTGGCTCCTTTCTTTCCGCTGTTATTTTGGCCGGGTATCATTGGCAGGTTCATGGTTTATTTGCCTACCATGCTCATATTTACCCTGGCAGCTTCATTAGTGGTAGCGTTTATTATGAACCCGGTTTTTGCGGTAGATTTTATGAATCATCCGGAAGACGAAGTGAAGGAACCCAAATCGGCCATCTTTAAAAAGCCCATTTTCTGGAGTGTAATTGCAATCGGAATTGCATTGGATATTTTCGGAGTCCCTTTCTTGGGCAACCTCCTTATTTTCTTTATGATGTTGGTGGTACTAAACAAATACGTTTTAGATGATGCCATTCATAATTTTCAAAATCGTGCATTGCCATGGATCATGGGGCATTACGAAAATTTGCTTCGCTGGGCTTTAAAAGGCTGGAGGCCCGTGCATTTATTATTGGGTACAATCGGCCTGTTATTCTTATCTGTATTTGTATTTGTGCTTTCTATAAAAAGTAATCGGGTAGGGGTGGTATTTTTTCCAAAGGCAGATCCCAACCAAATATATGTGTACCTGAAATTACCGGTAGGTACCAGTGTGGAATACACCGATTCAATAACGAATGTATTGGAAAAGAAAGTGACCAAAGTATTGGGGATCGATCGTGCAAATGGTAAGGATAATCCGGTGGTTGAAAGTGTCATCAGCAATGTGGCCATTGGTGCAAGTGATCCGGCATCAGGCGACAGAAGTACAAGAAGCGAACTGGGAAGAATACAGGTTTCGTTTGTGGAATTTGAAAAAAGACATGGTGTTTCAACGGTTCCATATCTTGATAAAATTCGTGCAGAAATGAAAGGCATTCCGGGTGCTGAAATAAGTGTGGACCAGGAAAGCTCCGGCCCGCCAACAGATCCACCGATTAATATTGAGATAGCAAGCGAAGATTTTGATGGCCTGGTAAAAACTGCCGTTAACCTCAAAAACTACCTCGATTCTATCCAGGTGCCGGGTGTAGAAGAATTAAAAATGGATGTTGATTTAAACAATCCTGAAATAACATTAACAGTAGATCGTGAGCGTGCTTTAATACAAGGTGTATCTTCTGCACAAATAGGACAGGCAATCCGTACAGGGCTATTTGGCCGGGAAATTTCAAAAATAAAGGAAGGAAAAGACGAGTTTAAAATTCAGTTGCGCAACAACGAAATGCAGCGTAAAAATCTTGCCAACCTCCTCAACATGCGCATCAGTTTCCGCGACATGGCAAGTGGTGGTGCGGTAAAAAATATCCCCATCAGTGCACTGGTTAAAATAGAACCAACCAGCACGTTTGGAAGCATCAAACGTAAAAATCAAAAGCGTTTAATTACGCTCCGGTCAAACGTATTAACCACTAAAGGGTACAATGCTACTGCCGTTAACCAGGTAATTACAAATTATATAAATGCATTTCCTGGTAAGGCAGATGGTGTTACCATTAAGCAAACCGGTGAGGGCGAACAGCAGGCAGAAACAGGTGCATTTTTATCGAGGGCACTTGTTATAGCATTGATGTTTATTTTGTTTGTGTTGGTAGTGCAGTTCAATAGTGTCAGCAAATCAGTGATCATCCTTACCGAAATTATTTTTAGTGTAATTGGTGTGCTGCTTGGTTTCAGTATTACAGGTATGGAAGTATCGGTATTGATGACAGGTTTGGGTATTGTGGGCCTTGCAGGTATCGTGGTTAAAAATGGTATCCTGGTAATTGAATTTGCAGACGAGCTCCGTAGCCGCGGTATGAAAACAAGAGAAGCTGTAATCCAGGCTGGTAAAACACGTATCATCCCGGTATTGCTTACTGCATTGGCAGCCATCCTGGCTTTTATTCCAATTGCAGTTGGTTTCAACATCGATTTTGTGGCATTGTTCTCCGAGTTAAATCCGCATATATTCTTAGGTGGCGATAACGTGGCATTCTGGAAACCGCTGAGCTGGACAATCATTTTTGGTTTGGCATTCGCATTCTTTATGACGCTTATTATAGTACCAGCCATGTACCTGATAGCCGAGCGGTTAAAGCGCCCAATGCGCACTATGTTTGGCGGCCGCTGGATCAGCTTTATGGGAATACCACCATTGATATTCCTGTTTATGCCGCTTATGATAGTAGCTGCTATCCGTCACCGGATTGGTGTAAATCGCAGAAGAAGAAGGTTGGCAAAAGACAAAGCCTCCAGTGAAACCTGGATTGGAAGTTGGATTTAAAAAAATGAAAAATCAAATACAGCCGCTCTTTAAATGGGCGGCTTTTTTATGCAATATGGGTTATCAGCTTCAGCATTTATCTCAGCTTTAGTTCCGGCTATCCGTTACATGTCCGGCACAAGCCAACGCACAGCCCTTCACCGGGCATTCCACTCCTATCCGGCAGCCCATCACCCAGGCAATGCTATCAGGCATTGATTTCTGTAAAGTTAATAGATAAAAATTTCATGTCGAATTATATTGATATTTTCGACACTAACTTATATTCATGTCGAACATTTTAACATCAATTTTCTTTAATGTCGAAATAATTCTATATTTTCGACATTAAAAGGAGTTATTGTGCACTCAATCAACATCAATATTTTTTGATGTTGATAAAAGATAAAATTTTCAACATCAATGCCATTCGATAAAAACATACCATTTAATGAGTTACCAAACCTTCCACCGGCAGGTATTGAGTCTATTGAAATTTTAAAGCAGGCCATCAACGCAGCCCGTGACTTGGCAGAATTAAAAGGGCTTTGTGAATCATTGCCCGATCCTGCACTGTTGTTAAACAGCATCGTATTACAGGAAAGCAGGGATAGTTCGGCCATTGAAAACATTGTAACCACACAAGACGAATTATACCAGGCAGAAGCAGAGGAAACGCCGGCTAATAATGCAGCAAAAGAAGTACTGCGCTATCGGGAGGCGGTGTACGCAGGTTTGCAACATATTCAACACCAAGCTGGCATAATAAGCACCAATACATTGATACAGGTAGTTCAAACCATCAAAAATAACCAGGCCGCCATCCGCAACCAACCCGGTACACAATTAAGAAGCAGTATAACCGGCGAAGTAATTTATACACCTCCCTGTTGCGAAACTGAAATCAGGGAAAAATTGGCAGCACTGGAACAGTTCATCAATAACAATACCGAAGCGGTAATGGATCCTTTAATTAAGCTGGCTTTAATACATTACCAGTTTGAAGCCATTCATCCATTTGCCGATGGCAATGGCCGAACCGGGCGAATCCTGAACAGTCTTTACCTGGTGCAACAAAATCTGCTAACTCAACCGGTACTTTACTTAAGTTCCTACATTGTGGAGTATAAGCAGGATTATTACCAGCTTTTAAGAAATGTAACTGAGCAACAAAACTGGACAGAATGGATTTTATTTATACTAACAGCCGTCAGCAATACAGCGCAATTAACCACCCGCAAAATAAAGAGCATGCTACAGCTAAAAACTGAAACCGAAATCAATATGAAAGCGGTGATGCAATCTTCCTACAGACCGGAACTACTGCAGCTATTATTTACACAGCCTTACATAAAAATAGAGACTCTGGTAAAATCGGGAATGGCACATCGGCAAACTGCGGCCACCTATTTAAAAAAACTCACCGAAGCAAACATTGTGGAGCCACAAAAAAAGGGCAGGAATACATACTACGTTAACAAGCCCCTGATGAACATCTTAAGCAAAAAAAACTGAATAATGAGACAAATGCCTCATCATTCAGTTTTATGATTACACAAACATTTTGTTGTGTGGTATTGCAATAAATGCCATTTAAATTTCCTGCTGCTCTGTAGTGTCCACGGACAAATACATAGTAACCCAGGTTTGCAGCAACGCTGCTACGATTAGAAAGATTAGTAAATTTTGTGTCATAATGGTACGGGGTTTTGTGATGAATTAAAAGTTTTCATTGATATTAAATTCAACAGACTTGCATCTGATCCGTTGATATTGTGATTTTAACCGGTAATATTTCCAATTCCATCAATCGGTTGCGTATCTCACTATAATTATATTACCCGATGTAATTGAAATGCCAGGTTTTTACCCTTGGCAAATTATTTTCGAAGTTGAAACGTTTAAAGTGCATAAATAGTATTTCATCGCAATAAGTTACAGTCAAGATTCTCCTGCAATAAAGCTTGAAAATATTTTATGCTGAGTTCGTTAATAAAAAAGCAGGCCATTTTAACTGCCTGCTTTTTTATTTGTAATTGGTAAAATGCTTTCAAGCGTTTAGAGATCATCATCATTCAACAACCACTTTAATGACTGTTTTACTGTTATCAGTTTTTGTTACTTCCAGGTGATAAATACCTTTTATAATTTGACTATTTAATTTAATTTTCTCCGTGATATTGCCACCGGTGTTATCAATGAATCCAGTTAATAAAACCTGCCCCAGTTCATTCAATAAACGGTAGTTGTATTTACCTTTTGGCATATCTTTTAAAGCCAATGATATCACCGCATTTTTAACCGGGTTTGGATATACAACCATGGTTCCTGCTCCTTTTTCAATGGTTACTTTTACCACTTTGCTATGGGCTGTACTGCCATCCAGGTCAATGTTTCGGATGCGGTAAAAATTATCTCCGGCAATTGCATTTTTATCAGGCCAGTTATACGTTGCAGATGTTGATGAAGTATTAGCCAATTGTGTATTTACTTTTGTAAAAATGCTGCCATCGGTCGATTTTTCAACTTCATAACTGCGGATGTTCAACTGGTTTTCTACTTTCCATTGTACTGTAATATCATTTCCCTGCCTGCTTGCATTTACATCGCTGTAGGTTACGGGGAGAACAGTAGCCTGTTTAAACACTATTTTAAAACGATCAGGATTGATGGAGGCTGCACCTGCGTCTATAGAAAAGTTAACAATTGTGCTGCCATTCAAATTAACCGGCGTGGTAATTTTTGTGTAAGCATCTTCCAGGTATCCAAATAAATTGGGTTCATCTAAATCTTTTGCGTTAATCACAAACTGGTAATTTCTCCTGGATGATTTTGTTAGTTTCAAAAATAAAGTATCATCACTATTGATAACTGGCCTCCGCTCAATACCCAGTGAAGAGCCATTTCTCATCAAACTGAAGGTTTCATTGATGTTGCTGAATTTAATAGCATCCTGGATGTTTACGGCCGCACTAAAATTGTCGTTGAATTCTGCAACAACCGCATCGGCAGTTTTAACCGAGTTGTCAGCTGCAAGCAAATTCAATATTACCGACATGGATGCTGAACCTTTTAATGGTCTAAAACCAGCATTTTTACTCACAGTACTTTTGCTGTTTTCATAAAAAGAAAGTGACGCAGCGCCTGCTGTATCAGTTAGTACAAAGAATGCCTGTCCCGATTGAATATGGTTATCCTGTGAACTTCCCGGGAACGACTTGGTAAATATTCCATCGTCATCCAGATCATCAACAATAACATAAGCACCCAGTTGATTTATTGATGCGTCCCATGCATAAAAACGTTTCATTAAATGAGTGCGTTTCACATCATTGAAATCAACAGGTGATGCATAAGGATTTCCCATGATTGTAAAATTGCCAATGGTACCAGAAGCATTCAATGTTTGTTTACCTGTTTGCAATAATCCGCTACTGCGTAGCACGGTTGAATTGTAAGCAATGGCAGTGATGTTAGCAGGTGTTCTGTCGCCACGTACAAAAACAAAGTATCCAATATTATCTCCATTACCCGTACTATTAGAAAGGTTTGAAGTTTTGGTATTGATAATATTTGCAAATGCTTGTGTGCCGGTGTTGAAAGACTTCATCGATACGGTATTTAATGGACTTGCATCCAACCCGTTTGCAGGTAGCGGATTTGGCCCCGTTACAAACATACCTTTACCGACAGCGAATGTTCCTGAATTTTGCCATGAATCATATATTGAACCTGTATTAGACAATGGTGATGTCAGCAATCTCCAGGCCCTGCTTGCGGGAATGAATCTTTCTATTGTAACATTTCCGGTGATAAAACTGGTAGCGTTGCCTGAACCATCTACCGGCAAAGGAGCAATTCTTGCAGTACCCGTGGATGAAGACTTCAGGGTAAGATAGCCGTTAGTTGCAAACGTCTTGTTGCTGGTACCAACAGTCAGTGTACCTGAAAGGGTAAGGCTGCCACCAAGCGTTACATTGTTATTAACGATGAGGTTGAGTATGGTATCACTTGTAAATGTACCCGCTGGAATAGTTTGGGTTGTTGACCCTTTCAATTCTATTGTTCCGGCAGTTGCATCAAATGTTCCTGAATTACTGATGGTGCCCGCAATTTGCAAGCCTCCCCCGGCAAGAATTATTGAACCACCACTTGCTATGGTTAAATTTTTAACGGTACCGGTTCCTGCAACTACCAAAGGATAAATAGGCTTACCACTTGCGATGGTTACATCGGTGGTAATGGTAGGTATAGCACCACAAAGCCAGTTACCGGAATTGGCCCAGCTATCATCAACTGAACCTGTCCATGTACCGGGTGCAACAATTGTAATTGGGGTACTGGTTTGATATAGTGCACATCCGCCGGAAGCTGGTACGGTATAGGTTACTACATAGCTGCCAGGGGTACTTGCTGAAATATTAACTCCACCGTTGGATGAATTTAAAGAAAGTCCGGCAGTGGAACTAAGTGTTCCGGTAGCCCCTGCGGCTGCAGTTCCGGAAGGGTAAATGATGCCGCCGGTATTTGAACAATAGGGTGTTCCGGCATAGTAACCATTCGATGATGGCTGAGTTGTGATGGTGATAGAAGTTGTAGTGCTGTAAATGCTGCAACCACCTGCTGCTGCAACAGTATATGTTACGGTGTATGTACCTGCAGTACTTGCAGAAAGGTTAATTGCTCCGGTAGAGCTGTTAATGCTTAAACCGGCCGTAGAACTATAAGTTCCGCCAGTTGTGCCGGTTTGAGTAATGGTTGCAGTACCTGCGCTTGAACAATAAGGTGTACCACTATAGCTGATTGTAGCAGATGGTGCAGCAGTTATTGTTACAGATGTGGTGGCAGTTGCTGAACAGCCACTTACTGTCATTGAATAAGTTACCAGGTAAGTGCCTGCTGTACTTGATGAAGGTGTGATAGCTCCGGTACCTGCATTTATGGTAAGACCTGCCGAAGCTGTGTAAGTACCACCAGTTGTACCGGTACGGGCTACTGATGCTACGCCGGCGCTTTTACAAAATGGTGTTCCTGAATATGATATAGTGGCTGCAGGAGTTGTATTCACTACCACAATTATTACGGCTGATAAATTTGAACAACCACCAGACAATACGGATCTGCGATACCAGGTTGTTTGTGTTAATGTGCCGGCGGTATAGTCTTTACTATTATTTGTGCCGGAAGCAGCAGAAAATCCGCTGGTAGCACTTGTTGTGCTTGATTCCCACAGGTAAGTATATACGCCAGTTCCACCCGTTGGTGTTGTGCCGGTCAATGTACCCGGGCTTGTGCCAGAGCAAATAGGTTGGGTATAAGTGGCCTGCACATAAAATGATTTAACGGTGCCATTACAAGGGTCTCCGAATAACCCGTTGGTTGCGGTAATGCTTGCAGTATTATTTCCCAGTAAATAAGACTCCGCAACAGCCTGGCTGGTTGTTGAATGGCAACTTCCTTTTAAGAATGAACCGCAGCTACCAGATGGTGTACCATAGCTTGCAAAGTTAACCGTAGTAAAAACTGTTCCAGCCGGACCCGTTAAAGTAGCCGTTGCGTTCTCACCTACGGTAGTGCATAAAATACCATGTAATCCATTGGTATAATCAAGTTGATTATTATTTATTGTATAAAGTTGTAGCGGTGCGGTAACAGTATAAATTGAACATCCGCCCGACGCTGCAATCGTATAAGTTACCGTGTAAGCACCGGCAGTGGCGCCAGTAAGTGTAACGTCGCCTGTAGAATTATTAATAGTTAAACCCCCGGTTATAGCATAGCTGCCGCCGGCAGTACCTGTTCTTGTAACTAAAGCGGTGCCTGTTGATGCGCAAAATGGATTGCCGGTATAACCGATGGTTGCTGATGGGGGAGTATTAACTGTAATCGTAGCAGCGTTAGATTCATTTGTAGCCACGTAAGTTGTTGGTGAAACGTTATTAGAGCTACTTAAAACTGCATTTCTGTAAATATAAAAAGTACCTGCACTATTGAATGGAGCGCTTCCGGTATTAGGTGTAAAGGTTGCTCCTGTAGCTCCTGAAATATTAGTTCTTGCGCCACCCGGTGTAGTACTGTAAGTCCATTGGTAACCCGCGCCGGAAAGCGATATGCCACCGGGAAGTACACCATACACATCTCCACTTATTACGCTTCCGGTACTACCAAGGCAAATATTTTGGCTTGTATTTGTTGAAAGCGTATTGGCAATAACCTGGGTTAGATTTTGAAAGATAACCTGGTTGCTAACCTGGTCTTCGTAAAACTCGTATAACAGACTGCTGCTTCCATTTAAGTTAAATAGTACTGATGATCGGGTAGAGAAGCTCTGATTTGTCCAGTTATTATACAGCATTGTACCATCTACGGTCAAACGACTTCCATCATCTGATCCCAGGTTGGCTACATATAAGCCTCTCCTTGTTGAGTTCATTCTATATTTTACAGAAAAAGTTTCAGTGTAAATAGATCTTGTAACAGAACTGGAAACAACGTTAAAGCAGGTCGTGTTTCCACCGAAAGATTCATTAAAGGTTTCAGGTTCTGTAAACTGACCGATATAATCAACAAAGTTGGTGCCGTCATACATGTGACCGATCCACGAATTGGTTGCAGCAGCATTTTGGTTGTCACCGGAATTTGCATACGGTGAAACTGTTACGGGAATTGATGCCACACAGGTTGCATTGCTTTTTACATTTAATGTATAAGTACCCGCAGCAAGTCCGCTAAAAGTTGTCGAAGCCTGGTAAGCTCCTGCATCTAAACTATATGTATATGGAGATGCACCACCGCTTGCCAAAGCAGTAACAGATCCTGTGCTACCTCCAACACAAGTTGCAACTGTTGTTGCTGAAAGCGTAGGCAAAGCGGATATCGTAACTGACGTAGTTGTTGTCATAATGGAGCAGCCACCGGAAGCCGCAACTGTGTAAGTAACAGTGTAGGTGGCCGGTGTACTTGTTGATGGCGTTATGGTTCCGTTGCCTGCATTTATTGAAAGGCCAACTGGTGCGCTGTAAGTTCCGCCAGCAGTGCCTGTTCTGTTAACAGCTACAGTGCCAGCACTTGTACAAAAAGGACTGCCGGTGTAACCAATGGTTGCAGATGGAGGGGTATTTACAACTATTGTTACCGCATTGGATTCGTTGGTTGCAGTGTAAGAGCCGTAACCAATATTATTAGTGCTTGTTGCTTTGGCGTTTCTATAAATATAGTAAGTACCTGCTGCGTTAAATGGTGCAGTTGCTGTTGAAGGCGTATATGTTGCAGAAGTTGCTCCTGTAATATTTGTTCTGGCTCCAGCGGGCGAAGTACTATAAGTCCATTGATAGCCGGTGCCTGAAACTGTTATTCCTGAAGGCAATGATCCAAAAACACTGCCGCTGATATTTGCACCCGAATTTCCCAGGCAAATACTTTGAGAAGTATTGGTTGATAATACATTTGATATAAGGGTAGTTATATTTTGGAATATTACCTGGTTGCCTCCGCCATTTTCATAAAACTCATACAAAAGTGAACTGGAACCGATCAGGTTAATCATTTGTGATGATTTTGTAGTAAAGGCCTGATCCGACCAGTTATTATATATCATTGAACCATCAATGGTTAACCTGCTACCATCATCAGAACCAAGGTCAACAGTATAAAGGCCTCTGCGGGTTGAGTTCATTCTGTATTTTACTGAAAAAGTTTCTGTATAGATTGATCTTGCAATCGAGTTTGAAGTAATTCCAAAACAATTATATGATCCTCCAAACAATTCATTAAAGGATTCAGTTTCCGTAAAGTTTCCAATATAAGTTGAAAAATTAGTGCCGTCATAAGCATGTCCTATCCATGAATCATTACCTGCAGAATTTTGATTATCGGCAGATGCGCCATAGTCGGTTACAGTTACGGAAGTTGAAGCTATACAGCCACTGCTACCTTTTGCGGTAAGTGTATGCGAACCTGCTGCCAGACCGCTAAAACTTGCAGAAGCCTGGTAAGTTCCTCCATCTAAATTGTAGGTATATGGCGCTGAACCACCAGTAGCTGACGCTGTAATTGATCCGGTACTACCACCAACGCAGGTTTCAACCGCTATACCGGAAACAGTTCCGGGTGCACACAAAGTTGCCTGATTGCTGGTTAATACAGTACTTAAAGCCCCTTCTCTTAAAGCATATACCTTATGATAGTAAGTTGTTCCGGGGGTAAGCCCTGTTGCAGTGTACGAAGTTGTATTGGGCGAAGTTTTTGCTAAAAAAGTAAAGTTAGTTCCATCAGTAGAATTATACACTACAAATGCAGTTTCATTGCTGGAATTATCAACCCAGTTAAGATTTAGACTGGTTGTTGCAATTGAACTATAGGTTAAGCTACCCGGTGCGGTTGGTGCAGATTGTGAAAATGTATAAATCCTTCCGTTAGAAGGCCTGCTGCTTAAATTTGAAGTTTCTGTTGTTGAACTTGCGGATGGACTGGCGCCCGTTCCGTTTAATGATAAATAGTTACCATTTCCGGGTGCTGTTCCCGTAATACCAATAGAAGCGCTCGAACTACTGTTTGAAGCGGATTCCCGCTGATAAATAAATTCTATTTTCCCTGTGGATTCATACAATTTTACCTGGAAGGAGATGCTGGGATTGGTTTGACTATAATTCCATTTTAAATTGAGGACCTCTATCGTAAATACTTTTGATCCGGCACTGCCGGAAGTAAGATAAGTTATATCAGTTGATGCAGACAATTGAAGATCATCCCATAAAGGTGCTAATACAGGCCGTTGTGCAAAGGTCTTAAGGTTATTCGCATAACCCGCATCCGTAATATCCGCTCCTAATAATAACCATCCATTCGTGCTTAACGATAAAGTTGTGTACCTGGCGCCCATGTAAAAGAAATCAAAGCCGATTGGTATTCCATTCATGTAACCATCATCTAAACCATCTGTTAGTGTGGGCACAGTACCTCCAGACAACGAATTGAAGGATCCTGCGGTTGAGGTAAATGAATAATTTGTGATAGTTTGAGTAAAGGATTTCAAACCAATTAAAGCGAGTATTGCAATTGTAAGGTAAATTCTTTTTAACATAGTGGTAAAGGATATTAAACAGTTGTAAGTGGTATAGTATGCTCAACTGGAATTAATTAAATAACCAACTGAGCTGGTAAAATTTATGTTGGTAGTTTTTTATAAAATGAAAGCGCAAAAATCAGGTATGCCTGATATGAGAAGGTTGACTGGTTTTTCATAATAACAGGTTTAGACATTGGATGCCGGATTTAGTAATATTGGAATTCAAAATCTGTAGTTAATATATTCAACGAAATCATGGACACTCAATAGAATCCGAGGTAGTAATACTTCTACATTTTATCTGCAATAAACGATAGCCATCAACATTTATTGCGGTATGAGCGAATTATCAGGCGATAAGGCTTATGTTTTTGCCTCAATTGGAGATGTATTATTATTTAACATCACGTTAGAGAAAAAAATAGCCGATTAAAAAGTTTGCTAAAAACCCTCAATTTATTACACTACTATAGCCACATTATGATAAAGCTTTCGGGTATTTTCTCGATTGGTTCGCCTCGGAATTTTAATCTTTTGTCTGCCTGCGTATCTTTATAAAAAAAATGTTATGATATCAAATCACGAAATCGATTACAAAATTTTTGGAGAGGAACTCCAGTTTGTAGAAATAGAGCTGGATCCAAATGAAACTGCAATAGCAGAAAGTGGAGCTTTTATGATGATGGACGATGGAATACAGATGAATACCATTTTTGGTGACGGAAGTCAGCAACAACAATCAGGTGGTATTTTGGGGAAATTGATGAGCGCAGGAAAGCGATTGTTGGTAGGTGAAAGTTTATTTATGACGGCTTTTACAAATGTGGGGCAGGGAAAAAAGAAAGTAAGTTTTGCCGCACCCTATACCGGGAAAATAATAGTATTTGACTTAAAAGAACTGGGCGGAAAAATTATAGCACAAAAAGATGCATTTTTATGTGCTGCAAAGGGAGTAAGTATTGGTATTGAATTTCAGAAAAGACTTGGTACGGGTATTTTCGGCGGTGAAGGATTTATTATGGAA
Source organism: Ferruginibacter sp. (assembly GCA_046590675.1). Taxonomy (GTDB): domain Bacteria; phylum Bacteroidota; class Bacteroidia; order Chitinophagales; family Chitinophagaceae; genus Ferruginibacter. The sequence continues at coordinate 173,927 of JBKJUP010000066.1, read as the reverse complement.
AAACTGGAAGGTGATGGGCTTGCTTTTGCACATGCCGGTGGTTATGTAATAGAAAAAGTACTGGCACCAGGAGAAATATTGAAAGTAGATACCGGTTGCATTGTCGCCTATACTGCCGGTGTTGATTTTGATATTGAATTTATACGAGGCATAAAAAACTGGATGTTTGGCGGCGAAGGTTTGTTCTTTGCTATTTTACGAGGTCCCGGCAAAGTATGGCTGCAATCATTACCCATCAGCAGGCTTGCAGGAAGAATAATACGCTATGCACCGCAAATGGGGGGAAGAAAGGAAGAAGGGAGTATTTTAGGTGGCCTTGGTAATTTGCTGGATGGAAGAGAATAGCTTCCTTGTAGCAATATAATATTGTACGATCTCCAATATTTTTTTAATAAAACTGAATAATTCTTTGGACATGTGAATCTATTAATCGTATATTTGCGATATAAGATTTAAGTCTATGGCAATTCATAAAAAAGAATCATTTACGCAAGAGGAACAGGACCTGGCCGAATTTGCAAAGTCAATCGCACATCCTGCACGAATTGCTATTTTAAAAGTATTGGCCCAAAAAAATGAATGTATCTGTGGCGAAATTGTAGAGATACTTCCTTTGGCGCAGTCCACCGTTTCACAGCATTTGAAGGAGTTAAAGCAGGCCGGTCTTATACAGGGAACTGTAGATGGCCCCCGAAGTTGTTATTGTATTAACTGGAAATACTTCGAAAAATTTAATGTACAATTCAACTTACTATTCAACACATTGAAAGTAAAAAATGAAAAAGCCTGTTGTTAGGCTTTTGGCAGCGGTTTTATACAGTGTTTAATTTATAAAAAATAAAAATAAAAATCATGAACAACGATGCACAACTTAAAGCGCTTGTAAAAGAGAAGTATGCAGCTATTGCAGTACAATCTAAAGATCAGAATGAAACATCCTGCTGTGGTGCAACATCCTCCTGTTGCGGAGATGAAGTGTATAACATCATGGCAGATGATTATACCAAGCTGGATGGATATAATCCGGATGCCGACCTTGGCCTTGGATGCGGCTTACCAACAGAATTTGCCCAAATAAAAACAGGCGATACCGTTATTGATCTAGGCAGTGGCGCTGGGAATGATTGTTTTGTAGCCCGCAGATTTGCAGGAGAAACCGGTAAAGTGATCGGTATTGATTTTACGCCGGCAATGATTGAGAGAGCCAGGGCAAACGCCGAAAAGATTGGCTTTAATAATGTTGAATTCAGGCAGGGAGATATTGAAGAGATACCCGTAACAAGTAACCATGCCGATGTAATTGTAAGTAATTGTGTATTGAATCTTGTACCAAACAAACAGCAGGTGATCAGTGAAATATACAGGGTGTTAAAACCCGGAGGTCATTTCTCCATTGCTGATATTGTATTGGATGGGGCATTGCCTTCAAAATGGAAAGATATTGCTGAGCTATATGCAGGTTGTGTTTCCGGTGCTATTCAAAAACAGGTTTATCTTGAATTAATTGAAAATGCCGGATTCAAAAACATCGTTTTGCAAAAAGATAAACCCATCACAATACCGGACAATATATTAGCCAATTATTTAGATGAAAATGAAATCAGTGAATTTAAAAACAGCAAAACTAAAATAACCAGCATAACGGTATATGCCGAAAAACCTGCAAAAGACGAGCGGAATTGTTGCGAGCCTGGAAATGGTTGCTGCTAATTATTATGAACCTCATTGCCGCCAGTTATACATAAACTATTAACAAAGGAAAATTAAAATGAATGCAACCTGTTGCAGAAAAAATGAATAATAAAACACCTAAAAAGCTATTATTTGTTTGCGTAGAAAATAGTAACCGCTCTCAAATGAGCCAGGCCTTCGCAAAAATTATTGGCGGAAGTGATGTTGAAGCATTTAGTGCCGGAAGCAAACCAAGCGGAATCGTAAATCCCAAAGCCATTGCTGCCATGAAAGAATTGGGGTACGACTTAAGTATTCATGACAGTAAAAGCCTTGATGATGTAAAAGAATTTGCTCCATTCGATGCAGTTGTAACAATGGGCTGCGGAGATGCCTGCCCATGGATGCCGGCAAAACAATTCATCGACTGGCAAATACCAGATCCAAAACACATGGAGCCTGAAGCATTTAATGAAGTACGGGATTATATAAAGGAAAAAGTAAGGTCGCTGATTGAAGCATTAAACTAAAAAAGGCTGTTCCAGACAGGAACAACCTTTTTTAATATTCAGCCTGTTAGCGTTTATTTTTATACTCCCGTCAAAACCTTGTAATAATTATATTGATGAATTTTCTGGTTCTTGTCAATATAAAAAAACACTTTGTCTATGATGTTAGAAGCATTGGAAAAGTCGAGCATGTACCACTGGTCAACCTTAAATTGAACTGGGATTTTGTCAAACATACCTTTTGAATAATCAAAAGCATTTTCAAAGTCCCCTTGCTTCATGCAAAACACCCATTTATAATATTCATTCGCTTGGTCAAAATAGACAGTTTTTTGAGCAACGAATGGAAAATGAAGTTTTTCTATACTGTCACGTGTACCTTCGCTGGAGAAGTAAAGGTCAATTCCATTTTCATGTCCCTGTCCACCATTAATATTGTCATTAATTTTCATAATACTGTCCATTGTTTTCCAGGTGTCAGCCCTCAATTGCTTTTCGGTTTCATTGTACACTCTGTCAGCAGAAAACCCTGAAAACATAGGATTAGGTCCGAAAAATATTGTCAACCCTGCTGAATATTTTGACGGTCTACCGTCCTTCTCAAAAGAAGCAACAGCTATTTGACTTAAATGAAAACCATCTTTTATTGCGTCATTACTTGTAATTCTGTCAGAATACAGCTTATAAGTCTTGTCGCAACTTGAAAAGATAAAAAGTAAAAAAAATAGCTTGAAGGTCCTCATCATAAAATAACAGCTAAAGTCATTATTTACGGCTGCTAAGTTTAGAGAGCAAACGAAGAATTTCAAGGTATAACCAAACGATGGTAACCATTAGTCCAAAGGCGCAATACCATTCCATATACTTTGGTGCGCCGGCTTCCGCTCCACGTTCAATCATATCAAAATCAAGAATTAAACTTAATGCAGCAATGGCTACAACAACCAAAGAAAAACCGATACCAAACAGTGACCCTTCATGTAAAAATGCCATTTGTATACCGAACATCCTAAGCACAAAAGCCAGTAAATAAAATATAGCAATTCCTGCTATAGCTGTCACCATTACAGCCTTAAACTTTTGAGTGGCTTGAATAATTTTAAAACTGTATAAAAAATACATGGCTATTACGGTTCCAAATGTAAGTCCCACTGCATTCATGATAATGTTAGGAGCCTTATCCGCAAAGGCAGCATTATAATACGCCGAAATTGCACCAATGAACAAACCTTCCAATAATCCATACAACGGAGCAAGATAAGGTGCCCACTCTTTTTTAAACATAATCACAAATGCCACCACCAAACCACCAATTGCACCTGTCCACATAAGCGGTTGTACATTTCCACCTGTTGCAAATTCTTTCCAGGAGTAAAATGCAGTGCCAAGCAGCATTAAAAACATAAAGCCAAATTTGTTGAGCGTACCACGAATGGTCATCGCATCGGTGTATCCCGTGTATTCACGGCTACCAAAAGCTTTTTCAGATAAAGTAGGATTTCCGGATTTAAATAGGTCCATAGTTATAATTTTTAAGCATTAAAATTAATTCATTTCAATAAGGTTTCAACAAAAAATTGCTGGCGGCTTTGTTAATTATTTAGCACTCCCTAATTAGCTTTTACAGATAATTAAACCAAATTGAAGCGACATTATTGTATGCTAAGCCAGATAAAATTCTTTTAAATTGGAAGTAACAATTGTAAAATTTTCTTCAGGAAATAGAACGTAGCCTGCAAACAAAAATTAGTAAACAAAATAAAGCATTAAAACACGTTTCGATAAAAAATAAAATCGTTGTAACTTGTGCTAATTTTAAAATTTATGAGCATAAAAGAGCAGGTATTACAAGACGTAGTAATAAAATTTGCCGGCGATAGCGGCGATGGTATGCAGTTAACAGGAAGCCAGTTTACCAATAACACGGCTATGCTGGGTATTGACCTGGCAACATTTCCGGATTTTCCTGCGGAAATACGGGCTCCGATAGGCACCTTGCCTGGAGTAAGTGGATACCAGTTGCGATTTAGCAGCGACAGAATTTTTACACCTGGAGATGAGTGTGATGTGTTGGTTGCAATGAATGCAGCAGCACTGAAAGTGAACTTAAAGGGTTTAAAGATGGGCGGCGTTATTATTGCCAATGTAGATGGATTTGACGCAAAGAACCTCAGGTTGGCCAACTATCCTGAAGGCATCAATCCGTTGGAAGATAATAGCCTGAATAGTTACGAATTAATTAAGATTGACGTTACTAAATTGACCCGTGAAGCTCTGAAAGATTTTACAATGGGTATAAAAGAAAAAGACCGTGCAAAAAATATGTTTGTACTGGGCTTTTTATACTGGCGTTACAATCGTGAAATGGATAATACCATTGCTTTCATAAAAGAAAAGTTTGGTAAAAAAGAAGAGATTTTCCAAAGTAACATTAAAGCCCTGCAGGCCGGCTTTAACTACGGTGATACCACCGAAACTTTTACTACAAGATACACGGTAGAAAAAGCTAAAATGGAACCCGGTGTTTACCGTTCTATTATGGGCAACCAGGCTTTGTCTTACGGACTAATAGCTGCAGGTCAAAAAAGCGGGCTGCAGATATTTTTAGGAAGTTATCCTATTACACCTGCAAGTGATATTTTACACGAACTAAGTAAGTATAAAAATTTTGGTATAAAAACCTTCCAGGCGGAAGATGAGATAGCGGCAATCACCTCATCCATTGGTGCAAGCTATGGTGGAAGTTTAGGTATTACCACAACAAGTGGCCCGGGTATGGCTTTAAAAGCCGAAGCAATGGGACTGGCTGTTATGTTGGAAATTCCGTTATTGATAATAAATATTCAACGCGGAGGCCCTAGTACCGGCTTACCTACTAAAACAGAACAGAGTGATTTAATGCAGGCCTACTATGGTCGTAATGGCGAGTGCCCGATGCCCATCATTTCTGCGTCAACACCAAGCGATTGTTTTGATGCAGCTTACGAAGCTGTGCGAATCAGTGTTCAACACATGACACCGGTAATTTTATTAAGTGACGGATATATTGCCAATGGCGCTGAACCTTGGAAGTTCCCGGTATCGGCAGATTTACCAGAAATACCTGTATCATTCGCTTCGCAGAATATAGCTTCAGACCTGGATGTAAATGGAAAGTTTCAGCCATACAAAAGGGATGAAAAACTGGTAAGGCCATGGGCTATACCGGGTACGGCTGGTTTAGAACATCGCGTTGGTGGTTTGGAAAAACAAGACGTTACCGGAAACATTAGCTATGACAGCGATAATCACCAGCACATGGTGAAGACCCGTCAGAAAAAAGTGGACCTGATTGCAAATTTTATACCGGACCAAAAGCTGGATAGCGGACCTGAAAAAGGAAAAGTGTTGGTATTGGGATGGGGCAGTACTTATGGTGCCATTAAAAGTGCCTGCAGAGATTTACAAAATGAAGGGCTGGAAGTATCGCATGCCCATTTAAGATATATCCGTCCCTTTCCAAAAAACCTGGGTGAAATATTACACAATTTTGATCATGTACTTATTCCGGAAATTAATAATGGCCAATTGGTAAAAATAATCCGTGATGTATATTTTATTGATGCAAAGCCTTATAACAAAATAATGGGTATCCCGATTACGAAGGGAGAACTGATTGAGGTGATAAAGAAAATGTTGTAAAATAATCATTTACTAAAAAAAAAAAGCGTCGTGAATACATTAATTGTATTTCACAACGCTTTTTTTATTTTATAGAACAAATTCAAAGAGAATCGGGCCTACTGATTATAAGTTTTAGAAACGCATTGGACGATTACGCTGAATTTTTTCTCTTCCGAATGTAATCCCAACTTTGAAATTTGCAGTAAAATAAGCGTCATTGTTTTTAGGATTTCCCCTTATTTGTCCACCATTTGGGTTAACCGGGTAATCGGTATTGGTTTTACTTCTACGATCATTTAATGCCAATGCATTTGCAAGTTGTGTACCGGTAAAATATTTAGAAAATAATTTGGGATTAACATAGCGTGTACTCAAATCGTCTAAATAATCAGTTTTTAAAATCCTGTCAAGAACTTCGAAGCGTAAGTTAACCGTATTAGAAACTTCATATTTTATTCCCAGACCAACCGGGAAGTTAATTTGAATTAATTTATAAGGCTTTCTTTCCGGGTATTCTGAAAAGCCTTGTCCTTCCGTACTTAATGGCTGTAGATCTATCCAGTTTTTATTTAATTTGGCCTGCGGATTAAAGGAAAAAAAACCCACACCTGCAGCTATGTAGGGTGATATTCTTGGAGGCTCATCATCCCTGGTTAACCAGTTGATAAAAATAAATAGCGGGTGAAATTCTGCAATAAGAGAAACCTCACTTATTTTACTACGAAACTGTAAACTACGTTCGTACCTGCCCTGAGCGGTAGCTTTTACAGGTTTTAAAATGCTATCATAAGCACTTATGTTTCCAAAAGTACCTTCTAACCTGAATCCAACAGCATATTTATATAAAGCACTTAAATAAAAACCACCGGATAGCCGGGTATTACCAATATTCAAATCTTTTAAAAACGGCTTACCAAGTCCGGCTTTACCTCCAACATCAGTCAGGCAATTCATGATACCAAATGACCCTCCAACCTCAAACATTACAGGTGTGTCATAATATTCATTATCAAAAAAGTAAAACTGCGCTTTTGTCTCCTGCGTCCCCAAAGTAAATATGCCTAATAGGGTTAGGATTAAAAAAACTCTTATATTTTTCATGTAATAAATTCCTTTAATAATTGCTGTGTTCCGAATTTATGTATAAATGATTACAACGCTTAAAAATGAACGGTCTTTTTTCAATTATATTTTAGCCTTGTTATTGTTAGCAAAAAATTTACAGGCATCTTTTATACCGCATACGCTGCATTTAGGGTTACGTGCAACACATATATATCTTCCATGTAAAATAAGCCAATGATGTGCAATGTGGACATATCCTTTTGGTATATGCCTGATCAGTTGTTTTTCTGTTGCCAATGGTGTTTTTGCATTAGTAGTTAAACCAATTCTTGCACTCACTCTAAAAACATGGGTATCAACTGCCATGTTTGGTTGATTATCTATTACAGAAGTTACCACATTGGCGGTTTTTCTGCCAACCCCGGGCAATTGAACCAATTCGTCAACAGTAAGGGGAACCTGCCCATCAAATTTATCCAATAACATCCTGGCCATTCCTAACAGATGCTTTGTTTTGTTATTGGGATATGAAATACTTCTTATGAATGGAAATAACTCATCAAAACCAGCTTCACTTAGTTCTTCCGGTGTTGGATATTTTTGGAAAATAGCGGGAGTTGTAAGATTCACTCTTTTATCGGTGCATTGAGCAGATAAGATTACAGCTATCAGCAACTGAAAAGGAGTGTCATAAATTAACTCAGTTTCTGCATCGGGAGCATTTGCTAGAAAATAATCAATTACAAACTGGTAACGCTGAGCTTTGGTCATAAAAAAATAGTCCCGCTTTTTGAGCGGGACGAAAATACATTAATTACCGAAAAATGATTTAAAGGTTTGTAGAAAGTGTTTTGATCGACTTTTCTGCATATTTTAAAATGTTATCAACAGCAATTTTTCGGGGAGAAAGTTGAATTTTTTCGAGTCCCTTCGAAGCCAAGCTAATTACTTCAAACTCTTCACGGAGATTCCAATCCGATTCAAGCGAAGCCTTTATCAGGGCTGCTTTTTCTGGAGAAGATTCGTTATACAAATACTGTACAAGGTCTTCTTGTGTAAAACTGTGCATAGGCAATGTTGGTTGCTTGATTAAAAAAAATAGTTCAAATCCTATAATGTAAACGCCTCAATGTGCTGAATATTGTATAAATATGTGAATTATTTGTTAGCATCCTTACTTAAAAAAATGAATAAATCCTCGTTGTCTTTTTTCATTAAATATTTTTCCCTGGCGTATTTTTCAATGGTTTGCGCATTGGTTTTTAGCTGACCCAATTCACTTTTAGTGGCTGATATCAACACACTCAGCTTTTCCTCACTTTTTTGTAATTCACTCAATTTTGATTTCCTGTTAAACTCGTTGCTCCAATCCTTTGGATCAAAAAACGACATCCATACAATAAAAAAGCTACCCGCAAGCAGGTATTTATTCTTTAAAAATGACGGTATGTATTTCAGGAAATTCATTTTATCTCTTTAAAATTGAAAACCGATAATTCATGATTGAAAAAGCAACTACTTTCTTTTAACCATGAATTATCGATTATCAAAAACGCTTATTTACCAAATTTAATCTTTCCATTTGGATAAATCGCACTGTCTGCCAGCATTTCTTCTATCCTTATTAACTGGTTGTATTTGGCAATTCTATCAGTTCTGCTGGCAGATCCCGTTTTAATCTGACCACAATTTAATGCTACTGCAAGATCAGCGATGGTAGTATCTTCTGTTTCACCACTGCGGTGACTCATGATGGTATTGTAACCGTTATGTTGAGCCATACTTACCGCATTGATAGTTTCTGTGAGTGTACCAATCTGGTTAACTTTTACCAATAAAGCATTCGCAATATCTTCATTAATTCCCCTGCTTAAACGATCCACATTGGTTACAAAAAGATCATCACCTACTAACTGACATTTGTCTCCTACAGCCTCAGTCAGCATTTTCCATCCTTTCCAATCATCTTCAGCCATGCCATCTTCAATGGAACAGATCGGGTATTGTTTAACCCAACTGGCCCAATACGCAACCAATTGCTCGCTGGTCATTTTTTTGCCATCACTCTTGTGGAAAATGTATTTCTTTTCTTTTGCGTTCCACAATTCGCTGTTTGCAGCATCCATTGCAATCATAATCTGGCTACCGGTTTTGTAACCTGCTGCCTGTATTGCTGTTAATACTGTTTCAATGGCTTCTTCATTGCTTTGAATATTTGGTGCAAATCCACCTTCATCACCAACGTTGGTGCTAAATCCTTTTTTCTTCAACACTACTTTTAATGCATGGAAAATATCTACGCCCCAGCTAAGTCCTTCGCTAAATGAAGATGCGCCAATTGGCATTACCATAAATTCCTGGAAATCGATTTTGTTATCCGCATGTGCACCACCATTTAAGATGTTCATCATTGGAATTGGTAGAATCCTTGCATTGGTTCCACCGATATAACGGTATAATGGAAGATTGGCTTCTAATGCTGCTGCTTTTGCAACAGCAAGACTAACGGCCAGCATTGCATTTGCACCTAATTTACTTTTGTTAGCTGTCCCATCTAATGAAATCATCATTTCATCAATTCCAGTTTGGTCAGCAATATCCCAACCTAGCAGGTTTTCAGCTAAAGTGGTGTTTACATTTTTAACTGCTTTAAGTACGCCTTTACCACCATATACTTTTTTATTGTTGTCACGAAGTTCCACTGCTTCATGTATTCCGGTACTGGCACCACTTGGTACAGCAGCACGGCCCAGGTGTTCATTTTCTGTTAATACGTCAACTTCTACAGTTGGATTGCCACGACTGTCTAGTATTTGACGGGCATAGATGGATGCGATGTAACTCATTGTTGATTGATTTAAATTTTAAGCGTTTAGTTTCTGACTGATATAATAATACAAACGATGATACATTTTTTGATGATATCAATGCAAGCCTGATTGATAGTTTTTTGGCAACTGTTATCTATCGATTTGGCTCACATGATTGTTCCAATAGTTCTTTAATTCACAAATGAGTTTTAATTTTGCTAAAACCCGATGCATGAAGTTGAATTCAATGGGAGGGACAAGCTGGTTTGGTGGGGATTTATTTTATCGCTTCTTCCGTAAAATCCTATGACGGATTTTAACATGTGGCAGCCTAAAAATCAATCGCCGCCAGCACTCACCGGCCTTAGTTACATCCAGGTATTCAGTAAAATTCATGTTGGATATTAACAAGAACCTTTCCAGTAAGAACTTCTTTCCCTGATCTTTTACACCTGATACAAAATTGAATACTGCATCATTCTAAAATTATAAAACCTACGATACGTTATTATTTATTCGTCGTTAAGTTTTTGAACACTTCTTCCAGGGTATTGCTTTCACTCTGCAAAGAAACAATGTTCAGGTTATTTTTCAAACTCAATTCTAATAACTGTTTTCTAACGCCATCCGGATTACTGGTTTGCAATTGGTAACTGTTGGTTTGTAGTTGTTCTACCTTGGTCACATCATGAAGATTTTGCAGTAAATTTTTATCAACCGCTTCTTTGAAAGAAACAATTACCAGGTGATAACCGCTATTCGTTTTTTGTAAATTACTAAGTTGGTCATCGGCTACAATTACCCCTTTATTAATAATTATAACACGATCACAAATAGCGGCTACTTCCTGGAGAATGTGTGATGAAAATAAAACCGTTTTTTTTTGTCCAAGATTTTTAATCACATCCCTTATCTCCATAATCTGGTTAGGATCCAGTCCCGACGTGGGTTCGTCCAATATCAATACTTCGGGATCGTGAATTAAAGCCGCCGCCAAACCTACCCGCTGCTTATATCCCTTGCTCAACTGTCCAATTTTTTTATTTGCTTCAATTGTTAAACCAGTTGTTGTTATTACGCTGCTGATAGCCTCGGCTTTATTACTTACTCCATGAATATTTGCAATAAATTCCAGGTACTCTCTTACGTACATATCATAGTAAAGCGGATTTGCTTCAGGGAGATAACCGATTTTCTTTTTAGTTGCGGGTGAATTAGCATTTACTTTTAATCCGGCTACAGATGCTATGCCTGCATCTGCTTCGAGGTAGCCGGTTATCATTTTCATTGTGGTGCTTTTACCTGCTCCGTTAGGGCCCAGGAAGCCAACTATTTCTCCTTTGTTGATGGAAAAAGAAATATTGTTGACTGCTTTTTGAGCACCATACATTTTTGTAAGATTGCTAACTACGATTGACATGCATGTAATTGTTATTACAAAAATAAAAAACGCCAGGAGGAATCACCCGACGTTTTCATTTTATTGTTCATTATTTTTTGGATCCTTGTTTTCCGGTTTAGCCTGTGGCTGGTTGGGTTGGTTTCCCCTGTTTTGCGGAGGCCTTTGCTGTGGCTTGTTTTGTGGCCTGTTTGGTTGATTAGGCCTGGGCTGTCCCTGCGTGTTTTTGTTCTGCGGTCCTTTCGGCTGTTGTTGACCCTCCCTGTTTTGTGGTGGCCTTTGTGGTCCTCTCTGGCCAGCTTGTTCGCTGCGGTTTTGAGGCCCACGTTGTGGACCCTGGGTATTTTTATTTGGTTCGTTTCTTTGCTGTGGCCTGTTTCCTCCTGCGGTGGCTCTTCCACGCTGATCATTGGGGCCTTGCCTGTTATCACCCTGTCGGCCCTGTGGCTGGCCCCGTTCATTATCCCTTCTTTTGCGACTTGTTTTTTCAAGGCTTTTCAGGCTTATCTGGCCCACCACATCTACATAAGTGGGTTCTATTTCAACCGGCTTTTTGCTGACTATTTCCACCGTTTCTAATTCTTCGGGCCTGATGCCCTGCCTGTTGAGTGCCTTTATTTTTAGTACACTTTCAATGGTGAGCGGATATTGTTTATTGCTATCCGGCATGGTGTACCACATCAGGTTGCGGAAAATATCCTTTTTTACGAGGAATGCACGGCTCTTGGCCATTTCAATCATATCACAATCGTCGGGGAAGTTTTGCAACGCATCCAGGTAAGTATCCAACTCGTAATTTAAACAACATTTAAGGCGGCCACATTGACCGCTTAGTTTTGTTTGGTTGATGCTTAAGTTTTGGTATCTCGCCGCATTTGTATTTACACTTTTAAAATCTGTAAGCCATGTGCTACAGCAAAGTTCACGTCCACAGCTTCCGATGCCGCCTACTTTTCCAGCTTCCTGGCGTGCGCCAATCTGCTTCATTTCTACTTTTACCTTAAACTCTCCGGCATAGATCTTAATCAATTCCCTGAAATCTACCCGGTCATCTGCAATGTAAAAGAAAGTGGCTTTACGTCCATCCGCCTGAATTTCTACTTCGGCCACCTTCATTTCCAGGTTCAATTGTTTTGCAATGGCCCTGCTACGGATCATTACATCTTTTTCCCTGGCTTTGGTTTCAATGCGTTTGCTAAGATCGGTGTCGCTGGCCCGGCGTAATATCTTTTTAATGTCAGCACTTTCTTCTCTTACATTGTTTTTCTTTAATTGCAGGCGTACCAACTCGCCGGTCATATTTACGCTGCCTACATCAAAACCGCTTACACCTTCTACGGCTATCATTTCTCCTTTTTCGAAATAATGATTGGTATTGTTTCTAAAGAAATCTTTACGGCTTCCGTTGTTAAAACTTACCTCTACAATTTTGCAACTGCTTTCGGGGTCGCTAAAGGGTAGGTTTGCCAACCAATCATGTGCATTCATACGATTACAACTTCCGCTTGAACAACTGCCATGACTTTGGCAACCTCCCGGCGTACTACCAGAACCGCAACTTCCACATCCCATATTTAGAGTAATTAATAAAGTAAAAAATAAAAATATATAAAAAGGAAACACAGCCGGATGGAGAGTTTTTACAGCAAATCAACCGAATGAAATACTATAACCGGGGAGTAAACTATCTCTGCTATAAGTTTTGAGTTACCAGTGTTGGCAATACAAGTTTGTTGCTTTTCTTTTGTAAAAAGGACAAATCACCTGTTGCCGTTGCAGCGTATTGGCTGATGATGGCATTTCGATTAAACTACTTTTATTGAGCTGTATTAAAAAATGATCAATAATGGTATTCGGTACAAGTGAGTGACACAACAATGTTCAATATAGCGGAGAAAGATTGTTCCATTAAAAAAGAACCAAACTCCCGACTCCAGGCCCAGGGCCTTTCCTCAACTAACCAAAATTAACGAATTGTTACTAATAATGTGATACAACTTAATTGAGAGTGCATGGAACAGCATTTTGCCATTTGCATTGCGCTCAATGTAATAGCTGGCCTTATCCAATTCGGCAATTATCGCTTCTTGCTGGTTGACATTGCAAATTTTATTAAGGCGTTGTGCAAACTCTTTTTCGGCAGGTGCTATGGACAAGGCATCCATCATAGATTCGGGCATTACACCAACCCGAACGGCTTGTTCCAATAGATGGGTGAAATATTTCAGGAACTGCTTTTGTTTTTCACGACCTTGCTTACTCATATCCTCCACCCATTTTACCTGCCCGGCCAGGTTTTTTTTAGCTATCAGGTTCAGCCATTCCCTCACAGATAACAGCCAGTCATCTTCTACATGCTGCAACAATTGAAGCGCCTCCCGGTAATTACCTTCACTTAAGGCGGCAATTTGTTGCGCCTTTTCTATAGGAACACCAGCATTCATTTCAAGTGCGGCTTCAATTTCCAGGTTGCTGAGCGAAGGGATTTTAACCAATTGAGTGCGGGATAAAATAGTTGGTAAAACCAGCGCATCATTTTCGGCAACCAGTAAAAACAGGGTTTGAGGTGGAGGCTCTTCAATCAACTTTAGCAGCTTGTTACCATTTTTGGTAAGGTATTCCGGCATCCAGATGATTAGTACTTTGTAATCGCTCTCAAAACTCTTGAGGCTTATTTTACGGGTAATGTCATTACACTCTTCAGAGGTAATATTCCCCTGTTTATTTTCGGCCCCAATAAACTGCAGCCAATCATATACATTGCCGTAAGGATTTTTAATAATAAAGTCCCTCCAGTTAGTGATATAATCTGTGCTGATCGGTTTATCTCCCGATTTTCTTGGGATAACCGGGTATGAAAAATGAATATCGGGGTGAACGAGCTGAGCAGACTTTGTACAGGATGCACACACGCCACAAGAGTCATGTAATGCGGCTGGTTGGGATGCTGGAGCGGCTTCTTCACCAAATAATGACACCGCTTCGCTTACCTTTCCTTTACCTGCTACTTTTTCGCACACTACATATTGGGCGAATGCCCTTGCCAGCGAGAGCGCCCCACTGCCTTCTTTTCCTAAAAACAACAAGGCATGACTGAGGCGATTGTGTTGCACCATCTGGACCAACTGGTCTTTGGTTTCTTTTTGACCTATGATTTTTTCGAATTGCACAGCGCAAAGTAAAATAAAAAAAACATCCGAAGCTGTTAAACTCCGGATGAACTGCTAGTATATAATTATTTATTATAGCTTACTTACTAACTCATCGCTCATTGGCGTAACCTTGCTTTCAAATTTTGTAACCAGGTGTCCGTTTTCGTCTAAAAGGAATTTATTGAAGTTCCAACTTATTTCAGCATCTAATACTCCATTTTGACTTTTATTGCAAAGCCATTGGTAAATGGGAGCCATGTCTCCGCCTTTTACTGAAATTTTTGCCGCCATCGGAAAAGTAACGCCATAGTTCTTTTTGCAAAACTCTTTGATTTGGGTATTGCTGCCTGGTTCCTGTCCGCCAAAATTATTTGCCGGAAAACCAACAATTACCAGTTTATCCTTGTGTTTTTCATAAAGCTCCTGCAAACCTTCGTATTGCTTGGTAAAACCACACTCCGAAGCTGTATTTACGATCAGTATCTTTTTTCCTTTAAAGGAGGCAAAGTCGATTGTTTTACCATCGAGGCCTTCTACTTTAAAATCATAGATAGATTTTGCTGTGTTGGTTGTTTGAACAACGGCTGGTTCAGGAGTAAGATTATTTAAAGTCATAACAGATGCTAAGCCGATGCCTGCAAAAAGTGTTTTAATCATGATATTTTTTGTTTGAAATTATAAACGTTTTTGAATTCAATAAAGTTCAATAAAATTACTGTTTTTCGTAACACCCAAGATCGGGCAATCCAATATTTCGGGAATTACCCTCCAGGTCAGTTGTAAGTAATGTAGTAATTCCTTTATCAATTCCCGGTGCGGCAATATTTTGAGTGATGTGAAAATCAAAATATCGCTTCGAAACATCGATGCTATCGAAAAGCGGGTCCTGGTTTTTGATAGTTGCCGTTAACACGCTGTTAGCAGGATCGTTTGCTGCCTTGTATAGGCAATGATCAAAAGCTACTTTAAAAATGCCGCTGCCTTGTTTACTTACACTTACTTCATTGGCATCTGCCGCACTTTCTGCCCAAAAAATGCAGTTGGTAAATATTGCGTCAAGGTCGTCGGTAAAAACAACCCCATTTAGTGCTGCAAAATTGCTTACTGACAATACAGGATTTTTGTGTTCAATAAAAGTTGAATAGGCTGCAACAGTACAATTGGTAAATGAGTATTTACCCCCGTAAATGAGTTTGACATTATTTCCGCAGTTGGTAATTAAACAATTGTCCGCAACCAGGCTACTGCTTACACAATAAATACCCACATCATAAGCATTATCAATGATGCACTGGCGCAACACCAGTTTGGGGCTTGAATTGCCGGAAGGTTGTTCGGCTACCAGCGCCTGGTACGCATTTTTTACTGATGTAAAATTGAAAGCATTATTTTGGCTGCTACCCCTGAAATAAATTCCCGGCCAGCTTGCAGGATAGTTTTTATAATCATCATCCAGGCGGTCGCCTGTAAAAATAACCGGTTCGCTTTTAGTGCCATTCACTACCAGGCTTCCATCAATAATGATGGGTGCATTGGCATGTGAATATATTTTACAACCCGGGTTAATAGTAAGTGACACAGCCGTATCAACAACCAAACTTCCTAAAATAACATAAGGCAGGTTATTGGCCCATGTGGTATTGCTGGTGATTTTACGGTTGCGTAAAAAATTGGCATTTTGGCCAAATGCTTCCAATTGCACAAAACGCTCGTTTCCGTTGAAGGTAATCTGAATACTATCTCTTACTATAAAAGGCAGGTTGGCTGTATTGGGATTAATATTTACGGTTACAAATAGGTAGATGCTATCTTCTGCCGCTATTTCAATGTCGTTGATCTCATCAGATTTATAACCATTGATATTAATTTTAAATGAGGATGTGTTACCGCCCATTAATTTAACTTTCGACAAACGAAGCTTCTGGTTATTAAGATTATTGATTTTGAAAGATTGTGTAATGGAACCAATACTTGTAAAAACAGTATCGTATTTTAAACTATCTACGCTGGTTGAAATAGCCGCATCACCACTTGTAATAAAACGATCTTTTTTGCAGGAAGTATTAATTAAACAAATAACCAGCAAAAGAAAGCAGCAGGATAATGTACCATAGAAATTTTTGCTTGTCTGCCTCATAGATCAAAAATAGTTATTTTATTAATCGGTATTTATTACCCAGTTTGCGTTTACCTGGTAGCGGTAGATAAAGTAGCAACGCTTAACCTGGTTCCATTAATATTGGTAAGCATACTGCCGCAGGATTCGAGTGTGGCACCGGTGGTGATTACATCATCTACCAGTAAAAGATTTTTACCTTCCAGTTTTTCAGGATTATTAATTACAAAACTGCCTGCTACATTTTCCCATCTTTCTGTTCTGTGTTTTTTAGTTTGAGTATCAGTAAATCGTTTCCGGGCAATATTACCTGTAAGCACCGGTACATTTAAAACTGTAGATATACCATTGCAAATAACAGTTGCCTGGTTATAGCCTCTTTTTCTTTCCCTATCGGGATAGAGTGGAAGCGGCACCAGGTAATCGATGTTATTAAACCGATTACTATTTAGCAAACTGCTTCCCATTAACTCACCCAAATATGTTCCAATTTGTTGATTGCTTTTATATTTAAGTTGATGAATGAGGTGCTGTAACAATGATTCTTTTGCAAAGTAAAATTCACTATGCGCCGCAACCAATGGCAGCCGTCCCCAGAATATTTTTTCAATGGGATTATTGGCATGTTGTGCAAAGTTTGTTTTGGGCAGATTAGTGATGCACTTCAAACAAAGCAAATTGGTTTCGGGTAAAAGGTCACTTCCGCAACCTGTACAAATATGAGGGTAAAATAAGTGAACCGTGTCTGCAAATAAATTTTTTAATAGTTGCATGTGGGTAGGGATTGATTACCCTAAATTTAAAACAAATATTGATATAGTTCTTCTACTTTCGATAATGCCACCACTTCTATATTATATTTTAATTTGCCCAACGACTTTATGTTGTATTTACTTAGAATGATTTTTTCAAACCCAAGTTTCTCCGCTTCTGCAATCCTTTGTTCAATTCTGTTGACTGCTCTTATTTCTCCGCTTAATCCTACTTCACCTGCAAAACAATAATGCTGGTTGATGGGGAGGTCTTCGTAGCTGCTTAGCAGGGCACTAACAATAGCAAGATCAATAGATGGATCCTCAACTTTTAACCCCCCGGCAATATTTACAAAAACATCTTTAACACCAAAATGAAAACCACCTCGTTTTTCAAGTACAGCAAGCAATAATTGAAGACGGCGTAAATCGAAGCCGCTTACAGTTCTTTGCGGTGTACCATACACGCTTTGCGTAACCAACGCCTGTCCTTCTATCAGCAAAGGACGAAGCCCCTCGATGGTTGCAGCTATGGCAATACCACTTAACTGCTCTTCTTTTTGTGTAATTAAAATTTCGGAAGGGTTGGTCACTGCTCTCATACCTTCACCCGTCATTTCATAGATGCCCAATTCTGAAGTAGAGCCAAACCTGTTCTTTAGCGTTCTTAATATTCTGTATGCATAATGACGGTCGCCTTCAAACTGCAGTACGGTATCCACCATGTGCTCCAATATTTTTGGCCCTGCAATACTACCATCTTTGGTAATGTGGCCAATTAAAAAAACCGGCGTATTTGTTTCTTTGGCAAAGCGCTGCAATTCTGCCGCACATTCTCTTATCTGGCTAACACTACCGGGACCACTTTCAACAAAAGGAGATTGCAGTGTTTGAATTGAATCAACAATAACCAGTTGTGGTTTTAATTTTTTTATCTCCTGAAAAATCGTTTGCGTATTTGTTTCAGTAAGTAAATAAAATGATTCGCTTTTTATGCCAACTCTGTCGGCCCGCATTTTTATCTGTTGTTCGCTTTCCTCCCCACTTATATATAATGTTCTAATGCCCTGTAATTGTAATCCTATTTGTAAAAACAATGTTGATTTACCAATACCAGGTTCTCCGGCAACCAATACAATACTACCCATCACTATTCCACCACCGAGTACCCTGTTTACTTCTCCATCATTGGTTACAATTCTTTTTTCCTCCGCACTGCTTACATCATTTATTGAAATGGTTTTTAATTTTCCAACTCCGTTATATTCCTTCCACTCCTGGTTATCTTTTTTATCATTTCCTTTAATAATCACTTCTTCAACAAATGTGTTCCATTGATTGCACGAAGGACATTTACCTACCCACTTTGTACTTTCATATCCACAACTCTGACAAAAAAAAGCCGACTTTGTTTTACTCATGTCGTAAATGTATTGCGGAAAAATTTGAAAATAAAAATGCGATGAGGAAATGGTAAGATGATACAAATAAAAACGGGGAAAGAACTTTTTTCGATCATTGCTTTTTGCAATGAAAAAATTATGTAAGGGTAATTATGATTTTGAAGAGAATAAAAAACTAAAAGCAAGCCCAATACAAAAATGGAAATTGAGCGTACCTGACCACGACTTATACAAAGTAAAAGGGTTAGCATTTCTGCTAACCCTTTGTACTTACTAACCCATTAAATTCTATTGCTAAATTACAAATTGCACCCACATAAAAAAATAATTTTTTTTAGATGTTAATAAGTTTTCTCCAAAAAACAGGTAATCCAGCGGTTGCTGAATCGAGACATATTTTCCTTAAAATCAGTAAGTTATGCCTGATATATTTCCTCATTTTGGTGTAAATTATCCTGTGAAAAATAAAAATAAAACAATAATTTAATTTGGTTTATAAAATAAACTACTTTATGTTTGTGTCTTATTTATAGACAATGAAACAGTTAATAATCACCGCTTTAATGATGCTTGGTTTGTCGATACAAGCACAGATAAAAATAGCCGGACATATTACGGATAATAAGAATAAACCTATAACGGGGGCGAGTATAACCTTAAAAGACACTTATGACGGAGCAACAAGTGATTCGCTGGGAGCTTATCATTTTACAACAGATGAAAAGGGAGCTCACGAGCTGGAAGTTACCTACTCGGGTTTCAATTCTGTAGTACAAAAAATTGTAATAGGTGCTGAAGACATTTTGCAGGATATTAACTTAAAAGAACAAATTACAGTCCTCAAGGCCGTAGTGATATCAGCCGGGTCTTTTGAAGCCAGCGACAAGAATAAGGGAGCTGTACTTAATTCAATCGATATTGTAACTACACCAAGTGCAAACGGAGATGTTACCAGCGCATTTAAATCTTTACCCGGTACACAGCAGGTTGGAGAAAGTGAGGGGCTTTTTGTAAGAGGAGGGACGGCTACGGAAACCAAAATATATATGGATGGCAACCTGGTAAATAATTTCTTTTACAGCAGCACACCAGGTATAGCCACCAGGGGACGATTTAATCCATTCTTATTTAAAGGAACCGTGTTTAGCACCGGGGGATATTCTGCATTATACGGCCAGGCACTTTCCTCGGCCCTGATACTTGAAAGTACAGATTTGCCGGAAAGAACGGAAGCTGATTTTGGTGCATCTGTAGTTGGCGTGGGTGGTGGCATTCAGCATTTGGCAAAAGATAAAAAATCATCCTGGGGTGTTTCTTATAACTATACCAACCTGTGGCTGGCGTTTAATGTGATAAAGCAAAAACAGGATTTTTACCAGGTACCGGTGGCGCACCAGGGTGATGCCAACTTTAGAATAAAAACTAAAAATGGCGGATTTATAAAATATTATGGATACCTGAGCACGAATAAAGTTGGTTATAGAAGCCCGGATATAGACAGCGCTATTTTAAAAAATGCCTTTGCAATCGATAATATAAATACCTATCAAAATATTAACTGGAAAGACAGGATTGGTAATGGATGGAAAATAAATACAGGCATTAGTTTTAGTACAAATAAAGATGATATTAAAAACGAATTGCAGGATGCCGGCAATAAAAAAATAGTAGTCAACAATCCAGCTTATTATTCATTTAAAAATTTCTCATTGATTAATACAGCCAGGTATGCACAGGCAAGGGTAGTGTTAGAGAAAAGGATAAAAGGTTTAACTGCTTTAAGATTTGGTGGAGATTATTTTTATAGCAATGAAAAAACAGATTACATCACATTTGATAACAAAAAATTTACAGAAAAAGTAGTTGATAACTTATATGCAGGTTTTGCCGAAACAGATATCTATATCACCAACAGCCTTGCATTAAAATTAGGTTCAAGACTGGAACATTCTGCCATCATCAATAAATGGAATATTGCACCCCGGCTTTCACTTGCTTACAAGCTTGCTGAAAAAAGCCAGGCTTCATTTGCTTACGGGGTATTTTATCAAAATCCGGAGCGTAAGTTGTTACCCGGTGTTGCAGGAATTGATTATTCAAAAGCAACACATTACATTTTTCAATACACCCGGCAAACCACCGACCAAATATTCAGGTCAGAAATATTTTACAAAAAATATGATGATCTGTATAAATCAGGATACAGTAATACCGGAAAAGAAGTTGCGGCTAATAATAATGGCTACGGCTATGCCAGGGGAATTGAATTTTTTTGGAGGGATAAAAAAACATGGAAAAATTTTGACTACTGGATATCATATTCATTCCTGGATACAAAGAGAGATTATCTGAATTTCCCCAGTGAAATTGTAC
Organism: Ferruginibacter sp.; assembly: GCA_046590675.1. GTDB lineage: Bacteria > Bacteroidota > Bacteroidia > Chitinophagales > Chitinophagaceae > Ferruginibacter. The sequence continues at coordinate 153,014 of JBKJUP010000066.1, read as the reverse complement.
CATCCTTTGCTGCTAAGCACACGGCATCTGTGGTTTTTAAACGCTTTGTATTGCCATGGAAAACGGGTTTTAATTTAAGCTACAATTTCGCAACGGGAAGGCCGTATTACAGAATTGCCTATGACACTGTACAAAGTAAATTTGCAATTACAGACCAGGGAAAAACGATCAACTATAACAGTATGAGTTTTAGCATCAATTTTCTGCCAAATCTTGGTAAGCAAAATGCCAAAACCTTTGCTGTATGGGTATTGGGCGTTAATAATGTGTTAGGACAAAAGCAGGTTTACAGTTATAATTATAACAATGACGGCAGCAGAAAAGATGCGGTAACCCCCCCCAGCAAAAGATTTGTATTTATTGGTTGCTTCCTAAGTTTTGGAACTGATAGAACACAGGATGCAATTAATAATAACCTATAACATTTACCAACAAATTCAATAATAATTAAACAAATAAAAATAGTAACAATGAAAAAGATCATTCTATCAACAGCTATGTTTTTACTTTCAGTTTTTGTATTTGCACAAAGCGAACGATACACCGCTGCCATGAAAAAAAACCTGGCTTCCATTGATACGGCAATGGCCAATCCGGCTAGTTTATTAATTGTATCAAATAATTTTGAACGCATTGCAAATGCTGAAAAAAATCAATGGCTGCCCTATTATTATGCTGCTCTTTGCCAGGTAAACTATGGCTTTATTACCACCGATAAAACTACCGTTGATGCCTATGCAGATAAAGCGACATTGCTTATTGAAAAGGCAGATTCCCTGGCACCGAAAAATTCAGAAATTTCATGTTTAAAAAGTATGATTGCAAGCTGTCACATGATGGTAGATCCGATGACCCGCTGGATGCAATATGGCCAGGAGAGTAGCAGTAATTTAGAAGCAGCCATCTCACAGGACCCAACCAATCCACGTCCACATTTTTTAAAAGGCCAGGGATTGAAATATACACCCGAGCAATTTGGTGGTGGATGTAAAACTGCATTAGCGGAGTTACAAACGGCCAGTCAAAAATATGATGCCTTTAAAAAAGAAAGTGAAATTTCACCAGATTGGGGGAAAGAACAGGTAGTAAAATTGATCAGCGATTGCAAGTAATACAGTTTTAGGTAGTATTAAAAATCAACTACTATTAATCATATAATATGGAAAATGAACATCTTTCTGCACAGCAAAGCCTGATTTTAATTCAATCAATGATTGATAAAACAAAAACGCAACTAAGCAATAACAGCATCTATTTTTTAATGTGGGGTTGGCTGGTATTGATTGGTTGCCTGTTGCAATATTTTTTGATGGTAGTTATTCAATATGAACATCACTATTATGCCTGGTTTGTAATTATTATTGGCGTGGTATTTTCAACGGTATACAGTATCCGGCACAAGCGAAACCAGCAGGTAAAAACGTATGTAGGGGAAAGTATGGGTGTTTTGTGGAGTGGAATGAGTATCAATTTTGTAGCACTTGTTTTTATTTTAAGCCATATAGGTTGGAACTATGCCTTTCCAATCTATATGTTACTTTATGCTACGGGTACCTTTATCAGCGGGGGCATACTGAAATTTAAGCCTTTACAAATAGGGGGAATAATGTGTTGGATACTGGCGGTTGGTGCCTGTTATGTTAGCTATCAAAATCAAATATTATTTACTGCTGCGGCTATTCTTGCCAGTTACCTCATTCCAGGGTATTTATTAAAAAGAACGAGAGAAAAGGCCAATTAGCAGCACCGAAAATCAACTGTTGTTGAAATCCGTGAAATCCGTGAAAGATGAAAAAGGTTAAATGTTTAAAGAACTAGATCCCATATTACATTCCCAGTTACGTTTGGCAGTAATAAGTTTACTGATTGGCGTAAAAGAAGCAGAGTTTACCTTTTTAAAAGAAAAAACCAATGCTACTGCGGGTAACCTGAGTGTGCAGATTAACAAATTAAAAGATGCCGGATATATTGAGGTGATAAAACAGTTCAAGGAAAATTATCCGCAAACCATTTGCAAAATTACCAGGGTTGGTATTGAAGCTTTTGAAAAATATGTGAATGCTTTACATGCCTACGTAAATCCTACCAATGAGCCGTAAAAATAGCTGAGGATTAAAAATGCCTTAAAACATTTTCAGTGATTTATTACCTCGCCTTTTAACTATAAAAATAGATAGCTCTCCGTATTAAGGGAGAGCTATTTCATTTGTGCCTGGTTTAGAAATATTATTTCCAGAGAATAAACCTGGAGCTGTATGTTTGATTATTTGCTACCAAACGAATGGTGTAAGTACCTTCACTTAGTTTAAGTGAATTTACAACCGGAATGTTGTTGGTCCCGTCAGTGAGTTGGTTGGTTTGTTGTAATACAATTTTGCCTGATTCGTCCAGCACTGTTATTGAAGCTGCGCCAGCTTTGGCAGATTTAAAACGTACCATTGTTTCTCCAGACGCACGGTCTGGTACAATGCTCATTTCCTTTTCTTTAGTATTAGCTGCCTTATCGGTTTTAGCTTTAATGTAAGTTGAGTTGGCGAATGCAGCGTTTGTGGTTATTGAAACGAACGCAATTACTACTGCAGTTAAGATTATTTTTTTCATACTGTGGTTAATTAATATAAATCAGAAAATGGTAAAACTTGTTTAACAGATTGATTTTACACAGTAAATAATTGGAGAAGCTTTTTAATGGAGATTGAATGAGGATAACTTTCAGTTGTAGGGAAGGAAAGTTATGGTGGTTTTAGTAAGTTGTAGAAAGTGTGGTAAGCATCTTTCGACAGTAAAACTACCACTTTATTTCAATCTGCCAAATATTTTTTTCTTTTTATTAGGATTTTCCATTTTGTTTATATTGAACAATTCATTGCGTTAGCCGTTTTACCTTTACCAATATATTATTTAATGGCAGTTATTATCGGGGTTCAAAATCTCTCAAAAGAATTTAAGGAAACTACAGCAGTCAGCGATCTCTCATTTACGGTTAATGAAGGAGATGTATATGGATTTCTTGGTCAGAATGGTGCAGGAAAATCTACCACCATACGAATGCTGTTAACATTGGTAAAGCCCACCGGCGGGGAAATAACCATGTTTGGAAAAAAATTAAGTAACCACCGGTCAGCAATATTAAAGCAGGTGGGAGCAGTAATTGAAAAGCCGGATTTGTATAAATATCTTTCTGCGTACGACAATCTTTCCATTTTTGCAAGAATGAGTGGCATTAAAGTAAACCGTCAACTGTTGATGAAGCAATTGAAAATGGTAGGATTGGAAGACAGGGCATTAAGTAAGGTAAAAACATTCAGCCAGGGTATGAAACAGCGTTTAGGGTTAGCCGTTGCGCTGGTACATGATCCCGCATTGGTAATGTTGGATGAACCAACCAATGGCCTCGATCCGCAGGGTATTGCTGATATACGAAATCTTATTTTACGATTAAGTAAGGAAATGGGTAAAACCGTTTTAATTTCTTCCCATCTTTTAAGTGAAATAGAACTGGTGGCCAACCGCATGATCATTATTCATAAGGGTAAAAAAATTGTAGAAGGAAATGTTGCAGATCTGCTGGATCCGGCACATACCGTTGTTGACATCGAAACAAATAACAATGAAGCAACCCGGCAAATACTTCAGTCATCTGAATGGAACGAATATTTACAAAAAGGCAATCCCTTGCAATTGATGATGAACAAAGAAGCTGTACCTAAACTAATTAATTACCTGGTAGCTGAAAATGTACAGATATTGTCCGTAAACTCCAGCCATTCATTAGAAAATTATTTTCTATCACTTACAACTCAACCCGGATATGTGGAATCTTTTGCAAATTGAATTATTTAAAATTTCCAAACGCCCCCGTACTTATATTGCCTTCATTGCCATTGCAGCCATCGTTTTTATTTTTCAATTTGCTTTTAAAGCGGATGGCCAAAGCTATATGAACCTGATGTTGCAAAGTGTAAAAGACACCTTCGAGTTTGAGCGGGTAAGGGCCATCAATGGATACTTTATGTGTTATATCATTCTTAACACACTGTTGATACAGGTTCCCATTTTAGTAGCGTTAATTGCAGCAGATTCTATATCAGGCGAAGCCAATATGGGCACCTTGCGTTTACTGATGTCAAAGCCCGTAAGCCGCACCCAGTTGATTCTTGTAAAATTTGCGGCTGCTACTATTTTTACCATTCTGCTGTTATTGTGGATGGCTATTACTTCACTGTTATTTAGCATTTGGATTTTTGGTGCGGATGATATGCTAATCTTCAGGTCAAAAGGAGAGGAGTCGCAAATATTATTGATAACAAAAGACGATGTAATGTGGCGCTACCTGGCTGCCTTCGCTTATGCAACTGTAGCGCTTACGGTAATTGCAGCATTAGCCTTATTACTTTCAATTTTTGCAGAAAATTCAATCGGCCCGATTATCGCTACCGTATGTATCGTAATTGTTTGCACAATTATATCAAATATAAATGTGCCGATTATTGATAGAAATGTGAAGCCCTATTTATTTACTTCTTACCTGGTTGGCTGGAAAGGTTTTTTTTACATTGGCACTACGCCTGAAGGAATACCAATTAAAGGGAGTATTGAAAACTGGCCTGCGGTAAGAAATAGTTTGTTGATTTTAATTGCACACATCGGTGTGTTGGTAACAGCGTCGGTGTTGGTGTTTAAACGAAAAGATATTTTGTCTTAAAATAATTTAAATATGATTCAGTTAGGAAAAAGTTGTTTGTTGTTGGCAGTCACCCTTTGCTCTTTTGCAGCACAGGCACAAATGGAGGCGAGCCTCTTAATAAAAAAGGTGAGCGAAAAAATTGATAGAGTAAAAAATTATGAAGCTTCGGGTAAAATGAAAACTGATGTTAGTTTTTTAAAAGTACCCGAATCTACCGTGAAAATTTATTTTAAGAAACCAGACAAGTTGAAAATAAAAAATGAAAAGGGAATTTCATTTGTGCCAAAAGGCGCGGTGAGTATCAACCTCAGTAATATTTTGAATGGCCACAATTATACAATTATTGACGCAGGTACCGATAAAATTGGAGCCACAATAGTCAGAGTAATAAAATTGTTACCCGAAGATGATAATGCGGATGTAGTACTTTCTACGGTATATATTGATGAGGCAAATTTGCTGATTAAAAGGGCCAAAACCACTACCCGGGAAAACGGAAGTTATCAACTGGAAATGCTGTATGGTAAATATGCAGCTTATGGGTTACCGGATAAGATTGATTTTACATTCAATACCAAAGATTATAAATTACCAAAGGGTGTTACATTTGATTTTGATGATGGAACCAATAATAATAAAGCGCCTGTAGATCCAAGCCGGAAAAATAAGGGTATGGCAGAGATAACTTTCTTTTCGTACAGTATTAATAAAGGCGTTTCCGATGCAGTTTTTTAATCAGCAGCATAATATTATGCATCTTCCAACTGCTGAATATTCAATTTTTTCATGCCCATTAACACGGGCATTACACGTTTAGCCCTTTCCGGATCAGTCATTAATTTCCCGATTATGGTAGGCACAATTTGCCAGGAAACACCAAATTTATCTTTAAGCCAGCCACACATGCTTTCGTTGCCACCATCGGCTGTAAGCTTTTCCCAATAGTTATCGATCTCTTCCTGGTTATCGCAGCTTACCACAAATGAAACGGCTTCATTAAACTTAAAATGCGGACCGCCATTTAACCCCATAAACTTTGTTCCATTCACTTCAAATGTTACCACCATTGGCGTGTCCGATGTAATTTTTGAATTTTTAAAAATCGAGCAATAAAATTCTGCTGCGGCTTTGGCGTTGCCATCAAACCATAAGCAAGGATAAATCTGGCCAGTCATATTTTGCAATTTTAGATGAAATTAAATGAGCATAAACTTATTACAAGTTTAGGAAACAGTTGTTACAGTTTAAAGGGGAAACACGACTTTTTAAGGCGTTAATTGCGACATCAACTTACACTTTGCTTTAATTTAGATCACTAAAAAAAGGAGTGATTTATTCCGGTACCTCAGATATTCTTTCATCAATAGCATTGGCCACAATAGCTTTGCTTATTTTTTTAAGGGGATTTTGTCGTTGCTGTTCATATTCAGCACGGCTTTCAATAATATCGATGCATTTAAAAATAGCTTCCCTAAAAGAAGACTCATCCGCACAGCCTTTACCTGCAATGTCAAAAGCCACGCCATGATCTGGTGAAGTACGAACGCCACTTAGGCCCGCAGTAAAATTTACACCTTCTCCAAAGGCAAGAGATTTAAATGGAATCAACCCCTGGTCGTGATACATTGCAAGTACAGCATCAAATTTTTCATGCTGTCCCCGGGCAAAAAACGCATCAGAGCTATAAGGACCAAAGCAAAATATATCGTGTTGCTTTGCTTCCTTGATAGCTGGTTTTATTATTTCATCTTCTTCCTTGCCTATCAACCCTTCATCGCCGGCGTGAGGATTTAATCCAAGCACGGCAATTTTTGGTTTATTAATTCCAAAGTCAGTTTTAAGGGAATTGTTTATGATTTGTAATTTGCTAAGAATACGCTCTCTCGTTATAAACGGGGCTACGTCCTTTATTGCCAAATGTTCGGTAACCAATGCTACTCTCATATTTTCGGCAACCATAAACATACCAACATCTGAAGCGCCGAATAAATTTTGCAGGTAGGGGGTGTGCCCGGTAAAATTAAATTCTTCCGACTGTGTGTTTTTTTTATGAATGGGAGCAGTTACCAGGCCATCTATTTTGCCATCTTTTAAAGCCTGGGCTGCGGTTACAAGGCTAAGCACCGCATACTTCCCACCCGTTTCATTTAATATACCAGGGTTTACCGGCACTTCATCTTCCCAGCAATTGTACAGATTTACCTGCTTATGATTAATGCGGGTTGCATCTTTAATACTTGAAAAATTAAAGTTGATATCGGGTAATGATTTACGGTAAAAATTGAGCACCTTGTTACTGGCGAAAAGTACCGGTGTACACATTTCAAGCAATCGGTTGTCACTAATGGTCTTTATAATAATCTCCAATCCAATGCCATTAATATCTCCACATGAAATGCCTATAACTGGTTTATGTTCTGAATGTGACCTCATTATTTTGTCTTTGTTGGTTGGTAAAAATACAGATTCATATTGTTAAATGCATACATAATCCCATAACTAAAGTAATATGATGGGTTAATAGAATACAGGGCAAGCAGGTGATTGTTATTTTTATATGATCAAACTTTTTTTTATCCTGTTAAAGAATGATGGCCTCGGTTTATTGAGAAGTTGTTTACGAATGGTTTTATTGTGCCCAGCCAGTGGCAATTTCATAAAAAATTTAGGAGCGACGTACTGTGCCGTATTTTAATAGCGATCCATTCAAATTCATATTTTTATGGTATCATCTTCCACCTTCATCTTTTTAGAGAATTAAATTAAACAACTTCGGCTAACCAAAAGTCAACTGCCAATCTGCCCACTAACAAACACCGGATTTCTGCTTAAACGGTCAATGTCATTCTTAAAAATTTAATCGTAGAAATACAAAACGAATGGATAAACTACCTGGTAAAAATTCATTTGAATGATGGGTGTAATATGTTAATAGGTTAACAATATTGTAGGGTCAATCACGTTATACAGGGCGTGTAGGAGAAATAATGTGCTTGTGAACATCATATTAATTGTACCCTAATTAAAATCTGACCATCCGACCAATGAAAACCCAATACCCTCTGTTGGCATTATCATTTTTTTGCCTGGTATGCCAATTTTCAAAAGCCCAACAAAATGTTGAATCGGCAGTTGTTTTTGGAAATAAGCAATATCTCGATCGTAGAAATACGCAGGATGTTGCATTTGAAAATAACTTATTTAACCAGGGAAATAAACCCTGGGATCATCGCAATGAAGCCCGTACAAAACTGGTTGAAACTGAGATGAACTTTTACAGGCAACTGGCCACTACAGGTTTGCCTGCAACGGGGTTGGATTATGATGTAAAGTATCACCGGCTCGAACTAAGAATTAATCCTGATACGTCTATCGGAAAATATATCAGTGGAAATGTTACCACCTATTTTGAAACCGGGATCGCCAATTTTAGCACCATTGCTTTTGATTTTGCCAACCCTTTAAGCTGCGACTCTGTCTATTACCACGGTACAAAATTAAGTGCCGCTAATATTAACCGCCCAATAGATTTAATAGAAATTACAATTCCAACAATTGCCGTAAAGGGTACACTTGACTCGGTTAAAATTTTTTATAAGGGTGTTCCTCCCAATGTGCCGGGTTTTAGTAACGGAACCGGTTATGTAAAAGCAAAGCATAATTCAACAAAAAACTATGTGTACACATTGTCTGAACCTTATTCAGCTTATACATGGTGGCCTTGTAAATCTTTTGTGGTAAATGATAAAGCAGACTCGCTGGATGTTATTGTAAGTACCCCGGTAGGTTTTAAAACTGCCGGTAATGGCACTTTGATAAGCGAAACCACTGTCGGTAGCAATGTAATTACCTACTGGAAACACAGGTATCCTATCGCTGCTTACCAGGTTTGCACAGCAGTAGCAAATTTTGTTCAGTACCCAGCCGTTCCTACGATTGTTAATATAGGTGGAACTCCAATGCCTTATTATAATTACCTGTTTCCGGAAACCAATACAACGATAGCACAAGGTACGCTAGATAATACTGCTTTAATGCTTACAACTTTCAGCAATAAATTCAGCGACTATCCCTTTAAGAATGAAAAATATGGCCATTACACTTTTGGTTTTGGCGGAGGTATGGAGCATAACACATTTAGTGGAATGAATGCCAGTACTTATAATCAAAGTACCGATTGGGATATTATAGCACATGAATTGGGGCATCAATGGTTTGGTGCAAATGTTACCTGTGGCAGTTGGCGGGAAATATGGATCAATGAAAGTTTTGCAACATTTTCAGAATCCATTTGTGCAGAGTTTGCCCCATCCGTTTGCAGTGGTCAAACTGGTGCCTCCTGGAGAGGATACCACAAAAGCCAGGCAATTAATAGCGCCAATCAATCACAAAGTGTTTATGTAAACGATACTTCTTCTATCTCCTCCATTTTTACCCCTGCCGTGTATGTGTATGAACGCGGAGCCATGGTAATATATATGCTTCGCACGTTGATGGGAGATGCTAAATTTTTCCAGGCAATAAAAAATATTCAGCAGGATCCCCTGTTAAAAAATGGCAACGCTGTTACGGCAGATATTCAGCATCATATGGAAGCTGTATCGGGCCTGGATTTATCGGTATTTTTTAGCCAATGGATTTACAATACCGGCTTTGCAAGTTATAGTGGTGCAGGATGGAATAATGTTGGCAAAAAGGTTTTTTTACAATTACCACAAACTACATCGTACTCATCTCTGCCGCATTTTGATATGCCAGTGGCAGTTCGTATACAAGGTGGTGGTGGCGATACAACCATCATAGTTTACGACAAGGCTGGCCTTATTTACTATGATGACAATGGAATACTCAATAGTTCAGGATCTGACATTGTACAATATGATCTATCATTTGTGCCTACAACAATCACCTTTGATGCATTTAATCAGGTATTGGCAAATGGTACCTTTACCAAAAATCCGGGTCTCTCAACCCTGTCGTCAAATTTTGTAAATTTTTCAGGAAACAAGAAAAGGCAGGATGTAAACCTTTGGTGGAACGTTGATAATACCAGTGATTTATTTTCATTTGAAGTACAGAGAAGTTTGGATGGCGCTACTTTCAAAACTATTGATATAGTAGGAGTTCAGCTAACATCATCTCAAAATAAATATACTTATATCGACCACAACAGCCCTGCGCAAAATATCTATTACCGGATAAAGTTGAATCAAAAAAAGGGTGCTGCAGTTTACACAAAAACCATCTCTATTGTTAATACAACTGATGATAATTTTTCAATTGCGCCAAATCCTGCAACTAATTTTATTGTAATAGAATCAACAAGGGCAGTACCTCGGGTTAATATCAAAATTTATGATGTATCAGGTAAAATAATAAAACAACTGTCCGATAAAAATTTTGACAGCAATGGCAGTTTACGGGTATCCGTATCGGATATGAGTGCAGGTAGTTATTATGTAGAAATTCAAGATGCTGCTACCGGAAACAGTACCAGTAAAATAATTATAATAAAATAAGAACGATACCCATAGAAATATAAATACCGCAAGAAAAAATCCTTACCATGCATACTTTTACCTTTCTGAAATACGCTAAAAAACAGTTTATTGTCTTACTGGCAATTTTGCTGGTTTTTGCATTACGCAGTGATGCTCAAAGAGCAACAGTTGCCTTACCTATTGGCATCGGTAGCCCATGTGGCGTAGGAGGCAATAGCCAGGATTCAGTTAAGTACTTTGATTACAACTCAAATACTAAAGATCTTACACATAGAAATATTTGTCAGCCCATTCTTGAAAGCCCGGGCTTTAGCGACATTTTTGCCAGTATAACTTACAATCCTTACGATACTTATATATATTTTACACAAATAGCAAAAGCAAAAGGCGTTTGGAACTCGTACACCTACCGATGGTTGCCTACCAGCTGCCCTAATACCGGCACACCATTACCAGTCTTCCAGACTTTTAATAACCAGTTTGTAGCCGGGGTTGAGTTTGACCCTGCTACAGGACTTGCCTATCAAATGAACTTTATAGATGCAGGGGGTGGTAAATATAGTATGCAATTGCAGGAAGTGAATTTTGCTACCGGGGCATTGGGTGCATTAAAAAATATTGATTTCGGATCAAGATATATTTATGCCCAAAACGGTGACCTTGTAATGACACCAGGTGGCCAAATGCTGGCAATTTTTGATAACAAATATTTTACTGTAAACTGGAAAGACTATAACACTGCTACCCCGCTGGTAGCTACTTATATTGACACGGTAATAGTTCCTAAGGGAACCAACCTGGTGGGACTGGCCTATTCGGACGGAAAATTGGTGGCCAGTATTTATGGCGGCAGCTGCTCCAGTACTTACAAAGAAATTGACATATTAACCGGAACACAGTCTCCAATCTCCTACAATGCAGGCCCGAAATTATTTAACTCTACTGATATGACAGATATTAGTTCGGGAGTTGGAGCGGCGAAAAAATTAGTTTCACTTACAGAAAATCCTGTCGGATCTAAAACCTACGACGTAGTCTATGAGGTCTTCATTAAAAATTATGGAGGTACCCCTGTCACTAATCTACAGGCATATGATTCGCTTATAAAAATAAACGGATTGGGCAATTTAATCAGTGGTTCAATTACGTCTTATACAGGACCTTCCGGAATTACCGTTAATCCTGCATACAATGGAAAAACCGATTTTGCCTTGTTTAATCCGGGTAGTACATTCTCAAATATTCCCGGGCAAAACACGTTAAAATTGCAGATAACCTGTAAGATTGCCAATATTCAACCAGGAATTGTGTACAATAACCAGGCGATCGTTACAGGCGTTGGAATGTTTGGCGACAAACTTTTTGATTTGTCTACCAATGGTAGCAATCCAGATCTTAACCTGAACGATAAACCCGATGATGTAGGCGAAAACCAGCCTACACCTTTCCTTGTTACAGTAGCGGCTTTATCACCACCTTGTGCCTCATTAACCAATGTACTATATAGCCAGAATTTTGGTAGTGGCACAGGCCTTTCAACTGTAATTCCGGCTCCGGTTACCGCTACGGGGGTATTGTTTCCAATTAGTAACACATTATATACGGGAAGCACAACAAAGCCAATACCCATCGAAACTTATACAATAACGAATGATCCGAATAATGCAAACAATCCGGAATTTTTAAGCTTCACTGATCATACAGGTGGCTCAAATGGAAGAATGCTAATTGTAAATGCCGATGCAAAAGATAATATTATGTACCAGGGTGGTTTTCAAACTGCTCTTTGTGCCAATCAACAATATTCAATTTCTTTTTATGCAGCTTTTATTGGCAATACAACTTACCAGACAAAGTGTAATGCCTTTGGTGGATTTCAATATCCTAAAATAAAGATTCGCATCAGGGATGGCGTTTCGGGCCTTATCATAACTGAGTTATCAACTACCAGTATTGTATCAACGAGCTGGCAGCAATTCGGCTTGAAATTTTTAAGTCCAACTTCATATGACAATTTAATATTTGAATTAATAAATGACGCACCAGGTGGTTGTGGAAACGATGTGGCTATTGATGATATACAATTTGGCACCTGTGATCCGTTGCCTTCTGTAAATATTGGTGCAGTTTCTGCCGGATGTTTGGGAAGTTCTACCACTTTTATTTCATCACTGAATGATCCGGGAGCTTTACCAGGTGCAAAAGAATATCAGTGGCAGGTATCTGTGTTATCAACGGGGCCATTTATAAATATTAGCGGCGCAACTACGGCAAACTATACAATTCCTTCAATAGCTGCAATCGACACAGGAAAATATTATCGTGTAATTATTGCCGCTGCAGGTAATATTGGCAACGCATCCTGCCAGTATATTTCACCTGCCTTAAAACTTACCGGCAAAGTGCCTTCAGTGGCTGCAACCACTGCAACAAAAAATAAAAATAATATCTGCCCGGGCATTGTAGTTACACTTGGTATTACGGGTGGTTCATTGGGCGCTAACGCAAGTTGGAAATGGTACACAGGAAGTTGTGGTGGCACATTGGTTGGTACAGGTGCAACGCTTTCCGTTACCCCATCTGTTACCACTACCTATTATGTACGTGCCGAAGGTGATTGTAACACTACATCCTGCCAGCAGGTAACGGTATTTATATCCTGCGATATTGATAAGGATAAAGACGGTATTCCTGATTATGTGGAAAGCAATATGCCGGTAGCTTTACAGGATGCCAATTCAAACGGAATCATCAATGCGCTTGATCCTACTTACCCGGGTTTTGTTGACAATACCAATGATTTTATCAATGATAATTTCCAGGCAGATGGCGATTCTGATAATGATGGAATTCCTAATTATTTAGATACAAATTTTCCGGGGCGTATTGATACAAATGGAGATAATGTGGATGATCGCTTTGATACGGATAAAGATGGCATCATTAATATGCTTGACCGGGATAGCGACAACGATGGCATTCCTGATGTGGTGGAATGTTACGGGGTAGATGCAAATGGCGATGGCAAAATAGATAACTATACAGATACTGATAATGACGGCCTTTCTCAAAATGTAGATGCCAACAGCACCGGTGTTCCGGGTTCGGGGCTTGGCCTTGGTATTCCTGATCTGGATGGAGATGGCATTCCAAATTACATCGATTTAGACAGTGATAATGATGGCATTCCTGATGTGGTGGAAGTGCAGGGGCCGTACACAAGTAATACCGGACGAATAAGCGGGTTTACTGATACAGATGGCGATGGTTTTAGTGATAATGTAGATGGCGATGTGGGTAATGATGGGATAGCAGAAAATACGCTGAATGCATTGTTGAGAACCGGCGCTGATACATCACCGGCAGATGGCCGTGCAGATAGTTATCCTTACAAAAATATGGACCAGGATAGCAGGGCCAATCCCTACGATTGTGATAGTGATGGGGATGGTATTGTGGATGTAATAGAATCTGGCTTGCCGGATACAAATTTTGACGGCTGGATAGATGGTACAATTGGCGTAGATGGCTGGAGCAATACGGTAAGGGCAATGGCATCACTAAATCTTACTAATACGGACGGCAGGGGCAAACCTAATTATCTTGATATTGATTCAGATGACGACGGTATTCCGGATAATGTAGAAGGCATGTCAACTTACAACTATAAACTTCCTTCCTTTCTTGATACAGATAAAGACGGGCTGGATGACAGGTATGATACAAGAAATGGTTTTGGTGGTCCCGGAATATTCGCTTATGATAAAGATGGAGATGAAATTCCAGATTATATAGACCTTGATACCGATTCAGATGGCATCCCGGATATCATTGAAGGAAATGATTTTAACCTGAATGGATTGGCCGACGATGATGTGGCATTAACATACCTCGATGACGATGGTGATGGGTTAGATAATAAATTTGATGCTATTAATTCCTTAAGCGACATAAGAGGCACCTCGGGTCGTATGGGCAACAGTGGTAGCTTTACGGGTGATGCAACTCCGGGTAGCCGTTCACCGGTACAGCAAACGCCTCCATCCGCACCAGATCGTGACTGGCGTTCAGTTGGCCTTGTGTTGAATGTGAAAAAGTTTAACCTTGATGGTACCCGGCAAGGAAACAGGTCATTGCTTAAATGGGCTATCATCACTAAGGAAAACATCGATCATTTTGAAATAGAACGAAGTGTAAGTAATGGAATCTTTATTACCGTTGCAGCCATACATCCGGAAGTGTATTTAAATGAGGAACAGGTGTTTGATTTTACGGATAATATAGAAGGAATAGATGCAAGTGATATTGTTTACCGGGTTAAATTAGTATCAAAAACCAGTGGTAGCAAATACACCAATTCAATTGTTGTACACCCCGGTCAGATAAGGCATGCCTTGCGTATAGCGCCTAATCCTGCAAACGAGTATATCAACATCAGTTTCTATGCTGATAAAGATACAACCATCGATATTCGACTAATTGATAACAGTGGAAAAACGGTGCTTATGCAAAAGCAGGCGATTGTTAAGGGAAGTAATACTGTAAAACTGATTAATCTCAGTAAATATCCTGAAGGTGTTTACAGCATTCAAACAGTATTAAACGGACAGTTAACAACGGAAAAAATATTATTGCTAACCAATAAATAGCGTACCTGATTTATTCTCAAAGCCCTTTCAGTTTACTGAAAGGGCTTTTTGCTACATTTGTGGCAATGTTTAAAATAAAAAAATCGCTGGGTCAACATTTTTTGAAGGACGGGGTAGTCATTCAGAAAATAATAGACAGCCTGAAAGAAGACAGTTTTACCAATTTACTGGAAGTAGGCCCGGGTGGTGGAGCATTAACAAAGCACCTTGTTGACATACCCAACATTAATTTTAAAGCAGTAGAACTTGATGATGAAAAAACAGTGTACCTACAGCAGGTTTACCCTTCATTAAAAAATAAAATCATTGCAGAAAGTTTCCTGGATATTGATGCACCGTTTGATGAACCATTTACAGTTATTGGTAATTTTCCCTATAATATTTCTACACAAATTTTGTTTAAAGTAATTGATTGGAAAGATAAAGTACCCGTAGTAATTGGTATGTTTCAAAAAGAAGTGGCACAAAGAGCCGCATCAAAAGAAGGTAGCAAAGTGTATGGTGTATTAAGTGTATTGATCCAGGCTTGTTACGATGTTGAGTATTTGTTTGATGTGGGCAATGAAAGCTTTAACCCGCCACCAAAAGTTCAAAGCGGTGTTATCCGGTTAAAAAGAAGAACAACAGACCTAAACGTTAAGAGTGAGCGGTCGTTTAAAGTACTGGTGAAAACAGCCTTTAATCAACGTCGTAAAACTTTGCGAAATGCAGTAAAGAGTTTATTTACGGCAGAAGAATTGCAGGATGAACTATTTAGCAGAAGGGCAGAAACCCTGAGTGTGGATGAGTTTGCCGCACTTACTTTTAGAATGATTTAAAAAACCGAACCCCTATATGAGAAAAGAAATAATCCTCCTGGTAATTTGCCTGTGGATGATATCGTGCAGTACGCCCAGGTATATCTACAGCCCATCAGCACAAAATATTCCGGTACTTGTTAAAGCAGGCGATAGTAAACTTGCCGCAAATTACTCCAACAACATTTCCGGCGGTAGAACTTACGACAATAATTACTCCGGTAGAACTGAAGTTAATAAAAGCTATGGGTACGATTTACAAGCTGCCGTGGCCGTTACCAACAACTTTGCTGTACAGGCAAATCTTTTTTACCGAAAAGAGCAAAATGGGGATTATAGCACTACACTTCGTTATAAAAGAAGACTTACAGAGTTGGGCATAGGATATTTTAAATCTTTTAAAAGGAAAAGAAAAACTGTCATCTTCCAGGTATTTGGCGGCGTAGGTTTTGGCAAGTTTAATTTAAATGATAATGGGGAAGATTATAACGGTGTTCCTTATTCAAGATTTCACAATGATGACATATTTAAGGTTTACGTACAGCCTGCAATCATCTTTAAAATTCGGGAGAATTTAAACATTTCAGTGTCCAGCAGGTTAAGTTTTGTTAACTACAATAACATACAAACAAATTATACAACAGATGAATTACGTGATTACGAACTAAGCAGGTTGAGTTATACCAACTTTGCATTTTGGGAACCATCGTTTACACAAAGCTTCGGCATAAAATCAGTACCTGGTTTGTTGCTTGAATACCAGTTTGGACTTTCATTGCCATTAACACAAGGGCCAATAAATTATCATCCCTTAAATTTTTCAGTTGGCCTTGCTTTTGACATCCCTAAATTATTTAGAGCAGGAAATAAAGCCGAATAAAACTATACTGTGCAAGGGATAAATGAGTGATGTTTTATTTTGTTCTGTAAACAAATAAAACAGGCGTCATTTAATTTTAAACGCAATTGAAGTTGCCAATTGATAATAAGTAGAAGAGGGCGATGCAACGGTGATGCCCATTGCTTTACAGCCCGGACAAAAATTCTTATTCACCTTTTTACCCCTTGCGAAGTATAGTAATCATACTTACCTGCTTTTAAAATATTTACGGTGCTACTAAAAAATGAGTATTCAATATGATTTGAATGTGAAAGCATACAATTTATTTCAATCTTAATTATCGGCAATTGGTTGCTATAAAATGTTCATCTTCCAGGTGTTGATGAGCATTTTTATTTATAGGAATTAGAGCATTTATTACTGCATTATAAAACTGTATTTTTGCCATTGCTTGTTAAAGTTAATACTTACGTTATAAAACGATTTTGCGATGCCATTTACACTAAATAATAAAGTACGTATAGTAACTGCCGCCGCCTTATTTGATGGGCACGATGCTGCAATCAATATTATGCGCCGCATTCTGCAATCAAAAGGTGCAGAGATCATTCACCTGGGGCATAATAGAAGTGTACTGGAAATTGTGGAATGTGCCATTGAAGAAGATGTACAGGGCATTGCCATTACAAGTTACCAGGGAGGGCATGTAGAATTTTTTAAGTACATGAAAGATCTGTTGGATGAAAACGGTTGCGGACATATCAAAATATTTGGCGGTGGTGGTGGCACCATATTGCCCGCTGAAATTGAAACATTACATAACTATGGTATTACAAGAATTTATAGCCCCGATGATGGCAGGCAAATGGGCCTGGAAGGAATGATTGAAGATGTGGTAAAACAATGCGACTACAATATTAATGGCAGCCTGAAAATTAATGGCGAATTAAAATTGGGTGAAGCAAGAGATATAAGAAAAATAGCCCGGTCAATTACAAATGCTGAAAATGGAAATTTAACAGCAAACGATGAAATTGAAATAGATCAGTTGGAGCAGGACAAAATTATTCCGGTGCTTGGTATAACCGGCACAGGCGGGGCCGGAAAAAGTAGTGTAACCGATGAAATTGTACGTAGGTTTTTAAATAATTATACAGATAAAACCATTGCGGTTATTTCCGTAGATCCTTCAAAGAAAAAAACAGGCGGGGCTTTATTGGGCGACAGAATAAGAATGAATGCCATCTCATCGCCCAGGGCGTATATGCGAAGCCTTGCTACCCGTGAAAGTGATAAAGCACTCAGTCAGTATGTACAGGAAGCGATAGACATTTGTAAAAATGCAGCCTACGATTTTATTATTTTAGAAAGTGCCGGAGTTGGCCAAAGCGATGCATCTATCTTGGAATATGTGGACATAAGTATGTATGTGATGACACCGGAATATGGAGCCGCTTCGCAATTGGAAAAAATAAATATGCTGGATTATGCAGACCTGGTATGCATCAATAAATTTGATAAAGCGGGAGCGCTGGATGCCCTGCATGATGTACGCAAACAATACAAGCGCAATCATGGTTTGTGGGATGCAAAAGATAACGAGTTGCCAATAATAGGAACCATTGCTGCCCAATTCAATGACGGAGGCATCAACGAATTATTTGAAAGATTGATGGAGCACATTGCCGAAAAAACGACTGTGAAATTCAAGGGTGAGATCACCCATCATGCACATACAAAAGATACTACAAGTCAATCAGCCATTATACCACCCAAACGTGTACGTTACCTTTCCGAAATTGTAGAAGAAATTGAAAAGTACAATACGCTGAGTATTGAACAGTCGGCAATTGCCAGTAAACTTTACCAGGTAAGCGGTGCATTGCAGTTGTTAAAGGAGCAAGATGAAGTTAATGCGGAAGGTGCTGCAGTTAAGGCTTTGGAGGGAGTAAAGGATGATCTTGAGCAAAAATTATTTCCGTTGTGTAAAAAATTACTGGATGAATGGGAGCATACAAAAGCCCGTTATAAAAATGATTTTTTTGAGTATGATGTAAGGGGCAGGATTATAAAACAACCCTTATTTTTTGAATCTTTGTCTCATACAAAAATTCCGAAAATAGCAGTGCCACGTTTTAAAGATTGGGGCGATATAGTAAGGTGGCGCATACAGGAAAATTTTCCCGGGCAATTTCCTTATACGGCCGGCGTGTTCCCTTTAAAAAGAGCTGAAGAAGATCCTACCAGAATGTTTGCCGGTGAAGGTGGCCCTGAAAGAACCAACAGGCGGTTCCATTATGTAAGCCAGGGCCAGCCTGCAAAAAGATTATCTACAGCATTTGACAGTGTAACGTTATATGGAGAAGACCCCGATTACAGGCCTGATATTTTTGGCAAGGTTGGCAACAGTGGTGTGAGCATTGCCACAGTAGATGATGCAAAAAAATTATACAGCGGTTTCAATCTTTGCGATCCTAAAACATCGGTAAGCATGACCATCAATGGCCCGGCTCCGATACTACTTGCCTTCTTTATGAATGCAGCCATTGACCAGCAATGCGAAAAATATATAGTTGAAAATAATTTAAGAGAAGAAGTAAATGGCATTATAGAATCGAGGTTTAACATCGATGACCTGCCAAAATATATTGGCACAGACGGCAAGCCCATTCATCCAACATTGCTGCCCAAAATTTTATCCGCAGCAGAAGATCAAACACAAGTTACAGAAGGGAACGATACCACATTACCTGTTGGAAACAATGGGCTGGGACTTCGTTTACTGGGGCTGAGCGGTAAAGATGTATTGCCGCCCGAAGTGTATGAAAAAATAAAAGCAACCGCACTTGCAACGGTAAGGGGCACTGTGCAGGCCGATATTTTAAAGGAAGATCAGGCACAGAATACCTGTATTTTTTCAACCGAATTTGCATTGAAATTAATGGGTGATGTGCAGGCTTATTTTATAGAAAATAAAGTACAGAATTTTTATAGTGTAAGCATAAGCGGATATCATATTGCTGAAGCAGGTGCAAACCCAATCAGCCAGTTGGCCTTTACATTGGCCAACGGATTTACTTATGTTGAATATTATTTAAGCAGGGGAATGAACATAGATGATTTTGCTCCCAATCTGTCTTTCTTTTTCAGCAACGGCATGGATCCGGAGTACAGCGTAATTGGCAGAGTTGCCCGCCGGATTTGGGCCAAGGCCATGAAATATAAATACAATGCTAACAGCCGTAGCCAGAAATTAAAATATCACATTCAAACAAGCGGCAGAAGCTTGCATGCACAGGAAATAGATTTCAATGATATACGCACTACGTTGCAGGCCCTGTATGCTATTTATGATAATTGTAATTCGCTTCACACAAATGCTTATGACGAAGCCATTACTACCCCAACTGAAGAAAGTGTACGCAGGGCAATGGCCATACAGCTTATCATTAACCGGGAACTGGGTACTGCAAAAAATGAAAATCCAAACCAGGGATCATTTTTAATTGAAGAATTAACTGACCTTGTTGAAGAGGCGGTAATGAAAGAATTTGAAAGATTAAGCGAAAGAGGCGGTGTGTTAGGTGCTATGGAACGGATGTACCAGCGCAATAAAATTCAGGAAGAAAGTTTGTACTATGAAACACTAAAACATACAGGCGACTTTCCTATTATTGGTGTAAATACTTTCCTGAATAAAAACGGTAGCCCCACCATTTTACCTTCGGAAATAATCCGCAGCACAACCGAAGAAAAGGAATTCCAGATTAAAACATTGCAGGCATTTCATCAACGACATACTGAAAAATCAGCCGAAATGTTGAAACAATTGCAGCAGGTTGCTGTCAATAATGAAAATCTCTTTGCAGCATTAATGGAAACAGTTAAGTATTGTTCACTGGGGCAAATAACCAATACGCTTTATAGTGTGGGCGGGCAATACAGGAGAAATATGTAGCCCCCGGCCCCTAAAGGGGAGTTTGATGCACAGTATGCTGTTTCATTAAACTCCCCATTATTTTAACCTTTAAGAATTATTGAACTCGTCAATTGCTCCCCTTTAGGGGCCGGGGGCTTGCAGTTCACTACTTCAACTCCTCACAATAATAGCCGGCACTTGTCAATAAATTTTCTACTTCTTCCGCAGCAATGCTGTTTGATAGTACCCTTAATATCTTATCACAATCATGCAGATCTACGTTCCACTGGTAAATCAATGGATGAATATCAAGCGTAGGTTCTACGGCTCTAATGTGTTGTACATCGCTCAGATTGGTTTTAAATACTAAGATGTCCATACAAAAGGTTGATTAAAATAATTTGATACAAGGGGTTTTAAACACATGCATTAATCCGTTTTTACATCCGTTTCTTCGCTATTCGGTTTTGAGCTTCTTCTCCATCCGGAACCACACCTGTTTCTCCATTCAGATTTAAACCGATCTCTTTCCTCCGGTGTCATTGCACCCCATTTTTCTTTCATGTTTTCATTCCACATAGGGCCTCCATTTCTTCCACGAAAGCCCCGACCTTTGCCATGAAATCCTCCAAACAATATTTTACTCAGTAATAAAATTCCCAGCGCCTGTACAAATGTGATGGCTTTAACTCCCAGCACTGCCGGTAATATTGCATTCCATAATCCCATCACTACTGCGCCAAATAATAATACTGCTGCAATAAAAAATGTACACATCATCAACCCTTTTTTAATCCAGAACTTTTTCATTTTTTATAATTTTTTAGAATAATTTTTTTAATTTCCTGCCGATTTTTTAGGCAGGTGATCTGCTTTAATAATTTAATAATTCATCTTTCAATACACTGAGCCTGTCTCTTAAATGCAGTACGGCATATCGCTTTCGGCTAATGAGTGTGGCCACACTTACCCCGGTTTGCATTTCTATCTCTTTATAGGCGATGCCTTCAATTTCGTTTTGTACAAATACCTCACTTTGTTCAACGGGTAGTTCTGCCAATGCGCCTTGCAAGGCTTCCCAAAATATACTGCGCAGGTATTCCGTTTCGGGATTTGACTCAGCCGGCATCAGTATTTCCTTCCAATCCATCATGGTATCATCACCCTCTGCGCTGCTCAATATATCATCCGCCAACGGCAGTTTATGTTTGCGGTAGCTATCGGTAATTTTATTGCGTGCAACTTTATACAGCCAACTGCTGGCCTGCTCTATTGGTTCCGTGTTTCCGGCAAACTGGTAAAATACATCCTGCAAAATATCCTCTGCATCCTCATTACTGTTTACCCGTTGCTTGATAAAACTAAAAAGCCGGTCACTCAGCTTTTTAAAGGTTTGCGTGATATTGTTATTGCGTTCAGCGCTCATTTCAATTGGTATGGTAAGTACATCCTTCATCTTTGTATAAATGAGTAGACGAATGATGAGTCACCATATTTTAAAAAAATATTTTTTATTTAACCATTCAAATAAATATATAAAACTGCTACTGAAAAAATGTAGCTTTTTTAATATTCGCTTCTTTTAACACAGTGTTTTTGCCGGAAATTACCCAATGGTATAGTTTTAGTAATTTATAAACTGTATTATTTTATAACAGTTAAAGCTATTTATAATGATAACATTAAAAGATAAAACCATTGCAATACTTACCGACAATGGCTTTGAAGAAATAGAACTTACCAGCCCAAAAAAGGCATTGGAAGAAGCAGGTGCAAAAGTGCAAATTATTTCATTGCAGGAAAATACCGTTAGGGCCTGGAATCACGATCACTGGAGTATTGAATTACCGGTTGATGTAAATTTATATACTGCCAACAGCGATGATTATGATGCATTGTTAATTCCGGGTGGAGTAATAAATCCTGATAAAATGAGACTGGATATGGAGTATGTGTCTTTTGCGCAGGAATTTTTTGAAACCGGGAAGCCAGTGGCAGCTATTTGCCACGGACCGCAATTATTGATAGAAACCGGGATGATATCGGGCCGTGACATGACTTCTTATCCATCAATAAAAACAGATTTGATCAATGCAGGCGTTAACTGGCTCGATAAGGAAGTGGTGGTAGATAACGGCCTGGTAACAAGCAGAAGCCCGGAAGATTTACCCGCCTTTAATAAAAAAATAGTAGAAATATTTGCCGAGGGAATTCGTAAGCCTTCAACAGTATACACTTAGGGAGATAATTTTTGTAAATACCAGGGTATATTTGTTGGCTGGTTACCTGCAAAAAAAAATGGCTCAGAAATTAGAGCCATTTTTTATTTTTCTTGTTATTTTTTCAGATTTTCTAATTCCCCTGGAGAACGTTCATTATAAACGGATATCTCCCAATTTACGGTTGGTTTTCCCTGGAATTTATAATTTCACTAAGTTGCTTTGTCTTTTGTATTTTGAATCAGTCCAATACCAGCGGCAAAAAAGATGGCCCCTAAAACACCAAACATTACGATCGACTTTATACTTCGGGTGCCAGATCCGCCATCCATAAAATAAAACGCTGCGGCTATAAGTCCCCCGATTCCTAATATTGTCAATAATATACCCAATACTCTTTTTTCCATAATCTCAGTTTTAACAATATTTGGTGCAAATGCAATGCCCTTTTATAAGTGTGGCTATTTTCTATAGAGCAAATCATCATGAAGGCCTGTTATTCTAAATGCAAAAAAAAGCGTTGCCCATTTTGTGGCAAAATTTACCCTCATAGTTAAAATATTTTATTTTAGCATCGATGCTTTAACACTGTTGATTCTATCTTGTAAAATTTTATTTGTAGGAATTGCAGCATCCAGTAATAAAAAAATATGGGTGCCTTTTTCCCTGGCATAAAAATTTTCAATAGTCCCTGCAAGTTCAATTGTTTTAAATAGTGGCTGCTTTTTTATTTCATTTATAATATCGTTGTCTGCCTCATTTACAAGAATAAGATTGGTAATTGTTTTGGTTTTAAGCGGAAACCAATTTATGTAATCTGCGTTCATTGATACTGCATGCAAATCTTTGTTGTGGGTATAGTAATTAATTGCCCCGGCTTGTCCATAGTTGTCGCATAATACAAGCGTGTTTATTTTATTTGGAATTGTTTCATATATGCTATCTACTTTATGAGCCAGTTCATCCCAGCCCAACATATCTGCAAAGTCTTGTGGAAGGATATGGTCTTTTCCATCTTCCCATTTTAGCATGCCCAGCTTTTTAAACTTCCCGTTGTCTGATGCAATTTTTTCCGGAGTTGATATAGGAAAAATGGTTTTCATAAAAGGAATAAATAACACCAACACCAATAAGATAAGCACTGGCCTTAAATATAATTTCCAACCACTCTTTAAAGCATGCTCCAGGTAAACGGCGCCAAAAGATAATAATATTGGGTAAAGGCCAATGGCATAGTAAGGCTTGGCTTTCAAATATAAAAAGATGAGTAAAGTAAAAATATAGGCGAACCCAAATACCCGGTATTGTTTAAACGGACGATAAATTACAAAGGCTATAAATGCTGCAAGCAGCGTAAAAACAGATCCTATAAAAAAAAGCATTTGCTCTTTCATAAAATCTGACCGGTGTACATTCACCAATTGAGTATCGGCCAGTTCTTTCATGTGATGCACCACCGGAAAATTATTTTGATACTGCCATACCAGGTTTGGAGAAATAAGTAACAGCGTCAGTAATAAAGCAAAATAGAATTGTTTGTTCCCTAAAATTTTTCGGTGTTCAGTTAGTAATATAGCAGGCAGCAACCCAATGATAAGAAAGCCAATACTGTATTTATTAAGAAATGCAACTGCGAAACTGACTGCTGCAATCCACAACCATTTATTGTTTTCAGTATTGATGTATTTAATAAAGCTAAAGTAAAAAAATGTCCAGCAAAGTATGTCAAATGAATTAGGCTGATAAAGGATATTGATACGCATCATTACAGAAAAGATAATGGCAACTGCACCCATTATCAACGCAAAAAGGCCACCCTTTAAGACTTCTATAGCTTTCCATACTATGATCATTGTAAGCACACCAAATAAAACGGGAAAAAATTTTATCCAGAATACGCTATTGCCCAATTGAAGTATTAACCACGAAATCCATGATGTAAATGGCGGTACAGATTCATATCCCCATGCAAGGTGTTTGGCCTGGTCCAGGTGTAGATACTCATCACGGTGTAGATTATACGCTTTATTGATAAGGAAAAAATGTATCGCAGATTTAACCAGGATAAAAAACGACAGCAATATATTTTTCTTAACGGGGCTAACAGTTGATACGGTCGGATCACTGGTTGTTATGTCGTTTTGTTTCATGTCGCAGTTATTGTAAAGAGTCAATTTTGTCAGGATTGAAATTATTGGATTTATTCAATAAATGATCAGTTCTTTTTTGATAAAATTGCTGTTTTATGGCCATTTTCAATATGTCTAAAATGTTAATTATACGCTTTTTTTGTGTGGTTATCACGTTTCGTGAACAGCGCTGGCATAGTTGGGCGTCATTATATTTGAATAGCGAAACCCTTTGTAGTAGCGGATTTCACTGTTTTTTAAATAATTTACGGGTCAGTAAAGGATTCATACTTTGATTTATTGCGTACGAATTACACGTTTATCTTTGTGTAAGCAAGAAGAAATTATCTGTTGCCCAATTAATGAAGTGAGTAAATAAAGTTACCCAAAAAGTAATATTCACATCATACCCTAGCTCATAGGGATTTAACGTAGCCAGCCATATAAAAATCAGCATTAAGATCTTAGATGCTTAGTCAATGTGAAAAAATAAAAATTTTTAAACCAGGTCGCAGCTTGCGATCTATCAAACAAGTATTATCTAATATTTAATAAAACAGAAATTATGAAAACTTTAAAATTTAAATTTATTGCAGTTGCAATCGCATCATTAATAATGACAGCAAACACAGTATCAGCACAAGCTGTACAGGCAAGTTACACCTACAAGGCTGAGGAACCACTTTCAGTTAAATATCTTGGTAGTGATGGAGAATACCTTTTATTTGAAGTGGCAGTAATCAACGAAACTAGAAATGCAACTTTTGGCATCACCGATAAAGGAGTTGGTGATTTGTACTCTTACAATTTCAATAAAGGGGTTAATACTCAAAAAATGAAGATTGAAAAGAAAGACTACCAGGAGTTAAACTTCACACTAAGAATGGGTAAAGAAACTTACAACAAATCATTCTCTGTAAATACAATGCGTGTGGAAAATACAGTTGTAGCTGAAAATGAAATTACAAAATTGTAATTATTATTGGAAGTAACAAAGCATTTAACTTCCCCTGCAACGGTCTGCAAAAAAAGAAAAAAGCAATCAATCTGCAGGGGAAGTATAAAAATTATCAACGTAAAAAACAGATGCGTTGATAAAAACAAGAAAATGAGCACGGTGATGAAAGCAAATA
The DNA here is from genome assembly GCA_046590675.1 of Ferruginibacter sp. GTDB lineage: Bacteria > Bacteroidota > Bacteroidia > Chitinophagales > Chitinophagaceae > Ferruginibacter. Next base: position 127,139 of record JBKJUP010000066.1, on the reverse strand, counting down.
ATTTAATCACCGGTTAACAAAAAAAAATCAGAAAATTTTCTTTGCGCTTTGCCTGCCAGTTTTGAAAAGGCGCCTAATAATAACAATTCAAATTGTTGCTTACCATTGAAATTAAAACGAGATAACTCATCATACAAATTGATAATTAAAAACATTAAATACAAAAAATTAAAGATCATGAAAAATTTAAAGAAAGTAACAGCAGCAGTAGCATCACTTGTACTATTTGCTAATATTGCAAACGCTCAAACTGCCATTCCTACCAGCTACCAGGTTAATGAAGTAGCAAACATTACAGAACCATTTGCTGTAAAATATATCGGATCAGATGATGATTACGTTTTGTTTGAAGTGAGTGTAAAATCTTCAACACCGGCAGATGCAACATTTCAATTGGCTGATAGCGAAGAGGGAGCTCTTTATTCTGCAGGTTTTAAAGCCGGAGCGGTTAAAACAATTAAGATTGAAAAAAGAGAAGGCCAGGTATTAAATTTTACCCTGGTACTTGGTCGCAAAGTTTACTCAAAATCTTTTTCTGTAAGCACCAGCCAGGTTGAAAGCACTTTAGTGTCAGAAAACGACATTACTAAATTATAAGTAGCTGCATTAAGTAAAAGATTGATATTCCCGAAAATAGTGTGGCCCTGATTTAAGAAACATATCAGGGTTACACTTCCGGGATTTTTTTATTGTATGGGTTTTGTAAAAAGAGCGGTGAAGTTTTTTAAGTAATAAAAGAGTAATTGCGACGTTAGAACTGCTAAAAGAGGAGATAGCTGACCGGAATTTTTTTTGGCCAACTAACTCTATTTATCTTTAAACATGAATAATTTTGTTGTCATTATATTTATCATTACCACGCTTATAATTTTATCAGCTTTTGCAAATAAAATAAAATTACCTTATCCCATACTATTACTTGCTGTAGGTATCTCAATTGGCTTTGTACCGTTTATACCATCTATAGAACTGGATCCCGAGATTGTTTTTCTAATTTTTCTTCCGCCAATTCTTTATGATGCTTCCCTCAAAACATCCTGGCTAGAATTTAAAAGAGAAATCCGGCCCATTTCTACGCTGGCTATTTCGCTTGTTTTTTGTACCACCATTGCGGTGGCATTAGCAGCGCACTATTTTATTCCAGGTTTTTCGTGGCCGCTTGCATTTGTATTGGGCGCAATTGTTTCCCCGCCGGATGCGGTAGCCGCAACCAGTATTACCAAAGGCATGGGATTAAACCGCAGGGTAATTACCATCATCGAAGGTGAGAGTCTTGTAAATGATGCATCTGCGTTGATAGCTTATCGTTATGCAGTAGCAGCAGTGTTTACCGGCACCTTTGTTTTCTGGAAAGCATGGCTTGGGTTTTTGCAGGTAGGTATCGGCGGCGTACTGGCTGGTTTGTCGGTTGGTTTTATTATGGTATTGGCTCATAAAAAAATTACAGACAATCCAATTGTAGAAACCACGCTAAGTTTACTTACACCTTTCATAGCTTACATCGTTGCAGAAGGCCTGCACTCATCCGGTGTGCTGGCGGTAGTTACTGCCGGTTTTTTTATAGCCTGGCATTCACGGGAAATCATGTCCTTTCAAACCAGGTTACAAAATAACGTGGTATGGGAAACTGTAATTTTTGTGTTGAACGGACTGGTGTTTATTTTCATGGGTTTGCAAATTCCTGCCGTAATTGGCAGGTTCAAAGAACATGGGTTTTGGCAAATGTTGGCCTATGGTTTTCTTATCAGTGTGGTTACAATTCTTATCAGAATCATTTGGGTTTTTATAGGTGCTTATCATCCAAAGATATTCAGCCGAAAACAAACCAAACCCGATGATAATACAAATGAAGAACCCATTTCCTGGAAAAATGTTTTGTTAGTAGGATGGACCGGTACCCGGGGTGTTGTGAGCCTGGCAACTGCTTTAGCTTTACCACTTTTTTTAAGCAACGGTACTGTGTTTCCATTGCGGGATCACATACTGTTCTTTACGTTTGTGGTGATAATGGTAACACTGGTAGTGCAGGGTTCAACACTGCCATTGCTGGTGCGTACCCTGGGCATCAAAAGAGAAACACATTTGCAGACTAAAGAAGATAAGGACTTGCAGTTGACACTTACTGAAAACATCCTGCAATTTATAAAACGTGATTTTCCACTTCAACTGGACGACAAAATAATGGAGCAAATTCGTAAGGGCTACCAGTCAAGTTATAATTTGCTTTCCAAAAAGAAAAACTCCGGCAGGTATGACATTACAAACGATGTTGCACAAATAAGTTTGCTCAGGCAAATGATGTCTGGACAATTGGAGATCATAAAATATAAAAGACAGTTATTGCTCAAATTTCAAAAAGAAGGCACTTTCAATGAAGAGTCAATCGGCAAAGCCGAACTTGAACTGGATATAGAAGAACTTCGAATCAGTAACATGAAACTTAAAAGGAAAGAGGTATTGTAAACATTGAATAAAATTAGCAGGTTGGTATGTTTGTTAGCCAAACAAGTAATTTTTTGTTCACTGGCATTCGCATTTCATGGCATCGACATTGGCAGAGTTTACACTGAGGAACGAAGTGCTCCGTTCACATTCATATTTTTATGGCATCATTTATCACCATCTTTTTTTGCAGCATTAAATTTAAACAACTTCTTGTTTAGCTGAATAAAAACTCAATGTCAGATTCGGTTAATGCCTTTACAAAACCTTCTTCTTCGCCAACCAGGTCTTCTGCAAGTTTCTTTTTACGTTGTTGCAACTGCATTATTTTTTCCTCGATGGTATCTTTGCAAATCATTTTATAAGCAAATACATTTTTGGTTTGCCCGATGCGATGCGTACGATCAATGGCCTGCTGCTGTACCGCCGTATTCCACCATGGATCAAATAAAAACACATAATCTGCCGCAGTAAGATTTAAGCCGGCATTGCCCGCTTTTAAACTGATTAAAAAAACTTTTTCTTTGCTATCCTCCTGCTGAAAATTATTTACAAGTTCCTGTCTTTTTGGAATAGGTGTACTTCCATCCAGTCTTAAAAATTGAATATTGTGTTTATTTAAACTGATCTCCAGCAAGTCGAGCATACCTGTAAACTGCGAAAATACCAACGCCTTGTGATCCGGAATAATATGCTGAATTTCTTCAATCAAAATTTCTGTTTTAATTGAATCGTAGGTAAACAAATCTTCGTCTTTAACCAGTTCTGTTGAGTTGCAGGCCTGCCTTAATTTTAGCATGCCATTGATCACACTTAACTTACCGGTACCCAGCCCTTTTTCTTTGATGTCTAAAAAGATACTGTTCTTAACCTTTTCACGGATTGATTCATAAGCTGCTTTTTGATCGCTGCCCATACTGCACCAAAGAATACTTTCAACCTTCTCCGGTAAATCCGATGCTACCTGTTCTTTGGTGCGGCGCAAAATAAATGGTGCAATTAATTTTTGTAGTGCCTTAATTTTACCAGGGTCCTGGTCGCGGTCAATGGCATCCGCATATTCTCTTTTAAAAAAATCTCTGCTACCAAACATGCCCGGCAATAAAAAACTTAACTGGGCATATAAATCAAACGTGTTATTCATAACCGGTGTGCCACTCAGTGCAATGCGTGAAGTAGCATTTAACTGATTTACTGCACGGGTAATAAGTGCAGATGGGTTTCTAATATTGTGGCTTTCATCAATAACCGCAATATCAAAAAGGATCGTTTCAATTTTTTCAATATCCGATCGCAAAGTTCCGTAGGTGGTAATTACTATCTGGTGATCGCCATCTTTTAATATATCAACATTTCGTTGGTTGCCATGATACACGATGGCAGTAAGATGCGGAGCAAATTTTTGTAACTCCTGCATCCAGTTATATAAAAGACTGGATGGGCAGATGATCAAAAATTTATTGTTCTTATCCAATTGAAACCGGTATGCAAGAAAGCAAATGGTTTGCAGCGTTTTCCCCAAACCCATATCATCCGCCAGGCAGGCGCCTGCACCCGCTTCTGCAAGCAATACCATCCATTCAAATCCCTTTTGCTGATAAGGTCGCAAGGTTGCATCGATGTCGGCCGGTACTGCATACAGCACCTGTTCGGGCTGTTGCCATTGCTGCCAGCGTTGCCACCAATCTTTTTTAATTGCAGGTTTTAAAACACTGGTTTCTTCAGATGATTGCTGCTCTGTAAGGGCCATCCATTTTGCTACAGTAATTTCTTTCTTTGAAACCTTTCCATGTTTTATAAGTGCATCATATTGACTGATCCATTCATCGCCCAATACTCCGAGGCTACCATCTTTTAACAGGATGGCCCGTTGCCCGGATAGCAACATTTTTTGTAAATCTGAAAGTGCAATTTCTTCTGTGCCAAAGCTGAGGCTAAACTTAACCGTTAGTGTATTGTTGCTATTTTCTGTGGTTGTAATTGTAGTAACCGCTTTATGGCTTGAATATCGGAAATGCTGCAACATATCCATGCCGGTAACCTGTATGTCCTGCTCCAGCAAAAAATGATACGATTTTAAAAACCATTGTTTTTTTTGTGCATCGGCAAAGGACAAATAATAATACCCATTCAACTGCTTTACAAAATTAGGATGCAATGCTACCAGTGTTTTTTTAAAACGATCTTCTTCCTCTTTATTTCTTTTGATGGTATATGCGATGCCTGCTTTTGTGATATCCGCAGTTTCTTTCCATGGCCCTTCTACTAAAAAACCATCGTATAACCATTGCGGTGTCAGTACTAAAAAGGAAGCGCTTATTTCACTTAGTAAAATCCTGTTTACAGGTGGTGTGTCTATAATATTTTGTTCAAAAAGATTATTGCGGGTTACTTTGTAATCTTCTTCCAGCCGGGCAAGTACCTGGTGAACAAAAGCCTGTGGATCCTGGCTGAATTGTGCGGTATCAATGGTTTTCAACCATTCCAGTGTTTGATAATCTTTGAACCCGGTTAAAAAATATTCTCCATTACTGAATAGTAAAAAATGATACTGTTCAAACAAGGTTAAATCAAACAAACTGCCATTTAGTAAGATGAAAGTTTTTAGTACAAATAAATTATTTTTTTTAGCTACTTCAAATTGCAACTGCGGCCTGTAGTTACTGAATACGCATGGGGCAGTTCTGGCAGAATGTTTATCCTGCCATATTTTATGATACCATTTTACCAATTGCGAATATGGTTTTACCCTTTCAAATAAACTATGTAAATCCCGGAGCAATGCAGGTGGATAAAATTCTATAAAAGCAATGCCTGCTCGTCCTTTTTTGAATTTGTTTTGAATACTGTTTTCCCTTAACAGGCTATGCATTGAATCAAATTGAATGAGTAGCTCTTTTAAATTTTTGTGGATATGGTTAAATGACCTGTTAAGTTCCTTACCATCCAGTTCCCTTGTTACATAGTTGATGCCTCCCTTTTGGGTTTTTTGAATCAACAGGGATTCAAGTATGGCATTATTCTTTAAAAGTTGTTGAGGAGATAAAAGGAGTATAGCTGAATTTTCCGGCCGCATAATCTTTGTTCAATCTGATGGTCGGCAAACTTAGCCACATACAATAACATTTCCATTGATTGGGAAAAATTGTTACTAAAATGCGATCAACTGTTTATTGAACAATTATAAAATATTTTTGCTCCAGAGGTGATCGATTTTTTTTGATACCGAACCTATCTCACCAATACGTATTATTAGAAAAATAGAACTGATAATAAAGCCAGGTTTATTGATAAGGTGAGTTAAATCAACAATTTTTTTATCTCTTGCAGCAATTGAATTGGTTAGTGCAGCTTCATTTAAAGGGGCAATTTCGGTTGCAAATTTCCAGGCGCCATCTCTTGCACATTGCATGCTGAAATCAATTAAAAAGGTATCTGCCTTAGCGGCAAGTTTCAATAGAAATTTTAAACGGGGCCATATAGCCGTAAGCCGTTTTTCTACATCTGCCACAAGGTTAGAAAGTATGGTGTTGATTTTGTCGAAATCTTCTTTTAACCCATGTATATTTTCACCCGGGCAAAGTTGGGCAGCAGCTATGCCAAGGTCGAGATTAATATGAGCGTTCATTCCCAACAAAAGATTTTGTAATACAATTGGCCATGCTTTTTTTGTTGTAAGAAATGCAGATTGCCAGCTTTCGGTAGCTTGCCCGTTTTGTTTGTATTGCGTGTAGGCTTGCAGGTAACGATTGGCAAAACATACATCAAACTTTTCCATTCTGGGGCCGTCGTTAAAATATCCACTGGCAACGCCTTCTTTTACAGTAACCGTTACCTGGTAATACAATGCAGCAAAATATCCCAGCGGATCTTCTTCTTTTTTAGCAAGCAGTATAATTGTTTCGAGATAGCTTATTACTTCGTCGATATTTTTCGCCTGCATATAATAGTATTATGGATAAAAAAATAATGGTTTGGCACCATCGGATAAGTGGTACTATAAATGTACTTTTTTTAAGATCGCTTGGGTTAAGGAATTTAACTATATTTTAGTCCGCTTCAATTTTTTCACTATTAAAATATACAGGTACCCTACTCCGGTATTGTTGATTCTATTAATTCAACTTCTTCTTTGGCGGGCTTTTCTTTCTTTTGTTTCATTAAACCATACATCATGACAAGGGCGGTTAGCAGTATTACCTGCACCACCAATGACCGGTTAACCAATGGAATGCTTTGAATCGGCGATATGGAAAAGAACAGTAAGATGGTAATTAATCCTCTTGGTGCAATAAATAGCAGGGGCATAATTGGGAGCTTCGATAATTTTAATTGAAAGGCACGTAAAAGAAATATGCCAATTACGATACATACCGCCCACACCAGGGTTTTTGTATTTAGTATTTCTGCAGTTTCAATCAGGTATCCAAAAAGTAAAAAAAACAACGACCGTATAAGAAAGGTTGCTTCAATAATCAGTTCTTTAAATTTTGCTACTTCCTTGTTAAGTATTTCCGGCCTTAGTTTATTAATCCAGCTAAAACGTTTCAGTTCATCCAGGTTTCCAAGAAACAATCCAAACAATAATATGAATACAAGTGCCGGAAGATTGTACTCCTTCGAAATTTCATAAATAAGGATGACTAAAAGAATGATGGGAGCAAATTTTATAGGATGTTCAATTTTTTTAAGCAGTAAGGCTAGTCCGACATTTGCAAAGAAAGAAATGACTATTATCAATAGAATCTGCAAGATGAACATGCCAATAGATTCCATTTGAAAAATACTTTTGAAGGAGAAAAAGTTGAAGAGCAAAACGCCAAATATATCGGACAAGCTGCTTTCATAAATAACAAATTCCCTGTTGTGCCTGGCCAGATTTTTTACGCTGGGAATAGCGATGGCGCTACTTATCACGCAAAGCGGTATTGCATTTGTAATGCCATCTTTAAAAGTTGAATTGCCAAAATAGGTAAACGCCCAGGCCATCAGCAATGCCAGCACAATCATAGGCACAAGCGCTACCACAACCGATTTCTTTACAAGGGATAGTTTAGAACTGTTTAATTCAAGTTCCAGCGAACCTTCCAATACGATTAATATAAGGCCAATGGTACCCAATATGGGTAACAGCCCCGAAAGAGATGGGATATTTATTTTCATCATTAATGAAAGCTGGCGCACAACCCAACCCAGCAACAATAACAGAATAACGGAAGGTATTTTAGTTTTGGAAGATGTAAAATCGAATAAATATGCGAAGAGCAATAATGAACAAAGCGTTATAATAATAGCGGTTGACATATATAAAGTTATGTATTTGGCGGCCTTTTTAAGGCCGAACTTTAAATGCTTTTCATTAAAGCTTCAGTAAAAAAATACCCGATGTTTATTGGCTGATATAACTTGAATTATTCACTGACGAGGTTATTTGCCAACAGGCTTTTATTTTAATGCCTGATCAAAATCATTTAAAATATCGGCAATGTTTTCAATGCCAACACTTAGCCTGATTAATCCATCTGTAATGTCAAATTTCAGCCGTTCTTCCTTAGTAAGTCCTTTATGGCTCATGCTTGCAGGATGAGAAACCAGGGTATCAACAGTGCCAAGCGAAATGGCCCGTACACACATCTTTAATTTATCAATGAATTGCATGCCTGCAACCAGGCCACCCTTTACTTCAAAACTCATAACGGCGCCGGGATGTTTCATTTGTCGAAGGGCCGTTGCGTGATCGGGATGCGAAGTCAGTCCTACATAATTTACATGAGCAATGGCAGGATGTTTTGAAAGATAATCTGCAACAGCAACTGCATTGCTGCAATGCCTGTCCATGCGAATCTCCAGTGTTTTTAAACCGTTCATTAATAAAAACGCATCAAAAGGATTGCTGTTGCCGCCCAATAGCACGTGCCATTTCCACACTTTTGTTTTCATCAATTCCATATCTTTTCCAATCAGTACGCCACCAATGGCGGTGCCATGGCCATTTAAAAATTTAGTGGTGGAATGAAACACAAAATCTACCCCATATTTAAAAGGCTGTTGAAGATAGGGTGTGGCAAATGTATTATCTACAGAAACCAACAGATTATGTTGTTTGGCAATTTTTGTAACTGCAGCTATATCTACACATTGAATGGTAGGGTTTGCCGGGGTTTCAATATGTACTAATTTAATCGACGGGTTTTTTGAAATGATGTCAGCAACCAGCTCCAGGTTTCTCAGATCTTCTATAATGGTATTGATGCCAGCTTCAGCCATTACCTTCAGAAATAATTCGTACGTACCACCGTATAAGGAGTAATGTGATAGTACGGAATCACCAGCCTTTAGATTACTCATAAATAAAGTAGTCATGGCAGCCTGCCCGCTTGAATGCAGAATTGCTTTTAGTTGCAGCGGCTCACCGTTATCGTTGGTTAGGCCAAAAGCCTCCAGTGCAGCTATTGTTTCTTCGGCAGCCGTAAACGTTGGGTTTCCCCACCTGCCATATATCCTGCTTTTATCTTCACCGGCAAAACGCTCCATGCCTTGCTGCGCTGTGTCGAAAGTAAAAGTGGAGGTGGCATATATAGGTGTGATATGTGCGTATTCCGCATTATCCTGGCCCGTGGTATGCAACGCTACCGAACTAATTCCGGTAAGGGGAAATTGATTGTTTGCCATGTATAAAAAAATTCGAATGAGTGATTAATTGCCGATCCTGCTTCAAATTTAAGTGAAACTATGCTGGAATTAATTTTTTGTGTGAAACTGAATGGGAACTGCTTTGTTAAACATTCAAATAGGGCAATATTGTTTTTATCGGCTTTATTGCGATGCTTGTAATGTAGTTCGTTTTATCTAAACCAACAGGAAGCATAAAACCGGGTAAAACGAATGGGGAATTGATACAACGAAAAAACAGATTTGTTCATGGCATTGTATAACAGGCCTGCCCGTATCATTATGAATACTGGTGGTTACAAATCAGGCTTTGAAGTTATTTATTTAGAGTAGCTGGTAACGCTAAACTGGTAAGAAATATTGGTCATTTCTGCACACTGCGGCGTTTCTATTTTATTTTCTTTTACGAAAGGGTGAACAAGTATAAAAATATCTTCGCTTATTTGCTTGTATGTTTTTATTACAACGCTTTGATCATTGTTGCGGAGCATTCTTTGTTTGCTGATCTGATTTTTAAATGAACCGGTGCAGTCGTAAATATCCATTGGTATGGACACTGCAGTGGTGCAGTCTTCTGTTATCTTGCTGTTGGTAAATACAAGATAGTTTACTAAATAGTATTTCATAGGTGGTTTTTCCAGGATTTCAAAGAACAAATTTTCTTTTTATTATCCATTTGGCTTGTAGTGGCAATACAATCTTTTTGTCGAAAATTCTCTACATATTATTAGTTGCCATTTTCATTTATTGATAAATTTTTTTGGTACAATTAGTGATTAATGCAGATAGTATTAAATACCTTACTATCAAACAATCAATATGAACAAATTATTCAGAGGATTAATTGCCGGCTACGGCGCAAAAAAACTTGGCGGTGGATGCTTAAGCACCATCCTTATTTTTATAGTCATCTACTATGCATTAGGGCAATGCAACTAAGAGACAGGTACGAAACAATTAATGAAGATTGATTTGGGCTACCCGGTTTTACATCGGGTAGCAATACCCTTTCTATAACATTGCCGCTATTCCAACTGAGTTCTTTCAATTTATTACTTCTCAGGCTGGTACTGCAAGAAACTCTTTGCAGTAAAACTGTTTTAAAAATTTCCTTTTCATTTTACCGTATCAAGCAATTATACCTGGCAACGGATTAATTTGTGCATTTTTAATTGCTCCATAAAGATAAAAAATGCACGTTCTGCTGAGAGCCGCGATGAAGTGCAATCCCGATAAATGACCGGTGCAGGCTGCCTTTCGTTCCTCAATGCGTTGCAGTTGAAAAGTGCACTTCGTTCCTCAGTGTAAACTCTGCCACTGAAGTTTAATAGTAGTACTTCTGCCTGGTTCGTAAAAATCTAAACCGGATAAAAAACAACACCGATTTTCTACCTGCGGATTTACGGATAACTTTGTCTTAATGTTGCTTTCGAAGTCTGATACTATTTTTAATTAATTGATGCATGAGTAAAATACAGCATTCCGCCATTTACATACATGGCAATACCGATAAAAAATGGTTGATTAACCAAATATTGGCAGAACAACTCCCCGGAATTAAAGAAACAATGCATAACCTGCAAGGTGAAGTTTATTCCGGCATTGCATTACAACATTTTATTGATGAGGAATTATTTCATGGTCAGCTTGAAATAGAAACCGGCTTAAATAATACACTTTCAGTTGCATCTTCGGGTGAACAGCGGAAAGCACTGTTAAACTACATTCTTACAAGGAAACCGGGGTTCATTATCCTGGATGATGTTTTTGAAAGTTTGGATATTAAAGCAAGTGAAGGATTGTCAATAAAACTGCAGGAAATTTCCGACACAATTGTATTGATACAGCTTTTAAACAGAAAGCCAGATCTGCTGCCTTGTATAGATACCATTTACCTGCTGGAAGGTGAGGCCATAACCGATAAACAATCCCGGGCTGAGTTTATAGAACAACATATTGCACCGGCAAAAAACGAAATATCCGCAATACCGCCACCGCTTCACAAGTACGAACCGTTAGCTTTTCCGCTGGTAGAAATGAACAACGTATCGGTACAATATAATGAACGGCCGATATTGCAAAATATATGCTGGAAAATTAGCGAAGGTGAATTTTGGCAATTAAAAGGCCCGAACGGATCGGGTAAAAGTACGTTGTTATCTATGATCACCGGCGACAACCCTAAGGCTTATGGACAAGACATGATGTTGTTTGGAAAAAAGAAGGGCAGTGGAGAAACAGTGTGGCAGATAAAAGAGAAGATAGGATATTTTGCTCCCAATATTATCCGGCATTTCGAACGGCAGGATTCCATTCATCAAATGATTATTTCAGGCTTTTTTGATTCAGTTGGTTTGTATATAAAGCCAACCGATATGCAAATAAAAAGGGCAAATGACTGGTTGGTACTATTAGGTATGTATGCAGATAAACAACAACCTTTCCGCCTGTTTCCACCAGGTCAGCAAAGAATGATTTTAATAGCACGGGCAATGGTGAAACACCCGCCACTGCTAATTTTAGACGAGCCGACATCGGGCCTTGATGATGAAAGTGCCCTTTTATTTGCAGCACTCGTTAACCAGGTGGCAGCCGAAACCAATACAGCCATTTTATACGTTTCGCATAGAAATGAGCCCGGTTTAAAACCCAATCATTTTTTTGAATTAATACCTACCCCTGAGGGATCTTTGGGAAAAATTAAATGAACAGGCCCTGGCGGACTTTATCAGTAAATTTTCCTTTCTAAAATTCATTTCACCGCTGCTGTTAAGCGCATCAGGTAGTTCTTAAATTTCTTCTAAAGCCATAATATTTTAAATAAAAAAGTAAAAAAGTATTTTTACTATAAAAAATACCGTAATTTCCACATTGAGTTTTGAGTTAGTTTTTTGCTTATCGACCCCAATGTGACATTTATTTTCAAAAAAATTGCATGACTTTACAAGGAAATTTAAGTATTGAATTTGACGGTGAATTATATAATTTATCGGTCAAGTCAATTCTCTTAAAAGGAGTTTATTATTTTTTTGTCAGCGATCACAAATCCGAAAATTCATTTTTATCCGGGGAAACACTGGAATTGGTATATACAGATAGTTTTGTAACGCCGGGAAAATCTTCATCCTTACCTGGAACAGTAACCCCAGACAAAATTTCGGCCATACAGGAAATGCTACAAGCTAATAAGCAACTTTGGTTTTATTGATGACAGGACATTATTTGCAGTCGTCATAAATTTATTGATAACCTTAAAGGCGACAGACTTTTCTGATTGCCTGTAAATAGTTTTATCTACAAAACTTGCTTTCGCCGGATTAAGTTTCTATTTTATTCTTTCAATTTTTTTTAATTTTAAATAATGTTAGATGGGGCAATTTATGCTTCAGCAAACTTTAATTAATCAATTTTGAAGTTAAAAGTCAACTCAATGAAACAACTTGCAAAAATTATTTTGGTATTATTTGTTATGAGCTGTAATGATAGATCTGCCAGTAAAGATAAAGTGGACACAGATAGCAGCAGCACAGTGGCTGGCTCTGAACAAAACCTCCGTTACGCATACACGCTACCGGAACCTTATGAAGACTGGCAACCTGGTAATAAAGTTCACGCTGTAAATGTGATGAATAGCCTGAAGGCTTATGAAAATGGTGACATTGATGCCTGTATTACCGCTTTTGGCGATACGGTGGTACTTCGTTTTGATGGCTATCATGCCAGGGTAAGCAAGGATAGTTTGAAAACCATTTTTAGTAATAGCCGGTCGCAATTGACAAGTGAAAAAATTTATATGGACGACTGGGAATCGGTGGTGTCTAAAGATGGAAAAGCGGAGTATGTAACGCTTTGGTATAAGCAGGTAACCACCACTAAAAAAGGTACAACAGATTCACTTACGATGATAGATGATCTTAAAATTGAGAATGGCAAAATTGTAGCCATTGATCAGAAAATACAACATTATCCTCCGGTAAATAAATAGCCTGGTAATTCGTCTAATTATAAATGGTCAGATTTGAAACAGAAAGCAGGCTATTGAATGCCGACCGGAAATTATTAGGTCTGTATAACAATGGGGTGTTTTCATCTTACACAATTGAAAAGTCATCTTCCTGCTTGCATTGAATGTTATAGTATAAACTGTTTCTTAATAATTTTTATCGTCTTGAATGCTCATCTTCATCCGGTAAAGATTCTTCATCTAGTTCATCCACTTCCGGCTCCAGTAAAAAATTATCTTCATCAATAGCGCTGTCTGTTTCTGCGGTATTTAATGCTTCTGCAAGTTCATCAGGACTATCGGCCTCCAGTTCATTCAATTCTTCAGCAGTAATACTTTCCGCTTCTATTTCCAGTTCAGATTCTTTATCTGTATCCAGGATATCATCACCATCGGTGGCGGCATTGTATTCCATTGAATCATGTTTAAGATCTGGTTTAACAGGGTCCGTGGTTTTGTCTTTTGTCTGATGCATAAAATATATTTTAAATAATTATTTTCGATATTCTAAATAGCTTGCAATGAAAAGCTGGGTTAATCTTTCATTTGTAATTTCCTATAAAAAATCCTGCGACTTCCATACAACATAAAGGAAATGATTTCCCCTTTTTTACTGCGTGAAAATTGCATATCCAAAGGTGAATCTTCTCTGATAAAAAGTTGATCCCCGGTTGAAGGTTTTAAGGGATAGGGGCGGTTGCCGATATCAGCTTTTAATACGCTATCTCCAAATTGTATTGTAATTGTATCCCTTTCTGAGCTAACATATTTGCCTGTAAATAACTTAAGCTTGCTGCTATCCATTGGGATTTCTTTATGGTGAAATCTTGATTGGTTTAGCAGCCATTCGTACAAGCTGTCATTGTTATAAGTTCGTTCCCAGCTATTGTGATCTAAATCCGGATATACCGTAAACTGTACATCAGTATTGTATTTTCTTACAGCATCCACCATTTCCTCACTTCTTACCAAAGGTACTGAATGATCCAATGCTCCATGAAAACAATGTATGGGAATATGGCGGAGTTTCCAGACTTCGGTTGTGTCGCCACCTCCGCAAATAGGAACGATGGCAGCAAATTCATTGGGATATTTTATAGCAAATGCCCAGGTGCCAAATCCTCCCATACTAAGGCCGGTTAAATAAATTTTTTCTTTATCAACCTGGTAGTTTTCTTTTATAAAATTCAATAAATGAAAAAGATTTTCGGGCTCCCAGCTATAAGGCAATACAGCCTGTGGCGATACTACGATAAATGGGAATTTTTTTCCTTGCGCAATCAGTTTAGGCGGTCCATGACTTTTTACTTTTTCAATATCTGTTCCTCTTTCTCCGCTGCCATGTAGAAAAATTAGCAAGGGCCATTTTTTGGTACTGTCGGATGCGTAACCATCCGGGAGTGACAACAGGTATTGCGTTTCAATAGAAAATGTTTTAGGTGTTTGTTGTGCTGATACAGCTTGGCTAAAACAAACAAGTATCATAAAAATACCCTGCAAAATCAAGTTCTTATTTTTCATATTGATTCTTTTAAAACAAATCACAAATGCAAATCATTGCATTCATTATAGCACCGTGTTTAAAAATAGGCAATTACTTAAACTTAAGTTACTGTATCAGTCAAATAAAAAAAAGAAAATGCCAGGCATAAAAAAAGGCTGAAAATATTTCCAGCCTTTTTTGTATTCAGAGTAATTTTTAAGAAGCTTCTTTATCAGCTCCTTGGCTATAACTATTGTTTTCTTCGTCCTCTTCGCCTATTGCTTCATCGGCATCGTCTAGTTCACTTCCGGGTACATCCAGCTCATCGCCAGATAAGTCGGTGCCTTCATTTAATTCATCGCCGTCTTCGTCTGTGCTGTCAAGGTCTGCTTCATGCAATTCAATATCATCTTCGCCTTCTCCCGCATCGTCGAGCAGTTCTAATTCCTCATCAGTAATCGCATTATTTGCATCTTCGTCTGCATTTGTAATGGGTTCGTTTTCACCCGGTATTTTTGGATCAGCAGCATATCCTTCCGATACCTGTTGATTAAGCATTGTTTCTTCGTTTTGTGTTGTCATATCTGTAGGTTTTAATAGGTCAGATAATTAAAATACTGTGCCAGATTTTTTAAAGCAATGGCAGAGCGATCTTATTTAACCTGCTTACTATTTTCTACAAGTATTAGTCAAATACTGGGGAATATAGATTCCAAACTTACTGGCTGGTTTCAGCTACAACCGTTGAAAGCTTTTCATCCATTACTGTTGTGTTATTCCACTTGTCGTGCCATGGATTTGATGGACTTCCTAATGCACTAAAAGTATCAAAGGGAACTGCACGGCTAAATCCACGGCCCAGCGCTGTAGTGGTACTGATCCGGCTGCCATCGAGATTTACTGCCCTGGTACCCGTAATTAATTTACCAAGCGATTTTCCCTTAAACAAAGCTTCAACAGCAAACATGTAGATTCCATATAGTAACAAGGCTATAATGTTACTGATGATGTCAAATCCTGAACTTTCGCTTTCATTAAATATGGGCATGTTTAAAAGTGCTAATACGAACACTATTACGAATATTAATACATAAAAAACGATGATGTCGATGATGTAATTGGCAAATCTTTTACCGGTAGAGGCCGGTACAATAACAGATTCAAAACTGTGGAGCAGGTCGTTTTCCTGTTTGGAGAATTCATGTTGCATAAGGTAGGTTTTGGAAAAGGTGAATAACAAACAAGATAAGGAAACTAATAATACAGCAATAGAATAACTGCGGATTATCAAAGAGATTTTTTACAATTGAAAAATAAGTTTTGCTGTAAACTAAAGGATGCAAAATAAAAAAAGCACCAAATTTTGTTTTCTTACTTTTCAATTGCTTGTCCGGTAATACTAACTAAACCTAGTGCTTTTGCTTTGAGATTTTTACTCTTTTAACGGAATCTTTCCTCTCAATTCATTTAGTAAATGTACATGCTAAAAAGGCCTTCTTCCAAATTTTTTCACAGATATTTTTTTAAAAAACGAGCTAAATTATTCACCGCAAAAGTTGCATTTTTTTGTTAATTGCAACAAGTGTTTAAATATTAGTTTGTAATAAACAAATCCTCATTTTTAATTGAAATAAATAAATGTGCATAACCAGTATGTGGTTTATCATCGCTTAAAATTTTGTTGTAGGAACAGCATCACATTCTCTGCAAATATTTTATTCACGATGGCTTCAGGTGCTAAACCAAACATCAATCTTTTTATTTCCGGCAATGAAAGCCTGTAATTAAACCCTGGTTGCGAAATTTCAACCGGGTTGTTTAAAAAGTTAAGAATGTCATTTCTTAAAACCGGCATTTCGCCGCTGGTTGGATAAAAATCAAGATGGTTTATCAGGCCATCATAGTCACTGCCAATTGAAATAATATCCCATCCTTCTTTTGCGTTGACTGACTTCACAATTTCGAATAAATTAGCACACAGCACTTTAACGTATTGCAAACGCAGGTGATCGCTATTGAGTTGTTTATTGCTTTTAATAATTTCAATAATGGTGTTGCCTGCAATTCTTTTTTCATCCAGTTGGATACCGATAAGCCCCCTGGTTTGTGCGATTTTTAATACATCTTCTTCACAAACATTAATACTGTTTTCATGTAAATAATTGCTGTTGTCGTGCAGTTCTTTTTCATCATCCTGTGCAATCAATGCATCCAGGGTCTTACATTTACTTACCATGCCCGTATGGCTGCACACGATTGGAAACAGATCGTTTTTATCCCAGTATGTGGTTTTAATAAACGCATAAAAATCTTTTCGGCACAGCGGACTCATATGTTTTATGTCAATCAGTATTCTTGCTTCACCTTTATTTTTCAATAAAAGTTTAATTACTTCCTTACCTAATTCTTTTAGCCCTTCATTTAATCCCTCCGACTGTGAAACAAGAGTACCAACCATTTTCATTAGGCTTTTGGCATGTCCTCCCAGCCCGTTCCAAAAATGATGATTGAGCGAAATAAACAGCGGTACAAATTCCCACTGTTTCATTGCGGCAATATTATCTACATACTCTATTAGTGTGGTGAAATCCGGCGGGTCATTTCTATGGCTTCTTAGCTGGTCTCTTTTTAAAATGGCCATATTGGGTACCTGGCTGCCAAGGGTGTGTGCACCTTCAATGGCAATAATCACACAAATAGTAGTAGTGTCAGCCTTGATGCAGTCTTCAATTTCCTGGTAGTTTTTTACAAATTTTACCGTGTAGCTTCCATCCTTGCTTTTATGGGTATTAAATTTTGTAAGATAGTTGTACTCAGGTACCAAACCCTCCTGAAAATAATGAAGCATCATTTTCTTTATGAAGTCAATATCGTCTGTGTAAAAGCCCGTTAAAGCGTTTATTACTTTTGATTTCAGGGTATCTTCCCAGGGTGTTTTCTTTTCAGTTACCAGATCTTTCAGCGTATCATTTCCAAAACTATCCGGCCTGATATTGCCAACCAGGAAAGCTTTTTCAAGTGGTGTAAGCGATGCAATAACCAGCCGCACTTTTCCTTTGTGTAAGTTGTCAAAATTGCTTTGTGTACCCAGGCGGATATTCGAAATATTTTTAATCTGCTTGTTGAGCCTGCTGAGTAGCCAGGATTGCATTTCATTACTGTAAGTTTCAAACGGAGTGTGCAGGGGATTGCTGCGGCCACTCATATATGGCTTACCGCTCGGGTGACAATGAATGTCAATGTTGAAGTCGTAGTTCATATCACTGTTTTTATTTAGAAAAATACAGCGGATATGGGTAAAATGCAATACTACATTTGGTGCAGTTGCTGTATCGCGGATTAATACACCTTACAATTCATCAAATTTCATATTTCCAGCCACCGCTAAAATTAGAAACAGCCTTAGAAATAAAATTCGTTTCAGATGTTACCATGTAAAAAAAGGCTGTCCCAAATTTTGGGACAGCCTTTTTTCAATTAGAATTAAAATTATTGTGGCCTTGTCACTGCATTCTGTTGAAGTGTTACCGCAGTTTGTGCCAGTAACCTTCCGTTAATGCTGGCTCCGGTCCTTAAATTGATGCCTGTTTGCCCAAGAATTATACCTTCGAAATGACTCGTAGTACCCAGTGTAACGGCTCCGGCTGTTTGCCAGAAAATATTTTTCGCAAGCGCACCGCCAGTAAGGGTAATTTTTACTGCTGAGCTCACGTTCAACGTTCCTGCTATCTGGAATATCCACACATCCTTAGAACTACCCGAAATGGTAATATTAGTTGGGATGAGAAGTGATGTTGTCCATTTGTAAAGGCCGGGAGTAAGTGTTTTACCACCTATGTCTCCGGCGCCAAGGTTCATGAAGTTTGGATTCACACGTCCGGCTGCATCAGTGTAGGCAGTTTGCATATTACCTACCGCAGTAGTTAATCTGCTGGCGTTGATTACCCTGCATGGAAGTGGACCCGCAGCAGCAACGGTGAAAATGGTACCGGTTACTTCAGCGCAGGTTAATCCAATAGCTGCACCGGTTATGGGGCTTGTGCCAATATCTCCTGTAACCGTAGATTTATATACATTCGTAATACCCGATTTAGACAAAATCGTAAAATTACCTGCCACGCCGAGATTTACTGCCTTTTGGGGATAGCTCCTTGCTAAGGCATCCGTGGAAACCGCATTCGTCGACGATGCAATTCCTGGACTAGCTTCTTTTTTGCAGCCTGCTGAAAAAATCATCAATAGCGATGCAATTGCGGGTAACGCTAGTTGCTTTGAGAAAATGTTCATATATTATATTGATTAGTGACATATAAACCTGGTAACTCCTTTACTTCACGACCATCACTGTCTTTTTTAAAAGGCATAACGGTAGTGATGCCCTTCCGCTAGTTGCAAGGACTCTTTTGTAGTCGTAACCTGTTTGGTAACAATTATTGTTTTCCAGTAAAATTGTTGCTGAACGAATTAATAAAGATGTGCTGTTACTGATAATTGATTTCCCGTAAGCGGGTCTAGATAAACAGTAATTGGTATTCTTTTTCCGTTTGGTTCAGTGCAAAAAAAATAAAGCGCAAACAATCTTTTTTTTGACGGCTGCTTAATAGTGTGTATATCTATTACCGTGCCACGGTTCAAAAACAGCAATATCCGGTTTTATAATAACCACCCTACACGACGAAATTTCATGTATCCTGGGATAGGCACTACATAAGTGTCCTGGTATTGTAGCATCCGGGAATTCTAAGTTGCAGTTAAATGGTGAAAATGACCTGTATTGCTCTGCCTGGGCAACATAACCTTCATATAACCAATGAACCTTCGAAAAAATAACGGAACGAACTTATGCAGCAGCAGAAATAAATTTAACCAACGATCTTTTAGCAATTGGTAACAAGGTTTCTTCTACCGGAAAGTTGAGTGATACTTCCATCGCATACACTGCCGGGTTAGGGAGCTCTCTTTTTTTGCGAATCAGTTCCGACTTTATTTGCTCGTAAGTGGTTGCGATGCTGCGGTACCACACATCTATATAATCTGTTTTAATACCCCGGTATTTTTCATCATGCTTTTCAAAAATGGTTAACCGGTATTGATAAACAAGGGTATCGTTTTTATTGCCGTTGTTTAAAAAGAAATAACCTTCTGAGATATCGAGCGGTACAATACCGACCGGCACAATGTTAATTTTTTCTTCTACAAATTCATAAATCTCCGCACCATTGCTGATGGTGTGTTGCATTTTGTCAGCCGCATAGTGTACAATGTCTTCCAGCTCTTTCATCAGTTCATCATCATCAATAACTTGTTTGTACAGCAGCGATATTTTTTCAAGTTGAATACCCGTAAGGCTCTTAGGAAAATTATCCTGCATCAGTTTTTTCTTATCACGGAACGATACAATATTGTTGTAGTGAAAAATAATATCCGCCAACTGCGGGTATAGTTTGTTTTGGCGAAAGCCCCCATTAATTTCCTGCAGGTAGGCCAGTAGTGTGTACTTCTTCAATTCAAAATCTATGTAGCCTTCTGCAAACCAGGTTTCAGATAAAGTTTTCATATTATTAGTATTGAGTTGTTCAATGAATATAAATATAATCCTTCATTATTAAACGTTCATACACTGCTATTTATTAGCATCTAACGCAGGGCTTTTTTTGTTTAACCAATACTGGTTAAAGTTTTCTATTTCAATCGCTCGTTTTTTTTGGGGAAGTTATTCAATCAACTCCTTTTAATTAATTGGAGTTGGTATTATGCTGCGGCATACATGCCTGGTAGGTGCCGGGTGTTATGCCTTCTAGCTTCTTAAAGATACGGACAAAATAGTTTACATCTGCAAATCCACAAAGGGCGCTCACAGTGGTAATACTCTTTTGTCGTTCGGCCAGCATTTGCTTGGCAAGTTTAATTCTTTCCTGGTTAATATATTCAACAGGCGTTACACCAAACTGTTCTTTAAACCATTTAAAGAAATGATTGCGACTCAGGTAAGCCTTGCGGCATAGCTGGTTAATTAATATTTTATCGGTAAGGTGTTGTTGTATAAAGTGGATAACATATTGTAACCTTGTTTGATTACCACTGTGTGTAATGGCTGTTTTTACCTGTTGTAGATGTTGGCTCTGCACCAACCTGATCATCAGTTCTTTTAAATTGAGATCGGCATACACATTCTTCGTAACATCGCTGCTGGTGCAAACCCTGATTAGTTTTTTGATAAGATCGCTCACTTCGTTATCGTTGTCAAAATGATATTGATTAAACTGCAATTTCCATTCGTGCGATTCTTCCTTGTCGTTATAAAAACTGTTCAGGTAATTGAGTGTGTTGTCAATATATCCTGCATCTACTGCAAGCGCTATACACTGGGTGGGTGTTTCGGTGGTAGCTTCCGGAAAATCAATCACCATTGTTTGATTAGCCGGTACAATGACCGTTTCGCCTGGCAAATAATCAAAAGCAGGCTCATCAAATAGGTGCATTACTTTTTTCCCCCTTATCATGCTGGTGATTACAAAATCGCTAAAGGTTAATGGTACACGGTACGCTTGCTGGTAACTTTCAAATACATTTAGCTCACAGTTATTTAAATTAAATATGCGGCGGTTTTCAACCAGTGTTTGTAAATATTTTGGTTGTGTAAGATTTATATGTTGCAAGGTGTTTTTACCGCCCATAGCTAAAATCGTTTCATTGTAAGTTAAACACCTTTATCACTTTTTCAAAATGATAAGTACAATTGTGCTATACAAAAACACAATAGTGAAGCCAATTGTTTTAAATATGTAGCAAATTGTTGTAATTAATTAACGATAAAAACGCTTCTATCATGAGTACAACAACTGCCGAAGCCCCGGTATCAAATGTGGCTGCCCGTCCTGCTTTTAAAGATAAATACGACCACTACATTGGCGGACAATGGGTGGCGCCGGTGAGTGGGGAATATTTTGATAACCCTTCGCCCATTGATGGTAAAGTATTTACAAAAGCTGCCCGTGGCAATGCAAAGGATATTGATAAGGCAATAGATGCCGCACAAAAGGCTTTCATTACCTGGGGAAAATCATCTGCTACTTATCGTAGCAATATCATGATAAAAATTGCGCAGGTAATTGAAGATAATCTTGAGTACCTGGCCGTTGTTGAAACCATTGATAATGGAAAAGCAATCCGTGAAAGCAGGGCTGCTGATTTACCATTGGTAGTTGATCACTTCCGTTATTTTGCAGGCGTTATCCGCAGCGAAGAAGGAAGCATGAGTGAACACGATGAAACTACCGTATGTCTCAATATACACGAGCCCATCGGCGTTGTAGGACAAATAATTCCCTGGAATTTTCCGTTGTTAATGGCAACCTGGAAAATAGCGCCTGCATTGGCTGCCGGTTGTTGTGTGGTAGTAAAGCCAGCCGAACAAACACCTACCAGCATCATGTGCCTGATGGAACTAATTGGTGACCTGCTACCGCCAGGTGTATTGAATGTAGTCACAGGTTTTGGTCCGGAGGCCGGAAAGCCACTGGCAAATTCTCCAAAAATAAATAAAGTTGCTTTTACCGGCGAAACCACTACTGGCCGCCTTATTATGCAGTATGCATCAGAAAACCTGATTCCTGTTACCATGGAATTAGGTGGCAAAAGCCCCAATATATTTTTTGAAAGTGTAGCACAGGAAGACGATGACTTTTTTGACAAAGCAATAGAAGGCGCCGTCATGTTTGCATTAAACCAGGGCGAAGTTTGTACCTGCCCCAGCCGCATACTGGTGCATGAAAATATCTACCAGAAATTTATGGATAGGGTAATACAACGCACCCGGGCAATTAAGTTAGGTAACCCACTTGCAGCAGACACCATGATGGGGGCACAGGCTTCAGAAGATCAGTATAATAAAATTTTGAGTTACCTCGATATTGGCAAACAGGAAGGCGCCGAAGTACTCTGCGGAGGTGAAGCATTTCATCAAAACAGTGGCTTAGATCATGGGTATTATATTAAGCCCACTATTTTTAAGGGCCACAATAAAATGCGCATTTTCCAGGAAGAAATTTTTGGACCGGTTGTGTCAGTAACCACCTTTAAAAACACAGAAGAAGCCATTGCTATCGCCAACGATACACTGTATGGATTAGGAGCAGGCGTTTGGACAAGAGATGCCCATGAATTATACCAGGTACCAAGGGCAATACAGGCCGGCCGTGTTTGGGTAAATTGCTATCATGCATACCCTGCACATGCTCCATTTGGCGGGTATAAAAAATCGGGTTTCGGCAGAGAAAATCATAAGATGATGCTAAACCATTACCGCCAGACAAAAAACATGTTAATCAGTTACAGCAAAAGCAAGCTGGGTTTCTTTTAATTGTAAACTAAGTGAAAAACTCAAACCAAAAGGCGGCGGATTTTTAACCGTCGCCTTTATTAAGTTTAAAAACCAACGTATGGTACCAAGAATAATAGCAACAGAAAAGGCATCGGCATTAATACAAAAATTAAAAAATATGCACGGCCCACTCATGTTTCACCAAAGTGGCGGATGTTGCGATGGTAGCCAGCCCATGTGCTTTACAAAAGGAGAGTTTAAACTGGGCGGCAGCGATGTATGGCTGGGCACCATTGATGATACTGAATTTTATATGGCGGCAGATCAATTCGAATATTGGAAACATACTCAACTTATCATGGACGTAACCCCCGGCCGCGGTAGTAGTTTTTCCTTAGAGATTCCCCTGGGTGTTCGTTTTCTAACCCGGTCAAGAATTTTTACTGAGCAGGAACTGGAAAAGCTGGAGCCACTTGTGGCAATACCTGGGTGATGGAGTGATGGCTGATAATTGGAAAAAGTTCTGCAGCAATGCGGAACTTTTTTATAACTAAAATTTTTTTGAACCAGGCAATTGTACTGCTATTAAGCTTCACAGGCGTCGCACATTTGTACATTAGTTTTTCATTCAGCAAAAAATGCAGATAATTATAGTAGATATTTCAAAACAATATCAGCCGTTCACACTAATTTGTAACCGTTAACTTAAACCCGGTATTTACAGTTACAGATGCACCAGTATTTAATTTTATACTTTTACAAGTTGCGTTAGAGTTTACTATTACAGATCCCGCATTTATTATAACATCAGTATTGGCATCCGGCACAACGCCACAACCCCAGTTGGCCGCATTCTCCCAGGCACTGCTAACAGCGCCGGTCCAGGAATTAGCTATTTGCAGGTATACAGCATTGCTAACTTTAGTACCGTCAATTACGCAGCGATACCTGTTTCCATTGAATAAAGTAGGCACATTATTTAGCTGAAGTGTAACTGTGTTTGTACCGCCATAATTGGCGCCATTAACAATATTAATAAACCCGCTGCCACCGTTTGCCTGCCATTGGTACGAGCTTCCCGTTACATTGGATGTAATTGTGGTGCTGTTGGAACCACATAAACTGATGGTGTTAATTTTTTGGATAAAATAATTACCCAATCCATTGGCTACAATTTTTAAAAAGTACCCACCCGGCACCGAATCCCAGGTAACAGGTGTTAACACTTCTTCACCTGAAACAGGCGCATAGGAAGCCGGTACAGTACCAGTTAAATTAGGCTGCTTTATCACCGATAAAAATGAAGGGTCAGTTATAGAATTGTCGGCCGCCTTAAGTGCATTAAATTCCGCTGTTGTAAAGAATAGCAGCATGTCAACACTTGAGCCAGAAACATCAAACTCCGATTTGAATGTAAAATTCCTGGAGAGATAAGGTATGGCGTTATATTTTCTAATGGCACCTACATTTTGGTAAATATTGGCTGTAAGAATTCCAATATTGTTGTTGTCTTTAATAGCTGCAACCGGCGAAGTACCGGCATCATTTCCGTTAGAATTATAATATTCAATGGGACAGTATTGCCCGGTAGTTCCAAAAAGTACTGCAGGGTTTGCCGAAAGATTTGTTGAATAATAATACAGTGGCCTTACTTTTCTATACGGCGGCTGGTAGTTAAATACATTCAATTTATCAAGATGGCGCATATATATATTTTCGCCTGTATTGCTTCCCGTAATATACCTGTTATCCCGCCAGGCAACCAGGCCTGAATTGCCTGCATCATCCAAAACCAGGTTGGGCTGCTCTACATTATAATAACTGTTATTAAACACGCCCGTGCCAATAGGCAGCCCCATTGCTCCCCAGGTAAGTTGGGCGCCGCTACCAATAGGGCTTACTCTTGTTGACCTGTAATATTCCCTTACATAAAACATGGCTTTGCCATTGTTGGTTACAGTAAGCAGCGGCAAATCATAAGTAATATTAGAGCCGGAAAAGCCGGTACTTATTTCCCTTCCTATAGCCCTGCCTAATTTAGTGTTGGTTTCATATTTTAAAGCATAGGAGGTACCCGACTTTTTTTGAATGGAAAGATGCTGTAACCTTACTGTTCTTACACCGTATGATCCCATCAGGGCCGATGCATAAATGTTAGTACCGCCACCTGCAAGGGAAAAATCTACATAGTAATTTGACGATCCCAACAGGGTATCCCTGAAAAAACCCAGTGAATCAAAGTTGGGAGAAATAGGGTTGAATCCAAGTTCGGGGTCAGAGAAAGAGCTTCGCTGAAAAGGTAGGCTGTCAAATATCTCTGACCGATACGTAAAACCGAGCACCGAAAAATCTGAGACCGTATTATTGAAATAATTTCGTTTGGTTACAGCAATCAAATCCAGACCAATATTGGCCGATACAGGCATACTAATTCCTTTCGGATAATTATAATCATAACCGCTAATATCAACTTCCTGGTAGCCATTTGACAACAGCCTGTGATTGGTGTACTGGTATAGCGGTCCGGCTCCGCCACCACAGGCAACATTTTGAAAGTCTCTCGAAAGCTGATACAAAAGGTACACTTCCCCTTTTTGATAATTTTCAAATTTAGGGCAGGCAATACCCATTTCGTTTCGTCTAAAAGTTTTTACCAGTGCATTTTTCTTTGCACGAAATAGCCGGTTATAGGCCAGTATTTTACCCTGGGCACCGGAATTTCCATTCATACTAATTACAACATTACATCCACCTTGGTTATCGGACCATATATTGTAATCAAACACTGCAGTACCAGGATATATAACATCCGTTTTAATACCGCATGGTGCAATTGCCTGTGTTTGTATGGCATTCTCATTACATCTTGCACCCCCAAAAGATTGAATGATTCCGTTAACATCTTTATAGCAATAAACATTTATGTAGTCCATCCCTATGGAGCTGCTTTTATAGGCAATAAAAAAGCCTTTGTTTCCATCTGCAATCAATTGAGGCCAGGCAAAAGTGCTGCTCTGGCCGGGTGGAGTTTGCGCCACAATAAAACCCGGCCCGGAAAAAACAGCACTGCCATTATTCAATACATGCTGCACTGCCATTCGCTCCCAGCTATAGTTATTAATGCTGTCATCCACATAAGCTATATAAAAACCACCTGCACTGTCGGTAGCTGCAAAATTCCGGTTACGGTAATCCTGGTTGGAGGAGAATGCATATCGTTGGTCATTTGGGCCTTTTGTTACAGGTACGCCATTATCTGTCCAAAGCCTTATTCCGTTCTTATCAAATTTTTGAGCATAAATATCGGTCTTCGTGCTGGCAGCATTTCGGTCATCTTCCCAAATAACAAAATACCCACCATCCGGATAACTTTTTAAAACCAATGGATTTTTTTGAGTCGATAAAGCCATGGTAACCGGCATATCCAGGCTATCGTAAAACTGGTTGGTGGCATCTGTCCACTGCGCATTTGCAATGGAAGCAGCAGCCAGCAATATAACTGTCATTAACTTTTTCATTGCCTTATTTTTTGGAATTATTAAAAACCCTTTCGACTTTAGGCGGCATTACTCTTGCGTAGGGTTGCCCGTATATTTTTATATTATCAACAGGTATTTTTAAAGGAAAACTGTTGAAATAATAATTGAATGCAAGTGTATCATTTTTTGGTTTATTAATTAGATTGACGCAGGATAAACAATCAGGAAAACAGGCATTATTAGCAATATAATCCCTGATGGCATTTCCTGGCAGCGGACCAAACCCGTTATTAAAACTAACAAAATCAGATGCGGTAGCGTTTCCCAGGCAATAACTCATAATAGTGCCGCCGTTGGCTGGTGGAGGCGCTCCTGCCGCACATGGACCATTCTCTGCCGGGGCGCAATTGTCTATTGGACCATAAGTGTCGGGGTTGCTGGTAAGTTTCCAACCACACCAGTGCGTATGCCGCGATCCCAACAAGTGTCCTATTTCATGCATTACAAGGTAAATGGCGGCCCCGGTAGTATTGGCCCCGTTGGGAAAATCCTTAACAGTGGCAATGGTTGTATAATTAAGATCGCAATACGCAAATTCATTTTTTGCAACAGTATAAACCTGGCAAGTATTTACAGGCAAGCCTTTTACAATACCAATACTTGCAACGCCGCTTCTGGGTGCATTGGTGCTATAGTCTAATCCTACACAAATGTTTCCCCAAAAATTGTCTTTGTAATTTGCTGCCAGATCATCCCTTGCATTTTCACGGGTATCGCCGCGATATGGATCTGCAGTGGTCCAAACGTTAATACCGCTTATTTGTACAGTTACCTGTTCGTTGGCATAACCCGTGGCCACAGCATTAAATAATTCATACACATAATTAATGGTTTGTTGAGTGTTACTACCCCTCCAATAATAAAGGCTGTCAAAGCAATCCACAAATACGTTTACGCATTTTGGCCCGCCAGTAATTTTTGAGTTGCTGGTGAGTTTTTGTGAAGATGGAGGAACTGTAAAAGGCGTTTCCGTCGTACCACAATCTTGCGCAGTTTTGGGAAACTGAATCTTATCGCTGTTATAAAGTCGATAGCTATTTTTAATAGTTTCATCTGCCTTGGTTATCTGAATCGTTTTATCCTGCAATGTTGCAATAAGCGATATATAATCGTCATTTACAGTTAACACAACATTATTGCGTTTTTGCTCACCGTCAACAATTCCATGATAAGTGAGTGGCGGTTTAATGTGTTCAATTACCTGGTCATTGTTTTCGGTAAATTTTATATTTCCTAAATCAAATTTTACCAGGTCGCATTGCATCGTTTCAGTACTGCTTACCGGGATAGCAATTCTTATTGCGGCTGGACTTTGAGTCATCAATTGACTCGTAAAAGAAGTGCTTAACTGTATTTGTTGGTAAGTGCCTCTTTTTGCCAGTTGCTTGTTGGCAGTTATGGTAAATGCAGGAATAGTAGTAAAAGCAATTGTTGTAGCCTTTTTATTTATCACCATTTTTTTTACGGCCCAGTCCTGGCCATAGGTAATTGTAGTTGTAATAGATAAAAATAGGAAGATTAGTTTTTTCATTGCCGGTATAATTATACCGTATAGATAAACATTATTCTATTTATATTAGTTAGACATCTTTTTGCCGGATTTTTATATTTAGCAGTTGGTTGAAATTTATAGATAGCTGGTTATGCAAATAAGTGGGGGAGCAGGTAATCCCTTGATAGTTATTTTTGGTTTACAATGAAAATAATTACCATTTAATAATTTCAGCACGTGAGTAGAAGATTGTTGATATTTTTAGCCTCAGGTTCCACTATGTTTTAAAAAAATTATTTGAATGCTTCTGCTAAAGCCATTATCGAAATTTTAAGTATGGCTTTTTGCCACCAATAATGAATAAGTAAATATCATGTCGTATTAAATAATTTTTTATACATTCGGTTACTCTATTGCCCTATCTAATAACATTACTCTCTTCTGAACCCCGCCTTTTTTTAACCTTAAAACAATTCTTATCATGAAAAAAATTATTGCAATTTTGTCAATTTCTGTGTTCTCATTTTCCTGTAGCGATCAAAAAACCGAAACGACTGCTACGGCTCCTGAAGCTCCGAAAACTTCAGCTCCTTTACCATACACAGCTACTTATTCTTCAGATTTTGAAATGGGTAATCCTGCCTATGTTGCCACCATTTTACAAGGCAGTTGGAAGGATTGGGAAACAAATAATATGGATAATATGAAAAGCTGGGTGGCAGATACCATCAGAGCCTTTCATAGTGATAATACAATGGTACAGGGAGCCGATAGCCTGATTGCCCGTTGGAAAAGAGGCCGGGCCGAATATGTTTCAGTAAAAGATACCATCAATGCGTCTATGGCAGTGTATAGTAAGGATAAAAACGAAAACTGGGTGTTGGTATGGGCAACTGAGATAAACGAAAAAACCGATGGCACAAAAGATACGGCGGCTTTAATGGAAACCTGGCGTATTAATAAAGATGGCAAAGCAGATATGTTGCTACAATTTGACAGGGCAAAAAGAAAGAAATAGAAAATAATCTGGATATTTCTAAAAGTACCCGCCACGAAAGTAGCGGGTGTTTTTTTAAGACCACTCAAGCAGATATCGTTCATTTAAATGTGGCACACAACTTTCCTGACCAACCAGCCATTCTTTATTTATATTCATTAAAGGGCAGGTTTTTATAAGGAAGAAATTTGAGTTCACTGGCCAACAGAGAAACGGCAATGAAATATTTGTAAAGGATAAAAATTAACAAAGAGCTAAACTGAGTATAATAATTTTCGCTGATGATCGATACAGGTTTTACTTTAAATCAGTTATAGTTATTCTCCTTCCCCACTTTTCGCTGACGCCTGGCTGCAGGTTAAATAAATCCTCCACATACAATTTTAAAGAACCAGTTTTTCTTACATTTGAACAAATGGCCTTTAACGTCTTATGTAACAGTAAGCATTAGCCGAATATTAAAAATTTTATTAAAACTAAAATAATATGCGTAAACTCTATTTGCTATTTACCCTGGTATTGGTGTGCAATGTTTGCAAATCGCAGCAGAATAATATTTCAGTAATTGCCTATTATACAGGCGGTGATAACATAGACAGTTTTGCCGTGGATAAGCTTACGCATATTATATTTAGCTTTTGTCATCTTAAGGGCAACAGGCTAAATGTAGGCAACGCCAGGGACACGGCCGAAATACAACGACTGGTTGCATTAAAACAAAAATACCCTGCCCTTAAAGTGATGCTGTCGTTGGGCGGTTGGGGTGGCTGCGGCCCTTGTTCCGAAGTGTTTTCAAGTAAAAAGGCAAGGCTTGAATTTGCCAAATCAACAAAAGAGCTCAACGATTATTTTAATACCGATGGCCTTGATCTTGATTGGGAATATCCTGCTATTGCTGGTTTTCCGGGACATAGGTTTGATCCGTCTGACAAGGAAAATTTTACCGCACTGGTGAAAATACTCAGGAAGAAACTGGGTAAACATAATGAGATTAGTTTTGCCGCCGGAGGCTTTGAGTCCTACATCGATCAGTCGATAGAATGGGAAAAAGTAATGCCGAAAGTAGATAGGGTTAACCTGATGTCTTACGACCTGGTGAGTGGTTTTTCAACTGTTACGGGGCATCATACACCGCTGTATTCTACCCAACAAAATCCTGAATCTGTAGATAAGGGTGTGAAGCTTTTGGAGCAAGCCGGCGTAACGGCAAATAAAATTGTAATTGGTGCAGCATTCTATGCCCGTATGTGGGAAAATGTAAAAGATACATTGGATGGCTTGTATCAGCAAGGGGTATTTAAAGCAGGTATTTCACGCCGGAGATTTGAAACTGCATTATCGGCTGACAGCGGTTTTGTATATCATTGGGATAACATTGCACAGGCACCGTTTTTATATAATCCTGAAAGGCAATTATATGTTACTTACGACAATGATAAATCGGTTGCACTAAAAACGCAATACACGATCGACAAAAATTTAGGCGGTATTATGTTCTGGCAATTAAGAGATGATGCCTACGAAGATGGCTTACTAAAAGCTATTCACGATGTTAAGCTGGGGTATAAGAAAAAGTAACCGGCAGCAGATTGAAATTTAGAACTAATTAGAACCGTTTTAAATTTAATACTGCAAAAATATGATGGTGGAAAATGATGCCATGAAAAGATGAAGTTGAACGGAGCACTTCGTTCCTCAGTGTAAACTCTGCCACTGAAGATGCCATGAATATCAATGCTGGTAAACAAAAAATCATTTTTAAAAAAGCCGCTTA
Source organism: Ferruginibacter sp. (assembly GCA_046590675.1). Lineage (GTDB taxonomy): Bacteria > Bacteroidota > Bacteroidia > Chitinophagales > Chitinophagaceae > Ferruginibacter. Next base: position 96,414 of record JBKJUP010000066.1, on the reverse strand, counting down.
ATGACTTTCCCTGTAATGCTGCAATAATATATCTCCACCAAAATCATTGTTAAGGTCGCGGATTACGGTATGGATGTGATTGGCATTGTTTTGAAAATTATCGTATTCAATAATAATTGTTGGTCCCTGGATGCGGTAGTAACAAGGTTTTCCTATTTCCTGTTCAGTGTCACCTACCCAGGTAAACCATAAATTTTTCAGGCCCGCAGCCTGTATCTCCTTCAACATTTTTTCAGCAAACAATTTGGTATATCTGTGTATGTAAATATTAACCAGTTGCAGCAATTGTTGCTGGTGTGCAGGCGATAACTCTTCATAACGAATACCAGCAGGGTGCTCAATCATTGCCTTGCGACTGGACCCTGTTAAAATTTCTTTTGGTGTCAACGAATCCAATATTGCTTTTTTTAATTCATCTGTAGAGAGCGCATGCAGAAAAGCAAATCCCTTAACTGTTTCTTCTTTTAATACCTGCTTATTTTTTTGTGGTCCGCTTAAAACGATGGCTGGGTTGGAACCCAGGAAACCAGGTGTACCCGCCACCAATTCGTTTTTATTTGCAGAAAAATGAAAAGCAACGTGGTGGCCCTCAAATCGCCAGCCCCAGATTGTATTGGCAGACGGGATACCAAAAATGGTAACCATGTATTTACCGGTATCACGAAAATTATCACCTGGTTGGCGATGTTCCAGGTCTTTTAAAACATCATCCAACCTCCTGATGCTATTGATCTTATTGACTGTTTCTGTTGTAACGCAACTATTCAGCAATTTCATCAGCGCATTAAATTGCAATGCGTTCAATTCATTAATAGAAATTCCTTTTCTGTCGCTGAGCGGCACATAATTAAATCGGTATCGCTCTTCGGTATCAAAAGGGTAAAGTGCTTTCGACCGCTGCACACTGTCCAACAAATTTATAAATGAGGTTGCATTGCTAACAAGGTGTTGAGAAAACGCAGGTATTCCGAAGGAAAAATAAATCAGCGCCAGTAAGATCGTACGTTTCATATAGCTTAAATAAATGTATTTAAAGATATATAAGAATGTTGACGTAAATGAAAATATAAAGTCAATTGGTATTTTGTAAAAAAAAGGTTGCCTATAAAATTTACAATGCCCAATAATTAAAAGAATCAGTAGGATTTATAATCTGAATGATAGTTGTATAAAGCCTTTATTTTACAGTAACATGTAGTATAAAATTGCCCGTATTATTTTCATCTGCCATTCCGTTTCTTCCCACAAAAAAATCGACATTGCCATTGGCAGTTATATTGATATCTACGCTATAACTAAAAAAGTTTTTAATCTTTTGGCCGGGATGTTTAATCTGATTGATCATAATATGTGCACCGGTATCTACCGATGTTATCACTCCTGTCACTTTTTGATCACTCCAAACAGGGAGTGTGTATTTTATCTTTTCAGCGCTGTCTTTAATTTGGCCCTTTACAAAAGCCTGGCCGTTCTTTACCAATATCATGGTATCACGGTCACCTGCAAATATGGTATCTATCATTGTTTGCAGGGAAGCTTCCAATCTGGGTAGTTCATCTGCAGCAGCAGGATTATTTTGGCCACAACTATACACCAGCATCATAATTATTGAAACCATTCCTGCTACCAGGCAGCTTTTTCCAGGGGTTTTCAACAATTTTTTCATTGGTAAAAATTCATGTTAACGCAAGTTAGTTTTTTAGAAAATCACTGTAAAATAATAGGGGCAATATCGGAAAATGTTTCAATTCAAAATGCAGTTTGATGCTGAAAGTGACCGTTTACATCTGGAAAAAGCCTATTGGGATAACAGTTTTTTTTATCCCTCTGTCTCATTTTAGGTTTGCATTGTTAAAAATAAAACTCCTTAAAACAAACAATTATGAGATATCTAATTTTTTTATTCCTCTTAGCTGGTTTTGCAGTTAAAAGCAATGCACAAATAACCGGATTCACAAAAGATGAACAAGGTACAGCCATAAAAGGTGCCACCGTATCCTTACTGGCTGCGAAAGATTCAGCCATTATAAAGTTGGCAATTTCTACAGATAAAGGACTTTATACCTTCCAGCAAATGCCCACTGGAAAATACCTGCTTAAAGCAAGCTCAGCAGAGTATAATGCTGCATTTTCAAAAGTATTTGAAGTAGCAGGCAGCGACATAACTATGCCCGAATTTAAATTAACAAAAGCCGCCGGTAAATTGGGAACAGTTACGGTAGTTGCTCAACGTCCGTTGGTAGAAGTAAAGGCAGATAAAATGATTGTAAATGTAGAAGGCACCATCAATTCAGTTGGTTCTGATGCATTGGAATTATTACGTAAATCTCCCGGCGTGTTGGTTGACAAAGATGATAATTTAAGCCTGAGTGGCAAAAACGGTGTGCAGGTTTATATTGATGGAAGGCCCACACCATTGGGCGGACAGGATTTGAGCAACTATCTTAAATCTTTAAACTCCTCTCAGATTGATGCCATTGAAATCATCAGTAACCCTTCTGCAAAATATGAAGCAGCCGGTAATGCAGGCATTATCAATATCCGGTTAAAAAAGAACAAGGCACTGGGAACAAACGGTTCAGTAAATGCCGGTTGGAACATTGGCACTTATGCCAAATACAACGCAGGAATTAATCTTAACTACCGCAGTAAAAAAGTAAACCTCTTTGGCAACTACGGATTTAACGATGGCAAAAATGAAAACAAGATCAGTGTTTATAGAAGTTTGTCGGATAGTATTTTTGATCAGCAAAGCACATTGATTATGAAAAATGAAAGTCATAATTATAAAGCAGGGATAGACTATTTCATTGATAAGAAAAACACCATTGGTGTAATGGTAAACGGCACCCAGTCGTCACCGTCAATTAGCAATAGAAGTGAAACCCCCATTTCTTATGCGCCAACAAAAACTGTTGACAGGGTATTGTTTGCAGACAATTCAAGTGTGATGAAAAGAAACAATGTAAATGTAAACCTCAACTACAGTTACATAGTACCATCGGGGAAAAGCCTGGTTGTAAATGCAGACCATGGTACGTATGATATCAGCAGCAACCAGTTTCAACCCAATTATTATTATGATGCAACCGGCGAACAATTGATGAGCAGCGTAATTTACAGGATGATTGCACCAACCACTATCAATATTAATTCTGTAAAGGCAGACTGGGAACAACCATTTAAAAAAGGAACCCTTGGTATTGGTGGTAAAGCAGCTTATGTAAAAACAGACAATGATTTTCAGCGCTACAATGTAATTAGCGGAAGCGAACAACTTGATAAAGATCGCAGTAATCAGTTTAATTATAAAGAAGACATCAGCGCAGCTTATGTAAATTATAACCGTGCATTAAAAGGTGTAACAATTCAGGCAGGCGTAAGAATGGAGCATACCGGATCCAAAGGCATTTCAAACGGGTTAAAAAAATCAAACGGTAACTATGTTGCCTACGAAGAAGCATTTAAACGCAGCTACACCGATTTCTTTCCAAGTGCCGCAGTAACGTTTAATAAAAACCCAAAAAATCAATTTAGTTTAACGTATAGCCGCAGAATTGACAGGCCCAATTATCAGGATCTGAATCCATTTGAATTTAAGCTGGATGAGTACACTTTTCAAAAAGGAAACATCAATCTAAGGCCACAATACACCAATAGCATCGGCTTAACAAATACCTATAAATTTAAACTAACATCAACCTTGAATTACAGCCATGTTAAAGATTTATTTACACAAATATTTGATACGGCTGAAAAATCAAAAGCATTTATTTCCAAAAGAAATTTAGCTACGCAGGACATTGTTAGTTTGAATATCAGTTACCCTTTCCGCTACAAGGCATACAGTATGTTTGCCAATGTAAATGGATTTTATACAAAGTACAATGCTGATTTTGGAGCAGGCAGAAAGATAAAAGTAAATGCCGGCGGTTTGAGCTTGTATGTGCAGAACAGTTTCAAAATTGCAAAAACCTGGACCGCAGAATTATCCGGATTTTATAATGCTCCAACAGTGTACCAGGGAACAATCAAGGCAAATGCTTTATACTCAATAGATGGTGGATTATCAAAACAGGTGATGAAAGGAAAAGGCACCGTTAAAGCGTCTGTAAGTGACATATTACATACGCTGAAATTTAAAGGTGTCAGTGACTTTGCCGGACAGCGCTCCGAAATAGGATCACGGTGGGAGAGCAGGCAATTCAAATTAAATTTTGTGTACCGCTTTGGAAGCAACATGGTGAAAGCTGCACGCCAAAGTTCGTCAGGTGCAGATGATGAACTTAAAAGGGCGAATCAAAGTGGAGGTGCTGCACCAGGTATTGGTGGTTAATACAAAGTTTAGTGCGCAAGAGAAGTCATACTTCTTTTGCGCATTTTTAATAATTCGTATAGGTTAAAAATCGTGAAAATGAATATTGGACATTTAAAAGCTAATTTTATAAATCAAGATAAAATATTCACACAGCAGGAAAAACCTATGCAGCTAATAAAAAAGAGATATTCCTTTTGGTCGGTATTTGTGATAGTGTTAGCAATCAACATATTTTTTACGTTGTTGGGCGTTTTTATAATTGTTGTATTGGGCGTTACGGAAGCAACACAGGGGCAAGACGCAGTGAAAGAACTCCTGTCATTAAAAAGTTTAACCAAACAAATTTTTGGAATAGTTTGTCAAACTGTATTTTATTATCACTCCCTCAATTACTACAACAAGTTAATGGTGAAAAAAAAGCCATTACTCGCTTATGTGTGGTACTCGATTTTGCTGGTGGTTGCTGCTTTCCTGTTTTTTTGGGCTTCGCAGGTTTTCTTTCCTCAAAAAATTAATATCAATACAAAAATTAAGACAGGGGTATTATTTTTCTCCTATTCAATATCATCCATATTTTTTACCGGTTCATCCTTGTTACTGGCTTATTTAAATAATCTCAGGGACGAGAAGAAACACCGCAAAATACTGGAAGCACAAAAAATGCAATTGGAAATAGACAAATCACAGGCAAATTTTAAATTTTTAAAATCGCAGATCAACCCGCATTTTTTACATAATACGCTTAGTTTTTTATACGCAAAATCATTGCCCTACTCTGCAGAATTATCAGAAGGCATTCTTACATTATCAGACATTATGCGCTATGCTTTGAATGAAGCAACCGATGAAAATGATAAGGCACCTTTAAAAGATGAAATTGAACATGTCCGCAATGTTATAAAAATAAACCAGCTACGTTTTAGCAATAACCTGCAGGTAAATTTTGAAGTAAACGGTGTAATACGCGGAGTTAATATTATTCCCTTTTTACTAATAACTGTTGTTGAAAATGCCTTTAAACATGGTGACCTGCAGCGTGCAGAAAACCCAATAATAATAAGGCTGTCTGTGGAGCATAACCGTTTATATTTTTACTGTCATAATAAAAAGAAGAATGGCCCTAAAGAGATATCAACGGGGCTTGGACTTGATAATATTCGTAACCGGCTTAACTATGCTTATGGAGATAAATATAAACTCGATATTAAAGACGAAGCTGAATTTTATACAACCGAATTAACGATTACTGACTTATGATAAAATGTTTAATAGTTGATGATGAACAACATGCCATAGATATACTGGTGCATTATATAAACCAAACCAGCTATCTGCAATTGGTAAGCAGCACTACCAAACCAATAGAAGCGTTGCAAACAGTAGCAACACACCAGATTGACCTTATTTTCCTGGATATACAAATGCCCGACCTGTCGGGTATTGATTTTATTAAAGCCATTAATGGCAAGGCCAAAGTAATACTCACAACGGCTTACACTGAATTTGCCATTGAAGGTTTTGAGTTGGATGTGGTGGACTATTTATTAAAGCCTATTCGCTTGCCAAGGTTTTTAACTGCAGTGCAAAAGGCGGTAAAAATGATTGCAGAAAAACCTGCGGATGCGGAAAAGAAAAATGACGATGATTACATATTTGTAAAGACCGAATCGAAAGGGAAATTACTTAAAATTAACCTGGATGAGATTGACTACATCGAAGGCATGAAAAACTATGTGGCCATTTACCGGAATGGCCAAAAAACAATGGTATATACCAACCTTAAAGACCTGGTAAATCATTTGCCGCCCAACGATTTTGTGCGGATACATAAGTCATTCATTATACCTGTTTCAAGAATAACGGGCATTGAGGGAAACCGCATTCTATTGAAAGAAGTTGCCGCAGAAATATTGATTGGTGAAAGTTATAAGGCAGACCTGATGGAGCTGATAAAAAACAAAATGATCACCTGATAATATCAACTTTCAGAAAAGATAAATCCTAAGCTTACGGTGAGCTACCAACGGGGCATAAAAAATTACTAATTATTGTTTGCCGCTATTATATTTTGATTTAGTTTTCGGGTATGAAAACGAATCTACTACTATGCTGCATCCTTTTTGCAGCGAATTGTACTGCCCAACACATCGAAAAATTTTACGATTATTTATGGCGGCCATCAACAATTGATAAGGCAGTTTACTTTTCAGTTATAGATCCGGAGGGGGCTGTTTATCATCAAACAGATTATTATATAAGGGAGAAAGGAATTCAAATGGAGGGCTACTATAAGGATACCTCCGGTAAAATAAAACATGGCGATTTTCATTATTATTATCCGGGAGGCAGGGTGCAGACAATCAGTAATTATGTAGATAATAAGTTAAATGGCGTTTACCTGCATTTTCACAGCAATGGAATGATGTCCGATTCTGCAAACTACATCAATGGCAACCTGGTTGGGAATTCATTTAGCTGGTATCCGGATGGAATGACTGAAGACAGCACATTTAAAAAAGAAGATGGGAGTGGAATTTCTGTATCCTGGTATCCAAGTGGATTACCTGCTGCTGCCGGCATGTATGGCGTGGGAGGTAAAAAAATTAACACCTGGCAATACTTTCACTCTAATGGAAATTTAAGTGCTAAAGAAAAATATGAAGATGGTAAATTAATAGACAAGGTTTATTACGATGAGAGTGGGAAACCTGAAAAGGATACCACAAGTACAGATCGTGAAGTTAGCTTTCAAGGAGGTATTAAAGCATGGATGAAATACCTATACAAAAGGGCCTATTTTCCCGAAGGCTTTAAGATTGTAAATTCGGATGCCGTTGTGGTAGTTGTAACGGCCACCGTTGATGAAGAAGGAAATGTAAAGGACGCCTATGTCTCTACTCCTTTTCATCCTGAGTTTGATAAAATTGCGTTGAAAGCTATGATCGGTGCTCCCAAATGGCTGCCGGCCATTGTCCATCATCGCAAGGTTCGGGCAGATATAAGGCAACCAATCACATTTCAGCAAGAGTAAAAGTTAGTTTGATTTTTTAGATGTTAGTAAAGTAAAAATTCTTTGATCGTTTCAGTCCATTGCTGTGGTTACAGATGTATTAACAGGTGCGGCCGATATAAGTGAATCATTGTTGCACACAAGGGCTATGCGCTTTTTTTAAACAATACTGCCTGATCAATGAATATGTAAATTCCTTTTATTGGCGGCATCACAATTTCTACATCATTTTTATTATATTGATGATGATCCAGTTTAGCTAAATGAAATTATGTTGCTGAAAAAATGTGCGTGATATAATCGTTGACATTTAGTTAGATTTAGCAAAGAAACTGGCGATCTAAAGGCAATCTATATTTAACGCTTTTCGTAACTATTAAAGTACCAACTGTCTTTTATTTTAGGTAAATTACAGTGCCTTTCCTAAAGTATTATTTCTTCACTTGCCTGAATAATTTTATGAAGCATATTTTCACTTTTGTTGCGTTTCTTTTTCTTGCTCCATTGCTTTCAACCGGGCAACAAGTGTTATCAATAAAGATTGATGGCCCTATCAATCCTGTTACTGCAGATTTTATTCACGGGGCCATTGAAGATGCTACTCAAAAAAATGCAACCTGCCTGTTGATTCATTTAAATACACCTGGAGGTCTGTTACAATCAACCCGTGAAATTGTAACAGATTTACTGGAGTCTGATGTACCCATTATTGTGTATGTGTCTCCTGAAGGAGCTCATGCCGGTTCAGCAGGTGTATTTATTACGATGGCTGCAAACATAGCAGCCATGGCAGAAGCATCTAATATTGGTGCAGCACATCCGGTAAGTATGCAGGGAGCAATGGATAGTATCATGAGCGAAAAAGTAACCAATGATGCCGCTGCTTTTATCCGCAGTATTGCTGCAAAGAGAAATCGTAATCTTGAGTGGGCAGAAGATGCAGTACGCAAAAGTATTGCCATCACTGCAACAGAAGCAGTGTTGCAAAACGTGGTTGACCTGATCGCTTTTTCTGATAAGGATCTGATGAACCAGGTAGATGGAAAATCAATTAAGCTGAAAAATAAAACGGTGGTGTTGCATACAAAAAATGCCACCATCAATGAGTTTAATATGACGGCACTGGACAAGCTGTTGAATGTTATCAGCGATCCTAATATGGCCTACCTGTTAATGATGCTTGGCATCTTTGGAGTACTGTTCGAATTTTTTAATCCGGGAGCAATGATTCCCGGCATTATCGGAGTAATTGCGTTGGTATTGGCTTTTTATGCAATGCATACTTTACCCATAAATTATGCAGGATTGGCTTTGATTATTTTTGGAATAATACTTTTATTATTGGAAATAAAAATTATAAGTCATGGTATATTAGCGGTGGGGGGAATAGTATCATTATTGCTGGGTTCGATGATGTTGATAAAAGCCGGCTCTCCGCTGGAGGTAGCAAGTATTTCAAAAGTGTTGATCATTGCAACCACTGCGGTAACAGCAGCATTTTTTTTATTGGTAATTGGTGCCGGTATAAAAGCCCAAAAGCGAAAACCAGTTACAGGAATAGAGGCCATGATTGGACTTACAGGCATCGCCATGGATCCATTAAATCCCGAAGGACGTGTGAATATTAATGGTGAAATCTGGAATGCATCTGCTATCAACGAACACATCAATATTGGCGATCAGGTTAAGATCAATGAGATCAGGAAACTGATCTTGTACGTAAACAAAGTAACCATTTAAAATAAACATAATTATGCCACAAATTCCAATTGTTACAATGCTCGTCGTCTTCTTTTTAATAAGCCTGCTTGCCAGTGCTGTTAAAATTTTAAGGGAGTATGAGCGGGGAGTTATTTTTCGCCTGGGGCGCCTTATTGGCGGCGATGGCCTCAAGGGACCAGGATTGATATTGCTGATTCCATTTATTGATAAAATGGTTAAAGTAAGCCTACGTACCATCGTACTGGATGTACCACCACAAGATATTATTACCAGCGATAACGTTTCTATTAAAGTAAACGCAGTGGTTTATTTTCGGGTGGTAGAGCCACAGAAAGCAATTGTGCAGGTAGAAAACTTTTTGTCTGCTACTTCGCAAATATCACAAACCACGTTAAGGAGTGTACTTGGACAATCAGAGCTGGATGACCTGCTTTCACAGCGGGATATTATTAACCACAAACTGCAACAGATCATTGATTCGCAGACAGAGCCATGGGGTGTTAAAGTAACCAATGTAGAGGTAAAACAAATTGATCTGCCCCAGGAAATGCAACGTGCTATGGCAAAACAAGCCGAAGCAGAAAGGGAACGTCGGAGCAAAGTTATATCTGCCGAAGGTGAATTCCAGGCATCACAAAGACTGGCTGATGCAGCCAAGATATTATCAGGCGAACCTAGTGCACTTACTTTAAGATATCTGCAAACATTAAGGGAAATTGCAACGGAAAATAACTCTACAACCATCTTCCCGGTACCGATCGATTTATTGACTCCGTTTTTAAATAAGGGTGGTACTAAGTTGGAAATGAAAGATGTTATTAAGGGAATAACACCAGAAGGAACGTAGTTTTTTAAGGATAAAAATCAGGAAGAATTAGTTTTGCTGATTTTTAAAAACGGTTGGTAAAATCTTTACACACTGAGTTGACAAACAATTTTATTATTTATTGTAATACCAGGTATGTTGTAGCACAGCATACCTGTTTTTTTTAACAGCAAACCTTTGCGTTAGTTTTTTTATTTTACCCGAAAATGCTTTTATCAAAAAGCTTACATTTACTTTGATTGTTTTGTTATACCCGGCCACTTGCCGGGGTAATTTTTTACACACGGAATGCCTGTTTATTTTTTAGTGAATAAGTCATCCGAATAATTTTATTTATCATGTCAGCAGAACATCAACGCTTAGCGGTCAATAATAAAAAGGCCATTCCGCTGGAGCAGTGGGGACCTTACCTGAGCGAAAGACAATGGGGCACCGTAAGAGAGGATTACGGGTATCATGGAGATGCCTGGGGTTACCTGCCATTTGATCAAGCACATTACAGGGCTTATCGCTGGGGAGAAGACGGCCTGGCGGGCATTTCAGACTATTTTCAAAATCTTTGTTTTGCCGTTGCATTGTGGAATGGTAAGGATCATGTGCTGAAGGAAAGATTATTTGGACTAGGTAATTACGAAGGCAATCATGGTGAAGATGTAAAGGAATTATATTACTACCAGGATAATATTCCTACGCATTATTACATGGAGTATTTATATAAGTATCCTCAAAATGCTTTTCCTTACGATGACCTGAAAGCCACTAACCGCATACGCACTTTGCATGAGCCGGAATACGAAATTCTGGATACCGGTATTTTTGATAAGGATGAATATTTTGATGTGAATATTGTTTATGCAAAACAAAATCCTCAGGACATTTTTATTAAAATTGAAATTACAAATCGTGGTGAAAATGAAGCGCCCATAACCGTGTTGCCTACTTTGTGGTTTTATAATCGTTGGTCATTTACACCTGATGAGGTTAAACCATCTATTAAGCACCAGGGAAAGACTGCAGTAAAAGTGGATCATCCCAGATTGGGAAACTATCATTTCTATTTTCAGCAACCAAACGACATGTTGTTTACAGAAAATGAAACCAACATGTTTAAGGTAAACGGCACCCCAAATAAAACACCTTTTGTTAAAGATGCATTTCATGATGCGTTGATACATGGTATCAACAGAAAGAAACTCAGAAATAAAAAGGAAGGGACAAAATTTGCACCGGTGTACCAATTGAACATAAAGGGAGGTGAAACAAAAGTGGTGTATTGCCGCTTAACAAACAAGGCAGAAGATAAGCCTTTTGCACCCGGCTTTGAAAATATTTTTAAAACACGCAAGCAGGAAGCAGATGATTTTTACACCACCATTCTTCCCTGTACCATTTCGGCTGATTTAAAAAATATACAACGCAAAGCCCTTGCAGGAATGCTATGGAGTAAGCAATATTATCATTTTGATGTGGAGCGCTGGCTCACCACCAGTGATGGTATTACACCGGTGAACGACGGCAAAAAATTTGGACGGAACAACGATTGGACGCATTTAAAAAACCAGGATGTGATAGCCATGCCGGATAAGTGGGAGTACCCCTGGTATGCTGCATGGGATCTTGCCTTTCATTGTATTTCGTTGGTAATGGTAGATCCTATTTATGCTAAAAATCAGCTTCTGTTGATAATGCGTGAGTGGTATATGAAACCAGACGGGCAGCTACCGGCCTACGAATGGAACTTTAGTGATGTTAATCCTCCGGTACAGGCATGGGCCACGATGGAAGTATACCGCATAGAAAAGGAAACCTGCGGTGAAGGCGACATCATCTTTTTGAAAAAAGTTTTCCAAAAATTACTGATCAATTTTACCTGGTGGATCAACAGGAAAGATACCAGCGGCAATAATATATTTGAGGGCGGGTTTCTTGGCCTTGATAATATCGGCGTATTTAACCGCAGTCATAACCTGTCAAGCGATATGCAACTTAACCAGGCTGATGGAACAAGCTGGATGGGTATGTATGCCTTGAACATGATGGACATGGCATTGGAAATTGCGAAGCATGATATTGCATTTGAAGATACGGCCACCAAATTTTTTGAGCATTTTGTATTTATTGCGGAAGCGCTGAATGGCCATAGTTTGTGGAACGAACAGGATAAATTTTATTACGATGCATTGGTAATTTCCGGTGCAGATCCGTTGCCATTGCGGATACAAAGTATTGTTGGGTTAACGAGTTTATTTGCGGTGAGTATTATGGATAAACAAATTTTTGACCGGCTCCCTGATTTTAAAAAGCGGGTGAGTTGGTTTGAAAGTTACCGGCAAAAAAATGGTTTGTTCTGGCCCAATGAAGAGCACGGTGATGGAGAAGAAATCCTTATTTCACTGGTAAAGAAAGACAGGTTGATGCATTTGCTTACCCGTTTATTGAACGAGTCAGAATTTTTATCAGGAGGTGGTATCCGGGCTTTATCAAAACATCATGAAGCCTTTCCCTATTCGGTAATGATTGAAGGAAATAAATACGAAATTCAATATGATCCCGGTGACTCTACCAGTACTTTATTTGGTGGAAACAGTAATTGGCGTGGACCGGTTTGGATGCCGATCAATTACCTCATCATACAATCAATCCGCAAGTATGGCGAATTTTATGGAGATAATTTAAAGGTTGAATGTCCCGTTGGTTCCGGTAATTATATGAATCTGACCGAAGTGTCTAAGGTGCTGACAGAGCGGGTTGTGAGCCTTTTTGCAAAGGATAAGAATGGAGACAGGAAATCTTATGGTGCGTACAATGAATTTTACAAAAAGCCGGGCAATGAAGAGTTGATGTTGTTTTTCGAATATTTTCACGGAGATACCGGTAGTGGATTAGGCGCCAGTCACCAAACTGGCTGGACATCGTTGGTAGCAGATTTGATTGGTGGCAGCGAAGTAAAAAGAGAAGAGTGGAAGGAAGGCACGGGGCATGAGATTTTTGTAGGTGATGATGATGAGGAGGATTAAATAAATGTCTGATGTCTGATGTCTGATTTTCAAATGCATATCGTTTAAGTAGGGACATGCTTTTGAATTTTGGGGCTGATTTATGTATGATGTATGATGGCTGATGTCTGATTTTCAAATGCATATCCATTTAAAATCGGGTTACCTAAAAATTCTGACATTTATCCTTTCTAAACATGCAAGACCTTATTTGAAACAAAATATTAAAATGCTTTCGATAAAGTAAAAGCAAACCTGACTTTCAAATCGTGCCTATTGTTTAAATCTTCAGGGAGCATCAAAATCAGACATCAAAAAATCAGACATCAGACATTTATTGTCTTTTTGCTCTTTCATACTGTACAGGCCAGGTAACATCTGTTCCAAGTTCTTTGGCGGCATGCAATGGAAAATAAGGTTCACGTAATAACTGACGGGCCATTATAATCAGGTCAGCTTTATTTTCCTGTAGTATTTGTTCCGCTTCAGTTGCAGTAGTAATTAGGCCCACGGCACCTGTTAGCATACCTGTTTCTTTTTTAATTTTTTCGGCAAATGATACCTGGTACAAAGGTGCTACCGGTATTTTTTGCGCAGGTGAATTACCGCCTGATGAACAATCTATCAGGTCGGCTCCATTTTCTTTTAAGATGGTTGCCAATGCAACAGCATCTTCACCGGTAAATCCATTTGGTACCCAATCGGTAGCGGATATACGTACAAATAGTGGTATCGAATCGCCTATTATTTTCCTTGTTGCTGTAGTAATTTCTGTGAGCAGACGGGCACGGTTTTCAAACGAACCTCCGTATTCATCTGTACGGGTATTGCTGATCGGCGATAAAAACTCGTTGAGCAAATATCCATGTGCCGCATGTATCTCTATAACCTGGTAACCTGCTTCCAGGGCTCTTTGTGTAGCGGCAATAAAATCAATTTTAAATTGCTCAATGTCTGCCTTGCTCATTTCTTTTGGAGCAGGCTCATTATCTGTAAAAGGGATTGCACTTGGCGCCAGGGTTTTCCATGCGCCTTCCGCTGCGGTTAAGGATTTACCTCCGTCCCATGGCCGGTGATGGCTTGCCTTGCGGCCTGCATGTGCAAGCTGAATGCCAGGCACCGAACCCTGGGATATAATAAATTCATTGATGCGTTTAAGATTACTGATATGTTCATCCTTCCATATCCCGAGATCAGATGGTGTTATACGGCCTTCGGGAGAAACTGCCGCGGCTTCGGTTATAATTAATCCTGCACCACCAACTGCCCTTGACCCCAGGTGAACCAGGTGCCAGTCGTTTGCAAAGCCATCAGTACTCGAATATTCACACATGGGTGAAACCACCATCCTGTTTTTTAATTCAATATTTCTTATGCGTAGTGGTTCAAATAAAAGTGCCATAATATTATTTTTTTGATAAGTTAGATTATAACATCCAATTACTGAAAATGTTATTTTTTATAATGAATCGCTGTAAAGCTATCTAAGTAAAAAATTCTTTGCTGTTATGTTTTAACCGGCAACTATTTTTTAATACTTATTATGGAACCTTGTAAAATAGATGCTATTCCCGGTGGATCAATCCGCTTATCACCTGCTATTATTTTAATGATAATAAATTAACCTTTGAGCTATACTTAGCCGACGGGTATTTGTAACTTTAAAAATTCAAATAAAAAATTATGAAAAAGCAATTGATAATATGCGTGGCAATGTTAGGATCGTTTTATATGTCAACAGCGCAGAAGCAAGTAACACTCCCGAATGGATGGCAATTGTCGCCTGCCGGAACCAGTTTACCATTGGGTGATCTGCCACTCAACATGGCCGTGAGCAAATCAAAAAAATTGATTGCCGTTACCAATAACGGTCAAAGCACACAAAGCCTGCAGTTGATAGATGTAGCCGGTAAAAAAGTTGCCAGCACCACGGTAATTGCAAAAAGCTGGCTGGGGTTAAAATTTAGCAGCGATGAAAAATACCTGTATGCGGCCGGGGGCAACGACAACCAGGTAATGCGCTATGCCATTATCAATAAAAATTTGAAGCTGGTAGATAGTTTTGTGCTGGGTAAAAAATGGCCCAATAAAATTTCACCTACAGGAATTGACATTGATGAAGCCCGAAAAATTTTGTACGTGGTTACAAAAGATGATAATTCACTGTACACCTTCAACCTGGCTACGAAAAAACTTACAGGTATTTATAAATTGGGTGGAGAAGCATACACCTGCATTTTATCGCCTGATAAAAAAACTTTGTACATCAGTTGCTGGGGATGCGATAAAGTTGTAAGATTTAATACCCTCGGTAAAACATTTTTAACTGAGATAGCAGTTGGTGATAATCCAAATGAACTGTGTCTTAATAAATCGGGCAGTTATTTATATGTGGCTAATTCAAACGATAATTCAGTTTCAGTAATTGACACCCGCAGTGGCAAAGTGATTGAAACGTTGGTTGCTGCGCTGTACCCCGATTCACCTCCCGGAAGTACTACAAACGGTGTAGCATTGAGTGCCGATGAAAAGACATTATACATAGCCAATGCGGATAATAATTGTTTGGCAGTATTTGATGTCAGCAAACCGGGTTATAGTGCATCTAAAGGTTTTATTCCGGTTGGCTGGTATCCCACTTGTGTAAAAATTATTGGCAATAATATTTGGGTAACCAATGGCAAAGGGTTTAGTTCATTTGCAAATCCGGATGGCCCAAACCCTGCAACTAAAAACGAAAAAGTAAACTTCCAGGCAGGTGATAAAGCGCCGCCCAAAAAAGTGCAGTATATCGGCGGACTGCTATTGGGAACCATGAGTATTATCCCGGTTCCGGGTGTTGAAAAATTAAGCGTTTATTCGCAACAGGTATATGCCAATACACCGTACAATAAACAAAAGGAAATGATGGCCAATGGTGAGCCGGGAAATCCAATACCTCAAAAGGCCGGAGATCCATCACCCATCAAACACATATTTTACATCATAAAAGAAAACCGTACTTACGACCAGGTGCTCGGTGATATACCTGAAGGCAACGGTGATACAAGTCTTGTTTTATTTGGTAAAAATGTTACACCCAATCAACACCAGCTAACAAAGGATTTTGTTTTGCTGGACAACTTTTATGTAGATGGTGAAGTAAGTGCCGATGGCCACAACTGGAGCCTGGGTGCGTATGCAAATGATTATTTGGAGAAGAACTGGGTAACCAGCTACGGTGGCCGCGGTGGTACTTATGATGCAGAAGGCACCAGGGAAATAGCCAATAATAAAGGTGGGTTTATCTGGGATCATTGTAAAAAGGCAGGCGTTAGTTACCGCACTTACGGCGAATTTGCGGATGATTATAAGGCCAATATTCCTGTGCTGGAAAATCATTTTTGTACCTTCTATACCAGTTGGGATCAAACGGTGAGAGATACCACCCGGGTGGAACAATGGAAAAGAGATTTCGACTCATTGGTAGCTGCAAACGCATTGCCTCAAATGAACACCTTGCGATTGATCAACGATCATACAGAGGGCATGAGCCTGGGACGGCCCACACCCTTTGCACACGCTGCTGACAACGACCTTGCAGTAGGTATGTTTGTTGACTATTTAAGCAAAAGCCCCATCTGGAAAGAAAGCCTGGTGATTGCCGTAGAAGATGATGCTCAAAACGGACCAGACCATGTAGATGCACATCGCAGCACTGCTTACCTGGCCGGGCCTTATGTAAAAAGAAATTTTGTAGATCATACGACTTACACTACTTCTGGTTTATTAAGAACCATGGAACTTATTTTAGGCATACCGCCAATGAGTCAGTATGATGCTGCCGCCACTTCTTTGTGGCGTTGCTTTACACCGGTGCCGGACTATACCGCTTATACAGCCATTCCATCCAATATTAATTTGGCAGATAAAAATGTTGTTAAGAATGAATTGTCGGAACGCTCGGCAAAATTTGATCTTACTAAAGAAGACCGTGTGTCGGATAATGAATTTAGTGAAGTGATCTGGAAGGGAATAAAAGGTTTGCATTCGCCCATGCCTGCACCAAAAAGGGCGGCATTTATTAAGGTAACAGATGCAGATAAAGATGATGACTAACCGCTCTTTCAGTTGCGTTTAATTATTCATGTCATACACCAATTCACTCAGCATTTTTTCTTCCAGTACCGTCCGCTCAGGTATGCCATTTTTGTTGTGCCATTTTATAAGCCGAATATAACCGGAGGCTATTTCAATGCCGGTAATATCACCATCATTAAAACAACAGCAACCGGAATTAAAATAAGTTGGTAAAATTTTATTGATAGGTTGCGGGGTCTCTATTTTATGCATATCGGAATGGGAGTATTTGCCGGAAGCAAATACCGGTTTATGTGTATGCCCTGTTATCAGCATAATGTTTTTTCGCCTGCTGCTCCACTCATACATCATGCGGTTATGTTTATTTCTTAAGCTATAATCATTGGCGGGTGTATTTACATTAATGCGAAGAAACCCCTGAATGGGCGCCCAGATATGTGCAATTACCCAGGTGCTGAATGCATTGTTATCACTCATAGTGTCGCCCTGGTGGCCATGTGTACAATAAATATCTACCGAAGGATAAGGCGTATTGATGGTTCTTAAAATAATACCTTCATAAACCGGCAAAGGCATGTTGAAAACATTTTTCAGAAAAAGCACCACATCAAGTTTGCTCTTCCAAAGCACATCGTGGTTACCAAATGTTCTATAATATTTATTATCTGCCTGGAAATTTGCTTCGGCTTTTAATGCTTCCGGATAGGCTGCGGTTACTTTATCGGGACTGTTTTTCCAAAGCTCTTCAGCATCGCCTAAATTGATAAAACTATAACATTGGTTGTGATAATAATTAAGGGCCCCATTAAAGTTGATTTCATTTGTCAAAAAATCATCATCAAAATTTTTAGTGCCTTTATGCTGATCGCTTAAAATGATAAAATTGTCAACTGCCGGATCTATATGAATCACAATACCACGGCTACCATCTTTCCTGGCAATTACTTTATACAATTGTGAAAGCGATTTAAATACCGCCGCCTGTTTTGGAGCAGCACTGAATTTTTCAGCCAGCCATGTAAAAAAAGGCAGCAATAGTTTTTGTAATAGGTGGCGCATTGACTTGCAAGATATTTTTTTTACAACAAAAAAATACATTCAGTTGCCTTTCCATTTTTTGATGGAGTTCAATTTGAATATTTTTTTTGGTATTGCCCGGCGGAGCTTGTGTAAAAGAAAGTGCGGGAATGTTTGATGAGAATTATAAAGAAGAAGAATCATAACGTTTGAGAATATGAAGGATGTAAACTTAAAGGGTAAGTAGTTGGGGAAAATAATTAAATAGTAGATAAAAATGGTTGATTAGAGAATTAACTCAACCACCCAACCACAAATAATTTTGCACCAAATCTGATTAAATCATCTTAAGCTTCAAGCGGCTTGGGGGCCTTAAAATATTTACCAATTACCGGAAACTGGGCAAACTCTTTTCGTTCCACATTTGCTACAAACCAAAAGAAAGCAGCCAATAATATAAATGCGGTAACTACACTAAAAAAGATATTGCCATAAATTAATACCAATCCTTTGTGTATAAAAAACGTGAATGTCGCCAATACCAGGTAGGCAATCAGTTTCTTTTTTAAATATGGTATCGGGTACATTCTTTGTCCTAAATAGTAGGATATAACCATCATGTACGCATAGCAACTAAATGTGGCCCAGGCACTGCCGGTATAACCAAACTTTGGTATCCACCAAATATTTAATAATACAGTAAGTATTGCGCCGGAAATGGTGATGGCAGCGCCATAAAGATTTTTATTTGTAAGCTTATACCATACCGATAAATTATAATAAATGCCCAGGAAAACACTACCCATTGCAAGTATAGGAACGATGTGAATACCTTCTCCATATTCCTTATATTTTAACGTAAGTATCTTTTCAAAAACATCTAAAAACAGGCCGATTACTAAAAACATAAAACAACAGGCAATCACAAAAAATTTCATCACCCTTGCATACGTTTTTTGTGCATCCTTTTCTTTTGATTGGTTAAAGAAAAAGGGTTCGGCAGCCATCCTGAACATTTGAATAAAAATGGTAATTAAAACTGCCAGCCTGTAGTTGGCTGCAAAAATTCCTAACTGTCTTTTTGCTTCCAGTGGTGGTATGGCAGCAACATGCTGGTAAACCAACCGGCTAAGCATTTCATTGATCATTCCACCCAAACCAACAATGATCAACGGGTAAGAATATTTCATTACTTCCTTCCATAATTTTCCGTCAAAATGAAAACGGAAACTGATCCACTCTTTCCAAAGCAATAGAAAAGTGAGTGAACTGCCTATTAGGTTGCCAATTAAATAATAGCCAATACCAATGGATGGATCATATAAAAGGAGCAATATATTACCGGGGTCTTTTTTTGCAAGTTGGGGACATACACCAATAAAAAAAATCACCACCAAAACATTGATTACAATACCCGAAACCCTTACCAGCGCATACTTACGTGGCCTTCCTTCCTGGCGCAACCTGGCAAAGGGAAGCGTTGCAAGTGTATCCAGCATAATGATACCCGTTAGCCATTTAAAATATTCGGGATGCTCATGCATTACTGTGGCATCAGCAAGTTGCTGGGCACTGAATAATAATATCAGCGAAAAAAAAATGGTGGAAATTAATATGGAAACATTCAGTGTATTGTACAGGCGGTCTTTGTCTTTCTCCTGCACAAAACGGAAATAACTGGTTTCAACTCCGTAGGTAAAAAGTATATTTAAAAATGGCACTATTGCATAGATCTGTGTAAGATCTGCAGTGTCCACAGCCATGTAAATAAAACTAAGGGAGAAGTTAAGAATATAGCCCAAAAATCTGCTGCCGATTGTGGGCAATCCATACCATAAAGTTTGCCCTGCTAATTGCTTAATACTACTCAATTAAAAAAAGTTTGTCGACAAATTTACTTGTATAATTTTTAATAATGCGCTCATTTTGCCTTACACAGTTTTAACAAGATATTTTAACATGTTGTATATTAGCCCAAAATTAAATATCATGAAAAGTGTATTGATACTGTTTATTACTTTTTTATTTTATTGTAATGCAACAGCGCAGGCTCATTTGGTAACAACTGAGTATCAAAAAACCAAACAATCTGCCATTGAAATGGAGATGCCTTATACAGAAAAAGTAGTGAGTGACGCCATTGAAGATAAGATGGGAAAAATGGGTTTTAAGGCAAAAAGCAACAAGGGCTTTATGGTATATAAAGGCGTGAGAATTGCAGAACTGGGTGCAGGAACTTATGACCTGTATTTTAAAACAGATCGTAAAAGCAGGAAGGAAAAGGATATGACTATTGTTACCATGATGTTATCCGAGGGACCTGAAAAATTTGTAAGTGATCCCGAAGTGCTGACCAATGCTAAGAATTTTCTTGATAGCCAGGTAGTAGCGATTGAAGCATTTGACCTCGAAGTGCAGGTAACAGATCAGGATAATGCCGTTAAGAAAGGTGATAAAAAAATGAGCAAGCTTATAGACGATGCTAATGACTTGCAGAAAAAAAAGGCCAAAATTGAGAAAGACATTGAAGATAATTTGAAGGAGCAGGAGAATCAGAGAAAAGAGCTAGAAACTCAAAACCAGATTTTGAATACGTTGAAAGGTAAACGCAAGCAATAACGCATAGTAATATTCGTTAATTGACAAACTTGCCAAACCTGCCTGTCATGGTATTTTGGTGTTAAAAATACCATTATGAAAACCTGGAAAATTGCGCTTGGCATTGGCTTCATTTCAACCTTGATCCTTGTAATTGTTATTCTTTTACCTAAAAATTACACTGTATTTTCATTGAGTGAACAAGGGGTAGACATCGGTGCTTTATTTCCTGTAATGTTGTGTATTTGGATACTTGCCTTAATTGCATTTGCAATAAACAATGTATTTGTTGACAAATATTATATAGATAACAATCTGAAAATGCATCCGTTCCTAAGGTATTTACCTTCTATCATTGGCATACCGGTTTTTATCTCATTCATTTGGTTTTTATGCACATGGTTAGTTACTAACCCTCATTTTTAATAAGGTTGGCTAAAGCGTTTGTCTGCAACGAATGCATTGTCGGTTAATGTTTGTAAAAAGTAGATCAGGTCTATTTTTTGCTGGCCCGTTATAGCAATGCGGTTTTTCAGCAAGGGGTCCAAAGTAGATTGTTCTATATGAATACCAGTCCGGTAATGATCTATAACCTGTGATAAAGAAAAACCTCTTCCATCATGAAAATAGGGAAACGTAAGTTCTACATTTCTTAAAGTAGGCACTTTAAATTTAAGCGAATCTGCAGGGCTACCTGTTATTTTCATCCGGCTAAAATCGTTTAAAAAAGGATCTACGGCCAGCCCGTTATTCCTGAAAGTATTATCCGTAAACAATGGCTCTTTATGGCAGGTATTACAGTTGGCTTTAAAGATATCATAACCACTTTGTTCAGCAATTGTAAATGTAGCTTCTCCTTTTTTTACCTTATCGTACTTACTGTTGTAGGACTGGATGCTTCCTATAAATTGGGTCAATGCCTTTAACATGCGCTGCGAATTGATGGTGGCATCGCCAAATGCAGCCGTAAACATTTGGGTATAGCTGGTATCAGTTTTTAGCTTAGTTAATACATTGTCGATGTTTTCGGCCATCTCTTTTACATTGGTAATGGGAGCAAGCGGCTGCACTTCTATGTGATTGATTCCTCCGTCCCAATGCATTTCTTTCATCCAGGCAAGATTAAAAAGGGCAGGTGCGTTTCTATCGGTAAAAGCATTATCGAAACCATGACTAAACTGGTGATCGTATGTGGCGAAGGCTGCAAATTGCTGGTGACAACTGGCACATGGAAAATTACCATCTTTACTTAACCGGCCATCGTAAAATAGTTTTCGGCCTAGCTGAAAACCTTCTTCAGTGAGCTTATTGCTGGCAAAAATATCTGTCGGAGGTGTTGGCCAACCGGCTGGAATTGTTAATTGCAGGTAAGTAGGATTGTATCCGGCAGGCGTATTATTTCCGGCATCATTTTTTTTACAGGCCTCCAGTGTAGCCACTGCTACTGCCAAGAGCAATAAAACTGATATGTATATGCGGAGTTTCAACTGTAGCTGCTAAAAGTTGGTGACATCCTTTATGGTGAACATCTTGCTGTAATTATCGGCCACTTTTTTTGCCAACACTCCGGGTGTTGTAATTACGGGGTTAACTGCAATTTTAATATCATTTGGATTTTGACAACAGGTGTTTAAGTCTGCTTCAATAATAATTTCGCTGGTGCGCCCTTTTTTAACGGTAGCAAGTTTTTTGAATGGGTTGCAATATATCTGGGAATTTAATGCAAGCGGGCTTCCATTTACAGTATTTCTAAAAGTGATTTTTATTGTGCCGCTTGAGGCATCAATATTTTTTTGACAACTACTTAATAGAAGAAAAATAGGAAGGATGGCGGTTAGGGAAATAATTAGCCCTTTCATTTTCAAAATTTAATTTTCGTCCGTTGTTGTTTTGTTTGCGCCGACCTCTTTTTATCATCAAGTCTTTTTTCTTTTGCTGCTTTGCCCGGTTTTGTTGGACGCCTTTTTTTAGGTACAATTAGTGCATTGGTAACTAACAGATTCATTTTTTGAATTACCTGCTGCTTATTACCCAATTGCGATCGTTCAGTTTGGCTTTTTACCAACAGATACCCTTCTGCAGTTATTTTTAAAGCTAGTTTTAGCTGAATACGCACTTTTTCATCTTCATTTATCAATGCAGATTGCTCAATATGCCAGTAGCCTTCCACCATTGTTTCTACTTTATTTACATTTTGACCGCCTTTTCCTCCGCTTCGGGCTGTTTGAAATTTTATTTCGGCGGCAATATCCATATCCAAATTTAACTTATTTACGTAATTGATGTTGGGCAAAGCCATTCATTTGGTATCTTTATTTTAATAAAAGCAAAAAAAGCGGGATTTTTGC
Organism: Ferruginibacter sp.; assembly: GCA_046590675.1. Classification (GTDB taxonomy): domain Bacteria; phylum Bacteroidota; class Bacteroidia; order Chitinophagales; family Chitinophagaceae; genus Ferruginibacter. The sequence goes on along the minus strand of JBKJUP010000066.1, from coordinate 73,499 downwards.
AACTAACCAATCAAACCTTGATGTTAAAAGCTATATATCATTCATTAACAGAGAGAAAGAGAACAGGTAAAAAGTCATTTGCAGTATTGATTGATCCGGACAAGGTGAATGAAGATAATATGGCGCAGTTGATAGACCTTTCAATTTCTGCACGTGTAGATTATTTCCTGGTGGGTGGCAGTCTCGTGATCTCCAGTTATCTTGATGAATGTCTTCAATTGATCAAACGCAGTTGTAACATACCTACTTTATTATTTCCAGGCAGCCCTTCGCAGGTAAGCAAATATGCTGATGCCCTGTTATATCTTTCCTTAATAAGTGGCCGAAATGCAGAATTGCTGATTGGCCAACACGTAGTTTCGGCTCCATTTGTAAGAAATAGCGGTTTGGAAATAATGCCAACGGGTTATATGGTGGTAGATGGCGGAGCGCCCACCACAGTTTCCTATATTTCCAATGCAAGCCCCCTGCCAGCCGATAAAAATGAAATTGCGATGTGTACGGCAATGGCTGGCGAAATGTTGGGCATGCAATTAATTTACATGGATGCCGGCAGCGGCGCTAAATGCCCTATCACCGAGAGTATGATTGAAAAGGTTGCCCAATCCATTTCAGTTCCCTTAATTGTTGGCGGAGGCATAACCGAACCTGAAAAAGCTTATTTGAATTGTAATGCAGGTGCGGATGTAATCGTTGTAGGAAACGCCATTGAAAAAGATCCTTCCTTAATTAAGGAAATTGCTGCTGCGGTGCATAGTGTTCGGGTAAAAGCGTATTAAATTAACTTCCTTTAAAATACAGATGGGATTATAAAGAAATTTATAATCCCATCATGGTTTATATAACTGCACGAATTGGTACAATAGCGACTAAAAGCTCATCATTTCTTTAAACTTCACCGCCTGTCTTCTGCTAACTTCTACCTTTTCGCCTCCCTGCAGATCAAGTAATAAACCGCCGTTAAAATAAGGTTCAATTTTTTCAATCATCCGCATGTTTACGATATGCTTTCTGTTTGCACGGAAAAAAGTTTTTTCATCCAGTCTTTCTTCAAGTGCATTTAATGATTTTAATATAAGTGGCTTGTTGCCGGCAAAAAATACCTTGGCATAATTACCCACGCTTTCAAACAACCGCACTTCCGAGAGTTTTACAAACCAGCAACGTTCCCCGTCTTTTACAAATACCTGGTCTTTTTCTGTAAGCATACCGCGGTTAAATGCCTGCTGTGCTAATAACTCTTTTTCTTCTGCAAGCTGAACTTTTTGCAATGCATCAGCAAGGCGCTTTGGCTCAATTGGTTTCATCAGGTAATCAAGCGCATTTACCTCAAAAGCTTTCAGTGCATATTCATCGTAGGCAGTTGTAAAAATTACATGGGGGGCTTTGTCCAGTTCCTGCAACATGGCAAATCCTGTTTTCCCGGGCATCTGGATATCTAAGAAAATAAGATCCGGGTTAAGGGCGTCAATTTTTTCAATGCCCTCAGCAGCATTGGCTGCTTCATCTATCACTTCAACATCCGGAAACTCAAGCAATAACTTTTTCAATTCATTTCTTGCCAACCTTTCATCATCAATAATTATTGCCTTTTGCATATAGAGAATTTTATAAATAACTAATAAGAAATTATTTGAAGACTAAATTAAGGAAATAATGGATTTACACTACCAGTACAGGCATAGTTATTCTTGATTCCACCATATCGTGGTCAATATTCCTGATATCAAAACTTGCTTTACCCTGGTATAATAAGTTTAGCCGGTCTTGTGTGCTACGAACACCAAAACCATACTCATTTACATAAGTGCTAAGCTGCCCGGAGTTTTGAACTACCAATTCATGATGATTTTCAACAAAATCTGAAGAGATGCGAATGGTTCCACCATTTATTTTTTTGCTGATGCCATGCTTAATTGCATTTTCTACCAGGGTTTGCAACATCATGGGAGGCACAGGTTGTTCAAGGGTATCTTCATCAATGTACAATTCAATATTCAGCCTTTCTTCAAAACGCATTTTTTCAAGGGCCAGGTAGTCTTTTACAATATTCAGCTCCCTTTCAAGCGGAACTGTTTCCAGCTTTTCAGTTTGCATACTACTGCGTAAAATATTGCTTAATTCTGTAATAGCGGTTCTGGCCCTGCTGGGATTTTCATCTACAAGTGCACGGATGCTATTTAAGGCGTTGAAGATAAAATGCGGATTAATATGAGATTTGATTGTTTTTAATTCCAGCTCTTTAACCAGTGACTGTAGTTTTAGGGTATCCACTTCCTGCCGGCGGGTACGCTCTACGTAATGATAAGTATAGTAGATAAGGTTCCAGATAAACAATAAAAAGAAGTCATTGAGAGAGTTGCGGGTAATTTCATTTAGCAGGGAAATTTGTGGAGCACTTTTATCCCTAAGATCAAATACCCTTTCTATAGCTACATCTGCACAGGCATAAATGATTGCGAAAACGATGGTAAGAAGAATGAAATTAACTATTTGCTGGTTGATTGTTTTTTCCAGGAATTTGTATTCCATTATCACCATTCTCATAATATGGGTGAATAAGATGCCCAGTATTACGCTAACGGTTATGAGAATAAAGAAATTATCAATTTTTCGGTTAGAAAGGTTGAGGTAGTAAAAAACGGTGATCATGAAATTTGTGCCCCATCCACCAATCTGGCACAACCAATACTTTGACAAACTATTTTTCATATAGTACAAATCTACGCAATGCCTTTACTGTATGTATTTATGTTTTTTATTAATGGTGAAATCGGGCGGTTAAGAGGTTGGTGAAAGCCCCTGTTACAGGGCGCTTAACTGACAAACCGAACAATTCGATGGTCAAACAAGCATCTGCCTCAAAATGGTGCTTAGAGATTTATATAATTTGTTGATTTAACCGGTGAATTATTCGAGGATAAAATACCAACCGGCTCAACAGTTAATTTATTTATTTTTACAAAATGGCAAACCCCAATTTAAATAGTGAAGGCGAGTTTCAGTCTGCGGCAGAAAAAGAATTTGAAAATAATATCCGGCCCAGTGAAATGGCCGATTTTTCGGGTCAGCCCCAAACCATTGAAAACCTCCGCATTTTTATAAAAGCAGCCAAAATAAGAGGAGAGGCCCTGGATCATATCTTATTTCATGGTCCGCCGGGATTGGGAAAAACAACTTTAAGTAGAATTGTAGCCAATGAACTGGGCGTAAAAATTAAGGAAACCAGTGGCCCGGTAATTGAAAAGCCAGGCGATTTAGCTGGCTTGCTTACTAATCTTGAAGCCAATGACGTGTTGTTTATAGATGAAATTCATCGCCTGAGCAATATAGTAGAAGAATATTTATATGCTGCCATGGAGGATTTCAGGATTGATATTATGATTGACAGCGGACCAAATGCACGCAGTGTTCAGATAAATTTAAATCCCTTTACGCTGATTGGGGCAACTACCCGTAGTGGTTTGCTAACGGCGCCACTACTTTCACGCTTTGGTATAAAATCAAGGCTGGAATATTATAGTGCCGCCACGCTTCAAAAAATAATTCTACGTTCATCTTCCATATTAAATACTTCCATTACAACCAGTGCTGCAGATGAAATTTCGAGGCGTAGCCGTGGAACACCCCGTATTGCAAATGGATTACTTAGAAGGGTGAGAGATTTTGCACAGGTACTAAATGATGGCGCCATTGATATCGGCATTACGCAGCATGCACTTAAAGCGCTGAATGTAGATGCACATGGATTGGATGAAATGGACAACCGGATACTGAATGCCATCATTGATAAATTTAAAGGTGGCCCTGTTGGTATTACCACCATTGCCACCGCCGTTGGCGAAGAACCCGGCACACTTGAAGAAGTGTACGAACCATTCTTAATTCAGGAGGGCTTTTTACAACGCACTGCAAGAGGTAGAGAAGTAACTGCCAAGGCTTACGAGCATTTGGGCAAAACGCCGGGAAGTACCGGAGTACAGTCTTCCTTATTTATCGGCTAACAAAAATTTAATAAAAGATCATCAATAAAAAATGGCTATCCTTTTCGAGATAGCCATTTTTATTTTACAAAATTTTTGTGCGGTTATTCAGCCACCAAACGGAAGCCATTACCATGAATATTCACAATTTCGATGGTACTGTCTTCTTTTAAATACTTTCTAAGCTTAGCGATGTACACGTCCATACTGCGGCCATTAAAATAAGTATCGCTGCCCCATATTTTCTTCAGCGCAATTTCCCTTGATAACAGGTCGTTTTTGTATTCGCAAAGCATTTTCAACAACTCATTTTCTTTTGGAGAAAGTACCTGCACTTTACCATCAATGGTTAACTCCCTAAGGCGGGGGTTAAAATGATATTTTCCCATATCAAACTCAGCATTCACTTCTTCACGATGCATTTCTTCATTGCGCTTAAGAATTGCTTTTATTTTCAATAGCAACACTTCGCTGTCAAAAGGTTTGGTAATGTAGTCATCTGCACCAAGTTTATATCCTTGAATGATGTCGTCTTTCATTGTTTTGGCAGACAGGAAAAAAAGCGGCACATCCGGGTTGATGTCGCGAATTTCTTCGGCCAACGCAAATCCATCCATATTTGGCATCATTACATCCAATAAACAAATGTCAAATTTCTCCCGTTGAAAAGCAGCGAGTCCAAGCCTGCCATCTCTTTCAAGTATCACGTCGTAATCATTCAGTTCAAGGTAATTTTTTAATACCATCCCCAGGTTGGTATCATCTTCGCACAACAATATTTTGGGTTTAGCTGCTTCCATGTTTTATTAGTTTAATGACAAATAAAATTAATTCATTTTTGATGGAACGAATATAATGCCTATTTTTTTGTTAAAGGTACTAATTGCCATTTGCAGGCGCAAAGAGAAGAATTATATAATTTCTATATTTTGATGAATATATATCGGGTATTATTTTAACCACATTGCCGGATTTTAAAAGCTATTACAAGAAATGGCATTTTTCAGATTTAAAGGTGGATTTAAAAATGTCGCTCTCTCTGAATTAAAGGTGACATCTCTTATTCACGCAGCGATAATTATAAATACACCCGTTTTAAAGTCCTGTGCATTTTTTCAAATGTCATTAGTACCTTTCCGTAAATATTCAACGATGGCTAAAAAAGACGAATTCATACAGGCAATAACTGCAGGTTACACATTTAAAGGCGAAGCAGTAAAAATAGGTGCAGCAGTGTTGGATGGCGAAGTAATCCCTGAAGCAGGCATTTATTTACCATTAAAAACAATGAACCGTCATGGCCTGATTGCCGGCGCTACGGGTACCGGTAAAACAAAAACCCTGCAGACATTGAGTGAGTTTTTAAGCGATTCAAGTGTGCCTGTAATGTTGATGGATATAAAAGGCGATTTGAGTGGAATAGCTGCTATTGGCACCGTTAACGGTAAACTAACCGAACGGTATCAAAAGATAAATATGGAATATAAGCCAGCCCAGTTTACGGCTGAATTGATGACATTAAGTGAACAAAAAGGGATTCGGTTAAGGGCAACAGTTAGTGAATTTGGCCCGGTATTATTAACTAAAATATTGGGGCTAAATGATACACAGGGAGGCGTAGTGTCTATGATATTTAAGTATTGCGATGATTCTAAATTGCCTTTATTGGATCTGAAAGATTTTATTAAAGTATTACAATATGTGGGTGATGAGGGTAAAGCAGCAATAGAAAAATCCTATGGTAAAATTTCCACTACCAGTACCGGTACCATACTTAGAAAAGTGATTGAGCTGCAGCAACAGGGCGCAGATATTTTCTTTGGCGAAAAAAGTTTTGAGGTGGCAGATTTGATGCGTATAGATGAACAGGGTCGGGGCATTATCAATATACTTAGAGTTACAGATCTGCAAGACAGGCCTAAACTCTTTTCTACTTTTATGTTACAGATGCTGGCCGAATTATATGCTTCCTGCCCGGAAGAAGGAGATTTGGATAAACCTAAGTTGGTGCTGTTTATTGATGAGGCACATCTTATTTTCCAGGAGGCCAGCACTGCCTTGCTACAGCAAATTGAAACCGTTGTTAAGCTTATTCGTTCCAAAGGGATCGGTATTTTCTTTTGTACGCAAAATCCTATGGATGTACCGGCAGGCGTGTTGGGGCAACTGGGTTTAAAAATGCAGCATGCACTAAGAGCCTTTACCGCGGCAGATAGAAAAGTGATAAAGCAGACGGCTGAAAATTACCCGATGACGGATTTTTACAAAACAGAAGATCTTATAACTCAGTTAGGAATTGGGGAAGCGTTGGTAACCATGCTAAATGAAAAGGGAATTCCTACTCCACTGGCACATGTGATGTTGTGCTCTCCACGCAGTAGAATGGATGTATTGACCGAGGATGAAATCAATAATATTGTGAGCAGGTCAAAAATGGCGGCTAAATACAACCAGGTGATTGATTCGCAAAGTGCTTATGAAATATTGACTGCAAAACTGGAAGAAGCCGCTGAAAAGTCTGCAGCAGAAGTTGAAACCATAAAAGACTCAAAAAGGACTGTGAAAGAGGAACCTTCTGCCTTTGAAAAAGTTGCAAATAACACCATAGTAAAAAGCATGATGCGGACCGCCGGTACCACAATAGTTCGTTCACTACTAGGTGCAATTGGCTTGGGAGGACGAAGCAGGAAGAAAACGACGGGTTGGTTTTAATTTATAATTTAGTTAATGATTTGGTCATTTAGAATATATATGCATAGGTATTGATTATTTTTGCAACTATGTTTAGCAAAAAGTCCGTTTTTAACCATCGTTTTGGCCCGGTGGCAGTTAGTACCATTATTCTTTGTTTTATTAGTTTTCTTACAAGAGTAGTCTTATTAATCAAAAGCTCAGCTTCAGTAGATTTTTCCTTTTTACATATAGCAGGTATATTTTTAGTTGGCCTTTTTTACGACCTCGTAGTTAGTAGTTTCTTTGCTATTCCGGTAGCATTGTATTGCTGGTTGATGAAGGATAGCTGGTATAGAATGAAATGGCAAAGAATTCCTCTTTTCTTGCTATTTATAATACTGGTAATAATTATGGTAATTACCGGAGGTAGTGAAATAGCCTTTTGGCAGGAATTTAATGTTCGTTTTAATTTTATTGCAGTCGATTACCTGATATATACCACAGAAGTGGTTGGCAGTGTGCTGGAATCTTACAACATGCCGGTGATTTTTGCCGGATTATTTGCCACGGTTGCCGTTATCCTGTTTTTTACCAGGAAATTATTACTGGCCTCTCAGCAAACCAGCATGCACTTTTTACGCAGAACAGCCGTGTTTGCAATATTGATGATCTTTCCGGTTGCAAGTTATTTCCTGGTCAATAATCACATCAAAAAGATAAGTAAAAATAACTATGTAAATGAATTGGCTGGTAATGGTTTGTACGAATTTGGTGCTGCCTTTTGGAACAATGAAATTGAATACAAGAAGTTTTATGCTAAAAGCACCGATGGTAAAAATTTTACACTGCTCAGGGAAATGTTGAAGGCTCCCAATGCCACTTTCATCGGCGATTCGCTGAGTATTGACCGCCGTATAACAAACGCAGGTCCGGAAAAGAAGTGGAACGTAATGTTGATCAGCGTTGAAAGTTTAAGTGCAGACTACCTTACCTATTTTGGAAATACTGATGGCATTACCCCCTATTTGGATTCTTTGGTGAGCAAGAGCTTGTTTTTTAAAAACTTTTACGCTTCGGGCACAAGAACGGTACGTGGTTTAGAAGCGCTTTCACTATCCATTCCGCCAACTCCCGGCCAATCTATCGTTAGAAGACCCAACAACGAAGGTTTGTTTACAATCGGCAGCGTGTTTAAGAGCAAAGGATACGATGTAAACTACATATACGGAGGCAATAGTTTTTTTGACAATATGGGCTATTTTTTTAGCCACAACGGGTATAAGGTGTTAGACAAAAGAGATATTCCAGATAGCTTAATACACCATACTACTTCATGGGGAGTTGATGATGAAGCCACATTCGACTTTACTTTGCAGCAATGTGACGATAGCTACAAAAATGGCAAGCTGTTTTTTAATCATACCATGACTGTAAGCAATCACAGGCCATATACATTCCCCGATGGCCGTATTGATATTTTATCTGATTCACATACTGCCCAGGGAGGTGTAAAATATACTGACTATGCCATTAACAGGTTTTTAAAAGCAGCAGCTAAAAAGCCATGGTTTGATAATACCATCTTTGTAATAGTGGCAGATCATTGTTCACGTAGCGCAGGCAAAACAGATTTGCCGGTGAATAGGTATCATATACCATGTTTTGTGTATGCACCCAAACTTATTAATCCCGCTATTGAAGAGCGGCTTACCAGCCAGGTTGATTTGGCACCCACCATTTTAGGGTTGCTCAATTTTAATTATACCAGTCGTTTCTTCGGGTTAGATATTTTTAATACGCCTGCTGCACAGGATAGGCTGTTTATTAGTACTTATCAAAATTTAGGATATATAAAAGATGGAGAAATGGTTGTTTTGTCCCCCAATCAAAAAGTAGAAACTTATCAGCCCGATTTTCAGTCCGGGGTGGGTAAACCAGTGGCTGCATCCGATAGTCTTACCAATTCGGCCATTGCCTGGTATGAAGGTGCCAGTTATTTATTCCGGAACGGTAAATACAAAAGCATCCAATAATTTACTAATCTGCAACACTCCGAATATCAATCGGTTACATTTTTTTTCAGCCAAAAAGTTATACACATTTCTGCTTGCCCCACTATAAAATAGTAGAGTAATAGTTGTATTTCATCTAATAAGCCCCTATCTTCGTTTCGGTTTTTCATAGGATATTGGATTTTAAAGCGGGACTAGATTTCTATCTTGGTCCCTTTTTTATTTTTATCCCTTACCAATATTGAACTACAGTGAGCGATCTTTTTCATAAATTGAAATATTACCTTCTTTTGAAACCTGCAACTTTCTCTCTGATTGTAAATAATTAATAACCTTCCAGAGTTTTTCTTTTTTTATTCTGCTTACATTTTCCATCAGTTTACTTATCGCCAACGATTTGTCTTTTACTGATTTTAGTATATATTCCACAATGATTTCAAACTCTTCTTTATTGATGTCAAGACTGGTTTGGCTAATACAATTGTCACAAATTTTACAGGGCTTTACTTCAAAATCATTGAAATATTTTGCTATAGCCTGGCTTCTACAGGTTAATGTATCCGTAACATATTTTACAATCGCTTTTATTCTATTTTCAAAATTTTGCTTGCGTTTCAGGTAATCATCAAGATTTAAAACAAAACTATCTGCATACATTCTGTTTAACACCAATGTTAGTTGCGGGCTATCTTTTTGCGGTGAATATGAAACAATTCCATGATGCATTAATTGTTTCAATTCCAGTTTCAAATTGTCTTGTTTTTGACCAAGAAATTTTGCCAGTTCACTTTCATAAATGGTGGCAGGATAATCAAATATTCCCTCGTAGCTGCGTAGTAATCCTTTTACCAAAGGTTCAAGTTTGGGAAATTGTTTTTCAAAGTCCTGCAGGCTTTCTTTATCTGTTGTAAAAACGAGTGTGGAAGGTTTGAAAAACACCTCGTTAAATCGAATGATGTCTTCCTGTTCCAAAACTTTTATAGCATAAGTAGCTGAAAGAATATTCAACTTAAATGCCTTTGCAAATTGAGTGATGTCAAAATCATAACTGATGCCTTCTCCCGAACCGGCAGGTATCTGCAGGTAATTCATTACGGCTGTGTACACTTCTTTAATAACTGTTTTATCAGGATACCTGATACCGGTTTGTAACTGGAGTTCTTCAATTTCACGATCATTGTAAAGTAATACCGCATAGGCCCGTTTTTCATCCCTGCCTGCTCTTCCTGCTTCCTGGTAATAATTTTCCAGGCAATCCGGTACGCCATAATGAATTACAGTTCTTACATCCGGTTTATCGATGCCCATGCCAAATGCATTGGTGCAGGCAATTACCCTTGTCTTATTATTGATCCAGGCTTCCTGGCGTTTGTTTCTTTCATCGCTACCCAATCCGGCATGATAAAAATCTGCATTGATGTTATTTAATTTTAAAAGATCAGCCATATCCTTGGTGTGTTTGCGGCTCTTACAATAAATGATTGCGGTGCCCTTAACATTGTTTAAAATTTCAAGTAATTTATTTTGCTTTGAAACAACATTAAAAACACTGTAAGAAAGATTGGGCCGGGCAAATGATTGTTGAAACCGTTTTGATCCATTTGTAAATTGTAGTTTTTCGCAGATATCATTTTGAACGGTTAACGTTGCGGAAGCGGTTAATGCCAATATAGACACGTCGGGAAGGTGCTCTCTTAAAGCAACAATGCGCATGTAGGATGGACGAAAATCGTAGCCCCATTGCGAAATACAATGTGCCTCATCTACCGCTACCAGGCTAATATTCATTGCTGGTAAAAAGTCAAGAAATAAATCTGTTTCTAACCGTTCCGGTGAAACGTAGAGGAATTTGTAATTTCCATAAGCTGCATTTTGTAAGGTCTTTTTTACTTCAATAAAGTTCATTCCGGAATAGATTGATAACGCAAGAATTCCCCTTTTTTTAAGGTTCTCTACCTGGTCTTTCATCAGGGCAATAAGCGGACTCACTACAAGGCATATTCCTTCTTTGCACATAGCAGGCACCTGGAAGCAAATTGATTTTCCACCGCCTGTTGGCAATAACGCAAGTGTGTCTTTACCATCCAATACAGCATTAATGATATCCTCCTGCAAAGGACGGAATTGATCGTAACCCCAGTAAGTTTTAAGTGCCTCGTGAATTGATTGCATAGGTGTATTGCTAAAGTTAATACACCTTGTGGTTAGTTCCTAAGACCAGGCATACTCTAAAGTTGAAAAGAAGGATAAGATTAGTTTACTTTTTTGTAATTCAACCTGATAGAATTTACAGCAAGCACTACATCACTAAAGCCCATGGCCAATGCCGCAAGCCCGGGTTGTAACAAACCAATAGCTGCAACAGGAATTGCTACAATGTTATAAATGAACGCCCAAAAGAGATTTTGTTTAATGGTTATAAATGTATGCTTACCCAGTCCCAACGCCAGTGGGAGATGTTGAATGCCGTTATTCATTAAAACTACCTGGGCGCTCTGCATAGCGAGCTGGGTGGCATTGCTCATAGATATTCCAATAGTAGCTTTTGCAAGTGCGGGTGCATCGTTAATGCCATCTCCCACCATTGCAACCGGTGATTGCTGGTTTAAATTCGCAACAATTTCCAGTTTATCAGCAGGTGATTTGTTTGCAAATACTTCATTGATGCCCAATTCATCTGCAAGCAATTTGCTTCTTTGGTAATTGTCGCCACTGAGCAAAACTGTTTTTATATTTTTTGAATGCAGGTAGTCAATCACGCTTTTAGATTCCGGCCTGATACTATCATTCATATCAAACCAACCAAGTAACATGTCGTTTTTTAACAGGTAAGCTGTATGATCGTTTTCTTTGGTTAAGTGAGCAGCTATTTTATACGAACCTAACTGGTAAATATCACCGGCATTGTCTTCTGCCTTCATTCCCTGGCCTTTAATTTCATCAACTTTTTTCCAGTTCAATGGATTGTTTACTTTCCAATCTGTAATAATGGTTTTTGCAATTGGATGATTGGAATATTTTTCAAGCGAAAAAACAAGCCTTTTAAATTCAGCATCAGTTTCCATTGTTGAATGGTAAGCGGCCACTGAAAAATTGCCCATTGTTAAAGTACCTGTTTTATCAAAAATTACAGTCTTAATATTCTTGAATAACTCCAGGCTTTTAGCATTGCGAAATAGAATGCCGTTTTTTGTAGCACGTCCTAAACCAACAGCAATGGCGGCAGGTGTGGCCAATCCCATAGCACAAGGGCAACTGATAACAAGTACGGCAATACTTCTCATTAACGAATCTGTAATCTTTATATCAAAAGCAAAATAATTCACTAAAAAAGTGAGCACAGCAATCCCTAACACTACCGGCACAAAAATGGCGCTTATTCTATCAGCCAGTTGCTGCATGGGTGGTTTTTCTGACTGGGCCTGTTTTACCAGGTTTAATATATTGCTGAGTACAGTGTCTTTTCCAATGGCTGTAATCTGCGCTTTTACATTGCCGTCAGTAACCAGGCTCCCACCAATTAATGTGTCTTTTTTTTGCTTGTGAACTGGTTTGCTTTCGCCGGTTAGCAGGGCCTCATTTACATACGCATCTCCCCAAAGAATTTTACAATCCAATGGTACCTGTTCTCCTGTTTTTATGAGTACCAGGTCACCTACATGCAGGTCTTTATTTTCAACCGGAAAAATAAGCTCCTTATGTTCTTCATCAAAGGCAATCATGTTGGCCATCACCTTTTGACTGCGGGCAAGTTTATTGAGCTCTTTTTGAGTAGTTGCCACACTTTTATGTTCAATCCATTCGCCTAAGAATACCAGTGTAATGATGGTGGCCGTGGTTTCATAAAAAACATAATCCATCCCCATGTTTCCCAGCGTGCCAATCAAACTATATATAAATGCGGCTGTTGCACCAATAGCAATCAACACATTCATGTTGGGTATGCCGCTGCGAAGACTTTTAACAGCACTCACACCAAAATACCCCATCCCAACAATATACACAGGAATGCAGATGGCCAATTGTATCCATGCGTTGGATAGAAAATGAATATGCCAGGGTAGCATGTGTAACATTAAAACCAATGTAAAAGGAAGGCAAAAAAGGAAACGTTGCAGGTGATTGGTGAAAAGCTTCGTCTTTTTTGTAGCTGAGGTGGCACCTTCATTTATCACCTCGTAGCCAAGGTTTTCAATGCCTTTTGCCAATGTATCCTTTGATTTATGTTCGTCCAGGTCAAAGCTTACCTCACCTCCAATGAAATTAACTTTTACCTCACTCAATCCTTCTTTTTCCAGGTATTGGTTGATTGATAACGCACAGTTGGTACAGGTCATCCCTTTAACTTTCCATTCTACTTTTTCCATACGCAAAATTATTATTTGCAACAGGTAACCAATTACTAATGAAGGAAAATATCTTTGCAACATGGAGGTGATTTTTACATTGCAAGAAATTGCCGTGGCTGCACGACAATTTATAGAAATAACAGCAGCGCATAAAGTTTTTGCATTGCATGGTGAAATGGGCGCTGGCAAAACAACATTTTCTCATGCTTTTTGCGAAGCAATGGGCGTGACTGGTAACATTTCCAGCCCTACATTTTCTATCATAAATGAATATAATTCTGCTGACGGAAAAGCAATTTATCATGTAGACCTTTATCGATTAAAGGATGAGGCTGAAGCCATAGAAGCTGGTGTGGAGGATTGCTTGTACTCGGGAAATACCTGCCTCGTAGAATGGCCTGAAAGAGCGCCCGGAATTTTTCCGGATAACACGCTACGTGTTTACATTAATGCCGTTGATAATAATACCCGTAAACTGTCATTCGAAATTAAATGAACCGGCAATATTTAATATGGATAACGGCAGTATTTTTTAAATTTCACGAGGCAGGCTTAAATACAAAACTGCTGTATGCGTATTAATTAGTAATTTGTACACCTTCAATATATCATATGTATGGCTACATCGAAACCTTATGTTTCTCCGTCTTTTACTTACGAAACGATGGAAGAAACTTTGGATATAAAGCCCAAAGGCACAGAGTTGTTTATAGGAATTCCCAAAGAGCACTCTTTTAATGAGAACAGGATTGCACTTACACCAGAAGCTGTGGGAGTGATGGTAGCCAATGGACATAGAGTTGTTGTGGAAACCAAGGCTGGTGAAGGTGCCAGTTATAACGATCGGGATTATAGCGAAGCCGGGGCAAAAATTGCTTATGATAAAAAGGAAGTATTTGAATGTGATGTATTGGTAAAAAGTGCACCGGTAAGCGAAAGTGAATGCGAGCTATTGAAGCCGCACCAATACATAATTTCGCCTATCCATCTTGCCATCATGAAGCGTGAGATTCTGCAGAAGATGATGGATAAAAAAATTACAGCATTAAGTTTTGAAAATTTAAAAGATGACACGGGGCACAACCCTATTGTACGAAGCATGAGCGAAATTGCGGGTAGCGCAGTTATGTTGATTGCCGGGCAGTATTTAAGCAATGCGAATAACGGCAAAGGCGTTTTGGTGGGAGGTATCAGTGGCATTCCACCCACTAAGGTAATTATTATTGGTGCCGGTATTGTGGGTGAATATGCGGCACGTACCGCCCTGGCTATGGGAGCAAGTGTAAAAATTTTTGACAATAGTATTTACCGCCTTAAAAGATTGCAGAATAATATTGGTGGACGTTTATGGACCTCGGTAGTTGAGCCAAAAATACTGGCAAAGCAATTAAAAACATGCGATGTAGCTGTAGGGGCACTTAGCAGTACCGGCGGTCGTACACCAATCGTTGTTACAGAAGAAATGGTAAGTAATATGAGGCCAGGCACCGTGATTGTAGATGTGAGTATTGACCGTGGCGGATGTTTTGAAACCAGTGAAGTAACTACACATGAAAAACCTGTGTTCAGAAAATTTGATGTGATACATTATTGTGTTCCAAATATACCGAGTGGATTTGCACGTACAGCCTCCCAGGCTATTAGCAATGTATTGATGCCATTATTACTCGAGACTGCCGATGATGGTGGAATTGAAAATGTAATCTGGTATAAAATTAATATCCGCAGTGGCATTTACCTGTTTAAAGGAAGCCTTACCAATTTTCATTTAAGCGAAAGATTTGATCTTAAATTTACCGATTTAAATTTGTTGATTGCCAGCAAGAGATAGATGCAGATGTCTGATGGCTGATTTTTTGATGGTTGATTTCATTCAAGTCAAGTCAGTCTATTGGTGAAACCAATGATTTATGAGTTGAGGGAAATCTGCATATTCAAATTGATTCATTCTAACAGTAATCCTAACGGTTTTCAAATCGAAAGAAATCAGACATCAGCCATCATTCTTCCAGGTTCCATCACAATTGCTTTCCAAATTGAAAGAAATCAGCCATCAGCCATCCTTAAATCATACATAAAAAATCTGCCATCATTCTTGCAGGTGCTATCACAATTGCTTTCCAAATCGAAAGAAATCCGAAATCAGCCATCCTCAAATCAGACATAAAAAATCTGCCATTATTCTTCCAGGTGCCATCACAATTGCTTTCCAAATTGAAAGAAATCAGATATCAGCCATCTTCAAATCAGCCATAAAAAATCTGCCATTATTCTTGCAGTTGCCATCACAATTGCTTTTCAAATCGAAACAAATCAGACATCAGCCATCCTCAAATCAGCCATCACTTGTATGTTGCAATCGATATTATTTCCTCGCAAAAATCATATTCCTGCGGGTCGTTGCTGCTGACTACAATGAGTTTTTTACCGGCAAAATCACTGATAAGCCGGTGATAGAGGGCAATGCCTTCAGCATCTAAATTGGTGGTGGGTTCATCTAACAATAAAACCGGTACGTTACAAAAAAAAGCCTGGGCCAGTTTAAGCCGTTGTTTCATTCCACTGCTGTAATACCTTATCTGTTTATTAATGGCATTGTTGAGATTTACATATTCCAGCGCTTCCTCGATTGATACCGAAAGTTGCTTAAATTTTGTGTGAAAAGATAGAAATTCCATCGCGGTCATTTCTTCAATCAACTCCAGGTATGGAGCTACAAAGGAAATATAACGGTGGCTGTTTTCTTCGGACACTAATTCACCATTGATCGTCATTGTTACCTTGCCCTCGTTGTGTGTGAGGGCGCCTGCAATAACCTGCAACAAAGTGGATTTGCCAGACCCGTTCGATCCGGTAATGGCATATCTTTTACCTTCCAAAAAAGTATAATCCAGGTGACGGAATATCCATTCCCTGTTATATCTTTTTCCGGTATTTGATAATAAAATTTGCATGAATTTTTTTCGGGGAAAAGCTTTGCAGCTAATTGGTGGTAGAAACAAATGAACTTTATTTGAAACGATCAGATGCTGACTGCAAAAGGATTTCCTGTTCAAGAGTCTCAATATAATCATGTTGAAGACCATCCTTCAACGATCCGGTCATAGGAAAAATGCCTGTTTAAAATTATAAAAAAGCTTTTACAACTTATTCGTCATCCATAATACCCTTGGTAAAACGTTTGATGATACCACGGCCACTTTCACGGATAAATGTAACTATTTCATCTCTTGCGTCTGAAGCGGGCAACTCTTCTTCAATAAAATTAAGTGCCTGGGATGTATTCATCGACTTATTATAAATGATGCGGTATATATCCAGAATCTGGTTAATGCTATGTAGTGAGAACCCACGTCTTTTTAAACCAACGGAATTTACACCTGCATAACTTAGGGGTGCCCTGCCGGCTTTTATATAAGGAGGTACGTCTTTACTTACCAGGCTTCCGCCGCTTACAAATGCGTGCTGGCCAATTTTTACAAACTGGTGAATGGCACACATCCCTCCAAGGATAGCGAAATCACCGAGCGATACATGGCCGGCCATTTGTGTATTATTACTCATAATACAATTATTGCCTACCTCGCAGTCGTGTGCAATATGACTATAGGCCATTATAAGACAGTTGCTGCCAACTTTGGTAACCCACCGTTCCTTACTGCCACGGTTAACCGTAACAAACTCACGAATGGTTGTATTATCACCAATTTCAACTGTTGTTGCTTCATTGTCGTACTTAAGATCCTGCGGAATGGCAGCGATGACTGCACCAGGAAAAATGCGGCAGTTTTTGCCAATCCTTGCTCCTTCCATTATTGTTACATTGCTACCTATCCAGGTGCCTTCACCAATTTCTACATTTTGATGAATAACACTGAACGGATCAACCTTTACATTGGTTGCAAGCTTTGCGTTGGGGTGTATATACGTGTGCGGATGAATCATTCGTTTTAATTTGCTGCCTTGCTTATTGCTAATCAGCTAATATATTGCGTTTAACTATAATGCCGTATTTTAAATTTGTTAAAGTGGGTTTTACAAGGGTATCTGTAACAGAAAATATATCCTACTATTAACTTTGTTTTACTAATTGTGCTGTAAGGTCGCCTTCAGTACATAATTTATTGCCAACATACACACTTCCCCTCATTACGCATATACCACGGCGTATGGGTTCAATTAATTCCATCTTTAAAATCATGGTATCACCCGGCACTACTTTTTGTTTAAACTTACAGTTTTCTATTTTCAAAAAATAGGTATCATATTTTCCATCGGGCATTGCATTGATGCAAAGAATTCCACCTGTTTGTGCAAGGGCTTCAATTTGTAATACACCTGGCATAATGGGATTACCCGGAAAATGCCCCTGGAAAAAAAACTCGTTGAAAGTGACATTTTTAATACCAACAATTATTTTATCTGTAAGGGTAACAATTTTATCTACTAACAAAAACGGGTACCTGTGTGGCAGTATATTTTCAATTTGCTGCAAGTTGTATAATGGGGGAACGGTAGGATCGTATGCAGGTACATCACGGGTGAATTTTTTCTTCTTAATTTGTTGCTTGAGGATTTTTGCAAAAGCAACATTGCTGCTATGGCCCGGGCGGTTTGCAATAACATGTCCCTTAATTGCATAGCCTGTCAAAGCCAGGTCACCAACTATATCCAGCAACTTGTGCCTGGCTGGTTCATTAGGAAAACGTAATTCAAGATTGTTTAAATATCCACCGCTCTTTACTTCCATTTTATCACGCCCAAATGCCACGGCAAGTCTCTCCATTTCAGCAGGTGTAACTGGTTTATCTACCACTACAATAGCATTATTAATATCTCCGCCTTTAATTAAATTATTATCAAGCAGGGCTTCTAACTCGTGCAAAAAACAAAATGTACGACAAGGTGCAATTTCAGTTTTGAATTCACTCATGCTTTTAAGACTTGCATGTTGCGTTCCCAAAACCGGTGAATTAAAGTCGATGAGTGTAGTTATTTTATAATTTGAAGCCGGCATTGCGGTTATTTCTACCCGCTTTTCCTCATCGCAGTAAGATATATTTTCGTCCAGCGTGTACCAAATTTTATCAGCTTCCTGTTCCTGAACGCCTGCTTTTTCAATCATTGCAACAAATGGTTCGCTACTGCCATCAATAATTGGAATTTCGGGGCCATTAATTTCAATCAGGCAATTATCAATACCCATACCAACCAGGGCGGCCAATATATGCTCAACAGTGCTAACTTTTACTCCCCCTGATTCCAAAGTTGTACCCCTTGAAGTATCAGTCACTAAATCACAATCAGCTTTAATGATTGGTTTAGCTTCCAGGTCGGTACGTTGAAACTGAAAACCAAAACCTGGTTTCGCCGGTTTAAGAATCATATCCACATCTATTCCGGTATGAAGGCCGGTGCCAGATATATTTACGTCAGAAACAAGTGTGTGTTGTTTATCAGGATTGAAAGTTGCGTCCATGCTTTTCTTCAAATTTTTGGCAAAGATATTTAAAAATATATGCCGTGGCTATTTGAATAAGAAAAGTACTAATACGTAAATGGGTAAAAGCAGATGAAAAAAATAAATATTCCAAAGTTTAGGGCTAGAATAAGGTTCAGTTCACCTCATAATCTAAGGGGATGTCGTAGAAGTTTTTTGAAAAATATTTTGGGTGCTAATTGGCTTTTTCTTTTAAGAATTTTAAAGCTTCTTCCAGTTCTTTTATTCTTTTTTCCAGTTCAGGTAATTTTCTGGCAATTGCCTGGCTACGAAGAGAGGCTGTATAATCATACGCCGGCGAACCGGTTACGGCAGTATTGGGAGTTTTGATAGATTTACTTACACCACTTTGAGCATTTATTTTACTTCCATCGGCAATATGCAAGTGCCCCACAATGCCAACCTGTCCACCAATCATTACATTTTTACCCACTTTAGTGCTACCGCTGATGCCTGCCTGTGCCGCTATTACTGAGTTATTGCCAATTTCAACATTGTGTGCAATTTGTAAAAGGTTATCCAGTTTAGCACCAGATTTAATAATGGTACTTCCGATAGTGCCGCGGTCAATGGTTGTATTGGCACCAATTTCAACATGATCTTCTATTACAACATTGCCAATCTGGGGAACCTTTCTAAAAGTACCATCGGGCTGGGGAGCAAAACCAAATCCATCGCCGCCAATAACACAACCAGCGTGTATCACCACATAGTTGCCCACATTACATTCATGATAAACTTTTACACCCGGATGAATAATAGAATTTTCGCCGATGGTGGCACCTCTTCCAATATAGGCACCGGGGAATATTTTTGCACCTTTTCCAATTACTGCGTGGTCGCCTATATAGGCAAAGGCGCCAATAAATACATCTTCCCCAATTTTTGCCGTTTGGTCAATGTAAGAAGGTTGTTGAATACCATTTGGCTGTTGGGTTTGTAATTGCTGGTACTGTTCAAGCAAGGTGGCAAAAGCACTGTAAGCATCCGGCACCCGAATAAGTGTTGCAGCCAACGGCTGTTTCAATTCCTGTGCTGCATTGATAATAATAACAGAAGCGTTGGTAAGGTATAAGTATTCCTCATATTTAGGATTTGCCAAAAAAGTAAGCTGGCCACTGGTGGCCTCCTCAATTTTTCCAAATGAACCTACCAGGGCGTCGGCATTGCCTTCAATGTTGCCGTTGACCATCATTGCGATCTGTGCTGCTGAAAATTGCATAATCTTGGGGGATTAACTTTTACCGGTTTTACTTATACTACCAATCATGCCATTGTTAAAGGCCTCTTTCTGATAAGTTATAAAGTACGGTCATCTTAAATAACAAATGTAATATTTTTTAATTTTGCCGCTCAGGTTTTGATTAATGAGTGCATCATCTACTTCGGAAATGTCTTTTACAGTACCATCTTTAAACAAAATATGAATGTGCTCGTTTTCGAAATTATAGGTACTGCTTACTGCTTCACCGGTAAAAACCAGCCAACTGGCTTCCTCCGCAGATATGTTCATTTTTTGAATGGCTTCATTCGTTTTTTCCGCAATAAGGTCGCTGGCAACAGGATCTGCAAAATATTTCACTTTCAACAAGTCACGATTAATGATGCCTTTGCACAAATAAGACAAAACAAAGTCTTCATGTGTACACCAATTTTTTATTGCAGCCAACACATCGTGGTCATCAAGGTTACAGAACTCCTGTAGTGTAACTGTTTCAACAGGTTCGTTTATAAATTTATTAAGCGGATAAGGCGTAAATGCATGGATGAATTTGGCTCTTTTAATGATGCGCTGCAACATTTGTTCGGCGCAAAGCACTGTTTTATGAAGGTAAACCTGCCAATACATCAGTCGTCTTGAAACCAGGAATTTTTCAATAGAATAAATACCTTTTTCCTCCACCATTAATTCTCCATTGTGTACCGTCAGCATTTTTATAATTCTGTCGTATCCAATTACACCTTCACTAACTCCGGAAAAAAAGCTGTCACGGGTTAAATAATCGAGGCGGTCCACATCCAGTTGTCCGCTGACTAGCTGGTGTAAATATTTTTTGTGATAGGTGTTTGTAAAAATATCAATGGCAAGCTGTAATTGCCCGTTCCATTGCTTGTTGAGATCCTTCATTAATAACAACGAAATGTCTTCATGATGCATTCCTTCAATCAATACATTTTCCAGGGCATGGCTAAACGGGCCGTGGCCAACATCATGCAAAAGGATGGCCACTTTGGCACCTTGTTCCTCGGCTTCAGTAATAACTATTCCTTTACTTTTTAAAACTGAAAGGGCATTGCACATTAAATGGTAGGCGCCCAGGGAATGATGCAGGCGGGTATGTACGGCGCCTGGGTAAACCAGGTGAGCCATTGCCATTTGATGAATACGGCGAAGACGTTGATAGTAAGGATGCGCTATAATCCCGAAAATGAATTCATCATCAATGGTAATAAAACCATAAACGGGATCATTGATTATTTTTTTGAAGGACATTCAGTTGATTGTGGGATGAGGATGAAGGTTGCCACTTCAACGCTGCTTGTTTTATGTTAAAAGATACACAAAGCTAAATAAAGGAGTTAAGCATGTCTTTAAAAAATTAAATTTGTAAGAACAGGTTGATTGCTACCTTTTACGCTTTACTTTTTTTACATGCAATCTCTGCAACTGGTATTCAACAAACATTCTTTAAATCTTAAAAAATCTTCATGAACATATCAAAAATACTTTGGGTAGATGATGAAATAGAAAGTCTTACATCGCAGATCATGTTTTTAGAAAATAAAGGATATGAAGTGCAAACCAAAACCAATGGATTTGATGCGGTTGAATATGTAAAGTCTAACATAGTAGATGTAGTGTTAATGGATGAAAGTATGCCCGGTATTACAGGTTTGCAAACCCTGCAGCAGATAAAGGAAGTGAATAGTAACCTGCCCGTAGTTTTGATTACAAAAAACGAAGCTGAGAACCTGATGGATGAAGCCATCGGATCTCAAATAAGCGATTACCTCATTAAGCCCGTTAACCCTAACCAGGTTTGGTTGAGTTTAAAAAAACTGATAGATAATAAAAGACTGGTTGCAGAAAAAACCACATCAGCTTATCAACAGGAATTCCGGAGCTTGTTTATGGCATTAAATGATAATCCTGATTATAATGGATGGATGGATATTTATAAAAAGTTGGTTTATTGGGAGCTTGAAATGGAGAAAAGTGACAGCCCGGAAATGAGGGAAGTTTTTCAATCTCAAAAATCAGAAGCCAATACTGAATTTTTTAAATTCATTTCAAGGAATTACACGTCATGGGTTGATGTAAAAAGTGCCGACAGTCCTATAATGAGCCACACCCTGATGAAGTTTAAGGTATTTCCTCATTTAGAAAAAGGCACCCCCCTGTTTTTTGTTTTAATAGATAACCTGCGTTTTGATCAATGGAAAACAATACAGCCCATTTTTGCAGAAAGTTTTCGCATACACGAGGAAGAAACTTTTTATTCGATTTTGCCAACCGCCACCCAATATGCAAGGAATGCAATTTTTTCAGGCATGTTGCCCATAGATATTGAAAAGAAATTTCCTGATCAATGGAAAAATGATGATGAGGAAGGTGGAAAAAATATGTTTGAGGAAGAGTTTTTTAAGGCTAATTTAAAAAAGTCGGGCAAGGGCGATTTGAAATATTCATATACCAAAATTACCAACAATCATGACGGGCAAAAACTGGTTGACAATATGCATAATATGCTCGACAATGACATCAATGTAATTGTATATAATTTCGTTGATATGCTGAGCCATGCCCGTACCGAAATGGAAGTATTGAAAGAACTGGCAGGTGATGAAACCAGCTACAGGAGCATAACACAAAGCTGGTTTGAACATTCGCCCCTTCACCAGGCATTGAAAAAAATTGCTGATAAAAAAATTACCGTTATAGTAGGTACCGATCATGGAAGTGTAAGGGTGCATACGCCGGCCAAGGTAATTGGCGATAAACAAACTACCGCTAACCTTCGTTATAAACATGGCCGCAATTTAAATTATGAAGCCAAAGATGTATTGGCCTTTAAAGATCCAAGACAGGCAGGATTACCTGTGCCAAATGTAAATTCGTCATTTATTTTTGGTAAGGGAGATGTGTATCTCTGTTATCCTAATAATTACAATCATTTTGTAAATTATTACCGGAATACATTTCAGCATGGCGGTGTAAGCCTGGAGGAAATGATAGTGCCGGTGATACGTATGACGAATAAGTAATACACCAGAAAATAGCTTTCGGATTTAGTATTGATGCTACTTGTTAATAGCTGTTTTTATTTATCAACGATTGTTGAAAAAGTTATTTTTTATTGTTCTGCATATATGGGAAGTTGCACTTTATTGAAACCAATAAAGCTCGTTTAGTGATTTAGAAATGAAATACACGCAAAACATATTAGATAAAATAGAAAAAGTAGCGGAAGAATGCGGTTATATCATTCGCTACGAAAGAGGTACATTTCAAAGTGGGTATTGTATTCTGCAGGATAAAAAAGTGATTGTACTCAATAAATTTTTTCAAATCGAAGGAAGGATCAATACGCTCATTGACCTGATGCCACAACTGGATATTAAATTTGACTCACTTACCCACGAAAGTCAAAAAATGTACGACGAGGTTATGAGTGTTGTGAATGAAAAATAAGCAACTGGCTTCGCAGTTAACCTCCACCATTGTTTTATAACAATTTTACCGGCAGTGTCAAAAAAGCGATTTGATACAAACAACCTATTTTTGTATAAGTGATTTGTCCTCCATTAACCATAACATTTTTAGGCACCGGTACTAGTAGCGGGGTACCCATGATTGGTTGCGATTGCGTGGTTTGTTCGTCCACAGATGCTAATGACAACAGGTTAAGAAGTAGCATTTTGGTACAAAGTGATACCACTGCATTTGTAGTTGACACCACACCCGATTTCAGAACACAGATGCTGCGTGCCCAGGTGAAAAAGTTAGATGCTGTACTCTTTACCCATCCACATAAAGATCATATTGCGGGGCTCGATGATGTGAAGGCATTTACCTATTTTTCGGGAAGGGCAATGGAAGTTTATGCTAATTCTTTAACAGAAGAGGCCCTAAAACGTGAGTTTTCTTATGTGTTTTCAGATAAAAAGTATCCCGGCATTCCGGATATTAATTTAAACACAATTGATTTAAGTCCGTTTATGATTGGGGATATTCCAATCATTCCTATTGCTGTTTGGCACCTTAAAATGCCCGTTTACGGCTATCGGTTTGGAGACTTTACTTACATAACTGACGCAAATCGCATAGAGGAAGCAGAGAAGCAAAAGATTATCGGAAGCAGCACGCTGGTAATTAATGCGCTGAGGCATAAAAAGCATATTTCACATTACACTCTATCCGAAGCAATAGAGCTTGTTCAGGAGCTAAAAATCCCCACGGCGTATTTTACTCATATCAGTCACCAACTAGGCAAACATGCTGATATAAATAAAAGCCTACCCGATGGAATAGCCCTTGCATACGACCAAATGAGGCTTTCCTTTAATTAGCAGGGTGTTTTTCTTATATAGTTGATATTGCAAATACAGCTTTTACTTATTATTTTGGTAAGCAATCAGTACCATCAATAATGAAGAAAGCCATTGCTGAATATTTTAACTTCTCCCGGAGGGAAAGAAACGGTATAGCTGTGGTGCTGTTTTTTATCGGCATTTTTATACTAGCTCCCTTCTTTTTTCCATTTTTTATTAAAACTGAAAAATTTGACCCTGGCAAATTCAAGGATGAAATTGCTTTGCTAAAGGAGAAGCAAATTGATAGCTCCGAAACTTATGCAAAAAGAAAATACCCAACGAATGATTATAACAATTTCCCCAGAAACAAATATTTCGAAAAAGCAACCGGCGAACTTTTTTATTTTGATCCCAACACTGCATCTGCAGAAGAGTGGAAAAGATTGGGTCTAAAAGAAAATACCATTGCAACCATACAGAAATACATTTCCAAAGGCGGCAAATTTTATAAGCCGGAAGATATCGGTAAAATCTGGGGCCTGCATCCTGATCAAATTGAAAGATTAATTCCCTTTATTCAAATTAAAGCAACAACTCCGGCCTATGCTCAAAATAAAAGCTTCGAGCCAAAAACTTATGAGAAGCCAGCCCGTATTGCAGTAACGGTTGAATTGAATGACGCAGATACGTCTATGCTGATAGCACTTCCCGGCATTGGTAGCAAGCTGTCGCAACGCATACTTAATTTCAGAGACAAACTGGGCGGTTTTTATTCCATAGAGCAAGTGGGAGAAACATTTGGATTACCAGATTCAACGTTTCAAAAAATTAAACCTCAATTAAAACTTGGAGCAAATATTATCCGTCAAATTAATATTAATACGGTTACACTTGATGAGCTTAAAACACATCCGTACCTGCGTTATGCTATGGCTAATGCCATTATTCAATACCGCAATCAGCATGGAAATTTTGCAGCAGTAGCAGACCTTAAAAAAATAATGATAATAACAGATGAGGTTTTAGTAAAAGTATCACCCTATTTAAAAGTTAATTAGGGAAAACTAACAAACGTTAGTATTTTAAAATAAGCTAATTTGCAAGTATAACTATTAACTGGGAGTATGAATTTTAAACAAAGTGAACTTACAGAACAGGTAGCTCAAACCGCACGGAATTTTGCACAGCAGTATATAAAGCCACATATAATGGAATGGGATGAATCCCAGGAATTTCCACTTCAACTATTTAAAGAATTAGGTAAACTTGGTATGATGGGTGTACTTGTGCCAGAAAAATATGGAGGCTCAGGTTTAAGTTATTTTGAATACAATATAATTCTTCAGGAGATATCGAAAGTTTGTGGTTCCATTGGCTTGTCGGTGGCTGCACATAATTCTCTTTGTACCGGGCATATCCTAACATTTGCCAGCGAAGTGCAAAAGCAACATTACCTGCCAAAATTAGCCACTGCAGAATATTTAGGTGCATGGGGCCTTACAGAACCCAATACAGGAAGCGATGCCGGAAACATGAAGACAACTGCAGAAAAAGATGGCGATTACTGGGTTTTAAACGGAACCAAAAGCTGGATCACTCATGGAAAAAGCGGTGACGTGGCAGTGGTAATTTGTAGAACGGGTGAGCCAAGAACCAGGGATAATTCCACTGCGTTTATAGTTGACCGTGGTACCCCCGGATTTAGTGCAGGTAAAAAAGAGAATAAGCTTGGCATGAGGGCAAGTGAAACTGCAGAAATGATCTTTGATAACTGCCGCATACCAGATTCGGGCAGAATGGGAGCGGTGGGAGAAGGATTTAAACAGTCTATGAAAGTACTGGATGGAGGAAGAATTTCTATCGCTGCATTAAGCCTTGGTATTGCAAAGGGTGCTTACGAAGCATCAAAGCAATACGCAAAAGAACGTCACCAGTTTGATCAGCCAATCGCCAATTTTCAGGGTATTAGTTTTAAGCTGGCTGATATGGCTACAGAGATAGCCGCATGCGAATTGTTAATTGACCAGGCCTGCGATTTAAAGAACAAAGGTTTGCCCATGACAAAGGAGGCAGCGATGGCAAAGTATTATGCCAGCGAAGTAGCTGTTAAAGTGAGTACCGATGCCGTGCAGATATTTGGGGGATATGGATATACCAAAGATTTTCCGGTTGAAAAATTTTACAGGGATAGTAAATTATGTACGATAGGTGAGGGTACAAGTGAAATACAAAAACTGGTAATCAGTAGAGAAATATTAAGATAGAAAAGAAAAATAGCTATCTTTTTGTTGAGTCCCTTTTAATTAAAGAACCAGGTACTAAGTATTGCTGTATTGCTTTATTGCCTCCAATACAGTCTAATAATATTTGGGTTGCAAGTTGCCCCATTTTTTCTAAGGGTTGTTTTATGTAAGTAAGCGGGGAATAAAAAATATCCCACAATGCCAGTTGGTCAAAAGTTATTACTGCAAGTTCTTCGGGCACTTTAATGCCAAGCTTTATAATATGCTTTAATCCATACAACGCAATTTCATTGGATGCGAAAATGATTGCATTCGGACGTTGACCAGATGTCCACAACTCATCAATTGATTGTATAACCGTTTGTTGAACATTAGCAGTATCAACCTTCTTCAACCATTTTTCTCCCGAATTAGTTGTGTGATCCTGCAGCGAAGTTAAATAGCCATGTGTACGTTCATTTAGGTTAAACAATGAAGTTTGGTAATTAATCATTGCAATATCTTTAAAACCTGTTGTGGACAGGTACTCAACTGCTTCGTAAGTAGCTTTAAAATTATCTAATGCCACATAGTTGGTATCTATGGATGGAAAATAGCGATCAACTAATACAAATGGCAATTCCTGTTTTATCAGGTCTTCAACAACGTGTTCAGTATTTTCTCTTGGTGCTATGATAAGGCCATCCACCTGTCTGTTCAAAAATGTATCTACCAGTTTTTCCGACTTCGATGGATTCTCATCTGTACTTCCAAAGATTACGGTAAAATTTACCTTTGCAGCTTCATCTTCAATAATTCGGGCCATGGATGATGAAAAAGGATTTGAAATATCTGCTACAATTAAGCCTATGGTATTGGTTCTACTTGTTTTAAGGCTTCTCGCAATCTGGTTGGTCCGATAATTAAGTTCAATGGCTGTTTCCCGTATTTTTTGTGCTACGTTTTTATTGATTCTTCCGGTAAATTTTTCATTTAAAACATACGAAACCAAGGCAGATGAAACTCCCACTTTATTAGCTATATCCTTTAATGAAACCCTTTTTACCATCTTTTCATGGAATATTTAAAAATTAACAAAGAAATCATACACAACCTAAAATACAACATTAATAGTTAGCTATCAATCGTTTAAAGATTAGAAATTAATTAGAATTTACAGGACCTGTATATCAATACTGGCGTGTGTTTAATCGTTTAAACAAAAATACGTATTTTTGTGTTTTAATTTACTAATATTTAAACTTATTTATATGAACACGATTAAACCAATTGCAGTAATCGAATGTGGAAATTCATCGAAACTGTTTCAATTATCACCAGTAAGTAAATCGCAGGGGTATGTGGTTTCAAAAGTTTTTTATAAAAACGAAATGCCCGAAAATATCATCAACAGCAATCATCCAGGGGCCACGGTTGTGTCCGATCAACAAGCTATCATTGAAGACATGTTGATAGAATCGGTGGTTATTTCATCCCCTTCATCGAATGAAGAAATGGATATTGTTGGTGCTATGTTGAAGGCAAATAAACCAACGGTAATTGTTTAATATTTAAAACTCAAACAACTCAGACGATATTGCCATTTGAAACACAGGTAAATAGGCGTTTTACAGCGTATATATTACCGCAACAATTCAATGATAAGAAAGTGCATATTCTTTTAAAATGCGTTTTTCTTGTTGCTGGTAAACTATTGTTTGAAAGACCGCAAGTAATTCACATTTAAAAACATCATTAAGATACTATAACAAAAAGGTGCACTTTTCAGCGCACCTTTTTGTTATAGTTAATTTTCGGTCCCTTATTTTTTATTATTAAAAAATCCGGTTAGCTTACCTTTTACAGTATCCATCGCATCTTCAGCTTTTTCCGCAGCGCCTTTTACAAAGGTTTCCACTTTTTCCCCGGTTTCACCTGGTATAACATCACTTATTTTGTCAAGAATACTATGAGTTGTTACATCAGGAGCAGGGGCCAGCGGATCGTCTTCCACAAGCGTAGTTCCTGTATTGTCAGAAGCAAAAAGATTATCTACTGCTCCCGCCATCATTGGAAATTTTTCTTTTACAAAATCTTTTACTGTATCAACAACTTTATGCGCCTGTTCAGTGCTGATGCCTGTTTTATCCGTAAGGCGTGTAATTAATTCATGCATGTTTTTATATTTTAAGTTGAAAGATGATTAGATAATACCGGGATAAATGAGCATTAAAACTGCAAGACAAAACGACTCGTTCACTTTTACAATTGTGACATCAAAATACCTGTTGATCGCTTTAAATTTATTCTGTATCGTAACGATCCACTTTCTCAATGCCCTCCAGTTTCAACAGGCGGTTACAAAGTTCATCCAGTTCTTCTTTGTCATGTACAAATATTTTAAAGTTGCCCATAAAAAGACCATCTTTGGCTTCCATCGTCATAGCCGAAATATTAAACTTCAACTCGCCGCTTATCAGGTTAGTTATTTTATGAATAACCCCCACATCGTCCAATCCAACAATTTTTAGCCCTGTTAAAAAAGAAATTTCTTTATTCTTTGCCCATTTTGTTTTTACAACTCTATGACCATAATTCGACATTAATCTTGCGGCATTGGGGCAATTGGTACGATGAATTTTCAATCCTTCGCCGGTAGTTATAAAACCAAATACATCATCGCCGGGTATTGGTTTACAACAATTGGCAAGTGTGTACATAATGCGATCGCTGCTTTCGCCAAAAATGATGAGCTCAGTATCTTTTTTTGGATAAGATTTGTGACTGGGTTCAACATCATGTTTTGCTTCTGGTTCAACTTTTGGCTTGGGAAGAAAAAGCCGGTCGCCGGATGCTGTGAACTCTTTGAGTTCCTTTAAGTCAATTTTTTTAATAGCGATTTCGTAGAGCAGGTCCAACGAAGAATTCAATTT
The DNA here is from genome assembly GCA_046590675.1 of Ferruginibacter sp. Taxonomy (GTDB): domain Bacteria; phylum Bacteroidota; class Bacteroidia; order Chitinophagales; family Chitinophagaceae; genus Ferruginibacter. Next base: position 44,292 of record JBKJUP010000066.1, on the reverse strand, counting down.
ATAAAATGAAGCAATCTCTTCGATGTTATGCTGGGTCATCATGCCACCAATAGCATCTAGTTTCTTTTGCAAGATGTATTTGCCATCTTCGGCCACTTTTCTTTTTTCTTCCTTAAGAGTATCTTTTATTTTTTGCTTTGCCTTGCTTGTAACAACAAGGTTTAACCATTCCTGGCTGGGCTTTTGTTTGGCGCTGGTAATAATTTCTATTTGGTCGCCACTGCGTAACTTATGACCAATAGGTACCAGTTTGTGATTCACTTTTGCACCAATACATTTGCTTCCTACGGCAGTGTGTACGCCAAAAGCAAAGTCGAGTGCAGTTGCGCCGATGGGTAACATTTTAATATCGCCTTTAGGCGTATATACATATATTTCTTCTGCAAGAAACGAGGTTTTAAAGTCCTGCAAAAAGTCAATTGAATTGGTATCCTGGTTTCCGAGGGCCTCTCTAATCTGGTGAAACCATTTATCAAACCGGCTTTCATCCGTTGTTCCTTCTTTATATTTCCAGTGAGCTGCTAATCCTTTCTCCGCTATCTCATTCATCCGTTTCGAGCGTATCTGTACTTCTACCCATTTACCCTGGGGGCCCATTACTGTTGTGTGCAGGGCTTCGTAACCGTTACTTTTGGGGTTACTCAACCAATCTCTCAATCGCTCAGGCGATGGGTTGTACTCATCCGTGATAATACTGTATACCTTCCAGCAGTCACCTTTTTCTTTTTCATAAGCTGTATCAACTATAATTCGGATGGCAAAAAGATCATACACTTCTTCAAAACTTACACCTTTCTTTTTCATCTTATTCCAAATGGAATGGATGCTTTTGGGCCTTCCGTGAATTTCAAATGTAAAATCTGCCTTATCCAGTTTGTCTTTCAACGGACGAATAAAATCATTGATATAACGGGTACGTTCTCTTTTTGTTTCGCTTAATTTCTGCGCTATATACCGGTACGTATCCGGCTCAAGGTATTTCATGGAAAGATCTTCCATTTCGGTTTTGATAGCATAAAGGCCCATACGATGTGCCAAAGGAGCATATACATAAACAGTTTCACTGCTTATCTTTAATTGCTTTTCCCTTTTCATGCTATCAAGGGTTCGCATGTTATGCAGGCGGTCCGATAATTTTATCAGAATTACCCTTGGGTCGTCCGTTAACGTTAGTAAAATCTTTTTAAAATTTTCTGCCTGCTGGCTTGTGTTGGTGTCAATTACCGAACTTATTTTGGTAAGTCCATCAACAATTTTGGCTATTTCAATTCCAAATTCACGCTGTACGTCTTCTAAGGTAATGTCTGTGTCTTCAACCGTGTCGTGTAATAGCGCACATATAGTACTTCGTACACCAAGGCCAATTTCTTCAACACAGATTTTTGCCACGGCCAATGGATGGAGTATGTATGGCTCGCCACTTTTGCGCCGCATGGTTTTATGTGCATCTACCGCCATTTCAAAGGCAGTGCGTAATAATTCCTTATCTCCCGGCTTTAATTTAGGCTTAAGTTCTTTTAATAATCCCCTGTAGTGCCGAAGGATTTCTTTCTTTTCTTCGGCTTCGCTGAGGTTATATTTTTGTATGGGGGCTGTTGCTTCCATGAGTTCCACGAATTTACTTGAAAAAAAGTTTTCAGGTAATGTTTGTTTCGGCTATGAAGAAATTTTAAACAACAGTATTACGAAAAATCGAAGACAATATGTTTTCCATTACAACCGTGACAGATGTTGTCGAAATGGCAACGGATTTACATCAGAATCAATCAGTCACTTCCTTGTGTTGAAAATATTAGTTGGTTTTGGCGTTAAGGGGAAGTCATCAAGTAAATTCACAAAACGCAACATTTTGTCAGGCTGCAGCTTGTGAATTTATTATAAATAATACAGTAACTAAAAATCTATACTCAAAACTGAAAATACCGGTAATCTAACGGGAAATGCAATCTTAAAGCATCTCCCTTGTTATACTGATCAATTTATCCTTGTTATTCCAGTTAATCTTTATTATTTAATTCTGTGTATGATTTAATTTTTTTACAGAAAACCCTTACTTTTGCACCCCTTAACCGGATGTGGCGAAATTGGCAGACGCACCAGACTTAGGATCTGGCGGAGTAATCCATGTAGGTTCGACCCCTATCATCCGGACAAAAAACACCCTCTCTACCCTGAGGGGGTGTTTTGTTAAAAGTATTAAATCATCAAAATAGGCCTGCCGAAAGTTTTTTTCAAGGGTCAAAAACACAATAATATGGCATCTGTAGCAAGAGAGAATATTGGATTGCTCAATGATAAAATCATTGTTAAGGTAAGCAAAGAGGACTATTTCCCAACCTTCGAAAAGAAGCTAAAGGAATATAGCAAAACTGTAAACATGCCTGGTTTTAGAAAAGGTATGGTTCCTGCCGGTATGATCAAAAAAATGTACGGCCCTTCAATTTATACCGACGAAGTGCTGAAATCAGTAGAGAAACAATTATATACGTACCTGGATACTGAGAAGCCCGATATTTTTGCTCAGCCGCTTGCATTAGATGCTGATATCCGCAAATTAGACTTTAACAATCCCGATGAATACGAATTTGGTTTTGAAATTGGATTAAAGCCTGCATTTGAAATTGCTCCTTTAGATAAAGCGCCCGTTGCTTTAAATAAAGTAAAAGTAACCGACGAAATGGTACAGGAAGAAGTGGATCGTATGCAGATTAAAGGTGGCAATATGACGGAGCCTGAAACCATTGATAACGACGAAAACGTTTTAAATGTACTTTTTACTGAAACGGACGAAGCTGGCAATGCAGTTGAAGGCGGTGTAGTAAAAGAGAACTCAGTTATACTTAAATATCTTACACCAGCTTTACAGGCCGAATTAAAAGGCAAAGCAAAAGACGCTGAAGTTGTAACCCAACTTTCAAAAGCCTTTGAAGGCGATAAGCTGGAAATGATGTTGCAGGACCTTGGTTTTGATAAATCAGATAGTGCTGCTGCTGATAAATATTTTAAATTAAGTATTGCTAAAATTGGACTGGTAGAGAAAAGAGCAATGGATGAAACCTTTTTTGGTGAAGTATTTCCCGGAGCGGCAGTAGCAACTGAAGAGGAATTCAGACAAAAACTGAAAGAAGAAATTGAGCAATACTGGGACGGCCAAAGCCGCAACCAACTGCACGATCAGCTATATCATTACATGTTGGATGAAACCAACATGGAATTTCCGGAATCTTTTTTAAAGCGTTGGTTACAAACCGGCAGCGAAGAACGTAAAACGGCGGAAGAAGCAGAAGCTGAGTTCCCGGTTTTCAGCAACCAGTTAAAGTGGACGTTGATCAGCGATAAAATCATTAAAGAAAACGACTTACAGGTATCGCAGGAAGAATTGAAAGATTCAATGCGTACGGAAGTAATGCGCTATTTTGGAACAATGAACCTGGGTGAAGATACCGGCTGGTTAGATAGCTATATCGACAGAATGATGAAGGACGAAAAGCAGGTAGATGCAAGTTATCGCCGTCTGGTTACAGATAAATTATTTACCTGGGCTCAAAGCAAGGTGAATGCTACGGAAAAAGAAGTAACCGCCGATGAATTAGCTGGAATGCAACATAACCATAGTCATTAATCAGTAATTAACTTCATCTACAAATTATATAAACGCCGAAGCAATTTGCTTCGGCGTTCTCATTTAACAGGCAAGGATCTCGAAACTTCTTAACTACAAATAATACAAATTATTGAGTAAAGCATCAATCCGCAAGCTGTAATAGAATCAGCCATCATCAAATCAGCCATTAGCCATCAATCTCCGCCTTTTTGTCGCCCTTTTTTTTATAGCATAATATTTGGTTTCCTCAATCAACTATATTTGTTATCCTAAATAATTACATAAGATGAATTTTGGAAAAGAGTTTGAAAAATACGCAGTTAAACACCGCGGCATCAGCAGCAATACATTGGATGGATACATTAAGCACAACGTAACCAATCTTACTCCAAACATCATTGAAGAAAGGCCTATGAACGTCGCTGTAATGGATGTTTATAGCCGTTTAATGATGGATCGGATTATTTTTATGGGCTATCCGGTTTCTGACGAAGTTGCCAATATTATTACTGCTCAGTTTTTGTTTTTAGAAAGCACAGATCGTACAAAAGATATACAGATGTACATTAATTCGCCGGGCGGAAGTGTATATGCAGGCTTAGGCATGTACGACACCATGCAGTTTGTAACGCCTGATATTGCTACTATTTGTACCGGTATGGCTGCAAGTATGGCAGCAGTATTGATGTGTGCAGGCGCACCAGGCAAACGTACAGCCCTTAAGCACAGCCGTATTATGTTACATCAGCCAAGCGCAGGCGCAGGCGGACAAGCCAGCGACATAGAAATTACTGTAAACGAGATCAGGAAAATTAAGAAAGAGTTGTACGATGTAATCGTTCATCATACAGGCCAGCCGTACGAAAAAGTGGCCAATGATTGCAACAGGGATTACTGGATGACATCTGCCGAAGCCAAAGAGTATGGCATTGTAGATGAAGTATTAACGATTAATCCGCGTAAAGCAAAGAAGGACTAGTAAGATCACAGAAGTAAAGAAAATTTTATTTGTCCGGGCAGCACTGCATCATTCAGCTTCGGTGGCGTCGCACACTTGTACTTCATTTCTTACTTCTGCATTTTACCTGCTATTAATTGTTGGTTTATGTTAATGGCAACAAATAATATTAATAATTCTTTAAGCAAATTCCTGAGCCTTTCGGGGTTAGGATAAAAAATAAAAAATATGCATATTTATAGCAATTACAGGACACGATTCAGCGAAGAAGAAGAAGCTCCGGCAATGCCCGAAAATCCAATGGAGAAAATGATGTCGGGCTGGCAGTTCGACAAAAAATTTATTGAGCAGCGCAAAATATTTTTATGGGGCGTTGTAGATGATAAAAGTTCAAAAGATATTACTTCACGTTTACTATATCTTGAAGCAATTGATCCCGGAAAAGAAATCACATTTTATATCAACAGCCCGGGCGGAATGGTTACCAGCGGCATGGTTGTTTATGACACCATGCAAATGATCAGCTCGCCGGTAAGTACAGTATGTATGGGCATGGCAGCAAGTATGGGAAGTATTTTGTTAAGTGGCGGAACAAAGGGCAGGCGTTTTATTTTCCCCAATGGCGAAGTAATGATTCACCAACCAAGCGGCGGCGGACAGGGTACAAGCGCTGATCTGGAAATTATGGCGCAACAAATGCAAAGAACCAAAGATTTAGGTGCAAGGATACTGGCAGAAAACTGTGGCCAGACGATAGAGAAAATCCTGAAAGATTTTGACCGCGATTACTGGATGGATCCGAAAGAATCAATGGCGTATGGCATCGTAGATGGCATAATGGATAAGCTTTAAATTATCAAACTTATACTCAAAAGGCTCCATTTAAATGGGGCCTTTTGTTTTAAAACAATTTTGATCAGTAATTTTACCACATGCAGTTTCAGCAAATAATCAATTCAAAGATTAGTAAAGAGTCGGACCGGCCCCTCATGCAAAAGGACCCGTACGCTGTATCTGAGCACCTGCAACTTTACCTGCAGAATAATGACCGGCTCCAGGTTTTTCCCATTGTCTATAGCAGTTTATTACATTACAGTCATGCAAATTCGCAGCGTGACAAATCGGGTAAATTAACCCATTGGGAAACCGCAGTTTATGACGATTCGGATCAAAAAAAATTGTATAAGTCACTGGCAAAAACATTCGCCGTATTAAAAAGCAGTAACACTTCACAATTCATAAATAACCTGGTAGTAAAGCGCATTGATTTTTGTGAATTTGGAAACAGTATCCCATTTCGTATAGAATTAGAATACCGGGATACTGGTTTATCAGATAGGTTTTATGTTAAAATGGCCGATGCCTCCCGAATTTATGGGCTTGAGCTGGAACAGTTACTATCGCCCAATAAAACCACTTTTATATACAATAACAACACCCTTGTAGAGGAACATATTGATGGAATACCTGGTGATATATTTTTAAAGAAACAACTCCCCACGGCAAAGGACAGCATTGCCTCCATGGCAAAGGAATTTGTACAGTTTAATGAACGCTGCTTTGCAAGGTTGCTTGGCGATATGCGTAGTTACAATTTTGTAATTGAGGAGTCCGTCACTAATGGCGAAAGCCACTATAAGATACGTGCACTCGATTTTGATCAACAGAGCTACGAAGGAAGAAAGAATCTTTATCTGCCGCAGTTTTATAAAGAAAACTACGAGTTTATACAAATGGTTTTGGATAGTCTTTCGCCTGGTGAAATTGCGCAATACCAGCAGGAAGAACGGGCATTAATCCGCAACCGGGCAAAACAATCCCATCGCCGCCTGTTTGAGCTGTTAAATTCAATGGATAAAGAAGAGTTATCAGAGAATTATAAGATTTTAATACTTAGAAAGGAATTGAATGAACATTTTAATACAACCGCGTTTTCCCGCTGCAAAACAATGGGAGCCCTTGTAAAGCGCCAGTTAAAACAGGTTCTTTCGCAAGATTTGGCAGCAATAAAGGTATAATTAACAAATCTCTGCAACGTTTCGTCTAACAATATTGTCTTTCAGGATAGCGTTCTGTGGTGGGTTTAGTATCTTTACAGTCTTTTTTTATTAATAGCAATATTTAAATTAATTATAATGGCAAAACAACAAACACTTCATTGTTCTTTTTGTGGCAGAAGCCGCGATGAGGTTAAAATTTTGATTGCCGGTCAGGAAGGACATATTTGCGAAAACTGCGTGGAACATGCCCAGGAAATTATAGGCCAGGAATTAATGATTTACCCCGAAGCAAAACAAAGTGCCGGCAGTACCAACAAGTTAACTGTAAAAAAGCCGGTTGAAATAAAGAAATTTTTAGACGAATACGTAATTGGGCAGGACGATGCTAAAAAAATATTGGCTGTTGCAGTATATAATCACTACAAAAGACTCAATCAAAAAATTGAGAACGATGTAGAGATTGAAAAAAGTAACATCATCATGGTAGGGGAAACCGGTACAGGTAAAACCTTGTTGGCTAAATCCATTGCCCGAATGCTGAATGTACCCTTTGCTATTGTAGATGCCACGGTATTTACTGAAGCCGGATATGTTGGAGAAGATGTTGAAAGCATGCTGAGTCGTTTATTGCAAGCTTGTAACTACGATGTATCTGCTGCAGAAAAAGGAATTGTGTTCATTGATGAAATTGATAAAGTAGCCCGTAAAAGCGATAATCCGTCTATTACAAGAGATGTAAGCGGTGAAGGTGTTCAACAAGGTTTGTTGAAATTATTAGAAGGTACTGAAGTATTGGTTCCACCACAAGGAGGCCGCAAGCATCCGGAGCAAAAACTGGTAAAAGTAAATACTTCTAATATCCTGTTTATCTGTGGCGGAGCATTTGATGGTGTGGACAGAATTATTGCACGCCGGGTAAATACACATGCTATTGGTTTTAGCGTAAACAAAGCATTGCAGGAATTTCAGCAAAAGAATTTGCTGCAGTTTGTAAATGCAGTTGACCTTAAGCAATTTGGATTAATTCCTGAATTATTGGGCCGTCTTCCTGTTATTACATATCTCAATCCTTTAGATGCGCCAACACTGCGTAATATTTTAACACAGCCCAAAAATGCGTTGGTTAAGCAGTTTACCCGTTTGTTTGAAATTGAAGGAATAGAATTAAAATTTGAGGAGGCCGTTTTTGATTTTATGGTTGAAAAGGCATTGGAATACAAATTAGGTGCTCGTGGATTACGTAGTATTTGCGAAAGTATCTTAACAGATGCCATGTACGAACTGCCTTCTCAAAAAGTGAAAACTTTTGAAGTTACGTTAGAGTATGCCCAGCGCAAATTCAATACCAGCAAAATGAGTATGCTGAAAGTAGCCTGATAATAAAATTTTGAAATAGAAAGCTGTTCCGTTTGGAGCAGCTTTTTTTATGTCAGCAATCATTGGCGTAGCAGTTGTCACTTAATGTAAGTGTTTGTCCAAATCTTAGTTCTCTAAAAATTCACCGACTTTTGTAAAAAAAAAATTTTCAAATAAAATTATTTCTGTCATGTCCAAAGCCATTTATATTGCCTCTTCCGAACCATATAGTGGCAAGTCGGTCGTTAGCTTGGGATTAATGAATTTGCTGGTTGGGAAAATAAAAAACATCGCATATTTCAAACCCGTGGTCAGAGAAAGTGGAAAGCCCCACAAGGATATTTACATTGAAACCATGATCAATCATTTTGATCTCAATCAGCAGTATGAAGACAGTTTCGCTTTTACGTTCGATGAACTACTGATGTACAGAAGCGAAGGAAATAATGCTTTTATTATTGATACCATTATTTCAAAATACAAGAAGCTGGAAGAAGACAATGATTTTGTGATGGTGGATGGAACCGATTTTGATGGAGATGGCGCCTCTTTTGAATTTCATTCCAATTTGGAAATCGTAAAAAACCTGGGCATTCCATTGATACTTGTTACCAAGGGAGACGGATATACCCCAGATGAAATTGCCAAAAATCTATTAACCAATCTGCAGATTTTAGATGAAATGGAAATACAACTATTGGCCATTATTGCCAATAGAATAAATTCTATTGTAGTGGATGAACTTCATCAATTACTCGACCAGCGGCTTCCAAAAAATATACTTCGCTCTATTGTTCCAATGAATAAAAATCTTGGAAATCCAACCATGAAGGAAATAATAGAAGCGGTAGGTGGTAAGCTGTTATTCGGTCATAATTACCTGGGCAACCAGGTTGATCATTTTATTGTGGGCGCAATGCAGTTGCGGAATTGCTTAACCAGGTTGGAAGAAAATACCCTGATTGTAACACCCGGCGACAGAGGCGATATTATTGTTGCCATGTTGCAAGCCAATATCTCCAAAAATTATCCAAAAGTTGCAGGTATTATTCTTTCGGGAGGCCTGGAACCGGATGAACCTATTGTTAAATTAATTGAGGGGCTTGAAACAGTAATACCCATTGCGCAGGTAGAAACAGGCACTTTTGAAACAGTGAATAAAGTAGGTTCGGTGCAATCAAGAATTTCGCACGAAAATAAATTTAAGATTGAATTGGCCATCAATGTGTTTGAAAAATATGTTGACGGCCCCGCCATCATTGACAAAATTGGTACATCCAATCCGGAAGGTATTACACCAAGGATGTTTCAATACCAGTTGGTAAAGCGGGCAAAATTGCATAAAAAGCACATCGTATTGCCGGAAGGAACCGACGAGCGAATACTCACAGCAGCGTCTAAACTAATTAAACAGGGAATTGTGAGGTTGACCATACTGGGCAAGGCGGATGAAATTAAGACAATTCTTCAACGCCTCAATATTCAGATGGATATGGAGGATGTTACTTTCCTTGATCCTGCAACGGCTCCTTTTTTCCAGGATTATGTAAATACCTTTTATGAGCTGCGCAAGAATAAAAATGTAAACATGGATATGGCAACCGACTTTATGAAAGATGGCTCATACTTCGGCACTATGATGGTGTATAAGGGAGATGCAGATGGGATGGTTTCCGGATCAATCAATACAACGCAACATACCATTCGTCCTGCATTACAGTTTATTAAAACAAAGCCAGGTGTTTCAACGGTCTCCTCCGTGTTTTTTATGTGCCTGCCAGATAGGGTAACTGTTTTTGGCGATTGTGCAGTAAATCCAAACCCGGATCCGGAACAATTGGCCGACATCGCTATTTCATCTGCTGAGAGTAGCATTATGTTTGGAATTGAACCAAGAATCGCCATGCTTTCCTATTCTTCAGGAACTTCAGGCCAGGGTGAAGATGTAGAAAAAGTAAGACGTGCAACAGCGATTGTAAAAGCAAGACGGCCCGATTTAAAAGTTGAGGGGCCCATACAATACGATGCGGCAGTGGACCCCATTGTAGGCAAACAGAAAATACCCAATTCTACCGTTGCAGGCCAGGCAAGTGTATTGATCTTTCCTGATCTTAATACCGGTAATAACACTTACAAAGCGGTTCAGCGTGAAACCGGCGCATTGGCAATTGGCCCTATGTTGCAGGGTTTAAATAAACCGGTAAATGACCTGAGCCGCGGTTGTACCGTTGACGATATTTTTAATACTGTAGTTATTACCGCCATCCAGGCACAGCAATAAAATACTTATCAATCACCGGCTTAGCCAACCCAATCTTTTATTTACATGCACACCTTCGTCATTAATTCAGGAAGCAGTTCTATTAAATATCAATTAATTAAAATGCCGGAGGCGGTGGTAATTTGCAGTGGATTGGTTGAGCGCATCGGGTTAGAAAACTCGGTTATTACACACAAAACATTTAACCATGCTGCAGAGCAAGTAAAAAAAGAAGTACTCGAAATAGTGGATCACGCAGCCGGTTTACAGGAAGTTGCCCGCCTGCTTACTGATGAAACAATTGGCGTTATCAGCGACCCCGCTGATATTGCTGTAGTTGGCCATAGAGTTGTACATGGTGGTGAGCATTTTGTAGAAACCACTGTAATTACTGAGGAAGTAAAAGAGCAGATAAAAAATTTATTTCCATTGGCGCCCTTACACAATCCCGCTAATTACCTGGGCATTGAAGTAGCCGGGCAAATATTTACTGCTGCAAAGCAAGTGGCTGTTTTTGATACAGCTTTTCATCATACCATACCGGAGTATGCTTTTCGATATGCTATTCCCGGCCACTTTTACCATACAAATGCTATCAGGGCCTATGGGTTTCACGGTACCAGTCACAAGTATGTAAGCGAAAAAGCCATCACATATCTTGATCGAACTCAAACAAAAATTATTACCATTCATCTTGGAAATGGCTGTAGCATGTGTGCCATTCTAAATGGGAAGTCGGTAGAAACCAGTATGGGTATGGGGCCTATGAATGGTTTGATAATGGGTACACGCTGTGGTGACATTGATCAATCCGTTATTTTTCACATGGTAAATCAATTGGGTTACGAGATAGAACAAGTGAACTCCATATTAAACAAAAAAAGTGGAATGACGGGGTTAACAGGGTTTAGCGATATGCGGGATATTAGGGCAGATATAGAAAAAGGAGATGTGGAGGCAAAACTTGCCTATGACATGTATGCCTACCGCATCCGGAAATATATCGGCGCATATACGGCTGTGTTAAATGGATTGGATGCCATCGTATTTACGGGTGGTATAGGAGAAAATGATGCAATTATGAGAGGGCTGTGTGTATCAAATATGCAATACCTGGGCATTGTACCGGATGATGAAAAAAATATGCTGCGTTCAACAGAGCTTCGGGAAATAAATACAGCAAATTCAGGCGTGAAAATTTTAATAGTACCTACCAACGAAGAACTTGAAATTGCAAAGCAATGTTTTAATCTATTGAATAAATAGCACCATTTTATCTAACTACAACTACCCAACCTTTCAACACCGGCCGGTTGTTTTTCAAATCTATCAGGTAAGTATAAGCGCCTGTTGGTACTGCGGTATTTTTAAAGGTGCCATTCCAATCTTTTGATGAGCCGGTACTTTCAAAAACCACTTTACCATAACGGTTAAAAATCTTTATCTGTGCATCAGGATACACTACCAGCGCATCAATGTGCCAGGTGTCATTCAATCCGTCATTATTGGGCGAAAATGCCTTTGGAATATAAATGTCGTTATACACCTTAATAAATAAATTATCAGTTGCCATACCACAGCCAACATTGGATACTGCATGCAGCGTGTAGGTAATATCGTTTGGGGGTGTACTTAGCGGTGTGAGTGAATTAGCATTATCTAAATAAGTTGAGGGTGTCCAGTAATAACGAATTGCAGAACCAGCAGCAGTGCCGTTTAAAGTTACAGATTGGCCTTTCAGTATAATCTTATCCGGCCCGGCATCGGCAGTTGGTTTCTTAAAAACATTTACCGTAATCTTTGCAGTGTCTGTACAATTATTTGCACTGTTTACAACCACCTGGTAAGTACTGGTATCAAAAGGCTTTGCTATGGGATTGGCAACGGAAACATCCGATAACCCGGTTGCAGGCGACCATAAATAGGCAGTGCCACCTGTAGCGTTTAACCTGGTGGAATCACCCTCACAAATATCTTTTTTATTGCTTGTTATATTGGCTGTAGGCTTAGCGTTTACAACCACTGTAGTAGATGAAGTATTACTGCACCCATATTGATCTGTTGCTACTACATTGTATTGACCGCTGTTGTTTAATGCAGCCAATCGGGCCGGAGCCGCAACAGAGGCTGTAAATCCATTGGGGCCATTCCATGTATAAGTGGCTCCGCCGGTAGCTGACAAATTGATGAGTGTACCTGCGCAAACAGGTCCATTATTAGAGCTGGAAACCATGGGTTTGTCATGTATGGTTACTGTAACTACATTGGATGCAACCCTGCAACTTGGGAGGTTGATATTTGAACCGTCGGCAACTACCATCCTGTATTTATAAGTGCCTACGGCCGATTTGTTAACGATGTAGGTAGAAGCATTTGCTCCGGGTATATCTACCCAATTAGGGCCGAGGTTGATATTTTCCTGCCATTGTAAAACAGGATTATTGTAACCAGCGCCAATGGTGGCAGATAGTGGTATATTGGAAGGAGAACCGGCGCAAACATCGTAATCAGTTTTATTGGCATTGCCGGAAAGTAATATTGAAGGCCCGCAGGGGCGGAAAGTAATATCATCTAAAGCAAGGTCGTTACCGCAGCCGCCTTGTGCCTCATTTTTAAGGCGGATGACTACAATATTGGTATTGGCAGGTGTAGTAAAAAATAAACCATATTGCTTCCAGGTTGGGATGCTTGTAGATGGAATATTGCCCGTGGTATAAGTTCCTAAAATAGTGCCTGTAACTGTTTCAATATTGAAAACCAGGTTGGGTAGTTTTGGATCGGGGCTACAGGCAGATGGTAACAATACATTCATTATCCAGGCTGCAAATTCATAAGTAGTATTTGCACATAAATTTTTTACAGTATCTACATAAAAATCACTTGGTTGAAAAGATGCATTTACCAGCATCATATATCCCTGTGTGTCATCTGGTGTATGATCTTCCGGAACATTTTGCCAGGATCCACCAAAACATCCGGCGGTGCTATTTACAACTGTGTAAGAGCCGTCATCAGGACAAGTGGAAGAAGTAAATGTGTAGGAAGTAGTACTTGATTTCAGCGGGTTTCCGGGATTATTGCCACTGCCAAAATCTACTTTTACAGAAGGATCGCCTAATGAGCCTGTGCAAACCTGGGCCTGAGAACCTAAGTGCACAAGCAAACAAACAAAAGCAACCGTTATTCTTAAAATTTTTACAGATTTCATCAAGAGTTTCGAAGTTATGGTTTTTTCCGGCTGGTTATTTCAACATGGGGGTCAATTAAAACATTTTAGCTTAAAACCAATAAGAAATAAACCACCATGCCGTTGTTACTTTTTCTTTTCTCCCCATTTTTCAAACAAATACATTTCATTTTAGGTGGTTGTTTTATTTCAATTTATTTTTACCGCCGGTTAAAGATTTTTTGTACGGGCTGATTATTTTGAGCATGTTCAGATTCATTAATCAAAAAATGTTTAAAATTGGTATTGCGTACAAGTGAGTGACACAACGATGTTGCCACAAAGTACAACTGCTGGTAAAAATAGATTCAACAAAAAACCCGAAAAATAATAATGGTAGACGTAATATTAGGACTGCAATGGGGTGATGAAGGTAAAGGCAAAATTGTAGATTATTTTGCTCCAGGTTATGATTTGATTGCCCGCTTTCAGGGCGGACCAAATGCAGGCCATACGCTGTATGTAAATGGACAAAAGGTAGTGCTGCACCAGATCCCCAGCGGTATATTTCACGATAACAAAATTAACCTGATAGGAAATGGTGTAGTGCTGGATGTAGTTACACTTATGAAAGAGTGTGCAACAGTGGCGTCGATGGGAGTTGACTACAAAAAGAATTTATTTATCAGCGAAAAAGCGCATTTGATATTGCCTACGCACCGTGCATTGGATAAAGCCAGTGAACTTGCAAAAGGGGTTGAAAAAATTGGATCTACCTTGAAAGGTATTGGCCCGGCCTACATGGATAAGACCGGTAGAAACGGTTTAAGGGTGGGTGATATTCTTACCAAAGATTTTAAGACTCAGTATGATAAGATCAGGCAGAAACATCAGCAATTGTTGGATAACTATAATTTCCAGGAGGATATAAGTGGTTGGGAAACTGAGTTTTTTGATGCTATAGAACAACTGAAAAGTTTTAATATAGTGAATGGTGAATATTTTATAAACGAAAAAATTCAACAAGGCAAAAAAGTATTGGCAGAAGGTGCCCAGGGTAGTATGCTGGATGTAGATTTTGGTACTTTCCCGTTTGTAACAAGCAGCAGCACTATTTCTGCCGGCGTATGCACCGGGTTAGGAATTGCACCTCAAAAAATTAAAGAAGTTTACGGTGTTTCCAAAGCATATTGTACACGGGTAGGAAGTGGCCCATTCCCTACGGAACTGCATGATGACATGGGTGAATTGATTCGTAAAACAGGAAGTGAATTTGGTGCTACCACCGGCCGCCCACGCCGTTGTGGATGGATTGACCTGGTGGCATTGCAATATGCATGTATGATCAACGGGGTTACCCAGATCATTATGACGAAATCGGATATACTGGATGCATTGCCTGAATTGAAAGTGTGTAATAGTTACAGCATCAACGGGAAGGAAACAAACTGTGTACCATTTCAAATGACAAACGTAGCAATCGAACCAGTATTAAAAAGTTTTGAAGGCTGGGAAACAGATATTACTGCAATGAAAGATTATGCAGCTTTACCGGCAAAAATGAAAATTTATATTGACTATTTGAATGATTTTTTAAAGGTGCCTGTAAAATATATTAGTAATGGCCCGGGAAGAGATCAAATTGTTGTTGCACCGTAATAATATTAAATCTTGAAAAAAGTTGCCTTTTTATTTGGCTAATTAAAAATCTATAAGAAATTTTACAGTACTAATAAGTTGAATTATGTCTACTAAACCCGATAAAGGAAAAAAACTAAGTCCCAAGGCTGAGGATCCTTCAAAAAACATCCCTGCAAAATCTTCACCAAAATCAAAGAAGGATGAGGATGACGAAGACGATGATGATTTTGAAGATGATGATGTTAAGCCTGTAAAAAAAGGAAAGCCCTCAGCAAAAAAGGGAAAAAGTGATGATGACGATGACGATGAGGAAGACGATGTAGAGGTTGATGATGATTGGGAAAAAGGAGAGGAAGGCGACGATTGGGATCCTGACTTTGATGAATTTGATGTGCCCAAATCTGCGGCGAAAAAGACGCCTGGTAAAAAAGCTGCCAAAGACGAAGAAGATGACTTTAAACTTGAAGATGATTTTAAAGATCTTGGATTTGATGATTTGGACGGCGGCGGATCTGACTATGATGATGACGATTTTTAAACGGGAAGAGAAGGCTCTTAAAATTTCACTGATTGAAAAAAGCTTTTTCATTTCCAATAAATAATTTTACTGAATTCAGAAATAAAATGTTGAACTGGGCACAACCGTTCAACATTTTTTGTTTATTGGACAACAGGCAGTACCAGTTTGAACAGGCTGCATTTGAATGTTTACTGGCAGCCGGCAGCAAAAGAAGTGTAGAAGCTAATGCTGGCAATGCTTTCAATGCTTTGAGGGATTTTGCAGGTAGTGAAAAGGAATGGTTGTTTGGCCACCTTGGATACGATCTTAAAAATGAACTGGAGCAATTATCATCTGACAATTTTGATGGTTTAAATTTTCCTGATTGCCATTTTTTTGTACCGGAAATTGTTGTTCAACTCAATGAACAACAGGTAAACATTTATTGTGAGATGGATGCTGGAATCATATTTTCGGATATTAATCAAACATCTTCCCTGATACACCAAAAGCCGGCAAGTAATGTAAATATTAAGAGCAGAATTAGCCCGGGTGAATATGTAAACATCACAAAAAAATTGCAGCAGCATATTTTAAGAGGTGATTGTTATGAGATTAATTTTTGCCAGGAATTTTATGCAGATGATGTTGTGATAGATTCGTTGTCGGCGTACGAGCGACTTGTTACTTTATCGCCCAATCCATTTTCGGCTTTATATAAATTGAATGACAAATATTGTATTTGTGCAAGTCCTGAACGTTACATAAAAAAGACGGGCAACAAAATATTTTCGCAGCCTATAAAGGGAACGGCTAAACGAAATTTGCAGAATGCAGCGGAAGATGAACTTAATAAAGCAACACTCTTAAACAGTGAAAAAGAAAAAAGTGAAAATGTAATGGTGGTTGACCTTGTTAGAAATGACTTAAGCAGGGTTTGCAAAGAAGGCAGCGTGCAGGTTGAAGAGTTGTTTGGTATTTATAGTTTTCCACAGGTTCACCAGATGATCAGTAAGATAAGTGGTGAGTTAAAAGACGGATTACATTGGGTTGATATTATAAAAGCTACATTTCCGATGGGTAGTATGACGGGTGCTCCAAAGAAGCGGGTGATGGAACTGATAGAACGATATGAGCACACCAAAAGAGGATTGTTTTCAGGGGCTATTGGTTATATTGACCCTGAAGGCGATTTTGATTTTAACGTGGTGATCCGAACCGTTTTGTACAATGCATCGATGAAATATTTATCGTTCCAAACCGGCAGCGCCATTACCTTTTACAGTGAGGCAGAAAAAGAATTTGAAGAATGCCTTTTAAAGGCAGCGGCAATGAGGCAAGTGCTGGAATAATCTACCTGGAATTATTTTTCTTTGTTTTGGCTGACGGATAAACTGTTCTATTAACCGGAACAACTGCACCATTTAGCAACAACTGTACAGATTCATTCAAGATCTGGTATTTATTCGCAATAAAAATTTGCATTTTTTCAGGAGGCAACCTAAGGTCGAAATTTCCATCCGAAGACAACATCCCATCAAAATTGGGATTATAATGATTAAATAATGTGATGTCCATCGCCAGGTTTTTAGCAATTACTACAGAACTATATTTGCCTGAAATTGGCAATACTTCCACATCTACCAAATCATCTGCAGTCAGGCTGCCCGGCAACTTATATGGATTGGTAGCTCCGTTAACCGAAGGATAATCAGTGCGTCCGTTTGCACCGGGCAAATCCATATTCACAAGCCCGTTAACATTGGTTGTAACTCCGCCTGTTCCTTCCATAATATAATGCGTTGCAATAAATCGCTTTACATATATCCTTGATTCCGCCGGAAGGTATTGTTGCAGGGCCCAAAAATTTTTACTTCCACTTTTTTTAATAGCAGCATAAACACGGCCTGGTCCACCATTATAAGCAGCCATTACCAGCAGCCAGTCATGCATTTGGCGGTATAGGTAAAGCAGGTATCTTGCTGCAGCGTGGGTACTTTTGTAATAATCCCTACGGTCATCCTGGTAACCGTTTACAACCAGGCCATAATCACGGGCAGTATAGGGCATAAACTGCCATGGGCCACCTGCGCCTACATTGCTGGTAGCACCAGTACTAAGATTTGATTCAATAACTGCGATGTATTTTAATTCCCTGGGTAACCCATATTGCTGAAGAATATTTTCTATGAGGTTGAAATAGGGTATACCCCAGGTTTTCATATTTTTTAGATAACTGCCATGCGCTTTCATATAATCCTGCACAAAAATTTCTGCATTTGGATTTACCTGCGCATTGTAAGGGAGTGTGCTATTGTAACTTGAATTTGAAAAAAGATTTTTAAATCCGTACCTGGTAACCTGGTTAAAGTATTGAACTTTTTCTTTGGTAGGCGCAACTCTTGACTTAACCACTTCATCCAGTAATGAATCTTCTTTTTTAATTTCTTCTTCAACAATGGTATCAGCAACATTCAGTTGAAGCGCATTTGACTGTTTTAGAAAACCTGATTCCTTTGCTGAGGCATTCAGCAATAACAACGATAACAGTGATATGAAAAAGATTTCTTTCATTTAGTTAAACTAAGGCAATTTTTTATAGTGTAACATTAGCAAGTTTGATATCTCAAATAAAGTTACTTCATTCAGTTTATTGGTATGTACCTGCAGGCCAAATGGCATGCCATTGCTGTGTTTAAACAGGGGCAATGAAATACCCGGAACTCCCGTAAGATTAGCAAACACAGTATAGATATCTGCCAGGTACATGGCAATCGGGTCATCTGTTTTTTCGCCGATGGTAAAAGCAGTTGTTGGAGAACTAGGCAAGATAATAGCATCAAAATTTTTGAATATATCAGTAGTTTTATCTACCAACATTCTTCTTACCTGCTGTGCCTTGCTGAAATATGCATCGTAATATCCTGCGCTTAATACAAAAGTACCCAACAGAATTCTACGTTGAACTTCTTTGCCAAAGCCTTCACTTCGGCTGCGTTTATAAAAATCAGTTAAATCACTTACTACTTCTTTTGTGCGATGACCATACCGAACGCCATCGAACCTGCTCAGGTTACTGCTTGCCTCGGCTGTAGTTAACACATAATATGCAGGTACAATATGGTCCAGCAAATTAAATTCAACAGCCTCTACAGTATGTCCGTCAGCTTTTAATTGAAGCAAACAGTTTTCGATAGAATAACTGATTTCCTCATCCAGTGAAGGATGATGTACAGCTTCGCTGAAATAGGCGATCCGATATTTTTTGCCTGGTCCGGAGATGTCCGCCAATTTAAAATCATTCGTATTACTTACGTTATTTTCTTCAGAAGAAGATGTGATGGCTGTGCTGTCATAATCATCTGGACCACTCATAACTTCCAGCGCCAGCGCAACATCATCAATATTTTTGCTGAATATGCCAATCTGGTCAAATGAAGATGCATAGGCAATAAGGCCATAACGCGAAATTCTGCCGTAAGTTGGTTTAAGGCCAATGATGCCGCAAAAGTCTGCCGGCTGCCTCACAGATCCCCCGGTATCGCTGCCAAGGCTAATCATGCACATGTCTGCCTGCACAGCAACTGCACTACCACCTGATGACCCCCCGGGAACTTTCGTTTCATCTAACGCATTCAACACGTTGCCGTAGGCCGAATTCTCGTTGGTACTTCCCATTGCAAATTCATCGCAGTTGCAACTGCCAATAATAATGGCATCTTCGTCGAGTAGCCGTTGAACCGCCGTGGCGTTGTAAACAGATACAAAGCCATCCAATATTTTTGATGCAGCCGTTACCTTATGATCTTTATAGCAGATTACGTCTTTAATAGCTATTACAACCCCATGTAACCTCCCCTTTATATTTTCAACTGATCGTTTTATATCTAGTTCCTTCGCTTTTTCCAATGCCTCTTCATCATAAACCTCTGTAAAAACATTCAGGTGTTTAAGCTTATTGATTTGTTTGAGGTATTTTGTTACTGCCTGCACGCAGGTTATCTCTCCTGAAAGTAACTGATGGTGATAGGTTTGTATATTTTCAAACAACATTGAAATGTTTTGGAAGGTATTTATATAAAAACGGGCTGAAGCAACTGACAAATATAATTCTGTCCTTTACTTCAGCCTTAGTTAATTAATTTGTGTAAATACTATTTTGGCATCTGCTGCGCTTCTTTTTGCTGAAGCTGACGCTTTAATTCCCTGATTTCTTCTTCTTTATCTTTTTCTTTCATGCCGGATTCAATTTCACTTTGCACACTTTCTTTTGCATCTTTAAATTCACGCATACCTTTTCCAATGCCTTTCATCAATTCGGGTATTTTTTTACCGCCGAATAATAAAACCACGGCCAGGATTATAAATATCCACTCGGAGCCACCGGGCATTCCAATAAGGAAAATAGCTGATAACACATTTGCTAGTACCATAATTATTAAGTTAAGAAACAAAGATAAATCAATTATTAACTAATTGAATCGTTTTAATGCCAATATCTTAGGTTCAACACTGTTAAAAGTATCAAAAGGCATTATTGACTCAGAACGCCGTAAACTACCTGAGCGATCTGCCGCATTTAGCCTTACCATTTGCTGCTTCGTAGGTAGTAATACTTCTTGAACAGGAAACAAAAGAAACCAATGATGCAATAATTACAAGTATGAGAATGAAATTTTTCATTTTGATAGGGTTTAAGGATAAGCGATATAAAAACAATTGTACTTGAAAACACGGACTTACAAACAGAATTCAAAAACCGTTCCTAATTAAAATAATTAAGCAGGGGGCACAAAAAAAGCGAAAATTTTAATTTTCGCCTGTAGATATTTTTCTAAAAAATTATTTTTTCTTAAGTGCAACTGCCATTCTTTTTTCCTGGATACGAGCGCTTTTACCGCTTCTTTCACGTAGGTAGAACAATTTAGCACGACGTACTTTACCAACTTTGTTTAAAACTATGCTATCAATGTTTGGAGAGTAAAAAGGGAACAAACGTTCAACCCCAACACCATCACTCATTTTACGTACAGTAAAGGTAGCTGTAGCTCCAGTTCCCTGGCGTTTGATAACGTCACCCTTAAAACTTTGGATACGTTCTTTGCTACCTTCTACGATTTTATAGTTGACTGTTATATTATCACCTGCCTTAAAATTAGGTAGTGTTGGTTTAGTTGTTAACTGCTCGTGTACAAATGCTACTGCGTTCATAATCTTTGATTTTTTTCGGATTGCGAAGGTAGCATTTTAATTGACAAATTTGAATGAAAGGAAGAATATTTTTTTACAATACCCAAATTTTCCGCTTTAAGAAATAAACAGGCGTTGGCAAAAGAGCTATTTCCATTGTATCGGTAAATTAAAAAAGCTACAGGTTTTTAACACCTGTAGCTTTTTTATCAATAAATTATTTTAGCGTGCGATGTTTACCGCTCTTTTTTCCCTGATTACAGTTACTTTAATCTGGCCCGGGAAAGTCATCTCAGTTTGAATTTTCTGGGCTATTTCAAAACTTAACCGGTCGCTGTCTGCATCACTTACTTTATCTGCTTCCACAATTACCCTTAACTCTCTACCTGCCTGTATGGCATACGCTTTTTCAACCCCCTGGTAAGCTTGTGCAAGGTTTTCCAGGTCTTTAATACGCTGGATGTATTGTTGCATTATTTCTCTTCTGGCACCTGGCCTTGCTCCGCTAATTGCATCGCAAGCCTGGATAATCGGAGAAATAACATATTGCATTTCCATTTCATCATGGTGAGCACCGATGGCATTCACAACCGCGGGGTTTTCGCCATATTTTTCAGCTAGTTTTGCTCCAAGCAATGCGTGGCTTAATTCTGTTTCTTCATCGGGAACTTTTCCTATATCATGTAATAGACCGGCTCTTTTGGCAAGCTTCGGATTCATACCCAATTCTGCAGCCATAATTGCGCAGAGGTTAGCTGTTTCACGGCTATGCATTAACAAATTTTGACCATAGGAAGAGCGGAAACGCATTCTTCCAACCATTCTTATCAATTCCTTATGTAAACCATGCACGCCTAATTCCATTGCAGTGCGCTCTCCGATTTCCATCACCTGGTCATCTAACTGACGCTTGGTTTTTTCTACCACTTCTTCAATTCTTGCAGGATGAATGCGACCATCGGCTACCAGACGCTGGAGTGATAAACGGGCAATTTCTCTTCTTAAAGGATCAAAAGAAGAAAGTACAATTGCTTCCGGTGTGTCATCCACGATAAGATCAACACCGGTTGCTGCTTCAATAGCCCGGATGTTTCTACCTTCTCTTCCAATAATTGAACCTTTAATCTCGTCACTTTCAAGATTAAAAACTGTGATTGAGTTTTCAATAGCTTGCTCAGCCGCTGTTCTTTGTATGGTTTGAATTACAATTTTTCTTGCTTCTTTATTAGCCTTCAATTTTGCTTCTTCAATAATTTCCTGCTGTATTACCAAGGCTTTGGTTTGTGCTTCCTGCTTCAACCCTTCTATCAGTTGTGCCCTTGCGTCTTCTGCCGACAGGCCAGCAACTTTCTCGAGTCTTCGGATATGCTCTTCCTGGTGTTTTTCCAGTTCGGTACGCTTGGTGTTAACTACCTCAATCTGGCGATTCAGGGTCTCCTTGATAGCTTCATTGTCTTTAATTTGCTTATCAAGATTTTGTTCTTTTTGGTTAATAGACTGTTCCTTTTGCTTTATCCGGTTGTCAGCATCGTTTGCTTTTTGGGTGCGTTGGAGAACTTCGCGGTCGTGTTCGGATTTTAGTTGAACAAATTTCTCTTTTGCTTCAAGTAGCTTTTCTTTTTTTAGGTTTTCGGCCTGTAACTGTCCGTCTGCAATAATTTTTTGTGCCTGTAGTTCGGCGTCTTCAACTTGTTTTTTTGTGTTTTTGGCAAATAATAATTTACCCAGTAAAATTCCTATGATCAGGGCAATAGCTCCAATGATAATGGAAAGTATGTTTGGTTCCATTGAAAGTTTTTGTTTTAAATCGGTTCACAATCATATATATCTTCTTAATACCAATAATTATTGTTCAAGATGATAAGTGGACGAAGATAATGTTTTTTGAAGAGTATTGTGGGGATAAACAGTTATAGGGATATAGATTACAACGCTTTATCAAGCTGATCTTCTAATTTTAATAAAGCGGTCAGCATTTCCTGTTCCTGCGCCGGGTTATTATCTGCACTTGCCTGGGTTGCATACCAAATCATCACCATCGCAATATAATCCTGCATGTCTTTACCGGCAAACTGGGTTTTATATTCAATGATTTTGTCATTGATTGTCTTTAGTGTACGGCGTATAACCTCTTCATCCTTAGCCAGGGTTTTTATCCGGTAAGTTCTATCGGCGATTAATATATTTATGGGGATGAGTTCTGACATACTTATTATTCTTATTCACTTAGCATTCCAATACACTTATCTATTTCACGTATATATTGGTTGATGTTTTTTTCAAAAGATTTTTTATCGGATTCAGACATTTGCCCCGCAGCGGATTTTAATATGGCCACTTGCTGCTCTAATTGAACAATATGCGCCAGGTCATTTTCCCGCTGATCTACTAATTTTTTTTTATCAACGTGCAACTGACTATTTTCAACCTGCAATACCTGCAATTGCTTCAGCAACTGTTGTAGTTTCAGATTGATCCGTTTTATATTTTCATTTATAACACTCATGAATGGTTGTCGTTAAATCAAAAAAGAAAAATTCAACACATAAAATAAAGGCTACCCAATACACTATTTTCTAATTTCTGCATTCAATTCCTTTTCATAAGTTGAGGTTATCTTAGCCATCATAGCATCAATATCCTTATCGGTCATTGTTTTTTCTTCATCCAAAAATGTGAAGCTGATTGCCATGGCTTTTTTACCTTCGCCCAGTTTTTCGCTTTCAAATATATCAAACAAATTCATCGATTGCAATTTGCTGACCCTTGCCCCGTAGGTGGCTTTTTCAATTGCTTCGTATTGCAAATTCTTTGCCACAACAATAGAAAGATCCCTAACCGCTGCCGGGAATTTCGGTATTTCATTAAATTGAATCTTAATCTTTTCTGCCAGGATCAATACTTTGTCCCAGTTAATATCAACTATAAATACCGGCTGTTTGATATCAAAAATGCCAAGTGTTTTTTTATTTACACTTCCTACTACAGCTACGGTTTCATTTTTAATTTTCACCTGAACGCAATCGTCCAGCTTTTCATCAGTATCAAGCGTATAACCGGAAACTTTTAGCCCAAGTAGTGACAGGATTTGTTCACAAAACGCCTTCGCATAATAGAAGTCCGCCTTTTCACCTTTAAATTTCCAACCATCGGCATGTCTTTTTCCCGTGATATACAAGCTTAGGTGTTGTTGTTCGGCATAAGATCCAATTCCATTGGTGCTATAGATTTTTCCAAATTCAAATAATCGTAAGTCGCTGTTTCGACGATTACAGTTGTAAGCCACCGTTTCCAAACCGGTTTCCATCATAGCAGGGCGCATCACATTTAAGTCAGCACTCAGGCTGTTGATCATTTTAACTGTAGTTTCCAATACGTTTTCACTATAGTAGGCCGCATTGGTGATGCTATTGGTAAATATTTCATTAAAACCGACACCAGCGAGGAAAGAAGCTGCTTTTTCTTTATTAGCTGCTGCAAAAGCCAGGGTTTCAACAGCCGGTGATAGGCTGATTGTTGCCGGAATATCAACATTGTCCAATCCATCTATACGCATAATTTCCTCCACAATATCTGCTGGTATAGAAATGTCAGGTTTGCTAAATGGAACACCGATCCTGATATCATCCTGGCCTTCTTTTATTATTTCGAAACCAAGTGCCTTTAAAATATTTTTGATGGTATCGCCGTGATAATTTTTACCACTTAGTTTTTTTAAATAATGATATTTAAGTACTACTTCTGTTTTGGTTTTGGGCTGAGGGTAAACGTCGATGATATCAGAAGCGATTTCTCCACCGGCAATTTCTTTTATCAGCAAAGCGGCACGTTTCAATACGTTCACTGTGTTGCTGATATCAACACCTTTTTCAAATCGTGTAGCTGCATCGGTACGTAAACCATGTTTTAACGAAGTTTTACGGATGGCCGTGGGATTAAACCAGGCACTTTCTAGGAATATGTTTTTTGTAACTGAAGTAACACCGCTTGATCTACCACCATAAACACCACCAATACACATTGGGCTGTCCGCATTACAAATCATCAGATCTTCTGCAAATAGCTTTCTTTCTTTTTCGTCGAGTGTAATAAAAGGCGTTCCTTCCGGCAGATTTTGTACGATGATTTTATTACCGGTTATCTTATCGGCGTCAAAAGCATGCAAGGGCTGACCGGTTTCGTGTAAAATAAAATTAGTAATATCAACTATATTATTAATTGGCCTAAGGCCGATGCTTTTCAATCGTTGTTGCAGCCATTTAGGACTTTCTGCAATGGTTACATCCTCAATAACAACTCCTGCATAACGCTGGCAGGCATCTTTATTTTCAATGGTTACCGTTACTTGAGCAGTTTGCTGATCAGCCTTAAAATTATTTTTGAAAGGCGATTTAATAGCAGTATCTTTTTTATTGTGATGAGATAAATAGGCACAAACATCTTTGGCTACACCTATATGGCTCATGGCGTCCATGCGATTGGGGGTGAGGCCTATTTCAAAAATTAAATCATTGTAAGGCTGGAAATATTCTGCAGCCGCCATTCCAACTTTTGCAGCGGCAGGTAACACAAGAATACCTGCATGATCTTCACTTAAACCAATTTCATCTTCAGCGCATATCATTCCAAAACTTTCTGCACCACGAATCTTCGCTTTTTTCATGGTCATTGGTTCACCACTGGTAGGGTAGATGGTAGCCCCAATTGTCGCCACCACTACTTTTTGTCCGGCTGCAACGTTGGGAGCTCCGCAAACAATTTGCAAAGGAGTTGCTTCGCCAATATTTACTTTTGTGATAGATAATTTATCTGCGTCCGGATGTTTGGTTGTTTCCAGCACTTCCCCAATCACCAGGCCTTGCAATCCGCCTTTCAATTCTTCGTATTTCTCAAGGCTTTCTACTTCAAGCCCAATAGAAGTAAGGATCTTACTCAGTTTTTCCGGCTCTACTTTTTCGGGTAAATATTCACTCAGCCAGTTGTAACTTATCGTCATTGATAGATGGTTATTTGTATATGAAGCTGCAAAGATAGTTATTGAATATCAAGCTTAAAAGTGCTTATGAAAAGTAAGCATTTTTATTTCAAAAGGTTGATCAGATTTTCATCTCTTTTATCCGAAAAAAAATTAATCATTCGTACCCAAAAAAGCAACTTTAAAAAAAATACATTTTGGTGCAGAACTATTAATTTATGCCAATCCCTATGTTAATAAATTATTACCGAATGCCGTCCTGTTTGATTGTTGCCTGTTAATAATCCTGTTAATAAGCGGTGAATAAGCTAATTTTGTGTGTGAGTTAGCGGTGGATAATCATTATAAAAAGTTGATAACACCAACATGTGCATATTCCTTAGCAATTTTGCATTTACCTTAGCCGCCCCGTAATAATTTTCCGCTGCCGTGCCGTTGATTACTAAAAACCGATTGCTAACTCAGCCGAATAAACGATCAAAAACCAGATAATTTTATACTATCATAAACAGGACAATATAACCAACAGATGGATCTTACTAACCTAAACAAAGACAGAAAAACAAGAAGAAAAACTTCCCTTGATTTGGGTAATATGGTATTTGGAAAAGTACCACCACAGGCAAGAGAATTGGAAGAAGCGGTGCTTGGTGCAATTATGCTTGAGAAAAGTGCATTTGATACGGTGATAGAAATTCTAAAAGCGGATTGTTTTTACGGCGAAGCCAACCAACGCATATTTAAAGCGATGATTTCGCTGGCGCAAAAAACATTACCAATTGACCTGTTAACTGTTGTTGAAGAATTAAAAATAAGAGAGGAACTTGACCTTGTTGGTGGTCCATATTATGTGTCGAAGCTTACCAATGCGGTGGTTTCTTCCGCCAATATTGAAGCGCATTCCAGGATTGTACTACAAAAATTTATACAGCGTGAATTGATCCGTATTAGCGGAGAAATAATAGGCGATGCTTATGAAGACAGTACAGATGTATTCGATTTGCTGGACGATGCAGAAAGTAAACTTTTTGAAATAACCAATAATCACCTTCGTAAAAACTTTGATGATATCAATACGGTTTTGGTAAAAACCATTCAACGTATTGAAGATATGCGCAACCGTGATGAAGATATTACGGGTGTGGC
The DNA here is from genome assembly GCA_046590675.1 of Ferruginibacter sp. Classification (GTDB taxonomy): domain Bacteria; phylum Bacteroidota; class Bacteroidia; order Chitinophagales; family Chitinophagaceae; genus Ferruginibacter. The sequence goes on along the minus strand of JBKJUP010000066.1, from coordinate 17,497 downwards.
TAGTGGATTTCCTTCATTAGATAAACTAACCTACGGTTGGCAACCAACGGATCTTATTGTATTGGCAGCAAGGCCTTCAGTGGGTAAAACTGCTTTTGCACTTAACCTTTGCCGTAGTGCAGCTCTTGATCCGAGAAAGCCAACAGCAGTTGCATTCTTTAGTTTAGAGATGAGCGCCGGCCAGTTAGTACAGCGTATTTTAAGTGCTGAAAGTGAAATATGGCTTGAAAAAATTACCCGTGGAAAGTTGGAAGAACATGAAATGAAACAACTTTACAAACGTGGTATTGAACGCCTAAGCAATGCACCAATTTTTATTGATGATACCGCTGCCCTAAATATTTTTGAGTTGAGGGCAAAATGTCGTCGATTAAAGAATAAACATGATGTTGGACTAATCATCATCGATTATTTACAATTAATGAGTGGTGCCGGCGATAGTAAAAATGGTAACAGGGAGCAGGAGATCAGCCGCATTTCCAGGGATTTGAAAGGATTGGCCAAAGAGCTGCAAGTACCCATTATTGCATTATCACAGTTAAGTCGTGAAGTTGAAAAACGTAAAGAAGGTGCAAAGATCCCGCAGTTAAGTGATTTGAGAGAGTCTGGTGCCATTGAGCAGGATGCTGACATGGTAATGTTCCTTTACAGACCAGAGTACTATGATATCACAGCCAACGAAATGGGCGAAAGCAATAAGGGCGAAACGTATGTAAAGATTGCCAAACACCGTAATGGTAGTTTGGATACCATTAAATTAAAAGCTCTGCTTCATATCCAAAAATTTATTGAGGATGATGCCGGAAGCAGCGATTTTGGAAACAGTGGTCCCGGTGGTGGTTTCAGGCCGGTAAAACCCGATGAAGATGGTGGCGGCGCCAAGCTTTATATCCAGAAAGGAAGTAAAATGAACGACGGGGCATTTGATGATGACGCACCATTTTAAAACTATTTGAAGATGATCAGAATAGAAATATCAAGTCATTTTAATAGATAACAAATCAAGGGTACGTATTTATATTACGACCCTTTTTTTTTATAATATTTCTCTTAGATAATTTACCCGACATAAAATGTTCACATTTTTAAACGGCATTCAATCATGACGCTACCATTTTTTTACATCGAAAAAATTACATCCGCTACCAACCAGCTTGTATTGAACGAAGAAAACTCCAGGCATGTGGTACAGGTATTGCGCATGCAAAACGGCGAACAGCTTCAGTTAACGGATGGTCTTGGAAATATTACAACGGCAGAAGTAACCGACAATCATAAGAAGAAGTGTACAGTAAAGATTATTTCGAATAGCTTTCAACCAAAAAAAGAAGCCAATCATACGATCGCAATTTCATTGGTCAAAAATGCGCATCGGTTCGAATGGTTTCTTGAAAAAGCAACTGAAATTGGCATCACGGAAATTATACCGCTGATTTGTAGCAGAACAGAGAAACAACATTTTCGTCTCGATAGAATGCAGGGTATATTGATTAGTGCGATGCTGCAGTCGCAGCAATGCTGGTTACCTGTAATGCATGAACCGATAAAATTCAGAGCATTTGCAGACGGTACTTATTCCCAACAAAAATTAATTGCCCATTGCGAAGAAGATGCAAAACAATTAATGACTTCACTGAAAAGTAATGATTCAGGAACATTGATTTGTATTGGGCCTGAGGGTGATTTTACAGTCGATGAAATTTACCAGGCAACAGAAAATGGATTTATACCAGTTACATTAGGTAGCACAAGGTTGCGGACAGAAACTGCCGGAGTAGTGGCTGCGGCGCTACTTTGTATTTAATAATTTTCTTTTAAAAATCAGGAGGCCTGGTCTGAAGAAGGTTCCCTGTCTTCCAGTTGTGGCTCGTTCAAACGTACCACTCTTCTCTTTTTTGCGGAAGCCCTTTTCATCATAATCATATTGAGTACTTCCACAATAAATGAAAATGCCATTCCGAAGTAGATGTAATTTTTCATGTGCAAGGCTTCGGCAGCTTCAGAATTCCAGCCTTCCATTACAAGACTTAAACCAATCATCACCAGGAAAGAAAGGGCAAGCATTTTTAAAGTAGGATGCTTATGAATAAAGGAAGAAATTTTAGGACTGAATAAAAACATGATGGTCATTGCAATTACGACGGCGGCAATCATTATTTCTACATGTTGTGCAGTACCACCGGCTGTTATTATGCTGTCAAATGAAAAAACTGCATCTATCAAAACAATTTGACCTATCGCCTGCATAAAACTCAGTCCTTTTGCACTTCCGGAAAATTCATTGGGGTCTTCGCCTTCGAGTTTGCCATGAATTTCTTTAACGGATTTATATATCAGGAATAATCCACCTAATAACATAACCAAACTTGCCAGGTCAAAGCCTTTCCCAAAAACTGTGAATACGGCTTTCCCTCTTTGAGATAACAACCATCCAAGCCCTAACAACATCAGGCTTCTGGAAATAATACCAGTCACCATCCACATCCGTCTTGCTTTTTTTTGATCCTCTTGTTTTGGAAGCCGGTTAAGAATGATGCTTACAAAAATTACATTATCAATTCCTAATACAATTTCCAATACAACCAGGATGAAAAAGCTGATCAAACTTTCCGACGTAAATAAATAGTCCATTTAAAATTTTTATGTTGCAAATGTACATCAAGGCAGGCAATTGGGTTGGACACTTCAATTGCCTAAACTTCATCACCGGCCAACGTTAGTTTTATCAAATATTTTTGCAAATGTTTTTCACGATAGCCGGGCCTTCATAAATAAATCCGGTCCACACCTGGATTAAAGAAGCGCCTGCCGCCAGTTTTTCGGCAGCATCAGCGCCTGTAAAAATTCCGCCACTTGCAATAACGGGAATACTCCCTTTTGTTTGTTGGTTGATGTAACGCACAATTTCGGTACTGCGTTCTCGTAACGGAGCTCCACTTAAACCGCCCATTTCATTGCAAAGGTTTTCGTCGGAAAGTAACCCTTCCCTGCTGATGGTGGTATTAGCTGCCACAAGTCCATCCAGTTTTATTTCCATGGCCAGCTCAATTACATCATCAATTTGCTCTACCGTTAAGTCTGGTGCAATCTTTAAAAGTATAGGTTTGGGCTGTTGTTTTTGTCTGTTTAATTCCTGCAGGTTTCCAAGTATTTTAGTCAGTGTGTCTTTTTCCTGCAGCGCTCTAAGCCCCGGAGTGTTTGGGCTGCTAACATTCACTACAAAGTAGCTCACATGCTCATGCAACGCTAAAAAACAGGTTTCATAATCCTTCCAGGCATCCTCATTAGGGGTCACTTTATTTTTTCCAATATTGCCTCCTATGATCAATTTGGAGTTTGTATTTTGCTGGTTCCATGCTTTCAATCGCTCCGCAATTACGGCTACACCATCATTGTTAAATCCCATCCGGTTTATTAGCGCCTTATCTTTTGGTAACCTGAATAAACGGGGCTTTTCGTTACCGCCCTGTGGCAACGGGGTAACTGTTCCTATTTCTACAAATCCAAAGCCTAGCGCCTCCAGTTCATTGAGGTAGCGGGCATTTTTATCAAAACCAGCTCCAAGGCCAACTTTATTTGAAAACCGGATATTGAAATGTTCTGTTTCATGGGTTTCGGCTGGTTTGAACATGCCGGCAATCAATGGTTTGCACCCAATCCGGCACAAAACACGCAGGCTGTTCATTGAAAAATAGTGAACCCATTCAGGGTCAAAGGCGAAAAGAATGGCTCGTAAAATTTTATACATCGGGTAAAATTAAGTTAGCTTTTTTAGTTTTTTGTTTTCATGGAGAAATAATAACTTTGATGGAGAAAGTTGCATAAACAACTATTTGCCCCGGTTCCTTTATGGAATTATAAATGCAGCATTTTAATGTACCTCTATCGGGACAGGAGGTAAAAAAATTATCGATATGCAAGAAGCTTATATAATAGCCGGTTACCGCACAGCCATCACCAAAAGTAAAAGGGGCGGATTTAGATTTACAAGACCCGACGATTTAGCAATAGATGTTATAAAAGGTTTGTTGGCAAGTGTGCCCCAGCTTGATGTTTTACGGGTGGATGATGTGATTGTTGGTAACGCTGTGCCCGAAGCCGAACAGGGCTTGCAGGTGGGCCGTATGATTTCTGCAAAAGCAGTTGGAATACATGCACCGGGTATTACCATTAATCGCTATTGTGCCAGTGGACTGGAAAGTATTGCAATTGCTACTGCAAAAATCAGGAGTGGGATGGCAGAATGCATCATTGCCGGTGGTACCGAAAGTATGAGCCTTGTGCCTACTGCAGGATGGAAAACTTCCCCGTCTTATGCCATTGCGAAGGAAGACCCGGACTATTATTTGAGCATGGGGCTTACTGCTGAAGCGGTCGCCAAAGAATACAATGTAAGCCGTGAAGACCAGGACGCTTTTAGTTACAACAGTCATTTAAAAGCGGGGAACGCTATTAAAGAAGGCTTTTTTAAAAGTGGAATTCTGCCTGTAACTGTGGATGAAATTTACCTCGATGAAAAAGGTAAAAGACAAAAAAGAAGTTTTAATGTGGATACGGATGAAGGCGTTCGTGCAGATACATCCTTAGAAGGGTTAGCTAAATTAAAACCGGCATTTGCAATGGGTGGTTCCGTTACCGCCGGCAACAGTTCGCAAACAAGTGATGGCTGTGCATTTGTGATAGTAATGAGTGAAAAAATGGTAAACGAATTGGGATTAAAACCAATTGCCAGGTTGGTTAATTGTGCAAGTGCAGGTGTACATCCTCGTATAATGGGCATCGGGCCGGTAGCCGCTGTTCCAAAAGTATTAGCGCAGGCTGGCATGACGCTGGCAGATATTGATTTGATTGAACTCAATGAAGCTTTTGCATCTCAGTCGCTGGCAGTTATCAGGAAGCTTGAGTTGGATCCTTCGATCGTAAATATTAATGGCGGTGCAATTGCATTGGGACATCCGTTAGGATGCACTGGTTGCAAACTAACAATCCAGTTGGTAAATGACATGAAACGTTTGAAGAAAAAGTATGGTATTGTAACTGCGTGTGTAGGTGGTGGACAAGGCATTGCAGGGATTATTGAAAACATTGATTAAGTCACTTTTTTTACAGATTGAATGCCCGGCGTGCCGGGCATTTTTTATGCAACAGGGTTAAGTAAAGCAGAGGAATTTTCAGCACTGTTATCTTAACAGGATTTTAAAAGAAATTTTAGTTAAGATCAAATGCAGTAGCGGATTTCATCAATTGATGGCTTATCATTTGTTGTATAATAATGGCCGATGTGTTGTTTAACATTTTGTATAAAACAGGTGCATTTGCTTTTACGTTTATATAGTATAACAAATCTTAAAAAAACAGGAGAACAAAATATGAAAAGTATTAAATCCCTATTGCTGTTTGCCACGGTTGGCTTTTTATTGGCGGGGTGTGCAACTACTGCTCATGTAGAAAAAGACGATGCAGTAAATTTTAGTAATTACAAAACCTTTACATGGATGGATGAACAAACTGATTCAACCAAATCTATGCTGGGTGGACTGCAGAAAGAGAATCTAAAAAAGGCAGTAAATGCCGAACTGGAAAAAGCAAACTGGACAGAAGAAAGCAAGCAACCAGACGTGATAATCAGACATGATATTCTTATTGAGAAATCTCTGAAAGATAATAATAGTCCGGTTTATTCACAAGGATTTACCCGCAGGTTTTATAATCCCTACACAAGGCGGTTTTATTATGTCTATTATCCTTCACAATTTGTTGGATACGATAATGAACAGTACGAAACCAGGGAAGGCACGCTAACCATTACAATGGTAGATGCAAAAACTGATAAAGTTATCTGGCAAGGCTGGACGACAGAGGAGGTAAACAATAAAAATCTTACAAGCAAGGAAATTCAAACCGGTGTGAAAAACATCTTCAGAAAATTTGATGTGGTGAAAAATTAACCTCGAATTTTTTCTGAATCTAAGGCCCGTCTTTTTTTAAGATGGGCTTTTTTGGAACCAGTTGGTTTTAGTTATAAAGCCATGGAATCACCCTATTTGTCATTTCAACTACCAACTATTAAATAGACCATAATTTCTGATGTTGCTTTAACTTCTCCGCTGTAAACCTTTATATAAATAAATACATTTAATTTTTAAAACAGTAAAATACCTTTCATTGGATATAAGATTAAAGACGGTAGCGCCGAAAATATTAGCACATGTTTTGGCAAAAGACATTAATTAAAATAAATAAGAATTTAAAAAAGTGAAGCATTTCGGTTAAAACCTTATAAATTTGCATCAATGTTTCAAATTATTTGATTTGCCGGATTGTAAAATTATAAAACAACTTAGTGCAGCTTTATTACTGCTACTCTTCCTTGTAGGTAATACACCTAAACAATGGTTGCATAATATTTTTGCAAATCATACAGACTATAAAAAAGACGCGGCTTTAAATAATGACATTGCAGGTATATACAAGTTAAGGTATCATTGCCAATGCGATCAGCCGGTTATTGAATCGCCCTTTGTTATTTCAGTTTCTGCATTTACACTCAGTAAAACCCGGCAATACCTTGCCTATCAATCTCCCCCGTATGTTTTTGTAAACACTAACCATCCTGTTCATTTCTCACTTCGCGGACCTCCAACTGTAAATGTTTAAGATTGCGTATTAATTAATGTCAAGCTGTGTGCAACACAGCAGCACAACTATATTTTCTTAACTTTTTATCAGCATAAAATGAAATCATTTTTATCAATAGCTATAGCGGCATTATTATGCATTGCCGTTTCCAATCAATTATTTGCTACAACAACTCCCGGTAAGCCAACACTCAAGGGATCGTTTTCAGGCAATATTCGAGATTCAAAAACCAGGGAGCCTATTGCAGGAGCGTCTATCTATTTTTCGGATATAAAAACGGGTGCATCTACAAATGCCAATGGAAATTTTGTAATAAACAATATCCCCGAAGGAGCACACCTGGTAGAGATTTCTCATATTGGCTATACCAGCATTGTGGAGAATGTTGACGTCAATGGCAATACAGTAAAAAACTATTTGATGGACGAGTCCGTTGTAGAAAATAATACAGTAATTGTAACTGGCGTGAGTGGTGCTACTTCGCTCAAGAAATCGCCTTTCCAGGTATCTGTTATGCGCAAAGAGGATTTGTTGCAAAGTTCATCTACCAATATCATCGAAGCATTGGCAAAACAGCCCGGCGTTTCAACCTTATCCACCGGGCCTGCTATTTCAAAACCGGTGATACGTGGGCTTGGGTACAACAGGGTATTAACCATCAACGATGGCGTACGCCAGGAAGGGCAACAATGGGGCGATGAGCACGGAATTGAAATTGACGAATCCAGTGTAAATAAAGTAGAAATATTAAAAGGTCCGGCTTCACTCATTTATGGTAGTGATGCATTGGCCGGGGTTATTAATATTATTACAAATGTGCCATTGCCAAATAATACGATGAAGGCAAATATCTTATCCAACTATCAATCAAATAATAATTCAAAAACTTTCAATGCCAATTGGGGTGCAAATATTAATGGTATAAACTGGAACCTTTACGGATCAACAGTTTCGGCTGCAGATTACGAGAATAAATACGATGGCAAAGTATTTAATTCAAAATTTAACCAAAAGAATTTTGGCGGTTATGCAGGTTATAACGGCAACTGGGGCTATAGTCATTTACTGTTCAGCAACTTTAATTTAAAAGCAGGTTTAACAGAGGGAAACAGGGATGACCAGGGATACTTTGTAAAACCCATACCCGGTGGTGGCGAGGCAAGGGCTACCAATGACGACTTTAATTCAACCAATCCGCTGATTCCTTACCAACATATCCGGCACTTTAAAATAGCAACTGACAATAGTTTTAAGTTGGGTAAAAATCGTTTAACCCTCAATGTTGGTTATCAACATAACCAGCGGGAAGAATTTGGTAATGCAGATGATCCGCAGGAAAGGGCATTGTTTTTTGACCTTGCTACGGTTACCTATACTGCCCAGCTTCATTTGAAGGAAATGAATGGTTGGTTAACCACCCTTGGTATTGGAGGAATGAAACAGCGGAATGAAAACAAAGGAGTTGAACAACTGATTCCTGATTACGACTTGTTGGATATTGGAGGTTTTGCTTTTACAAAAAAGACGATTAACATTTTCACCATAAGTGGTGGCGCACGGTATGATAACAGGAATTTAAAAGTAAAAGATTTGTTAGATGGAACAACGATTAAGGGCAATGCTTTTAATAAGTCGTTTGGTAATTTTTCAGGCAGTGTGGGCATGACGGCGCAATTAAATGACCAGCTAAATTTTAAGGTGAATTTAGCCAGGGGGTTCAGGGCCCCCAGTATTCCTGAGCTTGCTTCAAACGGGGCGCATGAAGGAACCATTCGTTATGAATATGGAGAACAGGATTTGAAAAGTGAGGTAAGTACACAACTGGATGCAGGTTTTGATTTTAATACCGATCACATATCTTTTACTTTTGGTGCTTACCACAACAGCTTTGATAATTTTATTTTTTACAGGAAGTTGCAAGCGGCCGGCGGTGGCGATTCCACCGTAAATGTAAATGGCCAGGACCTGGATGCATTTAAATTTGATCAGCGAAAAGCAACATTAAGTGGCCTCGAAGCTTCGGTAGATTTGCACCCACATCCGCTTGATTGGTTGCACATAGAAAATACATTTTCATTTGTAACCGGCCGGTTTAATGAAAAAATTGAATCTTCCAGGTTTTTGCCATTTATACCGGCGCCGAGGTTGATAACAGAATTTAAAGGCGATTTTAAAAAGGTAGAAGACAATGTTAGAAACCTGTATGTAAAGTTTGAATTGGACAATACCTTTGCACAAGACCAGATTTTCTCAGCTTACAATACCGAAACCGCCACACCTGCCTACATGCTGATGAATGCTGCAATAGGGGCAGACTTTGTTACAAAGAAAGGCACACCATTGTTTACACTGAATTTTATTGCAACTAACCTTGGAGACGTAGCCTATCAGAATCACCTAAGCCGGTTAAAATATGCCGCAGAAAACATGGCTACAGGTAGAACGGGCGTTTTTAATATGGGAAGAAATTTTAGCATAAAACTCAATATTCCACTCAACATTCCTACTAGTAAATAAATGGAATGTTAAATGCTAAATCAATGTCTTTTACTTAAAGAATAACCGCCGTCAGGGTTTGCAACCGCTGACGGGGTTGGGCTAACCCCGTCGGCGGTTGATCAGGGACTACTAAAGCTTAAGTAAACGACATTGAATGCTAAATGATGAATGACAAATTTTTGAGTTTTGAATTTTGAGTTTTGAATTTTCTCAGTCATTACTGTTTGTGGTCAAATTCAACTGGACGGGTTTCTTTATAATTTTCCTGGTAACTCACAAAGAAATAAAGATAAATTACCCTGCTCAGGCGCATGAGCCATGGTTGAATAACTACCAGGAAAATGCCATTAAAACCAAGCCAGTAAAATACCCTGTTATCTTCTGTTGAAACACCTATAAGCACCATCCAGGCAAGAAAAGTAGCAACAGAAATGGCGACTGCTAATGCATAACTCACGTAGCCGGTTCCGTACCAGAAGCCTGTTTCAAGGTCAAACTTTTGGTTACATTCAGGGCAGGTATCATGCATATCAAAAATGTGAGAAAGCTTTAATTTTTTATAAGGATTAGGGTCTTTAAACATGGGGCCACGACGACAGCGTGGGCACTTCATGGTAAGCATACTCAAGAAATAACCCGGTTTAGGTTTTTTGTTTTCCATAGCCGCAAAGGTAGTTAAAGAACATTGGAACTGTAAAGGAACTGCCCCGGCCCGGGCATGATTTTGATCAGGTTAATGCGAGCGAATTTTTTTGAACCCCCAATATTTTTTGTAATGCGCTGTGTTTGCTGCCATGAAAAACCAATTTGGAACGGATCCCGATTAGAATACGGGATAAAGCGTCGCCAATGCAGTTGCTGGTGCAACCAATGCTGGTTAATTCTACTTTGACATATTTAGAAAACGTTGGCTATGATTACAATACTTCTAACTATGGAACGGAAAAGATGCCATGAAAAAATATGGTACAAGTGAGTGACACAACGATGTCGCCATAAAAAACTTCTGCTGGCCAACAAAAAAATCGACTTGTCAAAGTAGTATTAACAATCACCCATTTTATGCCGGTACTTGCTGCATTTTTTTGCGCTCTCCAATTTGTTGGCGCCACATGGCATAGTACAAACCTTTTTCTTCCAGCAACCTTTCATGGGTACCCGTTTCAACAACATCACCTTTCTCCAATACATAAATTCTATCGGCATGCATGATGGTGCTGAGGCGGTGGGCAATTAAGATGGTTATCTGATTTTTTTGAGAAGAAAGATCCCTGATGGTATTTGTAATTTCTTCTTCAGTAATGGAATCCAATGCAGAAGTAGCTTCATCAAAAATAAGTAAATGCGGCCTGCGTAACAGGGCACGTGCAATTGAAATACGTTGTTTTTCTCCGCCAGATAATTTTAATCCACCTTCTCCAATCATTGTATCCAATCCTTTTTCAGCCCTTGCTAATAAGCCGGTACAACTGGCTTTAGCGATCACTTCGTCCAGTTGCTCTGGGGCGGCGGCGGGGTTTACAAACATCAGGTTTTCGCGAATGGTACCGCTGAAAAGGTTGGTATCCTGTGTTACAAAACCAATCTGTTTGCGCAGGTCATCAAAACGAATTTCAGTTTCATCCAGTTTATTATAAAATATCTTTCCTTCAAGTGGCCTGTATAAACCAACCAGTAATTTCATCAAAGTAGATTTACCAGAACCTGAAGGCCCGACAAAAGCAACCGTTTCGCCAATTTTAGCATCGAAGCTAATATTGTTGATTGCTTTATGTGACGCGGATTGATGTTTAAAAGACACTGCATTAAATGAAAGTGTTTCAATATTGTGCAATGGTTTAGGATTGACAGGCTCTTCCTCCGGCGTTTTTTTCATCAGCGTATCAAAATTATTCAACGAAGCTTCAGCTTCCCTGTAAGACAACAGGATATTGCCAATTTCCTGCAATGGGCCAAAAATGAAAAAAGAAAATACCTGCATCGTTATCAGTTCGCCTGCATCCATTCTTTCCCGAAAAATAAGCCACATCAGTATAAACAAAATTACCTGCCTTAATGTGTTTACAAACGTGCCTTGTATAAAACTGATACTGCGTATTCTTTTTACTTTAGTCAATTCAAGCCCCAAAATTTTGTAGGTGTTTTTGTTCAGGCGTTCTACTTCCTGTTCGGTAAGGCCAAGACTTTTTACCAACTCAATATTACGCAACGATTCGGTGGTAGAACCTGCCAATGCATTCGTTTGTCCAACAATATTCTTTTGTATGATTTTAATTTTTTTACTTAAAAAATTCGTCATCACGCTTAGCACCACAATTCCAACCAGGTAAGCAACTGGCACCATCCAACTGATGTACAAACTGGCGTAAACAAATACAAACACTACACCTACCAATACCCCAAAAAGTATATTGATAAAACTGGTCATAAACCGCTCTACATCCGATCTTACCTTCGTTAATATCGAGAGCGTTTCACCACTGCGCTGGTCTTCAAATTGCTGGTAGGGTAATTTCATAGCGTGTTGTAATCCATCTGTAAAAACTTTGGCTCCAAATTTTTGAATCACAACATTTAAAAAATAATCCTGGAAATTTTTTGCAATACGGCTGATCATTGCAACAGTAATAGAAAAAAGCAGGATGTAAAAAACGCCCAATTGCAGGTAATTGCCATCGCCTCTTCTTTCAATTTTGTCGTAGCTCCAAAAGAAAGTTGTCCAGTCAAATCTTGCTTGTCCGGTTACAGCCTGGTGATCACTGGCAAGGTTTACCAGTTTGCCCAGCAGAATGGGATCAACCAAAGAAAAGCCAATATTAATAGCAGCTAAAATTAAAGTTAGTATTACCAGCCATTTATATGGCTTTAAGTATTTTAATAAAATCTTCATTATAAAAAAAGTTTGTAAAATTGTATCGAAGAGTTTCGATGCATCAAATATCGTACAAGTTCGTTAAAAATGACAAGATTGCAGAACAACCATTGGTTGGTTATAATAAAATAACAATGAAGAATAGTTGAAATTGCCTTTCTTTTTATGGCATGCAATTGTTTAATGAACGGATTTTGTATCAGAATAATTTCGGTTCTTTGAACATAAATCGTTTTATTCATGAAGATTTCCGGATTTACAATTATTAAAAATGCTGTCTTAAACGATTACCCTGTCATTGAAGCAATAAACTCCATTTTACCCATTGTTGATGAAATGATTGTATTGATAGGTGACAGCAGCGATGAAACGGAGCAATTAATCAGGACGATTGAAAGCCCTAAGATTAAAATTCATCATTCAGTTTGGGATACAGAAAAATATACCGGAGGAACCGTGTTGGCTGCTGAAACAAATAAGGCACTGGCACTGACAGATCCGGAAAGTGACTGGGCATTTTATATACAGGCAGATGAAGCCGTGCATGAAAAGTATTACAACGTTATTAAAGCCGCTTGTGAACAATATAAGGATGATGAAAAGGTAGAAGGCCTGCTTTTTAATTACCTGCATTTTTATGGCACCTATGATTATGTTGGCGATAGCCGCAAGTGGTACACAAAAGAAGTGCGTATAATAAAAAACAATAAATCAATCCAAAGTTACCGGGATGCACAGGGTTTTAGGGTAGGAGAAAGAAAAATTCGGGTAAAGCAAATAGCTGCATACATTCATCATTACGGATGGGTACGTAGTGCCGAAACAATGAAGGCTAAAAACATACATGTGGCGGAAGTATGGCATAAAGGCGAAGCATTAAACCAATACAAACTTGCTGACCTGAGTCATAATTTTGAAAATTTTGACAGCCTCAAATTATTTACCGGCACACATCCTGCAGTTTATCAGCAACGCATAAAGGAAAAAAACTGGCACCTGGAACTGGATATATCAAATAGGAATTTTTCTTTCAAAGATAGGGTGATGTATTATTTTGAAAAATTAACCGGCATCAGGTTGTTTTCTTTTACGAACTATATAATTATCCGGTAAAATTCAGGTTGGGTAAATTAATTTAGCTTTAGTTATGTTGCCATCAATACATTTATTTAGTGCGTATTATAAACCGTTTCCGCTATTGCCAAATGTGCCGTACGTAACGCCGGTGCAGGCTGGTGCAGCTATTGCGCCTGTAAAGTTAGCAATGCAAGGAGATGATACCGGCGACAATATCTCAAACCTGAATAGATTTTATAGCGAGTTAACGGTTGCATATTGGGTAATGAAAAATGCCGACAGAAGCATGGCAGATGCCTGGGGGCTTTGTCATTACCGCAGGTATTTTATTGAGGATAAATATAAGTTGTGGGTGAAAAAGCGAAGCCGTTATTATTATAGAACCGATCACAAAAAACTGGACAGCATTTTAACACCGAAGCTATATTCTGTTTTACAGGAGTTGTTGGAACATCATGATGTAATTGTGCAGCGACCGTCCTGGGCAATGAAAGAAGATGGTATTACCTATACAATAAAAACTGCTTACACCAAAGCTCATTTCAAAGAAGACTATGATGCTACCATGCAGGTGGTAGTTGAAAAGTTTCCGGAGTTTGCAACAAGCATTGAACCTTACGGACAGTTGGTAAAAATGTCGTACAATAATATGATGATTGCAAGGTGGAATGTGTGGGATGATTATTTGAACTTTTTATTTACTGTATTGGGAGAAGTGCAGCACCGCATCAATATTCATAAAGAAGGATACCAGTCAAGAGTTTTTGGTTTTTTGGCAGAGCGCTTGCACAACCTTTTTATTTTTCATCACCAATTGAAAGCTGGTTATCTAACGCTTGGTTTATTTGAAGATAAATTATGAACCTACTATACCTAACATTTGGCAGTAATACTTCAATTCATTTGCAGGCAGCATTTTCTATTTATTCATTTTTATCTCAGCCCACATTTATTCATACAATGAATGTGATAACTGATAGTGAAGATTTTTATAACCATTTTGGGTCAAGGGTAAACGTTATCAAAATAAGTGAAGATGAATTGACAAACTGGAAAGGGGAACAGGATTTTTTCTGGAGAATAAAAATAAAAGCCATTGAAAAAATTTGTTTGCTATATCCCAACGAACCGGTTGTTTACCTCGATACTGATACATTTTTATTTAATGGTATCGATGGCATCAATAATGCTTTAAAAATCGGTAAAGCTTTAATGCATGAAAACGAAGGTTTTTTATCAGGCAAAAAAAGTAAGACAGAAAGGTTAATGTGGCAACAAATAGCCGGAAAAACTTTCGGTGGTTTACAGATGCAGCCTACAGATTGTATGTGGAACGCAGGGTTGGTGGCAACGCCCAATACTAAAGGAGGAAGTGAATGTTTATTGGCACTCAACATCTGCGACGAAATGTGTAAGCAAGGGGTTACCAGGCGGCTGGTAGAGCAATATGCTATTTCACTTGCTTTAGAAAATGAGTATAGATTGGTTGAAGCAAAAGACAGCGTTGCACATTACTGGTCCACAAAAGATGAATGGAATAGCTTCATCAATAATTTTTTTGTAAAGGCTTATTTCAGTGAGTGGGATTTTGAAAAAATATCAACCACATTAAAAACGATTGATAAATCTTCGCTGCCCGTATATCATAAAATAAAGTCAACCAATCTTCGGCTAAAAACTTTGATCGACCATTTTTTTCCTACACATAGTGCAGTGTATTTGCCCAAAAAATAATTTAGTTTTTATTTAAATTCTACTGGTCATGAAAATAGCAGCGGTTGTAATGCTTTATCATCCGGGTGATGAAACAGTTGCTTATATCAATAGCTATCGCCATGCTGTAGATAAAGTTTTTGTGTTTGATAATACAGAAAGTGGTTGTACAATAAAAGATGATTTATTGTTACGAGACAAACTTATTTATTTTCATGATGGTAAAAATAAGGGCATTGCCAAAAGGTTAAATGAAGCTGCTCAAATAGCCATTGATAGAGGTTTCAACTGGTTATTGATGATGGACCAGGATTCATGTTTTACTATATCAATGATCAATCAGTATTTAACCTGTTTGAATAATTATGAAAACAAAGAAGCGGTAGCCATGTTTGGAGTAAAATTTGAACAAGTACAATCATTCTCTACTGAATGCAATCCTGTTTCATCCGATGAATTAATTACTTCGGGCACGCTTTTAAATCTTTCGCTGTATAAAAAAATTGGGTTGTTTGATGAAAACCTTTTTATAGATGGAGTAGATCATGAATATACCATCAGAACGAAAAATGCCGGCTACAAAATCATTCAATTTCCCAACATCCAGCTTACGCATCAATTGGGCACGCTCACCAGCAGTGCATCTATAAAAACCCTTTACTTAATAAAAAAGGAGAAAAAATTACATTCGCCTTTAAGATGCTATTATGTATATAGGAATAATTTATACCTGCAGGATAAGTATAAAAATACACATGTTGCATTGATGCAAAAGCTTGATAAAATAGCCCGTTCTATCATACACAATAATTTGTTTTATGGCAAAAGCCCAATTAAATTAATACGGTATTTGCTAAAGGCTAAAAGAGATTTTGAAAAGAATAGGATGGGAGAGTTGAGTGATGATTAATCTTCGATATAATGGAGCAAAATAAGAACCTACATCAAATAATGTTTGCGCAATTGAAAGCTGGTAGCAGCCTTTTTATTCGTAGCCTTGATTTTTTTGTTACTTTTTTTATCAAGAAAAAAAGTAAATGAGGTCAAACCTATTCTCAGTTTAGTGAAACAAAGTGCCTAATCCAGAAAAGATTTTACCCAGCCCAACCTTCCCTGTCCAAACTCCTGTATTGAATAGCCTCAGCTAAATGCTCTGCTTTTATATCCTCGCTACCAGAAAGATCAGCAATGGTTCTGCTAACTTTTAAGATTCTGTCATACGCCCTGGCAGACAGATTTAATTTTTCCATGGCAATTTTCAGCAGGTTTTGACTGGCAGTATTGATCACACAAATTTCCTTCAACATTTTACTGCTCATTTGCGCATTGGCATAAACACCCTCGCTGGCTTTGTAGCGTTCGTGCTGTATGTCACGTGCTTTTATAACTCTTTCCCTGATACTTTCACTTTTTTCAAATTGCCTTGTAGAAGACAGCTCGCTGAATGCAACCGGGGTTACTTCCACATGCAGGTCAATCCGATCAAGCAAGGGGCCGGATATTTTATTCAGGTATTTCTGCACGGCTCCCGGCGGGCAGGTACATTGTTTTTCGGGGTGGTTGAAATAACCACAGGGACATGGATTCATGGATGCAATCAACATAAAACTTGCAGGAAATTCCAACGCAATTTTTGCCCTGGAAATGGTAACCTTTCTTTCTTCCATCGGTTGCCGCATTACCTCTAAAACGGTCCTTTTAAATTCCGGCAATTCATCTAAAAACAATACGCCATTGTGTGCCAGTGAAATTTCACCGGGTTGTGGATTGCCGCCACCGCCCACAAGTGCCACGTCACTAATGGTGTGATGTGGGCTGCGGTACGGCCTTTTTGAAATGAGTGTAGCGTTCTCCGGTAGTTTGCCTGCAACGCTGTGTATTTTCGTAGTTTCCAGCGCTTCGGATAGTGACAAAGGGGGCAATATGGTCGGCAGTCTTTTGGCCAGCATTGTTTTTCCTGCACCCGGTGGCCCAATCAAAAGGGCATTGTGCCCACCTGCGGCTGCAATTTCCAACGCACGTTTTATATTTTCCTGGCCTTTTACATCGCAGAAATCAATTTCAAAATCACTTTGTGCATAAGCAAATTCTTCCCTTGTATTTACTATTACCGGTTGTAGTGTAGATTCATCTTTAAAAAATTCTATCACATCATTTAAGTGACTTACGCCATACACCTGCAGGTTGTTAACCATGGCAGCTTCCCTTGCATTTTGTATAGGTACAATCAATCCTTTAAAATTTTCTTTTCTTGCCTGTATGGCAATTGGGAGTGCGCCTTTGATGGGCCTTACCGATCCATCTAAACTTAGTTCTCCCATTATCACATAGTCTGTAAGCTTTTCGGCGTTGATGAGTTGCTCACTTGCACCCAGAGTTCCCATTGCGATGGGCAGGTCAAATGCAGTACCACTTTTTCTAATATCTGCGGGAGCCAGGTTTACGATCAGCCTTGTACGAGGCATGTGAAATCCATTGTCTTTGATGGCACTTTCTACACGAAGCATGCTTTCTTTTACAGCGCCATCCGGCAGGCCAACAATAATAGCATCAGGTTTTCCCTGGTTATTAATATTTACTTCCACGGCAATGGTAATAGCTTCTACACCATAAACAGCACTACCGAAAGTTTTCACAAGCATGGGCGGAGTTTTATTTGTGTATTGAAAAATAATGAATCTATTTTGGTTTAACCAG
>JBKJUP010000022.1:0-102941 GCA_046590675.1 Ferruginibacter sp. | reverse complement strand
ACAATTTGGTTTGCCCTGCAAGCATCCAATTTTGTTTATCCCTTTTTTTGATAAATAAAATTTCTCCTTTAGGGGAGATCAAATATTAACTTATGGCCGTTCTACACAACCGGGTCTCACAAGCTGAGCTCAAAAAATTATTATACGAAGAAGCCGAACCTCGTACTACCATTTCCTTTTACCAGTATTTTCCCATTGATGATCCAAAACAATTTCGGGATGAGCTGTATGCCGCTTTAAACGCATTAAAAGTTTTTGGCAGAATTTACGTTGCACAGGAAGGCATCAATGCACAAATAAGCGTGCCCGATAGTAATGCTGAAGCACTGCGTAATTATCTTTATTCAATCAACGCTTTAAATGGCATTCGTTTAAATACAGCCCTGGAAGACAAGGAGCAATTGAATGACAAAACAAAACAAGGCAAATCGTTTTGGGTGCTTAAAATAAAAGTGCGTGAAAAAATTGTAGCCGATGGTATCATTGATCCCGGTTTTAGCATGGAAAAAAAAGGCAAGTATGTAGATGCTGATCAAATGAATTTGCTATTGCAGGATGATAATACCATTGTGATAGACATGCGCAATCATTATGAGTATGAGGTAGGCCATTTTGTAAAGGCCATCGAAATTCCCAGCGATACTTTCAGGGAACAATTGCCCATGGCTGTAGAGATGATGCAGGACAACAAAGACAAGAATATTATTATGTATTGCACGGGCGGCATCAGGTGCGAAAAGGCGAGCGCCTACATGTTACACAATGGTTTTAATAATGTGTTTCACCTCGAAGGCGGCATCATCAACTATGCAAAACTGGCCCGTGAAAAGGGTTTGGAAAGCCGGTTTGTAGGAAAGAATTTTGTGTTTGATGACAGGCTTGGGGAGCGGATAACTTCCGATATTATTGCAAAATGCCACCAGTGTGGACAGCCTGCAGATACGCATACAAATTGTAAAAACGATGCCTGTCATTTACTGTTTATTCAGTGTACCGCATGTGCCGAAAAATATGATGGTTGCTGCAGTGCAGAATGCCAGGCTGTTTACAATCTTCCCATGGAGGAGCAGGTTGAACTTAGAAAAGGCATTGAGAAGGGGCGAATGGTTTTTAATAAAAGCAAGCAAAGGCTACGGCCAAGGCTCGACGAAATCAATAAAAAAAAGGAAGACTGATCTTCCCTTTTTTTATTAAAAACCTTCAGCTTTATACTAATCTTTTTTTATCCATTTCAAACAAACAGGTTTTGATACGCTGATGCTTTTCCCGGTGTCTGTTAGCAAACCAGTTGCTTTATCAACTTTAAAAATAATTATGTTGTCTGTTTCCTGGTTGGCTACCAGTAAAAAATTACCGGTTGGATCCAGCGTGAAATTCCTCGGTGTTTTACCCATGGTAGATTGATGACCCACAACCGTAAGGCTACCCTTCTTTTCATTGATTTTAAAAATGGTGATGGAGTTGGCATCGCCGCGGTTGCTACAATATAAAAATTTGCCATCCGGCGATACATGAATATCTGCACTGCCCAATGCCCCTTTAAAATCTGCCGGTAACGCATGTATCGTTTGAATTTCTTTTAGCTTTCCTTTTTTGTATTTATAGGCAACTACATCTGCACTCATTTCTTCTACCAGGTAGGCATACTTGCCGTTTGGATGAAAAGTTAAATGCCTTGGTCCGCTACCCGGAGCGGTTGATACAAATGGTTGTTTTCCCGGAGTTAATTGCCCGGTATTGTTATCAAACCTGTAAATAAATACTTTATCCAAACCAAGGTCCTGAACAAACAGGTATTTATTATCCGGAGAAATAACTGTTGAATGTACATGTGGCCCTTCCTGCCTGTCTTTATTGGGGCCGCTTCCACTGTGTTGAATAACCTGCGAAACAGAATCCAGCGAGCCATTTGCATTTACCGGAAAAACGGCCAGGCTTCCACTGGTATAATTACCCTCAAACAACCATTTACCCATATTGTCTATAGCAACATAACAAGGATGTTTACCATAAGAAAAGCGTTGGTTGATTTCTGTCAATGTTCCGGTTGCCGCATTAAATGAATAGGAGACTACATCTCCTCCGGTACCTTGTTTTGTTGCTTCGGCTTTTTCTGCAACTGCATATACCGTTTTCTGATTGGGCGAAACTGCGATGTAAGAAGGGTTGTCAGCTTTTACTACACTTACCTTGCTGTTATCTGCATTACCCGTATTGAAATTGTAAACATAAATTCCTTCACTTTTCCCGGTATAGGTTCCAATCAACAGGTAATTATTTTCCTGGGCAAAAGCGGTACTAAATGTAAAAAGCAAGGCAAATGATAATCTGAATAGCATAGTATTAGTTTAAAAATTTTGTTGAAAATACAACTTTATCAATAGAAAGTTTCAATGTATAGCCTATGTAATTGCGCTGCCTGAATGTATGAGGCATATCATTCATAAGTTATTGGTACATATTGGTATCCCGCAAAATTTTACGCCCTAATTTTAGCCAGGCTTTATAAAATAATTCTAAAAATTATGCGTTATTGAGCTGGGTTAAAGAATTTATACATCCTATTTTGAGTAAACTTGGTATTCTTGACAAACGGATTAAATCCATCGGTTATACAACCGGTATGGATAGTTATGAAAAACGAAGGCTTGGGATATTTAATTATATAAATTTTTTCGGGTTCTTTACAGGTATTATTATTCCAATAAGCGCCTTGTTTTCGAGTGGCTATCTTCCACCTACTGCCTGGGTTGTGGCATGTTCTCCTGCGCTTATCAGTCTTGTTGTTTTGATAGCAAACTATTATCATAAGCATGGTTTTGCAATGCTTTGGTATTTTATACTCTATCCGCTTATCACTTCATTTATATATGGTGCAGGTATCGACGTCGGTATCGAACTCTTCTTTATTTTATATGCAGTATTGGCATTGTTCTTTTTGCAGAACCTGAAATTAATTTTCGTAGCGATGCTGTTTTCTGTGTCCTGTTACTTTTTAGTTTTTATTGTTCATGCCGACTATCAATATGAGATGAAGAGCATCAATTTTTCCTTTTACTTTTTTAACCAGTTCCTGTCTGTTGCATTTATTTTTATGGGCTTGTTTCTTATCAAAAAGGAAAATGCCAGTTATCAACGGGAGATGGTTACCACCAATAATGAGTTGCTACAAACCAACGATGAGATTTTACTACAGAGAGAAGAACTGGCGCAAAAAGCAACCATGCTTGAGGAGCAAACGGTTCAACTCACCGAATTAAATTCAGTTAAGAACAGGTTATTCTCTATAATATCACATGACTTAAAAACACCGATTTATAGTTTGCGGAATCTGTTTCGCAATGTGGAACGGTACAATCTACCAGGCGATGAAATTAAGTTGCTGGTGCCTGATATTTCAAGAGATCTAAATTATACAACCGGCCTGTTGGAAAACCTGCTGCAATGGGCCAAAAGCCAGATGGCAGGAGGTGCTTTAAATCTTCAATTGCTCGACGTGACAGACCTGATAGATGAAGTAAAACAATTACTAAGGCTGCAGGCAGATAATAAGCAGGTATATGTAAAATCTAAAACAGACAAAGAGATTTTGATCTTTGCCGACAAGGATATGATTGACCTGGTGCTGCGAAATTTGTTATCCAATGCCATTAAATATACACCTTCGGAAGGGGAAGTAGTAATTGGTGCATGTGTAAAAGAAGAGCTTGTAGAAGTGTATGTTGAAGATAACGGTGTTGGCATCAGTGATGAAAATATGCGTAGAATCTTAAGCGAAGATTATTTTTCAACCAACGGTACAGCAAGCGAATCCGGCACCGGGCTGGGGCTTATGTTATGTAAAGAGTTTTTAATGAAAAACGGTGGAAACATGCATGTGGAAAGCCAGGCAGGAAAGGGTAGCAAGTTTTCTTTTATATTGCCCAAAGCATAATTAACCGGCCAGCTCCACATTTATATCTTCAAGGCATTTATTTATTTTACTAACGGTCTCTTGCTCCGAAAGATCTTTTGGTATAAATTTTTCACCAATTACTTTTTCGTATAACTCAATGTAACGGTTACTGATGGTGTTGATCCATTCATCACTCATTTCAGGAACTGCTTGTCCATCCTTACCCATGAAATTATTTTCAATCAGCCACTCCCTTACAAATTCTTTGCTTAACTGGCGTTGTTTTTCTCCCCTGGCCTGTCTTTCTTCATATCCTTCTGCATAAAAATATCTTGAACTATCCGGTGTATGAATTTCATCCATCAGGCAAATATATTCTCCGGATTCATCAGCCGCTTTTCCAAATTCATATTTTGTATCCACTAAAATCAATCCTTGTTTAGCTGCAAGCTCTTTACCTCTTTCAAAAAGGGCGTAAGTATATTTTTCTATTTCCTTGTAATCAGCTTCGCTAACAATTCCCTGTGAAATAATATCTTCTCTGCTAATATCTTCATCATGGCCAACAGATGCTTTGGTAGAAGGCGTAATAATTGGTGTAGGGAAAAAATCATTTTCTTTCAATCCTTCCGGCAAAGTTACGCCGCACAGTATCCGCTTGCCTTCCTGGTAGGTTCGCCAGGCATGGCCTGTTAAATTACCTCTTATTACCATCTCTACTTTAAAGGGAATGCACTTAATGCCGACTGCGCTGTTAGGCGTTGGCGTGGTTAACAGCCAGTTTTTGCATATATCTGAAGTAGCACCAAGCATGTAAGCAGCAATTTGATTTAAAACCTGTCCTTTGTATGGAATTGTTTTTGGTAAGATTACATCAAATGCAGAAATGCGATCGCTTGCAATCATTACCAGCCATTTATCGGAAATGGTAAAAACGTCCCGGACTTTGCCACTATAAAAACCTGTTTGCTTATGAAATTTCAAATTAGCCATCCCACAAAATTACAGCCATACCTGCTAACATCCCAATTAGTTAAAAATAAGATTTCAACAACGGTTTATAATTATTTTCTGCGTTAATAGTTTCTAATCTTATTTTACTATACATTTAAATTCTAAAAAACTAAGTCATGAGAAAAATTGCTAGCTTTATGATGGCTTTAGTATTTACAAACCTGATCACGATTACAGCGTTTGCCCAAAATACTACCCTTGCCGGATCCGTCCAAAATTCCCAAACGAAGGAAACTTTATCTTCAGTCTCAGTAACCGTTAAAGGTCAATCAGCAGGAACTTACACCGATGAAAAAGGAGCATTTAAAATTGAGATCGGAAAATTACCCATCACCCTTTTAGTTACATCTGTGGGTTATGAAATGAAGGAGGTAAAAGTTTCGGGTACATCCCCATTAACCATTATGATGACGCCCAGCAGTGCACTGGGCCAGGAGGTTGTTATTTCAGCAACCAGGGTTGCAACAAACATCCTGGAATCACCCGTTTCAATTGAAAGAGTAAGTGCTTCCGCCATTCGTAATTCGCCTGTTTCATCTTACTACGATATCCTCAGTACTTTAAAAGGTGTTGACTTTACCACTTCCTCACTTACATTCAAAACGCCGTCAACCCGTGGTTTTAATGGAAGTGGAAGTACCAGGGTTAACCAGATTGTTGATGGAATGGATAACCAGGCACCTGGCTTAAACTTTTCTGTAGGTAGTGTAATAGGGCTTACAGAACTGGATGTAGATAATATAGAATTATTGCCAGGTGCATCTTCTGCATTGTACGGCCCCGGTGGTATGAATGGTACCATTCTTATCAACAGCAAAAGTCCTTTTAAATACCAGGGTTTATCATACCAGGTAAAGCTGGGCATGATGAACACAGATAGTCGTTATCGGGATGCTTCACCTTATCATAACTGGTCGCTGCGTTGGGCACAAAAAGTTTCTGAAAAATTTGCCTTTAAAATTGGTACAGAACTGGTTTCTGCCAAAGATTGGCTGGGCTACGATAACCGCAATTACCTGCGTAACGGTACCGGTGGCAAAATTATTGCCGGCGACAGAGCAACTGATCCAAACTATGATGGTATTAATGTATATGGAGATGAAACTACTGCCGACATCAGGTCCGCAGTATTAAATACCATTGGTTCTTCTGCGGCTCCATTTCTAAAGAATTTTATTGATACATTAAATGGAGGAGCACCTATCAACGTGTCACGTACAGGTTATAAGGAAAGCGATATGGTAAGTCCTAACACGATTAACTTTAAATTATCAGGTGCCATACATTATAAAATTACTTCCGGAATTGAAGCAATCTTATCCGGCTACTGGGGTACAGGAAATACAGTGTACACCGGCAGTGAGCGATACAGCCTCAGAAGCTTGAAAATTGGCCAGTACAAATTTGAATTGAATCATAAAAACTGGTTGCTAAGAGCATATACTACCCAGGAAAATTCAGGCGAAAGTTATAATGCAACTGTAACAGCAAGATTGTTTAATGAAAACTGGAAGCCAAGTGGCGGATCAACAGGTTGGTTTTCTAAATATGCACAAACTTATTTGGGAGCCCGCTTAAATGGGTTGTCTGATTTTGATGCACAAACTACAGCCCGTGCAACTGCCGATATTGGCAGGCCTGTCCCCGGCTCGGAAACTTTTAAACAAGGATTTAATTATGTACGCAGCCTGCCAATTGGTGGTAACCCCGGAGGCGGGTTATTTGTTGACAGAAGTGATCTTTACATGTATGAAGGTCAGTATAACTTTAGTCACCTAACCCATGCTGTTGCTGATATATTGATAGGAGGTAATTACAAACGATATGTACTTAATAGTAAAGGAACTCTTTTTGCTGATGGAGGACGTACAATTCCTATCGGTGAATATGGTGGATATTTACAGGCAACAAGAAATTTATTCAGCGATTTTTTGAAACTTACCTTTAGTGGCCGGTATGATAAAAATGACAATTTTAAAGGACGGTTTACCCCAAGATTTACTGCCTTATTCAGGGTTGCAGAAAACAATAATATCAGGGCAAGTTATCAAACTGCTTACCGTTTTCCGAGTACCCAACAACAATGGATTGACCTGGATGTAGGTTCAAGTACAAGGCTGCTGGGCGGTGTTCCTTACTTTCAACAAAAATATAATTTAAATACAAATACCTATTTGTTGAATGCCTTGCCTGGTGTTACAACGCCTTATACCATTACACCGTTTAAACCCGAGTCTGTTAGTACTTACGAACTTGGATACAAAGGCCTTGCATTACAGGGTAATTTATTGATTGATCTGTATGGTTATTATGGCCAGTATAAAGACTTTTTAACCCGTACTTTATTGGTTCAGCCAAAAGCTAATTACACGGTCACCGATCTTGCAAATGCAATCAGCACCAAGCAGAACATTAGCAATGTGGGTAACCTTTATTCCATTCCGGTAAACTCACCATCTAAAGTAAAAACCTATGGTTTTGGTGCAAGTGTTGATTATCGTTTGCCCCGTGGTTTTCTTTTTGGAGCCAATGTTTCTTCGGATGATTTGAAAGATGTTCCGGTGGGATTTGCTGCATATTTTAGTACACCAAAATATCGTACAAATATATCTTTTGGAAATACAGGATTTGGAGCTAAAAAACGTTTAGGATTTAATATAAGTTATCGCTGGCAGGATTCAGCCTTTTTTGAGGGTGATTTTGCAAATGAAACTTTACCAGCCATTCATACAGTGGATGCCCAGGTTAGCTATAAATTCCCTGCCACAAAATCCATTTTTAAAGTGGGCGCAAATAATTTGCTAAATCAATATTATACAAATGCACCAGGCAACTCAATTGTTGGCGGATTGTATTATGTAAGTTTTGGCTATAACGTATTCTAAATTCATTTTTTAAAAAATTGCGATATGAAAATTTTTAATAAAATAATAAAAGGAAGCCTGCTGACGGTAACTTCCTGCCTGCTATTGTTGGCTTGTAATAAAGCACCTTTACCTGCAGAACCCTTGCCACAGCCAGCGGCAAGTACTGCACCTACACTGGCTCAGCTACTGGACGATCCTCAATTTTCCATTTTAAAAGCAGCTGTAACAAAGGCGGGACTTCTGCCTACCTTGTCTGTGCCAACATTAAAGTTTACACTTTTTGCGCCAGATGATAATGCATTCATTGCATCGGGCATCCCAAGCGTAGCTGCTGTAAATACTTTTCCTGCAGCTACTTTAAATAGTATTATCAGTTACCATGTAATTCCACAAAAAATTCCTGCTGCATCCATACCAGTAACTTTTCCCAATTTTGAGTACCCAACAATATTAAATCCAACGGGGGTTTCAACTACACCGGGTTATAATCCGCTGGTGAGGTTAACAACTTATCCAAGCCGCCGTGCAAATGGTGCCTGGGTAAATAATATTCCGATTACTGCCACCGACATACAGGCTAGCAACGGGGTACTACATAAAGTTGCTGCATTGGTTGCACCTCCATCAGCTTATTTATGGGATATCATTAATGCCAGTAGTGATCTTACTTTTTTTAAAGCAGCGATACAGCGTGCAGATAGTGGTGTAGCGGTATCAGGTAGGTTGCAAACTGCATTAAGTAGTTTTGGTACAAACCTTACTGTACTTGCACCCACAGACGCGGCAGTAAAACAGTTTGCCGTTTTTACAATTACAACGGCACTTGTTCCGGTTATTACCCAGCAATTAATTTTGGGAGGCTACACACCAGCGCAGGCTGCAGTGCAGGCTCCGGTTTTAGCACAGCAACAAGCAGTCTTAATTGCTGCGTCTCCATCCGTTTTTAGCAATCCTTTATTATATGGTCCGTTACCCGCCCAATCAGTAAGGGGCCTGATCGTTTATCATTTTTTAGGTACTACCATTCCGGGAATCAGGGTATTTACCGTAAACCTGTCTACAGCACCTACGCAAATAAAAACCTTACTTAACCAGGCGGTGCCTCCGCATCCGGGTGTTACCGTACAGGCTACATTTACAGGTCCGTTTGTAACTGCAGCTACGGTAAAAGGACTTGCAAATCCCACTGCTGCTAATTTTATTTTACCTGCAGATATTAATGCAGTGAACGGAGTGATGCATAAGATAGACCAGGTACTGGTTCCTCAATAATATTTTTAATTCATTGAAATAGGCTGGTTTCTTTCAGGAACCAGCTTTTTTTGTTTGTTGATGTAGGAATTGTAGCAAATAAAGTTTCAAATATGCCGGTTGCAACAGCTTATCGATCGCTAATATTGAACCTGGTAATTATAATATAATAACCAATTTGCTCATCTGACTCCGATAGAATAAATTTGCTCATTCTTTAAAAGAAATGATGCTGATTTATTTAACCGCAGGTTTAGATTTCTGGCATTTTTACAAATAAAGAATATACTGAATAACCAATAAACCATCAAAGTACATGCGACAAATTGCGTTTAGAGAAGCTTTAAGAGAAGCTATGCAGGAAGAAATGAGAAGAGATGAGCGGGTTTTTTTAATGGGTGAAGAAGTAGCCGAATACAATGGAGCCTACAAAGTAAGCCAGGGTATGCTGGATGAATTTGGTGAAAAAAGAGTTATCGATACTCCAATTGCTGAATTAGGTTTTGCAGCCATTGCAGTAGGTGCAGCACAAAATGGTTTGCGTCCGATTGTAGAATTTATGACCTGGAACTTTGCGGTGTTGCCGCTTGACCAGATTTTAAATACAGCATCTAAAATGCTTGCAATGAGTGGTGGCCAGGTTGGTTGCCCGATTGTATTCCGTGGCCCAGGTGGTAGTGCCGGTCAGTTGGGTGCTCAGCACTCTACTGCTTTTGAAGCACTATATGCTAACATCCCCGGGTTAAAAGTAGTTTCTGTAAGCAATCCTTATGATGGAAAAGGATTGTTGAAAGCTGCAATTCGTGATGATGATCCGGTTATGTTTATGGAAAGTGAAGTGATGTACGGTGAAAAAGGTGACGTTCCTGAAGAAGAATATATTTTGCCAATCGGTAAAGCATTTGTAAAAAGAACAGGTAAGGATGTAACCATTGTGTCATTTAATAAAATGATGAAAGTGGCACTGGGTGCGGCTGAAGAGTTGGCCAAAGAAGGAATTGAAGCGGAAGTGATTGACCTGGCTACCATTCGCCCACTTGACTGGGTTACAATTCTTGAAAGTGTTAAAAAGACAAACAGGTTGGTAATTGTTGAAGAACAATGGCCATTTGCTTCTGTATCTTCGGAAATTACATACCGCATACAAAAAGAAGGATTTGACTACCTGGATGCACCTATCCGCAGAATTACATCGGTTGATGCACCCATGCACTATGCACCAAACCTGGTAGCCTTATATCTTCCGGATATTCCAAGAACTGTGAAATTGGTAAAAGAAGTCATGTATCTGAAGAAATAGATTTCAATAATTTATAAGTTATTTTATTAAAAAGTTCAGCAGTCATTTGCTGAACTTTTTAATTTTAGGGGACGCTCACGCCAATTGATCAACTAAATTTTTCAACTAAAAGATTTTTTGAATAGCAAGTTTTAAAAAGCTTTTAAATCCGCTGGGGTAAAATAATATTCTGGAGTTTGTATGATCGGTTCATCATTAACCATATACCAGGGCGATAATTTTTTATTAGTTGGATTAACCAATACATGAATATCCTGGGCGGGCATATAGCTTTGTGCCAGTAAATAAACTGTTTCGCCTTGCTGGTTTACGGCCATATCCATTACCATCACTGCATGGCCCGGAAATCCGCCTTTTATCAATACATCGCCTGCCTTCATTTCATTAAAGCGAACCGGCTTTAATTGCTTAGCTAATGAAGCTGAGCCGCACATGGCAAAAACACGATGCAGGTATTTGTCAAAATTATCCCGGGTATATGGAGTTGTAAACTTGTATGATGTTCCATCATTATCCTTAAAAATGATGGCTGAATAATTTTTCTGTTCATATAAATACTCAGCTCTCAGACGCATGACGGCATCGGCGCATTGCTGTAAATCCTGCTTGCCAACACTCACATCCAGCACCGCGTATTGAGCCTGTTGATTGCGTTTGGGGCTTCCATTAAAAAGGTAAACTGTTTTATTTCTTTTAAGTGGCAACTTTTGCAGCCATGCTGCATAAGAGCCGTTGTTATTTTTTAACCGGGAAAATCCTGCCGGTAGTGGGATTTCATTGATAAATCTAAATGGGTTTTCATAGTGTTGTGGAGTAATTATTTCACTGGTTAAATTTGGCCCATTCCTGTAAGTTCCGTTGTTGTAACAGCAAACGCCAACTGTGGTTAGAAACAGGATAAAAATTTTGGAGTGCATAAATCGCTTAATTTTGACGTTACTTCTGTGGGATGCAGTTCAGCATTTAATCCACACAAAATATTGTTAAGCATTATGGCAAGCATTTTAATTATTGATGACGAAAAGGCGATACGTAAAACCCTATCTGAAATTTTAAGCTACGAAGGATATAAAATAGATGAGGCTGCGGATGGTGAAGATGGCCTTAAAAAATTTAGTACAACCAGCTATGATGTTGTGCTGTGTGATATTAAAATGCCAAAAATGGATGGCATTGAATTCCTGGAAAAAGCAAGGCTAATTAATGCCGATGTTCCTATCATAGTTATCAGCGGTCACGGAAATATCGAGACTGCAGTAGAGGCCGTAAAAAAAGGCGCATTCGATTATATCAGCAAACCGCCGGATTTAAACAGGATGCTAATCACGCTAAGAAATGCATTGGATAAGCAAACGCTTGTAACCGAAACAAAGGTATTGAAGCGCAAGGTTGCAAAGGTGCAGGAAATGATTGGCGATAGTAAATTAATTAACAAAATAAAAGATACCATTGAAAAAGTAGCACCTACAGATGCAAGGGTATTGATAACCGGCGAAAACGGTGTAGGAAAAGAATTGGTGGCAAGATGGATTCATGAAAAAAGCAGCAGGAACACGGGGCCGATGGTAGAAGTAAACTGTGCTGCCATTCCCGGTGAGTTGATTGAAAGCGAATTGTTTGGTCATGAAAAAGGTTCATTTACATCTGCTATCAAGCAACGCATCGGTAAGTTTGAGCAGGCCTCTGGCGGCACCTTGTTTTTAGATGAAATTGGCGATATGAGCCTGGGTGCACAGGCAAAAGTGTTGCGGGCATTGCAGGAAGGGAAAATAACCAGGGTAGGCGCTGATAAGGATATTAATGTAGATGTAAGGGTAGTGGCAGCAACCAACAAAGACTTATTAAAAGAAGTTGATGAAAAGAATTTTCGCCTCGATCTTTATCATCGGTTAGGTGTCATCATTGTACATGTTCCATCGCTGAATGAGCGCCGGGAAGATATTCCACCGCTAATCAATTATTATCTTGAAATGATTGCAACTGAATATGGCCAGCCCAAAAAAGCCATAGATCAGGGTGCGTTGGATTTATTAACGGAGTACGACTGGACAGGCAATATCCGTGAATTAAGGAATGTTGTAGAAAGGCTGATCATACTCTCCGGGAAAAGTATCACATTGGAAGATGTAGAGATGTATGTTATGCCCAAAAAATAAATTTTGCTGCATTAAATTATCAATAGATCATGGAAACAATTTATTGCATCAGTGGACTGGGTGCAGATGAGCGGGCTTTCTCAAAACTGAAAGTAAATAATTACCGCATTGTACCCATTCCATGGCTAAAGCCTGTTCCCAAAGAAACCATCAAAGATTATGCAACCCGAATGATGGCTGGTATTAAAGACGAAAATCCCATATTATTGGGATTGTCATTTGGAGGAATGATGAGTATTGAAATTTCAAAACAAATACCCGTAAAAAAACTGATACTGGTTTCCAGTATAAAATCGGTAAAGGAATTGCCAAAGTGGATGAAGGTTTCGGGTTTTTTGCAATTAAATAAAATATTCCCCATGCGCTCTACAAAATTGCTGGAGCCCATACAAAACCATAACCTCGGTATCAGCACAAAAGAAGAAATTGAACTGGTTAGGTCTTACAGAAAAAATGCGCCACAGGTTTATATGGATTGGGCAATCAATGAAGTTTTAAACTGGCAAAACCAATGGAGCCCTTCCGCAATTTACCACATACATGGCGATGCTGACCGGTTATTTCCCATCGGAAATATAACGCCAACCCACGTTATTAAAGGTGGCGGACACTTTATGATTATGAACAGGGCAGCCGAAGTTAGCACTGCATTGCAGCAGATATTGGACGATAAATAATTTGGTTTGATTTATTGGAGTGTCACTTGGTTTCAGTATTTTTATTTTGCTTAAAAAATTTAATGATTTATGAAACCATCTCTTACCAGGATTCTGCTTTGCTTTATTTTTTCTCTTTCAATTTTAAATGGCTTTTCCCAGAATGTTTTTTTTAGGGATGCATCCGAGGCTTCATTTAATCAAACTCAAAAACGGGTTATTAAGCCATCAAAATACAGAACAGTTTCCCTCGATAAATCGGCTTTGATTGGTTTTTTTAAGTCGGTGCCATCTGAAAATAATATCAGCAACCGTGGGCTGGCTCCCGTAATAACAATACCAATGCCTACTGGCGGTACTGCACGTTTTCATATTTGGGAAAGTTCTGTAATGGATCCAAAACTTGCAGTACAATTCCCCGACATTAAAACTTTTACCGGGCAGGGCATCGATGATCCCACAGCAAACATAAAACTGGATATCACTCCGGCAGGTTTTCATGCCATGATAATTTCTTCGCTGGAGGGGGCGGTTTTTATTGATCCTTTTGCACAGGGAAATACGACCTCCTATATTTCATACAATAAAGTAGATTTTACAAAAGCCGGAAAATACAATGAATTACCATTGGTTAAATTTCCTGGTAAAATGAACCGGGCCGCATCCTCGTCTAACATATTAGCCGGTTCATGCCTGGGCACACAATTACGCACCTACAGACTGGCACTTGCTGCCAACGGTGAATACACAGTTTTCCAGGGTGGTACTGTTCCGCTTGCTATGGCGGCCGAAGCAACAACTATGAACCGAGTAAATGGCGTGTACGAGCGTGAACTTTCTATCAGGATGGTATTGGTTGCCAATAATAATTTATTGGTTTACACAGATAGCACGAGCGATCCATATACGAATGCCAATCCAAATAATAAAATGCTAACCGAAAATCAGTCAAATGTTGATTTGGTCATCGGAACTGCCAATTATGATATCGGTCATGTGTTTAGTACGGGTGGTGGAGGTGTAGCTGTGTTGGCGGGTGTTTGTAAAGCCGGGCAAAAAGCCCAGGGAGTTACAGGTACCAATTCACCCGTGGGAGACCCGTTTGATATAGATTATGTGGCACATGAAATGGGACATCAGTTTGGGGCCAATCATCCGTTTAATTCAAACCTTGCCGGAAGCGCATGCCAAGGGAATGGATCATCGTCGAGTAATGCGGAACCCGGTAGTGGAAGCACCATCATGGCTTATGCCGGTATTTGTGGCTCTGATGATTTGCAATTAAATAGTGATGCACAGTTTCATGCGGTAAGTTTAAATGAAATATCAGCGAATCTTATATCAGGAACTGGTGGTAGTTGTGCAGCAGTGACTTCTACCGGCAATACACCACCTATAGTTGATGCTGGTTTCGACTACATTATTCCGAAATCTACAGCCTTCCAGTTAACCGGTTCTGGCTCCGATGCCAACGGCGATGTGTTAACTTATAGTTGGGAGCAAATAGATGTCGGTGGACCATTTGGTGCATGGAATAGTCCTTCGGGAAATGCGCCGATCTTTCGGTCCAGGGTTCCTGTTTCATCACCTGTTCGTAATTTCCCTTCATTATTTGATCAGTCAAGCAACTCGGTTTCCAGGGGGGAGTTGTTACCTTCTTATGCCCGTACCTTGCATTTTCGCCTTACAGCAAGAGATAACAGGGCAGGCGGTGGAGGGGTTTGCTTTGATGAGTCGGCTGTAACGGTTGATGGAAATTCAGGGCCGTTCTTTGTTACCTATCCAACCGCTGCCGGCATTATATGGTATGTAAATGATTTTCAAACTATCACCTGGAATCCTAATGGAACTGCTTTTGCCCCGGTTAATTGTGCCAACGTGTCGATTGAATTATCTACAGATGGTGGCTTTACTTACCCTGTTACATTAATAGCAAGTAATGCCAATGACGGATCTGAGGAAATTCAGGTACCAAATAATATCACCAACAAAGCAAGAATAAGGGTTAAAGCTGTAGGCAATGTTTTTTATGATATTTCCAATGCAAATATTTCAATTCAAAATTCACCGGCAACTGAGTTTGTATTTAATTCCCCTGTGCCTGCAACGGCTTGTGGCGCAAACAGTATTGCAGCAGTTTTAAAAACTGCCAGCCTCAATGGCTTTAATACAGCGGTTAATTTATCTGCCACGGGAAATCCGGGTGGCACAACTGTTAGTTTTTCAAGTAATCCTGTAACACCGGGAAATACAACCACCGTTACTTTGAATAATACGGGCTCACTGGCACCCGGCACTTATAATATCACGGTAAATGGTGTTGCAGGAGCCGTTAATAAATCGAGGGTCATTCCTTTTGTTGTGGCCACTACTCCAATAGCTCCAACCGGTCTTACTGCACCCGCTAATTATGCCAATGGCGTATCTGTCACACCTTCCTTTAACTGGATGGGCAATCCATCAGCATTGAGTTACGTATTGGAAATTTCCACATCAAATACATTTTCATCCATTACGCAAACGATCAGTAATATAACCGGTTTGTCCTATACATTACTTACCCCATTGGTAGAAAATACACTGTATTACTGGCGGGTAAAATCTGTGAATAACTGTGGAACAAGCGCAGCTTCTGTTTCCGGAATTTTTAAAACAGGCATTACTACCTGTAAAAACAGTACAGATGTGCCAAAGGCTATTTCAGCTACTGGCGCTCCATCCGTTACATCTACCATTACAATTCCTGCCAGCGCAGGTGTGGTCATTACAGATTTAAATGTAGTCGGCTTAAAGGGGTCACATTCATACATCAACGATATTACGGTTCGGTTAAGTAGCCCGGCTGGAAATACAGTTGTACTTTTTGACAAGGTATGTGATGCCGAACAAAATTTTGATCTTAACCTGGATGATGAATCGGGCATTTCAACATTCCCTTGCCCACCAATTGGCGGGGTTACAATTAAACCTCAAAATCCGCTCTCTGCTTTTGATGGGCAAAATAGTGCAGGGGTTTGGACATTAACCGTAAAAGATAACTTTGATGGAGATGGTGGTTCATTGGATGGATGGGGACTTTATATTAATAATTGCCTTGTTTTATCTACACCCATAAATTCAGCACCTGCATACACGCAATTATGTCCACCAACAGCAGGTACCGCGTTGGTTTCAAATTTAACCGGCGCTGCATACCAATGGCAGGTAAATACAGGAAGCGGTTTCACAAACATAACCGACAATGCCAATTATGCAGGTGCCACAACCGGCACATTACAATTAACAAATGCGCCATCGGCCTGGAATGGATATCAATATCGTTGTGTGGTTGATGGAGTCAATAGCGCAGTTTTAACACTGGGTTTTACCAGTTACTGGAGCGGTACAGTAAGCAATGACTGGAACAATGCAATGAACTGGAGTTGTAATACTGTGCCCGATGCAAATACCGATGTATTTATTAACAGCGGGACTGTATTGGTAAGCGGTGTAAATGCAGTTTGCAGAACATTGAATGTTAATCCGGGAGCTTCGGTAACTGTTGGCACCGGCTTTAAAATAACGGTGATGCGTTAATTTCTTTTAGAAATTATTTCATTGAATTGTAAAGTAGTTTCTCAAAATAAATTAGTCAAAAAAAAAGGGATAAACATTCAAATTGTTTATCCCTTTTTTAATTAAATGAGTTTAGAAATGCCATCTCACAAAGGCTTCCATTGCCGCATATTTTGTTAAGCCTAATTGCGCATATTGTTCGGCAGTACTTGCATTTCTTTCTTCTGCACGTTGCCAGAATTCCCTGCTATCATCACCCTGAAATGGTACCATATCTTTTTGTGATTGGTGAATAAAAATGCCGTAACGTTTTTTCATTACCTGGTCGGGGCTCATAGGAATCGCCATTTCTATTTGTGAAATATCCCATTCCTGCCAGGCGCCTTTATACAACCAAACCCTGCAATCGTCGATCCATTCTTCGCCTGCTTCTTTTAACCTTCTGAACGATTCGAAAATAATATCGAGACAGACTTTATGAGTACCGTGCGGATCTGCAAGATCACCTGCGCAAAATACCTGGTGTGGTTTTAATTCACGAAGCAGCGCCAGGGTATTTAGTACGTCAGCCTCACCCATGGGATTTTTCTGGATGGTGCCCGTTTCATAAAACGGAAGATTTTGAAAATGAATCTGGCTGTCCTTTAATCCAACATAGCGGCAGGTGGCTTTTGCCTCACATCTTCTTATCAGTCCCTTTATTTCCCTTATCTGGTCTGTATCTACCTGGTTCACTTGTTTTTGATCAAGATAGGTTCTGGCCTCCTTCAAAATTTCAGAAGACTTGCTGTTATCGATGCCACTCAATGCTTCAAAACCTACCGCAAAGTCAAGAAAGCGGGTAACAAACTCATCTGTAACCGCAATGTTTCCACTGGTTTGATAAGCAACATGAACCTCATGCCCCTGGTCATGTAACCGCATAAAGGTGCCGCCCATACTAATGATGTCATCATCGGGATGCGGTGAAAATATTACGCAACGTTTGGGTTGTATTTCACTTCTTTCAGGATGCCCGGGAATAACTGCATTGGGTTTGCCACCAGGCCAACCGGTAATGCTATCCCTGAGCATGTAATAAACCTGCAGATTTATTTCATACGCATCTCCTTTTTCTGCCAGTAAATCACCCAGCGAATAATCGTTGTAATCTTTATTTGTAAGCATCAATATTGCCTTACCACTTTTCAAAGCCATATTTACCACAGCTTTTTTGATCATATCTTTTGTCCATTCTATTTCGCCTGTTAGCCAGGGGGTTTTATTTCTGGTTAATTCACTACCGGCTAATTCATCTACTACAAATAAACAATCATTGTGTGTTTGCAAAAGACTTGCAGGCACTTGTTCTGTGATATTACCTTCAACAGCTCTTTCAATAATATTTGATTTTATACCCCATGCCATCAGTATAATTCTTTTTGCCTGCATAATGGTACTGATGCCTGCGGTAATTGCAAGACGCGGCACACGGGAAATATTTTGAAAGTTTTTTGCGTTCGCCAGCCTTGTTGAATTTTCCAATGTTACCAGCCTGGTTTTGGAATAGATGCTGGAGCCTGGTTCGTTAAAACCAATATGCCCGTTATTTCCAATACCTAATATCTGCAGATCAATACCGCCGGCATCACTTATCAGGGTCTCATATTCCCTGCAGTGAGCTTTTATTTCATCCTTTGGCCATACGCCGCTTGGTATATGAATGTTTTCAGGTTTGATATCTATATGATGAAACAGGTGATGGTGCATGAAGGTCCAATAACTCTGCACCGCTTCTTTTTCGAGTGGATAATATTCATCAAGATTGAAAGACACCACGTTGTTGAAACTTAATCCTTCTTCTTTGTGAAGCCTTACCAGTTCGCGGTACAAACTGATTGGTGTAGAACCGGTTGCTAAGCCAAGTACACAGTTTTGGCTGGCAGCTTGCTTTTCCTTAATTAATTTGGCAATTTCTGTGGCCGCAAATATGGACCCTTCTTTTGGCGTAGTAAATATTTTTACAGGAATTTTTTCGAATGATTCAACCATATATGATATTGTTTTACTTAAATGAGAATTAAATTTCAAGATAATAAAAAGATATTAATCAAAGGCAATTTGTATTAAATACGATCGTGTAATTAATGTGCCGCCTGGATTTAAAGGTATTAACCGGCAATCATCAAAGTATTGCAAATTTATCATTTTATAGCTGTGTTAAACATTTGACAACATTTTTTAAGTAATTTCTTATCAAACGTTTAATTATGGTATTTTTGGCCCTGATAAAATTTTTACTTATGAGCATTGGTTGGATAATTTTTATACTGGCTACTATTGGCTGGCATATTGGTATGTATGGAATGTTTAAGAAAGCTGGTATCGAAGGATGGAAAGCTTTTATTCCTTTTTATAATACCTGGTGTATTGTTGAAAAAATACAAGTGAAAAGGATTTGGTTTTACCTCCAGTTTATTCCGATTGCAGGTCAATTTATAACCATCTGGATTACCATAAAATTTGTTGAACATTTTGGCCGTTTTGGAATTGGTCATCATGCGCTTACAGTCTTCTTACCTTTTATTTATTTTCCTTACCTCGGGTTTTCTAAAGATGAGAAATATGCCGGGGCAATGGTTGTAGATAACTATAAAAAATCAGCCGCCCGTGAATGGATTGATGCAGCAGCATTTGCCATAGTAGCCGCTACCCTTATCCGTACTTTTGTTTTTGAAGCCTATACCATTCCAACACCTTCGATGGAAAAGACATTGCTGGTAAATGATTTTTTATTCGTTAGTAAGTTTGCTTACGGCCCCCGCATTCCAAATACGCCTATTGCGATGCCTTTTGTTCACCATACAATGCCCGGCGTTAATGCAAAATCTTATACGGAAGCCATTCATATTCCCTATACAAGATGGTTTGCTTCTCCGATTGTTAGAAATGATGCTGTGGTTTTTAATTTCCCTGCGAATGATACATTGATAAACGACGAGGAAAATTTTGGTTCAAAAGTTACTTACTACCAGGCCGTACGGGAACTTGGAAGGGATAGGGTTTGGCAGAACTATGGCGATCTTATCATTACCAGGCCGGTTGATAAGCGTGAGAATTTTATTAAGCGTTGTGTAGCAATAGCCGGAGATACATTGCAAATTAAAGATGCTGTATTATACCTGAATGGTGTTGCGCAGCCATTTCCGCAATTTTCTGAATTGTTTTATAATGTACAAACAAGTAGTCCCCTGGATGAGGAAGAACTGCAATCATTCGGAATACATACCGACCCACAGCAACAGGAATTTTATACTGCCAACAATGGTGTTTATATTGTAAACATGACGATGGGAGAAAAAGCTAAAGTAGAAGCATTGAAAAATGTGACGAAAGTAAGCCTCGTTGTTCATGGAGTTACAGGCGATCTTTATCCATACTATGATACAGCAGTGCATTATAGTGTAGATAATTTCGGTCCATTATGGGTGCCTAAGAAAGGAGTTTCAATTGAATTAACACCGGATAATTACATCAGGTACGAGCGTTGCATCCGCACCTACGAGGGGAATGAATTGGAAAATCGTGGAGGCAAGATATTCTTAAACGGAGCAGAAGCCACAAGCTATACTTTTAAAATGAATTATTACTGGTTAATGGGCGACAACAGGCACAATTCATTGGATAGCCGCTACTGGGGATTTGTACCAGAAGACCATGTAGTAGGAAAAGCCTCATTGATCTGGTTTAGCTGGGAAAAAGGGCCGCGTTGGAAACGTATATTTAGCGCCATTAAATAGTTTTTAAAGTTTATTGGTTAATGTTCCATTTCAAAATAAGTTGTCCTCCCGCAGCAATGCCGGGAGGATTTTTTATCTGAATTTTATTTCCAATGACTTACTTACGCGTAATGAGCTTTTTGAATTTCGCCTTTTGAATTTTGACTTTGGAACTCTACATGTCTTGGGTTACAGATAGCTTTATTTTTAAGCCTGAAATTGTTTGTTTAAATTTATTTTATGACAAAAAAGGAAATTAACTTTTCTACAGAAGTGTACAGTTCATCGGATGAACTTGCTTTGACAGATGCAGTGTTATTAAATGCAGCAAGAGCAGTAACTGTGCAGGCTTATGCGCCATACTCAAATTTTTTAGTGGGGGCTGTTGCTATGCTGGCAAATGGTAAAACCATTTCAGGAACAAACCAGGAAAATGCGGCTTACCCTGTTGGCATATGCGCTGAAAGAGTATTGCTTTCGGCACTGGCATCCCAATATCCCGGAGTTGCCATAGAAACAATCGCAATCAGTTACAACAATTTAAATGGAAAAAGCGTGCGCCCTATTTCACCCTGCGGAATTTGCCGCCAAAGTTTATGTGAATATGAAGACCGGGTAAAACATCCCATACGCATTATACTGGCAGGAATGGAAGGAGAGGTGTATATCTTAGAAAAATCGGGTTACCTGTTGCCACTTTCATTTAATGCTTCAGATCTTGATTGAGCCTAAATTAAAACAGGAATACCGTCATGGAATCCCTGTTTTAAAATATAATTCGATTATCTGCCTAAACATGCCGGCGAATTACTAATACCGATTTTTATCTTTATTTAGTTACGGGAACTTCAAGTTTAATGGTAACGTCATCGCCCACTTCTGCATCAGCTTTTCCAATTCCAAAATCGGTACGTTTCATTTTGAAGGATCCTCTAAATGTACCGGAAGATTGTTCGCCGGTAAATATAAATGGAATGATAATTTCTTTGGAAATATTTTTTGCAGTCAACATGCCGGTTGCTTCATAACCATCGGCAGTAGCCGTAATTTTTGATGAGGTAAAATTAATTGTAGGAAATTCTACCGCATCAAACCAGGATGCAGTTTGTAAATGCCCGTTTCTTTTATCATTGCCGGTATTGATAGTTGCTACATTAATGTCGCACTTGAAAGATGAATTTGCCAGGTCATTTGCATCAAATGTTACGTCACCATTTACACCTTTAAATTCCCCAGCCAATTCTTGCCCATGTGCCTGCATTATAAATTTTACCTGTGATTTATTATTGTCTATTTTCCAGTTGATAACTGCCTGTACCGTATAAGCGCTGGTTACTAATAATGCAAATCCGCAAAAAACGATGGCGAATAATTTCTTCATATAAATTCTTATTTTTTGAAAGATAATAAAGTAGGCTTACACCTATACAAACGAATCGTTAAATTTCATAAATGAAAGATTGAACAAGCTTTTTATTTGCAACAAAACATTGATGTTCAAATTGTATGTGCATTAAAAATATATCGAAAAATTTGGATGAATGTTTGCTCGATTGCGTAAAATACAATTTCTTTGAAGCGGAAATAAAAGCATGTATGAACGTGGTAAAAACTGATACGAGATTTATAGAGAAAGCGATGAATGCAATTGCAGACCCAAGCCGGCTGTCCATTTTACAGGAAATTTCCAGGAGGGGTGAAATATGTTGTGGTGATGTACAGGGGTTAACCGGGCTATCACAACCAACCTGTTCTCACCATATAAAACTACTATCAGAAAGTGAATTGATTGAATGTCGAAAAGAAGGGAGAAATCATTTTTTTGCTATCAATAAAAATAATTTTAAGAAAGTTAGTTCTTACCTCGAGCGGTTTCATAAGATTTAATGCTGCAAGACTTTTGTTGTGGGGTATTTGACAGGCCCTAACTTTGAACAATGACTATAATCATAATTTTATTATTGCTTTTTGGTCTATTGACAGGGTTAATCTATTTGACACTTCTTATCTTGACTTTTGCTTTTACTAAACTAACAGACATACCAGCTTTGACAATTGAGAGTAAAAGAAAGTTAAAAAAAATATGTCTAATAAGCTCTTTCTTTATAGCAGGTATTGCGATGTACGTTTTTTTATTTACATCCCCTTCGACAAATTATAAGATAGCATTTATTGTGACAGAAAAAGACCATTTCATTTTGACAGTAAAAGGAAGACGGCAATTAATGGTTCATGACCCAGTTTCATTATTCTTACGGAAGACTTATGAAGACAGCATAAATTACATTGTTCCAAGAAAACAAGGTGTGATTAAAGGCGAGGAATTGCCGACCGTGCCAGGATATTATAAGTCTGTTGGGACAATAACTATTCAAAGCAATCAAGTTGAAATTGATTTATCAAAAGACAACTATGACGATAAAAAATTAACCCCAGATAATTGGAATGGAAAATATAAATTGGTTTGGCGTGATAGATAAAAATGTAGACCAAAAAACACGCAAAAGGCGGTAAAACATTACCCGATTTTACAACCATTTTTTACACCCTGTGTTGGTTGCAGTAATACTACTTCATTGTTTTCATCGTACACACCCAATACCAAACATTCGCTGAAGAAATTTGCAATTTGCTTTACTGGAAAATTTACAACAGCAATCACTTGTTTATTTATGAGCTCATCTTTTGAGTAGATGCCGGTTATTTGTGCAGAAGATTTTTTAATACCCATTTCACCAAAATCGATGGTGAGTTGAAATGCGGGTTTACGGGCATAGGGAAAGTCTTCAACCTGTATAACGGTGCCCACACGCATATCTACTTTTGCAAAATCGTTCCAGCTAATCATATCGCCTCGGCTTTTTCTACGGCGTCAAAATTTAACCTGCCAAAAATGTGTGGGAACTGTTCGTTTACAGATGGAGCCAGTTCATATTTCAATGGAGCCGTTAACTTGCTTTCATTGATGTGAAGTAATAAGAGATTGGCCTGGCCTTGATAGTACCGTGCTAATACCCCTGCAACCTGCGGTGCTTCGCTTGCATGTATAAAGCCTTCGGTAGCCAATGAATCTGCTTCATAAAATCCTTGTTCTAAAGACTGCTTCCATTTTTCGGAAGTCACTACATGATAGATCATTCATCTAATAATTTAGCAAGCGTTAACAACTCTTCCATTTTATACCTGTTGCGATCATTGTCGAAACATTTGCTTAACTCTTCCAACAGGAACTGTATGATTCTTTTATTGGTAAGCTTGCGAAAATAAGATGGAGTAGGAGGAACCGCTATTCGTTTGAAATAATTTTCCACATCTTTATGTGAATAGATCTGGCCATTTAACGGATCTATAAAAAAGTTTATTTTTTCAGCCGCATTGCCAGACGGGTTTGTAAACTGGTACTGAGGGTCAAAATATGCCAGGATAAACTGGCGGGGAATACTGGTAGCTTTTACCGGTATATCCAACAACTCACAGAGCACCAGGTATAGAATTCCGTTACTGATTGCATTGCCTTTTTTTGTTTCGAGGGTTTTTGTAATCAAAAATTCTTCCGGCATATTGTAGGCTATTTCAACACCTTTTTGTTTGTAATAATTATACAAAATACTGGTGATAACATTTATCTGCTCAAGTGGAGTCAGGTAGTTATTTAGTTCCAGCCAAATGTTTCTACGGAGTTTCTCTATTTCCTGTAAAGCTTGTGCAGCCTGCATTTCGGGGTAATGATATTGTGCAGTTAACAATGCACCCTGCAACAATTCGCAACTACCATCTTTCCAATGAATGAAATCTTCTGTAAGATCTCTGAAATGTAATTTATGAATGATAGACTCAATTCTTTCCTGTATTTCTTCATTGGGTGTATTCTCCCAAAGGTTTTCGAGGTTGGGAATGATGGCCTTACCAAAAGAAATAATTTTTGTAGTTACGGTGCTATAAACCTCGTCATCCGGATCGTCAATTAAATGAAAAAGTGCTGATATTTCTTTGTTCTCTACCAAGGTTTTTATTTTGAACTGAAATTCGTTAAATGTAATTATAAAAAGAAGCTAAAATTTTCCACACAGGTGTAAAATTAATTACCGGGGTTGTACAAGCTTACATTATGTGTAAAGTAACAAGCCTGATTTGTTATTCAAAACAGGTTACAAGTAGAATAGTTTTCTAAATTATTTTGCCTTAAGATTGACAGCCTTAGTTGGCCATAATAAGTAAAAGCCCCGTCATATTTTTATGACAGGGCTTAATATTTTATTTTTAAAAAAGATGCCTACTTTTTCTTTGCAGCGGCCTTTTTAGGAGCGGCTTTTTTTGCAGCCGATTTTTTTGCAGGTGCCTTTTTATCAAATGCTTTTGGATCCTGCGACAGAATCATTTTCTTTATTTCTTCCAACTCCACAGTTGCCAATTCTTCGGGAGTAAATTTAGTGTTGGCTTTACTGAGACCAAGTTTTAGCATCTTTTTGCCAAAACGAATAAATGGCCCCCAACGCCCGTTTTCAATAGAAATTTTTTCTTCCGGCCATTGGCGTATAAACCTGTTGGCTTCCTTTTCAATTTTTTTCACAATCAGTTCATCACAATCTTTTTGTGTAAGTGTATCAAAATTATAGGCCCTTGGTATATTAATAAACATATCGTTCCACTTAATAAATGGCCCAAATCTTCCCTTTCCTTTTGTTACAGGTTTTTCGTCATGCCACGCAATAGGAGCGTCTTCCACCTGCTTCGCATTGATGATCTGGATAGCCCTGTCGAGGTCAACGGAATTAACATCTTCTCCCTTGGGAATAGAAATAAACTGCTCTCCCCATTTTACGTAAGGCCCAAACCGGCCTATGTTTACGCTTACTTCCATGTTGTCATGTTCGCCCAGGCTGAGTGGCAATTTAAACAGCTCCAATGCTTCTTCCAACGTAATGGTTTCGATACTTTGGCCTGCCTTTAATTTTGCAAACTGTGGCTTCTCTTCATCTGTTTGAGCGCCCACTTGTACCATGGGGCCATACCTGCCCATTCTTGCTAAAATAGGCCTGCCATTTTCATCTGCACCCAATATTCTTTCGCCAACAGCCCGCTCTGCATTTTCAAGCGTGTATTCCACACCGGTATGAAATGGTTTATAAAAATCCTTCACCATTGTGTTCCATTCCATTTTCCCTTCAGCAATCTCGTCAAACTCTTTTTCAATATTTGCAGTAAAGGAATAATCCATCACTTTATCAAAATGCTGGTTTAAAAAATCTGTTACCACCAGGCCAAGATCTGTTGGAAATAATTTAGATTTTTCAGCACCGGTATTTTCCTGCTCCATCATTTTTTCTATGATGTCGTTCTTCAATTTCAG
This sequence comes from Ferruginibacter sp., assembly GCA_046590675.1. Taxonomy (GTDB): domain Bacteria; phylum Bacteroidota; class Bacteroidia; order Chitinophagales; family Chitinophagaceae; genus Ferruginibacter. Next base: position 77,139 of record JBKJUP010000022.1, on the reverse strand, counting down.
TATGCGGAAATCTCTTTTTGTACCTTCCTTATCTTTCTTTTCTACATAGGTTCTTTTGATGATGGTAGAAATGGTAGGTGCATAAGTACTTGGCCGTCCTATGCCCAGTTCCTCCAATTTTTTAACAAGGGAAGCTTCCGTATATCTTGCAGCGTGTTTTGTAAAACGCTCGGTAGCGGTCATTTGATTAAATGCCAGTTCTTGTCCAACTGTAAGGTTTGGCAACCTGCTTTCTGATTCTTCTTCACCATCTTCATCATCACTGCTTTCGAGATACACTTTTAAGAAACCGTCAAATTTTAATACTTCACCTGTGGCGGTAAGGTCTTCATTGTTGGTGCTTATTTTAATTTTTGCAGTTGTCTTCTCAAGTTCTGCATCACTCATTTGCGATGCAATGGTTCGCTTCCAGATGAGGTCGTACAAACGATTTAATTCAGGATCGTTTACAGAATGATTCTCCATGTAGGTAGGCCTGATGGCTTCATGCGCTTCCTGTGCATTTTCACTTTTATTTTTGTAGGTACGTACCTGCAGATATTTATCGCCAAAACTGTTTTTGATCTCCAACTTAATGCCATCCATCGCAGTTTCTCCCAGGTTTACACTATCTGTTCTCATGTAAGTGATCTTACCACTTTCGTAAAGTTTTTGGGCAAGCAACATTGTTTTGCTTACTCCGTATCCCAGTTTTCTACTGGCTTCCTGTTGCAGGGTAGAAGTGGTGAAAGGCGCTGCCGGTGTGCGTTTTCCGGGTCTTACCTGTATGTCTCTTACTGTATATTTTGCTGCGATGCAGGACTTTAAAAACTTCTCAGCATCTTCAGATGCATCAAACTTATTTCCTTCTGCTTTAAAATTTACCGACCGGTTGCTGTTGTCAGTGGCGGTAAAAAACGCATCAATTTTAAAACTGCTGGCCGAAGTGAAATGGTTGATTTCGCGTTCTTTTTCTGCAATCAATTTTACTGCCACACTCTGCACCCTGCCTGCACTGAGGCCTCCGCTCATGCCAATTTTTCTCCATAAAACAGGGCTTAATTCAAAACCCACAATTCTGTCAACAACACGCCTGGCCTGTTGTGCATTTACAAGATTCATGTCGATCAACCGGGGATTTTGAACAGCTTTCTGAATGGCCGGTTTGGTAATTTCATGAAAGACGATGCGCTTGGTAGTTTTTGGATCGAGCTTTAATACTTCAGCCAAATGCCAGCTAATGCTTTCTCCCTCACGGTCCTCATCCGATGCCAGCCAAACTTCTTCACTATTTTTTGCATACGCCTTTAGATCTCTTACCACACGTTCTTTTTCTGCAGGTACAATATATTTGGGCTTAAAATTATTATTGATATCGATGCCCATATCATTTTTTTCCAAATCACGTATATGCCCAAAACAACTTCTTACTTCAAAGTCCTTTCCTAAAATTCCTTCAATGGTTTTAGCTTTTGCGGGGGACTCAACTATTAACAGATTCTTCGCCATAAATGAATTTTATAAGAGTTTTCAAACCTAAATCTTATAGAAACAGATTATCTTTTTGTCTTTATTAAAAGATTTGTTGTAGCTCAAACCGCTTGACAGCATTGGTTTTAGCTGGTAAATAGTAGGAATTATGGCAACATAAATGCCACCAACTAATAGTGCAATATTACTTTAAAATTGAAAACCCAACATAAATTGTGCGAATCGTGATACCTGGCAGGGAATAAATTTGTGCGTTTTTAATTGCTCCATAAAGATAAAAAGTACACGAGTGCGACGCCTCCGAGGCTTAATAGTATTACTGTTGCCTGGCCAATAAAAAAATTACTTCACGGTTATATCCATTGAAAAGTATAACTCCTGCGGAAGTGGTTATAGAAATTCCAGCACCTTTTTTTTAATTGAAAAATCACCATAAATTTTTCGGTGGCCAAGCCCTTTGGTGATGATAAATTGTACGTTGGGAAAATTTTGATCTTTTACTTTCAACGCATCTTTCACGGGAGTAATGTCGTCGTCTTCATCGTGTATCCACAAGGTTTGCCCTTTTATATGTTGCATGGCTCTGTTGATTGAATACCATTCGGTGGTTTGTCCACTTAGTTCAAAAATGATGCTGTCAAATTCTTTCCGTACATCCGGATCATGCAATTTCAACAATTTAAAGGCACTATCAACGGCCGTCTTAGTTTCTGTAGCAGGTGCAATCAATACAATCTTTGTTTGTGCATTTCCGGGAATTTTTTCAAGGGCAAGACTTAGCGCTATTCCTCCAAAAGAATGTGCCAGGAAAGCGTTTATTGGCCCATATAATCTTAGCACTTCCTCAATCATTTCACGATATTCAACTGCATTGATTGTACTACCCTGGCTGCTTCCGTGTGCAGGCGCATCAAATGCAAGTACTTCATATCCTTTTTCGAGCAGTGGCGTAATATACTGGTGAAACTTGTGGGCCGCCGATCCCATACCATGGAGAATAAGTACTTTTTGAGGTTTGCTATGGTTCCAGCGAAAACCATTTATCTTTAGCCCGTTAAGCATAAAATGTAACGGTTCTGCCTTTTTAAAAATTACAGGTGTTCTTTCCCCGGTTTTCATAAGTGGGGTGCAAAAAAGATCAAAAGCTTTTTCCGCAGCCTTTCTTTTAGATACCATTGAGAGGATTTTAAATTTGGTACGTAAAAAACTGATTGCTATTTTTTGCTTTAATTTCATTTCCTCAAAGATACAGTTATGAAGGTAGTAATTATTGGAGCTGGGAATGTTGCCTGTGTTCTGGGACGGCTAATTAAAAATGCCGGCTATGACGTAATACAGGTTGTTAGCAGGCAAATTGGCCATGCTGCAAGACTTGCTGATGAATTAGGTGCTGCGTGTACGGACCAAAATGGAACCTTAAATATGGAAGGCGACATTTACCTTGTTGCAATTGCCGATAGCGCAATCAGCGAAATTCCCAATTGTTTTAATTTGGAAGGGAAATTAGTAATGCATACAGCGGGTTCCGTGTCAATTGAAGCGCTGTCAAAAGCATCTGCCCGTCACGGTGTTTTATATCCATTGCAAAGTTTGCGAAAAGAGAATTATCATCTTTACCAGGACATACCAATTTTGGTAGATGGCAGCAACGAAGAAACGATTGCTGAAATTGAACAATTTGCATTGAGCATTTCATCATCGGTAGAAAGAGCAAATGACGAGTCCCGCTTAAGGTTGCACCTTGCGGCTGTTATTGTAAATAATTTCACCAATCACATGTACGAACTTGCTGCAGATTTTTGTGAAAAATCGGGCGTGAATTTTAAAATGTTGCAGCCATTAATTGAAGAAACTGCTTTGAGGTTGCGTGACCATTCACCGGCGAATATGCAAACCGGGCCGGCCATTAGAAAAGATATTACCACACTGGATAAACACTTACGTGAATTATCAGCTTATCCTAAACTTCGGAATGTGTATCTAAAAATTACAGATAGCATTATGAACAAATAGGGCTTGGTTAAGATGTTATTACACGAATTATAAAAAGCGAATTACACGAATTATCAAAGCGGATTACACGAATTAATACAGTACTTATTTCTTAATTCGTGTAATTGGTGCATCAAATTCGTGCTACTATGTTGAGTCATGTTAAAGGTTAACATTTGTTCAAATTATTTCCAGGGATATACTACATCTGTTTGAACTTTGTATGGATTTTTTGGACGGCCGGTGCTATCATTTGGGGCATCTATGTAGATTGCATAAGGAGCACTCTTCAATTTCTTTTTTCGCTCCTTCAACAAGGTGTCCAGCACATCGTATGCCTGTGGAAGCAAATCATAAGGTCCATAAAAATGCGCAACTAGCACACTGTCAATTCCGGTTTCTTTTATAAATACTTCGGGAATTGACCTGGATGGTCTTTTATTTACCGGCAAACCTGCTTCAAAAAAATATGGAGGCTTTTGCGATTTAAACCATGCCATAGGCATACCCGTTACTTTAAGTTTATTACCATCAATTACGGTTGGCAACTTTACACCATATATCTCTGCAAGTTTTAAGCTTACTCTCTCCGGGGTTAAAGCACTGTCTTTCATTGTTAATACAATTCTTTTAACCGAAACTGTATCATCTATATTTATTACCGGTCCTCGTTTGGTTTCAACAACTGGTTGTTCGGCCACTACAGTGTCTTTTGGTACTTCAATATCCGGTTTTTTATTTTCGCTGGTGTTACACGATACACTGAAAATTAGCATACAGCTAATTGCGGTGATCAAATAAAAAAAATTGGGTTGTTTCATAAAATAGCAATTACAGTTTTGAATTATTACGTTAAAATAGTCAAATGAATTATTTTACCCAAGTAATTTAATTGGTAATATGTTTTTAATTAATTGATATCAAAATTTCAGGCAACAGGCGATTGTACATTATTATTAGTTTTTTTTGTTGATAATGGGCAGAATTAGCCGTGGTGTAGATATCAGGCTGAATGCATGTTGTAATCAGGTGATATGCAAACTAAGTTTTCCTGAAATGGTAATTCTACAGTAGGTTTGCAGCCCGAACTTTGCATGTATGTACACAATCACTTATAAATTTGAACAAAAGGGTCTTTCTCCAATAACCCTTGAAAATATCGATGACGGGCAATCCTTATTGGAGGTAGCCCTGATGAATGACATTGATCTTCATCACAATTGTGGAGGCGTTTGTGCCTGCAGTACCTGTCACCTCTATGTTGAACAAGGAGACGAATCATTGGAAGAATTATCTGACAAAGAGGAAGATTTTATTGACAGGGCCGTAAATCCACGCATTAATTCCAGGCTGGGCTGCCAGTGTGTTTTACAGGAAGGGGATGGTAACATCGTTGTTACACTTCCCGACCAGTCGCAGTTTTTAGGAGAATAAAATTGTTATCAATAATTTATTCATTGGCTGAATATCCGGGCAACAAAGCCGAAAATTTTTAAATTCGAAACTTTAATTCTTATTATGACTTTTGAACCACCAATTAACTGGAACGATTATGAAGATATAGCCATGAAGCTATACGAACGTTTTGGAGATGATTTTGGCGAAAGCAAAATTTATCGCATTCGTTTTACAGACTTGCATAAATGGGTACTCGAAATTCCCCGTTTTGAAGGTAAGGCGGAGCAAAGCAGCGAAGGGCATCTTGAGATGATTCAAAGCAGTTGGGTATATGAGTGGAGAGACAATCAAAAATAATTTTTATGAATAGCCGCAGTTTTTATTGCGGCTTCTTCAAATACTTCCATCCTCAACTTTTTTAGATCAATGAATATTTTACATTTATTCAAACCTGTTACCACTTTTATATTTGATGTGGATGGAGTATTGGCAACAGAGATCATGGTAATATTGTCAGGTGGCGATATGGCCCGCAACATGAATAGTAAAGATGGGTATGCATTGCAACTGGCTGTAAAAAAAGGTTACCGGGTAGCCATTATTTCAGGCGGCAATTCCGAAGCAGTAAAAGAAAGGCTTGAAAGACTGGGTGTAAAAGATGTGTTTTTAGGCGTACATAACAAAAAAGAAGTGTTGCTTGACTATGTTCAAAAACATCAGCTTCAATGGAATGAAATACTTTACATGGGCGACGATATACCCGACTATGTAGTAATGCAGTTGGTAGGATTGCCTTGTTGCCCTGCTGATGCAGTTCCTGAAATTAAACAGATATCCCGTTACATTTCAGGTATTGAAGGTGGAAAAGGTTGTGGAAGAGATGTAATTGAAAAAGTATTAAAATTAAATGGGCACTGGGATTTGGATACCTCTGTAACATCTAAATAAATTATCTCTTAAAAAGGGAAGCTGTTTGATAGTTGGGCACAATGCTTAATTTAGCAGCAGATAACAGCACATGAAATTATTATCCGCCTTTTTTCGATTAATTCGCTGGCCCAATCTTATTTTCATTGCGCTTACGCAGATGCTTTTTTATTATTGCATCATAGTTCCTTCTTTGCCTCCGGGTTATTATGCACTTCAATATAAGTTAACAACACCGGTTTTTTATCTGCTGGTTGTTGCATCCATATTGATTGCTGCTGCAGGTTATATCATCAATGATTATTTCGACATCAACATCGATCAGGTTAATAAACCTGATAAAATGATTGTTCAAAAGATCATCAACAGAAGATGGGCCATTTTCTGGCACCTGTTTATTACGTTTGCCGGCCTGCTCATCAGTTTGTATGTTTCCATAAAAACAAGTTTTATCATTTTGATAGCTAACTGCGTTTGTGCATTACTGCTATGGGTATATTCTACTACATTTAAAAAGAAATTACTGTCAGGCAATATCATCATTTCCGCTTTAACCGGCTGGACAATTATGGTACTTTATTTTGCCACCAATACCACTTTAACGTTGAGTCCGTTTATAAGAACCGGTTTACATTCGGGCATGCAGTCTATTTATAAATATGCTGTTTTATATGCCGGCTTTGCTTTTATCATTTCTTTGATAAGGGAGGTGGTAAAAGATATTGAAGATATTAATGGCGATAGCCGATACAATTGTAAAACAATGCCCATTGTTTGGGGGGTGCCTGCGGCAAAAGTATTTGTAGGTGTATGGCTGGTAGTATTAATTGGTGCATTGCTGGTAGTGCTTATTTATGTATTACAATTGGGCTGGTGGATAAGCGCATTGTATGCCTTACTAATTGTAGTAGTTCCGCTTACCTGGTTATTAAAAAAATTTTATAAAGCGCAAACTGCCCCGGAATATCATCGCATCAGCACATGGGTAAAGTTTGTTATGTTAGCGGGCATTGTATCCATGTTATTATTTAAAACACATGTGTGATTTTACGGAAGTCGTAATTTTTTCTTCAACTTTATACCAATCAATCAATCGTTAGATGGCTGCAATTCAACCAATCATCCTGGCATCTCAATCGCCACGCCGCAAACAATTACTGGAGTGGGCCGAAGTTAATTTTGAAATTATCATAGAAGAAACAGATGAGTCGTATCCTCCCAATCTTTCGGTACAGGATATTGCCATTCATATTGCCCGAAATAAAGCATTGGCCGTACAAGCCAGTAGGCAAAATACAAAACCTATACTGGCTGCAGATACCATTGTTGTGTTAGGCGACAGGGTAATAGGCAAGCCAACAGACCGTGAAGATGCCATCGCAATTCTGAAAGATCTTTCCGGTGAAAAGCACCATGTAATTACCGGTGTGGTGATTTTGCATAATGGACAGGAAGTTGCCTTTGCAGATACTACCGCCGTTGAATTTCATCTACTTAGTTCAGAAGAAATTATATTTTACGTTGATAAGTATAAACCCTACGATAAAGCCGGAGCCTACGCTATCCAGGAATGGATTGGTGTAGTGGGCATCAAATCTGTGAACGGAGATTTTTATAACGTAATGGGATTGCCCGTAAGCAGGGTAGTGCAGGAACTTCAAAAACTTACGCCGATGTAGCAACTAAAATGGATAAATAGTTTGAATTGTTGAAATGAAAATATTAAATTAGTGAGGCTGTATAAAAAGCCAACTCATTTCCGCACTTTACTGTAAAACTATTTTCCATGACAGAGCGACTGCTTCAATACATCTGGCAATTTCAGTACTTCAATAAAAATGAATTAGCAACTTCAGAGGGAGAACGATTATCCATTTTAAATCCGGGTACATTAAACACCAACCAGGGCCCCGATTTTTTGAATGCCCGGATATTGGTAAATGATACGATATGGGTAGGCAATATTGAATTACATGTTCATTCATCGCAGTGGCACGATCATCAACATAGCAAAGACTCCAATTATAAGAATGTAATTTTGCATGTAGTTTGGATGAATGATGTAGCCCTAAACCTTCCCTTTCCTGCATTGGAACTACAGGCAAAAATTTCCAACTTGTTATTATCCAGGTACCAGGAGTTGATGGAGACGAAATCATTTATTCCCTGCGAAAAAATGATTCACCAGGTTGAACCCATTGTATGGATTTCGTGGAAGGAAAGATTGATGATTGAAAGGCTACAGCAGAAAGCGATCAATATTGCCGGTTACCTGGCGCAAAATCAATATCACTGGGAAGAAACCTTCTGGTGGCTGATAGCACGCAATTTTGGTGTAACGGTTAACAGCGATGCCTTTGAGAAAATTGCCCGTTCATTGCCCTTGAATATTCTTGCAAAACATAAAAATCAAATTCATCAAACCGAGGCCATTTTATTTGGCCAGGCAGGTTTACTTGAAAATGATTTCCAGGAAGACTATCCCATACTTTTAAAAAAAGAATATCTTTTCTTTAAGAAAAAGTATAAGCTACAATCCGCACAAATTCCATTACACTTTTTAAGAATGCGGCCATCCAATTTCCCCACGGTTAGGCTGGCGCAACTGTCAATGCTTATCCACAATAGTATTCATTTGTTTTCAACCATAAAGGAAGCCTCGCATTTAAAAGATGTAAAAAAATTATTAGCCGTAACAGCTAATGATTATTGGCATTACCACTACAGGTTCGATGAGCCAACCAAAAAAAGAGAAAAGAACCTGGGAACACAAATGGTAGATACGCTCATCATTAATACAGTGCTGCCACTGTTGTTTGCTTATGGCCAGCATCACAAAGAACAGGTGTTTAAGGATAAGGCCCTTTCCTGGCTTGAACAATTAAACGCTGAAAAAAATAAAATCACCCATGGGTTTACCAGGCTCGGAATTGAAAATAAAAATGCGTTGGATTCCCAGGCGCTCATTCAATTAAAACACCGGTATTGCGATGAAAAGCGTTGCCTGGAATGTGCCGTGGGAAACAAACTGTTAAGGCAGGTAAATTCAAAAGCTAACTGACCAACAAATATCTTATTGTACTCATTTAATCAGTTAGCTAAAATTTTTTCGTACATCCGTTGGGTTCATTAAAATCGTAAATAGAGTTATTGATAGCTAATGGCTAATTCAATATCGGGATGAAGGCTTTTTACAACCGGGCAATTGTCACCAATCCTCTGTAAGATGATTTTATCCTTTTCTTCCAGCACCAGGTCGTCGGGGAATTTAACTTTAACATCAATTTTAGAAATTCTTCTTGGATCGGTGGCCATGTGTTTTTTAACATCAATCGATAACCCTTTTAGTTCTATATTCATATCTGTAGCCTTTATTGCCATTGTAGTTGCCATACAGGTTGCAAGTGCAGAGCATACAGTATCGGTGGGTGAAAATCGTTCTCCTTTACCGCGATTGTCGGTTGGAGCATCAGTTTCAATCATAGATCCGCTTTGTAAATGGGTGGCATTGCATCTTAAATTACCCTGGTATTGAATCGTTGCTGTCATTGTACTATTTTTGTATAAATTTACTGAAGTAAAAAGCTATTATGCGTAAAATATTTTTTATTTGTCTGGCAATAATTGTAGCATTGCCTTCATTTGCTCAGAAAACAAAAAAGGAAAAAAGAGATGAGAGAAAACAACGAATAAATGAACTTATTAAACAAGAAGAAGAAGGCGTAATTGCGTATCGTAAGCAAACAGCATTTGGAATTAAATTAAATACCGATGGTTATGGAGCTTTCCTTGAATTTGGTAGGGCAAAATCAGTTCAGAAAGCATTGCTGTTTCAATTGGAAATCAGTGAAAGAAAACATCCGAAAGAAGAAAAACAAACGAACTTAGCCATCCCCACGTCTCCATTTATTTTTGGGAAGATCAATTATTTTTACCCGGTAAAACTTGGCGTACAGCAGCAACTTTTGTTGGGTAACAAAACCAACCGCAATGGTGTGAGTGTTACCGGAAATATTGGTGGTGGAATTTCTCTTGGTTTATTGCGCCCTTATTTCCTGGAAGTAAATGATGTTACCAATGGAGGCCGTAAATTTATCAGGTATGAAAGTTCTGACAGTTCCATATTTGTCAGCCCCGGCGACTTGCAGGCATTGCAGGTTTCAGGATCAGGCTTAGGTAAAGGATGGGGCAACATGACAGTTGCTCCGGGATTATATACTAAACTTGCACTTCGGTTTGACTATGGTAGATTTAATGAAATGGTGAATGCATTGGAAGTAGGTATTTCTGCAGATTTTTATAGCAAGAAGGTTCCACAGATAGCCTACGTTGATCCAAAGCAATTCTTTTTTGGTGCCTACGTTACAATCATGTTCGGCAGGCGTAAGTAGATCAAACAAGTTGTTCTTTTAAAATTTAATTTTTATTCAATGATAGAATTATCGGTATTGGATGGTGTTGTAGAGCAAGGGCAGGAAGTTTCCCCACTAAAAAAGCCAAATTGGCTACGCGTTAAATTGCCGATAGGCGAGGAATATAAACATGTAAGAGGGTTAGTTGATCAGCATAAATTACATACCATTTGCGAAAGTGGCAATTGTCCTAATATGGGCGAGTGTTGGGGTGAGGGCACAGCAACCTTTATGATTTTGGGCAATATCTGCACACGCAGTTGCGGATTTTGTGCGGTAGCAACCGGCCGCCCCGACCCGGTAGATTGGGACGAACCACAACGGGTAGCTGAAGCCATTCACCTGATGAAAGTAAAGCACGCCGTTGTTACTTCAGTTGACAGAGATGAAATTAAAGATGGTGGCAGTATCGTTTGGTACAATACCATTAAAGCCATCAAAGCGTTGAACCCAAATACTACTTTGGAAACCCTGATTCCGGATTTTAAAGCTGAAGCAGAAAACATTCAACGCATCATTGATGCTGCTCCCGAAGTAGTTTCTCACAATATTGAAACAGTGGAACGGCTCACCAAAGAAGTACGTATACAAGCTAAGTACTGGCGTAGTATGGAAACCCTGCGTATTTTAAAGCAAGGCTGTATGCGTACTAAAAGCGGCATTATGCTTGGGCTGGGTGAAACCAAAGAAGAAGTTATTGAAACCATGCAAAACCTGCGTGACAGCCATGTGGACGTTATTACAATTGGTCAATACCTGCAACCCAGCAAGAAGCACTTACAGGTACAACGTTTTGTACATCCCGACGAGTTTAAGGAATTGAGAGAAATAGGATACAATATGGGATTTGATTATGTTGAAAGCGGTCCCCTGGTCCGTTCATCTTACCACAGCGAAAAACATGTAATAGCCGGATGGGGAAGAAGCAAATGGGAAGCTGAAAAAGCATTATGATAATAACAAACTTAATAAAAGCCACGGAGAGATCCGTGGCTTTTTATGTACTGGAAAATCATAAGATGGCGTAAAAGGGTTAAGGGTTTTAGCCACATAGTGGCTGCCTGTTTATAAAAAATAGTAACAAAAAAATGCGATAGACTCCATAGGAGTCTCCTGTTTTCAAATTTGCCTGATGTGGTTCTGGTCACGTTAATTATTATAAACAGAATCCGCTCACCGGAACCTAACTAATTGACATTGAACACACAATTCACTGCATACCTGTTAATTTTTTCCGCATAAAATAAAATAATTTTCTAAATCACGATTCCATACTATATTTGTCTACTAATTCTATAGACTTATATAAATATATGGCTTCAAATCCTCAAATAATGTATATGTGCAAGTGTTGCAGCTCCATTCGCTGCTGCTGATAAGCAAGTAAGTCAAATCATTTTCTCCGGTATTTTTTCTCCAACAATTTTACACTTAAAAATGAATCAACAACAACAAAACATCGCTCAATTACTCCACCAGTCAGGTGGACTAAGCATATCTTCATTTTTAAAAGTATTGACAGAAAAATTTCCGGGAAAAGTTACATTCTCCACCAGTTTTAGTTTTGAAGACCAGGTGATCTCTCATGAGATTTTAAGCAATAAGTTACCTGTAAAAATTTTTACATTAGATACTGGCCGTCTGTTTGCCGAAACATATTCTGTTTGGAGCAGCACCAACGCCATGTACCAAACTAACATTAAAGCATACTATCCCAACCAGGATGCACTGCAAAATTTTGTAGAGGCCAACGGTCCCAATTCATTTTATGAGTCAGTCGCCAACAGGAAATCATGCTGTGGTATCCGCAAAGTTGAACCGCTTAAAAGGGCGCTTGCCGGTAACGCAATTTGGGTAACAGGTTTAAGAGCTGAACATTCTTCAGATAGAAAAGATCTGCCCATGTTGGAATGGGACGAGTTGAACCAGGTAATAAAATATCATCCCATCATCAACTGGACGACAGAGGATGTGAAAAATTATATTCAAAAAAACAGGGTGCCTTATAATCCTTTGCACGATCGTGGATTTGTAAGCATTGGTTGTGCGCCTTGTACAAGAGCCATTCAACCGGGCGAAGATTTCAGGGCTGGAAGATGGTGGTGGGAAGATGCCGATAAAAAAGAATGCGGCTTACATGTGCATGACGAAAAGAGTAACCTTACCATAAAAGCTTAAATTATTTTAAAACTATTATATGTCAACAGAAGGAGTAGAAGATAAGGGTAACAAGGTTTCCGGAGTAGGTGTTCATTACCTCGATTACCTTGATCAACTGGAATCAGAATCGATCCACATATTCAGGGAAGTAGCGGGGCAGTTTGAACGTCCGGCTTTATTGTTTTCCGGTGGTAAAGATTCAATCGTATTAGTTCACCTGGCATTGAAAGCATTTCGTCCGGGTAAATTTCCTTTTCCCCTGGTACATATTGACACCGGTCATAATTTCCAGGAAGCACTTGATTACAGGGATTCATTTGTAGCTGAAATTGGTGAAAAACTGATTGTTAGAAACGTAGAAGATACCATCAAAGAAAAACACCTTACCGAACAAAAAGGAAAGTTTGCCAGCCGCAATGCGTTGCAAACTTTTACCCTGCTCGACACCATTGAAGAATTTAAATTTGATGCATGTATTGGCGGTGCCCGCAGAGATGAAGAAAAGGCAAGAGCGAAGGAAAGAATTTTTTCTGTAAGAGATGAGTTTGGCCAGTGGGATCCAAAACTGCAACGCCCCGAATTATGGAACACTTACAATGGCAGAATTCATAAGGGTGAAAATGTACGGGTTTTCCCAATCAGCAACTGGACAGAACTGGACATTTGGAATTATATCCGCAGAAATAAAATTGAGTTACCATCTATCTATTTTGCACACGACAGGGAAGTGCTGGAATACCAGGGACAATTAGTGGCCACTTCCAAATTTATTCAGTTGGATGAAACGGATAAAATATCAATTAAAAAAGTAAGATACAGAACCGTTGGCGATATGACCTGTACTGCTGCCGTAGAATCCAGTGCAGATAGCATTGATGATATCATTAAGGAAATTATTGCAACTAAAACCAGCGAACGCGGCGAAACAAGAATTGATGATCGTGTAAGTGAAGCAGCAATGGAAGATAGAAAAAAGGGTGGTTATTTTTAAGCCCGGAAGCCCACAACCCTAAAGAGGGGAAGGCAAGCTTAGGCTAACTACGAGATTAATATTTTTAACCAGCAGTATTTTAAACAAATTTAATACTGTGCAAAACTAAGTTCCCCTTTAAGGGACAGGGGCTAATATGGACATTTTAAGATTTATAACCGCAGGTAGTGTTGATGATGGAAAAAGCACTTTGATCGGACGTTTATTGTACGACAGTAAATCCATCATGATTGATCAGTTGGAAGCAATCGAAAAACAAAGTAAGAATAAAACCGACGGCGAAATTGACCTGGCTTTATTAACAGACGGATTGCGTGCAGAAAGAGAGCAGGGCATCACCATTGATGTGGCCTATAAATATTTTTCTACACCCAGCCGCAAATTTATTATTGCAGATGCACCAGGCCATACGCAGTACACACGTAACATGGTTACAGGCGCATCCAACTCCGATCTTATAATAATATTGGTTGATGCCCGCAATGGCGTTTCAGAACAAACAAGAAGGCATTCAATCATTGCTTCATTGCTCGATATGCCGCATGTAGTAGTAGCCATTAATAAAATGGATCTTGTAAATAATTCGCAGGATGTGTTCAATAATATTGTGATCGACTATTCTGCCGTGGCAACTTCCCTGGGATTAAAAGACATTACCTATATTCCCATCAGTGCAATCAATGGCGATAATATTGTTGAAAAATCGCCTAATTTTCCGTGGTACGAAGGCGAGTCTTTATTGCACCTGTTGGAAAATGTAGAGGTTAAAAATGACATCAATTATACCGATGCCAGGTTTCCTGTTCAGTATGTAATCCGTCCTCAAACAGAGGTATTGCACGATTATCGCGGCTATGCCGGAAAAGTAATCAGTGGCATTTATAAAAAGGGCGATTCAATTGTCGTGCAACCGTCGGGGTTAACAAGTGTAATTAGTAATATAGAAATTGGTGGCAAAGAAGTAGCAGAAGCATTTGCGCCACAAAGCGTGGTACTTCACCTGCAGGACGACATCGATATCAGCAGGGGTGATGTAATTGTAAAAAGCGATAACCTGCCTTCGGTAGAAAATGAACTGGATGTATTGCTTTGCTGGATGGGCAACAAACCTTTAAAAGAAGGAAACAAATACCTGTTGCAAATTAACAGCAGGGTAGTAAAAGCTGTTGTAAAAGAAATAGAATATAAGTTAGATGTAAACTCTTTGCTAAAAGAACCGGCACCGGAACAGGCACAGTTGAATGATATCGTAAAAGTGAAAATAAAAACGGCATCGCCTGTTACATTTGATTCTTATAAAAAATTGAGAGAAAATGGGGGAGCTATTTTAATAGACGAAACAAGCAATGTAACAGTTGGAGCTTGTATGATTCAATAGTTTTAATTTTATCTTTTTTTATTTTGAGTTAACAACGAATCATCCACCAACATGAGTAACGAAAATTTTATTAATAAGCTGCATATAAAGCGCCAGCAATGTGCCCGTTCTTTTCCTGACAAGGAATTGGCGACGGAATTTATTGATGGCTTTTTTGAATTTTTATTCATACCTGAAAAGCAAAAAAAAATATCAGCGTATGAAATGTCAAAGGAGTTTGAATCGTATAAAAGTCATTTGTCAACATTAATTTATGATGTGGTAAATGATGGCGATCAAACGCAACGAATAGCAAACGAATTCTTTGACGAAATCGAAAATATTTATGATGCACTGTTGAAGGATGCTGCGGCCATCATGAAATTTGATCCGGCTGCGGAATCGCTGGATGAGGTGCTGGTGGCTTATCCCGGCTTTTATGCTACTGCGGTTTATCGGTTCAGTCACCAGCTTTGGAAGGCCGGGGTGAAAATTTTGCCAAGGGTTTTTGCAGAATATGCACACGGTAAAACGGGTATTGATATTCACCCGGGAGCTCAAATAGGTGAGTCATTTTTTATTGATCATGGCACCGGTGTTGTAATTGGCGAAACTGCATTGATTGGCGACAATGTAAAAATTTACCAGGGCGTTACATTGGGTGCATTGAGCGTAAATAAAGACGAAGCCAAAACAAAAAGGCATCCAACAATTCAGGACGATGTGATCATATATTCCGGGGCAACCATTCTCGGTGGTGAAACGGTTATTGGTCATGATAGCGTAATTGGCGGAAACGTTTGGCTCACCAATAGTGTGTTGCCACACTCAATTGTATATCATAAAAGTGAGGTAAGTATCAGGGATAAAAATCCTTTGCCGGATGTATTGAATTTTGTGATTTAGGTTGGTATTTTCTAAAAAGAAATTTAGTTTGATTGATATAATTGTTTAAAAAATTTTGGTACCAGGCAGTAGCTTTTTATAGCAGCTTCGTTGCGTCGCACACTTGTACTGAATACCATTTGTCAACATAAAAAAATAAAATAGCATTCCTAAATCAAGAACTCCGGGTAAAATAAATAAGGAGTAAAATACATAAGATGAAAGCAAATAATATTTTAGAAACAATCGGTAACACGCCACACGTAAGGATCAATAATTTATTCGGCGATAAAAATGAAGTGTGGATCAAATTGGAAAAAACAAACCCGGGCGCCAGTATCAAAGATCGGATTGCATTGGCAATGATTGAAGATGCAGAACAAAAAGGAATACTTCATAAAGACAGCGTTATCATTGAACCTACATCCGGTAACACGGGTATTGGTTTGGCAATGGTAGCTGCCGTAAAAGGATATAAAATTATTTTGGTAATGCCCGAAAGCATGAGCATTGAACGTCGTCGTTTAATGGCATTGTACGGAGCAGAGTTTGTATTAACTCCCCGTGAAAAAGGTATGAAGGGTGCCATAGAAAAAGCGGGTGAACTTGAAAAAGAAATTCCAAACGGATGGATGCCGCAGCAATTTGACAATCCTGCAAATACTGAAATACACCGCACCACATCAGCACAGGAAATACTCAATGACTTTCCGGACGGACTTGATTATTTAATTACTGGCGTAGGTACCGGTGGCCATATCACCGGCGTGGGAGAAGTGTTGAAAAAGCATTTTCCCAACCTGAAGGTTTTTGCAGTAGAGCCGGAACTGTCACCGGTGTTGGCTGGTGGTGCACCCGGCCCTCACCCCATACAGGGTATTGGAGCAGGCTTTGTACCTTCAATTCTTAATACGGCCATGTTAGATGGCACCATCGCAGTATCAAAGGAAGAAGCATTTGATTATGCACAGCGCATCGCAAGAGAGGAGGGTATTTTGGTTGGTATTTCAACAGGTGCATCTTTAGCCGCAGTTGCTAAAAAGCTGGCTGAAATTCCGGCAGGAGCAAAAGTGTTGACTTACAATTATGATACCGGTGAAAGATATTTATCCATCGAAGGATTATTTTAAATAATGGCCTGGCGGTTGCATAATATTCGCCAGGTATTTTTATCAATATATAATCTACTAAAATAGTAGACTTAAAATGAGTAACAATATTTTACATACAGGAAAAGTAATACTTGCAGGTGCAGGCTGCGGCGATCCGGAATTAATAACCGTAAAGGCAGCCCGCTATCTTCAACTGGCAGATGTAATATTAACCGATCGGTTGGTAAGCAAAGAAATACTGGCAACCTATGCCAATGAAAAGGCTGAAATTATTTATGTGGGCAAGCAATGCCGCCGGGGTTTTAGCACGCCACAAAAAAGCATCAATGAACTGATCGTACAGTTTGCACAGGAAGGCAAGCTGGTAGTGCGTTTAAAAGGAGGTGATGTATCTATTTTCTCCAACATACTGGACGAGCTGGAAGCAATTGTAGCCAACAATATTCCTTATGAAATAGTTCCGGGTGTTACGGCAGCATTGGGTGCAGCAGCCTACGCAGGAATGCCACTTACCGCAAGGGGATACGCCACTGCAGTTAGGCTGTTAACATTTTATAAATCAGATGTGGTATCTGCAGTTTATTGGAAAGAGTTGGCTAATTCCGATGATACCCTTGTTTTTTACATGTCGTCTGAAACGCTTGATGGCGTTGTGGAAAACCTGGTGAAGAATAATATTGCAGCCGATAAATTACTGGCAGTGATAGAACAGGCTACAACACCAATGCAACAAATCCACACCAGTAATTTATATGAATACGAACAAAATTTAAAAGGTAGAATGTTTGCTTCACCCACCCTGGTAATCATCGGCAGGGTAGTGGCTTTAAATGAAAAATTTGCCTGGTTAAATTATACAATGCAAACAGGAGAATATTTTAAACCGGTTGAAGATTTTCAGTTTGAAAAATTAGTGAGTGATGAATTGGGACAGTTTAGCAACTCAATTAATAAATACCAATAACCGCTTTACCAAAGCGAACAAAGCATACAACATAAATCAATAAAATTGCAAAAATGTTAGGAGATTCAAAATTTAAAGTATTTCTTGATCTCATCAATACAGCCAGTAAGGATGAATTGATTTGGATGAATGGGTACTTAAATGGTATGGTTCAGGCGCAGGTTGCAAAAACAGACACGATTGCGCCGACAGTTACAGCGGCACCGGCCGTAAATAAAATAACCATTGTATATGGTACTGAAACAGGTAACTCCAAAAGGCTTGCAACCGAATTTGCCACCAAGGCAAAACAGCATCACATTCACGCCAAAGTTGTTGGCATGGATCAATACCGGTTAACAGATTTACCAAAGGAAGAATATTTATTGGCCGTTATCAGCACACAGGGTGAAGGTGAACCACCGATTGCTGCACAAAAATTTTACGATCACATTCACCAAAATGGATTTAAGCTGAGTAAATTAAAATATAGTGTGCTGGCATTGGGCGATACATCTTACCCGCTTTATTGCAAAACCGGCGAAGACGTAGATGAGCAATTAAAGAAATTGGGTGGCGAAAGAATCGCTCCTTTACAAAAATGCGATGTGGAATATGAAGAAGATGCAAACGGCTGGTTTCTGCAAGTGATGCAACTGTTGCATTCACAACAAGCCGATGCAGCGGTAGCAGTAGCGCCGACCACTGAAGTACCTGCAAAAAAAGCCGGAAAGCAAAAATATACCGGCAAAGTGCTTTCTGCTATCAACCTAAACGATCATGGTTCAAATAAAGAAACCTGGCATATAGAAATTGAAGCGGAAGGAGTAGAATATATATGTGGTGACTCCATCGGTATTTACCCGGAAAATCCTACAGCGGAAGTAGAAGCCATCCTTGCAGTTAGCGGAGCTGATGCTAATAAAATAGTAGAATTTAAAAAAGAGCAGGTTACAATTTTCGACCTGTTGAAGTATAAAATCAATATCATTCATTTAACAGAAAGGTTGGTAAAGCAATATGCGGATGCGGTGCAACAGGAAATTCCTGCTACTAAAATGAACCTGCTCGACCTGCTGAAAATATATCCTGTAAAAGATGTTGCCCAGTTTGAAGAAATAATTCTTAAGCTGAACGCTATGTCGCCAAGGCTTTACACCATTGCCTCTTCACCGGCTGCACACGAAGGTGAAGTACATATTGTGGTGGTAAAGGACGAGTATATCATTAACGGCGACACGAAGTTTGGGCTTTGCTCCGACTACTTAAGTTATTTGAAAGAAGGAAGTACTCAAAACTTTTTTGTACAGGCTAACAAGCGCTTTCGTTTACCGGCTGCGGAGAAAGATGTAGTGATGGTTGGTCCGGGTACGGGCATTGCCGCCTTTCGTTCTTTCCTTGCTGAAAGAGATGCGACAGGCGCTACCGGTAGAAACTGGCTGTTTTTTGGGGAGCAACATTTTGCTACCGACTTTTTATACCAGACAGAAATACAAAACTGGTATGAAACAGGTGTGTTGACAAATGTGAATCTTGCATTTTCCAGGGATCAGAAAGAGAAATTATATGTGCAGCATAAAATGGAACAGCATGGTGCCGAATTGTTTCAATGGCTGGAAGGCGGCGGTTCTTTCTTTGTGTGCGGTAAAAAAGATCCGATGAGTGTGGATGTAGAAAAAACATTGTTGGGAATAATAGCGGAGCATGGAAAGAAAACGGGTGATGAAGCAAAACATTACCTGGAGCAAATGGAACACGCAGGCAGGTACGAGAAGGATGTGTATTAGAAAGGCTGCCCCACCTTTATCCTCCCCGAAGAGGAGGGCAGGGCTATGGGGAGTTTAAGGATTTGTTACCACGTTATTGTTATTTATACGGGAGGTGGAAAATGTTCAGTAATGATATTTTGTACAAGAGTGCGACGCCACTGAAGATGAAAATTGATGCAATGCCGGGACAAAAGGTTTTTTAATTATTTGAAATAAAGCAAGCCTTAACGGTTACAGAAATTAAAAGTAAAGCTGTTTAAATGATTCCCTTTGGGCCTGGGAAAATTTGGAATTAATATTATTAACAAAGCCTCACAGGATGATTCAAAAATGGTCAGCCTGTTGAACGGACTCCTTTGGGAGACTTAGGCAAAAGGGTTGAAAATACTATGTCAAAATTATCAGCAATAGAAAAAATTAAAGTTGAGAGTAACGCACTGCGTGGCACCATCAGGGAAAGTTTGCAGGATGAAATAACAGGCGCCATTCGTGAAGACGACCAGGCGCTGATTAAGTTTCACGGGATGTACCAGCAGGACAACAGGGATCGCAGGGAAGAACGTGCCACAAAAAAACTTGACCGGCTTTACAGCTACATGATTCGTTTACGCCTGCCCGGTGGTTTTATATCAGCCGAAAAATGGCTGGCTGTAAATGATGTGGCTGGTGAAAATTCGACCGGCGTTATTAAAATTACCACCCGCCAAACAATACAACTGCATGGTATCATTAAGTCGAAAATAAAGCCAACCATCCAGGCTTTTAATGAGGCAAAGCTGGATAGTATTGCAACCTGCGGCGACATTAACCGCAACGTTACCTGCAGTGCTCACCCCAATGAATCGCCTCTGCATGCCAAGGTGTTTGCTTTTGCAGACAAGATTAGTTCGATGTTGATGCCCAAAACAAAAGCATACTACGAAATATGGCTGGATGAAGAAAAGGTGGCCGACAAAAAAATAGAAGAAGATCCGTTATACAGGGATAGTTATATGCCGCGTAAATTTAAAATTGGAATTGGCATTCCGCCCAATAATGACGTAGATGTTTTTGCCAATGATATTGGCCTGATTGCTATTATTGAAGACAATGAATTGAAAGGATTTAACGTTGCGATAGGCGGTGGATTATCAACTACACATGGTAACCAGGAGACCTACGCCAGGCTGGCTACAGTAATGGGGTTTGTTGACACAGAAGAAAAAGTGCTTAAGACAGTTTATGAAATATTGACCGTTCAGCGTGACTTTGGCAACAGGAGCGATCGCAAACTGGCCAGGTTGAAATATACGGTGGACAGGCTTGGAATGGATAAGTATAAAGAAGAAGTTGAGCAACGTACAGGTTTTGCAATGGAACCTGCAAGGCCTTACGAATTTAAACGCCGTGTTGATAATTATGGCTGGGAACAAAACCATGAAGGACGTTGGTATTACACTTTGTTTATAGAAAATGGCCGTGTGCTGGACGACGAAACGATTGCCTTGAAAACGGCCCTGAATGAAGTTGCAAAAACCGGTAAGGCAAGCTTTATGTTTACCGCCAATCAAAATATGATTATCAGCGATGTGGCACCGGAAGATAAAGATGCCATCAATGATATTTTAGCGAAGTTTAATATACTGGAACATACAGCGGCGGCTTCTGCAATTCGTAAAAATGCGATTGCCTGTGTGGCCTTACCAACCTGCCCGCTGGCATTGGCAGAGGCACAGCGTTACATGCCATCACTGATTTCTAAAATAGAACCTTTACTTGTAAAGCACCAACTGGAGCAGGAAAATATCATCATGCGAATGACGGGATGTCCCAATGGATGCGGCAGACCTTATGCGGCGGAAATTGGTTTGGTGGGTACCGGGCCGGGTAGATACAACCTGCACATTGGTGGCGATAATGAAGGACAAAGATTAAATACCTTGTTCAAAGAAAACCTGGAAGAGCACAGCATCCTTGGTGAATTAGATACATTATTTACATCCTTTGTTAGCAATCGATCTGCCAATGAAACATTCGGCGACTTTACCAATCGCACCTATATCCAACATTAAAAGCGCTTGTTTATTGATCAAAAAGGGCAGCCAAAATGGTGGCATAAAAAAATAATATTGATTAGTCTATTAATTTGGTAGAGAATAGATATCTTCGCTGAGATCTAATTACTTTAAAATATTTTCAGGCAATTTTTTCGGAATTTATGGATGTTAAAAGAACAATTTTGGAACAGTCGGGTATGGACCCTGTTGAAGACATAGCGGCTATCAATCCGTTGTTTCCAATATTTCTTAAGTTGGATAAATTGCAACTGTTGATTGTTGGCGGTGGATATGTTGGGTTAGAAAAATTAACGGCTGTATTACAAAATTCTCCGGAAGCAAATGTAAAACTGGTGGCACCTGAAATAAGTGATGCCATTCGTGCCATCGTGGCCACTAATCCCAGGATACAATTAATAGAAAGACGGTATGAATCCGGCGATATTGATGGAGCTGATCTTGTGATAGCAGCAGTGAATGACAGGGTAGTGAGCGAACAGGTAACCATCGATGCAAAAGCAAAGGGGAAGTTGATTAATGCGGCTGATAAGCCTGATCTGTGTGATTTTTATCTTAGTTCTGTTGTTCAAAAAGGAAGCATTAAAATAGCGATATCTACGAACGGTAAATCACCCACCATTGCCAAGCGCTTAAAAGAAGTAATCGGAAATTTGATACCGGATGAAATGGAGAATGTGCTCAACAATATCCAGGCGATCCGCGGCAATATCAACGGCGATTTTGATGAAAAAGTAAAACAGTTAAACAGCCTCACAACAGTATTGGTTTCCAAACAAGCCAATTTGCAAACGATTAATAAACCGGAGCAAAAAAAATGGCCAAAGATTGTAATGTGGTGCCTGCTGGCTTTTTTATTAATGATTATTGGACATGGTATATTGTCGATGGTACCGTTTCATCAAATGGCCGAAAGTTTTTCATCGCTTCCATTTAAGTTTGATAAACAGGCTTTTTTGCTGATGCTGGTCATTGGGTTTTTAGCACAGATGGCTGACGGGTCGTTGGGTATGGGCTATGGTACGATTTCCACAACTTTCTTATTGGCTTATGGCGTTAACCCGGCGCTTGTGAGTAGCCAGGTGCATTCGGCCAGGGTATTCTCCAGTGGGGTTTCCGGGTACAGCCACCATCGTTTTGGGAACATCAATAAAAAATTATTTAAAACACTGGTAATACCCGGCGTAATTGGTGCCATCATTGGTGCTGCCTGTGCTTTTTTCGGACAAAGAATTACCGAGTATATCCGCATACCACTATGTTTTTACACCCTCTATCTTGGCTATTTTATAATAAGAAAAGCATTTGCCAAAAGGAATCAACTGGATAAAGTGAAGAAGGCAGGATGGCTTGCATCAGTGGGTGGTTTTATGGATGCATTTGCCGGTGGTGGCTGGGGTACTCTGGTAACCAGCACGCTAATGGCTAAGCGCAGAAGTCCACGGTATGTAATTGGATCAGTTTGCCTGGCGGAATTTTTCGTAGTGCTTACGAGTTCAATCACATTTTTTATATTGTTAAAAACCATACCTATCCTTGAAGTTGCAGGCTTGATACTGGGAGGTTTAATTGCAGCGCCCATTGCCGCAAGACTGGTTGGTAAGCTACCTATGAAAACGATGTTTATAGCTGTTGGTGCATTGGTTATTTTAACCAGTATTAATACTTTGTTTAAAGCAATCATGCATATTATGTAACTACCCTAACTATTTTTTTACTTAATTAGTCCATTAAAATTATAGACTTTTAAACTTCTTTATGAGACGTCTGCTACTAAACCGATGTTGTCGGTAAATATTTTTATTAACTGTTCTCATTTTATTTGAACAGCATCTTTCGCAGTTGAATCTGCTGCGTAGTTTTCAACAGCTATTAAATTAACATCTAACTTTTTTCGGTAATGAAAAATTTACTAATCATTTTTGTATTTATACCTGCAATATCATTCGCTCAATTAAATGGAACTGTTATTTTGAGTGGTAAGGTGATCGGCGAAAATCATGAGCCATTATCGGCCGCAAGCATTTCTGTAAAAGGCGCAAGCAAAGGAACGATCAGCGATTCTGCCGGAAATTTTTCGTTGGTGATTAATCAAAAATTTCCTTTTACCATCATTATAAGTTCAGTAGGATTTGCCCCTCAGGAAATTGAAATCAAAAACATCAACACAAAACTTGCCATTCAGTTAACCACTCAAACCTTTCTTGCAAATGAAGTGGTAGTTACTGCCAGCAGGGGTACAGAAAAAATATCGAAGTCGCCGGTAAGCATCGAAAAACTCGATGTCCGGTCATTGAAGGAAACGCCGGCTGCTTCATTCTATGATGCATTGGGGAATGTAAAAGGTGTACAGCTTACCACATCTTCTATCACCTTTAAAGTGCCCAATACCCGTGGGTTTAATATTCCTAATAATTTTCGTTTTATGCAACTGGTAGATGGAATCGATATGCAGGCAGCAACCTTGGGTGTTCCATTAGGCAACGCGATTGGCCCCACGGAGCTGGATATTCAAAGCATAGAAGTTACGCCTGGTGCAGCTTCGGCGTTATATGGTATGAATGCCATTAATGGCATGTCGAATCTTATTACTAAGAATCCATTTACTTCCCAGGGATTGAGTCTTTTTCATAGAACCGGTATCAATCATGTAGATGGAACTGACCATGCCCCGGCATTGCTAACTGAAACTGCTATACGCTATGCAAAGGCTTTCAATAATAAGTTTGCTTTTAAAATAAATGCAGGCTATATGCAGGGTACAGACTGGATTTCTGATTCACGGCTTGATCAGAATCCAAATACACACAATACTGCTAACCCAAATTACACCGCATTAAATGGAGCCAACAATATTGCATTTGATGGCTGGAACAAATATGGCGACGATGCATTGGCGGGTAGTAATACCATATCAGTAACAGGATTGAATATAGATGGATCACCAAATAAAACACTAACGGTAAGTCGCACGGGTTATTGGGAGAAAGACCTGGTAAATCCCAAAGTGGATAATTTAAAACTGGATGCAGCATTTGTTTATAAATTCAATGGCGGTACACAATTAAACTATAGTTATCGGGTAGGAAAAATGGATGGTGTATTTCAACGGGGCAATAAAATTAAGCTGGATAATGTAGTTGTGCAAAATCACCAGTTGGAATTGAAGGGAAGCAATTTTACCGTCAAGGCATATACTTCCCATGAAAATTCCGGCGACTCGTATAATGTAAAACCATTGGCAGACAACCTTGATCTATATACCGGCGGTAGTGCATCTGTATGGGGCAATAAGTACAAAGCTGCTTTAAATAATTACGCTATGGATCATGGAGGCGCCTTAACCAGTAGCAACCTGGCGGCGGCGTCGCTGTTTGCAAGAGAACAGGCAGATGCAGGCAGGGTAGAAGCAGGTACCGCAAGATTTAATACAGTAAGGGATTCTATTATTCACATCAATAATTGGGATATTAAATCTGCCACCATTCCCAACGCACCAGTAACCGGTGGTGCTGCGCTTGTACAAAAGAGTAACCTATATCATGTAGAAGGACAATTGGATCTAACCAAACTGGTTAAATATTTTACGTTGTTAGTAGGTGCTGATGCAAGATTATACCAGGTTATTCCGGATGGAAATAATTTTGTTGACTTTAAACGTTCGGTTGCAGATAGAAATACAGCATTAACCGATGGCAGTTTCGGGGAAAATATTTATTATAAAAAAATCGGAGGATTTGCACAACTCACAAAAACTTTCTTTAAAGAAAAACTGAAGTTATGGGGATCACTCAGGGCTGATTACAACCCTGAATTTTCTGCCAAACTTACACCAAGGATAGCCGCAGTTTATACGGTTAAGCAACGGCATAATTTTCGTTTTACCTTTCAACAGGGCTATCGCTTTCCGGCATTGTTTGAAGCATTGTCTTATGTAAACAATGGCAGGGTAAAGAGGGTAGGCATTTTGCCGGTTATTGATGAAGGCCTTGGGTATCGTGAAAACAGTTACACGCAATCAAGTGTGGCTGCATTTAATGCGGCGGTTAAACTGGCTGGTAATACGGATGCTGCAGCATTACAAAACAGGAATCTGTTGCAACCGGGTAACTTGCCCAATGGCAGGCCGGAAGGCATCAACTCATTTGAAGTAGGCTATAAAGGTTCTTTATTCAACAACAAAGTGTTTATTGATATAGATGCTTACACAAATATTTATGATGGCTTTTTAGGTCAAGTACAGGTGTATGTACCCATTGATGAAAAGATAGGGTCTGATGCAGCCATCATCGCCATGATTGATCGCAACAGGGACGCTACTGCAGCATCCGGAGGCAATGCTGCCAGCAAAGGACAGGAGCGTTATAGGGTTTATACAAATGCAAATAATAAATACACCAGTTACGGTTCCTCCGCTGGTATCACCTATAATATTTACAAAACCTTTACGCTATCTGGTAATTTCAATTACAACAACATAAAGACAAATGCAACAAAAGATCTTTTTATAACGGGGTTTAATACGCCTAAATACACATCCAATTTATCGTTTGGAAACAGGGCTATATCAACGCATGTTGGGTTTAACATCGTGTGGAAATGGCAGGATAGCTTTTTATGGGAAAGTCCATTGGTTACAGGCCGGATTGATGCCATCAATAATATAGATGCTCAAATAACCTATAGAATGCCGGCTGCAAAAACCACTATAAAATTTGGTGGCACTAATATTTTAAACAACCGCAACATTCAATATGCCGGCGGTCCAACCATTGGTGCCCTTTATTATGTTGCCATTACTTTAGATGGATTATTAAAGTAATAAAATGTTTTAAGGTCTGGAACAACCAATTGCTTATTGACTCAATATTGACCGGTATCTGCAATATTGCACGGCATATTATTGCATGAATAGTTTGATGGGCTTTTGTACATTTACTAAAATGTTTTTAAATGGATGTACAAATGGAAGCCTCCTGGACAGAAGTGCTGAAGAATGAGTTTACAAAGCCTTATTTCCTGGAAATTGTCACATTTTTAAAAAGGGAGAAATCAGCAGAGAAGATCATTTATCCGCCGGGACCGCTTATTTTTAATGCTTTTAACCGAACGCCATTTGATAAAATACGGGTGGTAATTTTAGGGCAGGATCCCTACCACAATCCCGGTCAGGCACATGGTTTAAGTTTTTCAGTTCCTGCAGGGATAAAGCCACCTCCCTCGCTGGCAAATATTTACAAAGAAATTCAAACAGATCTTGGCATACCTATGCCGGTTGGTTATGGTAATCTTACCCATTGGGCAGAGCAGGGCGTTTTATTGTTAAATGCCATACTAACGGTAAGAGCTAACGAACCCGCCAGTCACGCTAAAATTGGATGGATGAATTTTACGGATGCAGTTATTGAAAAAATTTCTGCTCAAAAAGCCGGCGTTGTTTTTTTATTATGGGGTAAGTTTGCGCAGGAAAAGCAAGCCTTAATTGATGAAACAAAACATTTTGTTTTAAAAGCGGCACACCCTTCTCCTTTTAGTGTTGAAAAAGGTTTTTATGGTTGCAAACACTTTTCAAAAACCAATGAACTACTCACCAGGCAAGGGCTTGACCCCATCGACTGGAAATTACTTACACCTTAAAAAAATAGCCGGGAATGGCGCTATAATTTATGACGGAGATTATCAGCACAACAAAAAAGAAACAAAGTTTCGGAGGTTTTTTAACAGATGTATTTGGCAGGGTTTGGGCAGTATGGGGCATGCTTTCTTTCATCATTACTTTTCTCATCATTTTCATTCCTTCAATGTGCGCCTACCTTTTCCGCGATGAATGGAAAGGACAAAAATATTTTATTGCGGTATCAAGAGTGTGGATGACAACCTGGTTGTATATGATTGGGTGCCCGCTAAAAGTTACCGGAAAAGAAAATTTCAAAGACGGGGAAGCCTATGTAATTGTTTATAATCACAATGCTTTATTAGATGTTCCGCTTTCGGCGCCTTTTGTTCCCGGTCCCAATAAAACCATTGCTAAAGCTTCCTTTGCCAAGGTTCCCATCTTTGGATATTTCTACAAAAGAGGATCCGTATTGGTAGATAGAAATGATAACAATAGCCGAAGAAAAAGTTTTGAGGATATGAAAAAAGTGGTGCTGGCAAATATGCATATATGTATATACCCGGAAGGTGCCCGCAATCGTACAGACCTGCCCATGAAACCCTTTTATGACGGCGCTTTTAAAGTTGCAGTGGACACAAAGAAGAAGGTGATGCCCTGTGTGATATTTGGCACAAAAGAGGCCATTCCTATTGCAAAAGGATTTTACTTATTACCAACCAGGTTAAGGATGGATTTTTTACCACCTGTTTCTTCAGAAGGGATTAAAACAGTTCCACTAAAAGAAAAAGTGTATGAAATAATGTTGGAGCATTACGCAAACGGATCAAAAAAATAGGGCCGCATAGTTTATGCGGCCCTTATCAATTAGTCTTTTAAAATATTTATTGGTTCACCAACATTTTTTTTTAATGGAGTTTCATCCGATAGTTATCGGGTGGCGACAGTCTATCCCGTATTTTAATCGGGACTCCGTTCGTCTCTCGTTTTTCATGGCAACTTTAACTACCTCAAACCGAATTGGACTTCTAGTAAGCATACGGTGATAGGTTTTTTTTTACTTTTTACTTTTGATTTATCTCAACTACCAGATATGAATTCTCTTCGCCGGTGGCAGGTACATTTTATCTCCTTCTTTTACATTAAAGGCTTTGTAAAATGCATCCAGTTGCACGACCGTTCCATTGGTTCTAAATTCACCAGGTGAGTGTGGATCAATCAACACCAACTGAGCTGAAGTTTCAGGCAAAGAATTTTGTCTCCATATTTGCGCCCATCCCAGGAAAAAACGTTGGTCGGGTGTAAAGCCGTCAATCTTTTTATTTGACTGGCCTGCCGCTGTTTTCTTAAACGCAGCATAAGCCATGTTAAGTCCACCAAGGTCAGCAATGTTTTCGCCCAATGTAAGTTTTCCGTTCAGGTGCAAAGTGTCTAACACCGTGAAGCCGTTATACTCGTCAACTACCTTGTCTGTTTTCATCTTAAATTGTTTCGCATCATCTTCGGTCCACCAGTCCCTTAAGTTTCCATCAGCATCAAACTGCCTGCCCTGGTCATCAAAACCATGCGTCATCTCATGCCCGATAACTGCACCAATTCCACCATAGTTTACAGCATCATCTGCATTAAAATCATAGAATGGAGATTGTAAAATACCTGCCGGGAAAGTAATTTCATTTCTCACAGGGCTATAAGATGCATTGATAGTAGGAGGGGTAAAGTTCCATTCTGTTTTATCTACCGGTTTCCCCAATTTTTGTATGCGGTCATTGTATGCCCAAACTGAAATATTTCTTATGTTTTCAACAAAATTATTTTTATCAATTACAACACCATCATAGGTTTTCCATTTGTCGGTGTAACCGATCTTTTTTCCAAAAGCATTTAATTTTATAAGTGCTTTTTCTTTTGTTTCGGCACTCATCCAATCAAGCATTTTTATTCTTTCTTCAAAAGCTTTTTGCAGGTTACTAACCAGGTCCATCATACGTTGTTTAGCGGCGGGTTTAAAATATTTTGCAACATACAATTGACCCAGCAAATCGCCCAGTACATTATCCGTTAATCCACTCATACGCTGCCAGCGTGGCGTCATTTCTTTCTGGCCGGAAAGTACCTTGGTAAATTCAAAATTTCTTTCTACAAAATCATTGCTGAGTGAAGAAGCTGCATTTTTTATAACATACCATTGAAGATAAGTTTTCCAGGTACTAACAGGCGTTACCGGCAGCAGGCTGTCTGCAAATCGTAAAAATGTAGGGTTACTTACAATGATACTATCCTGGTGGTTGACCTTCATTTTACTCATCAGGTCTCTCCAGTTGATGGTTGAGGTTGTTTTAGTAAAATCATCCACCAAATACTTGTTATACAATTTCTGTGGATCCCTCATTTCAACACGGCTCAATTGAGCATTGGCCAACGCTGTTTCGAGGGCCAGTATTACATCCGCATTTTTGGCTGCAGTTGCTTCATCTACTCCCGTGAGTTTAAACATATCAGTGATGTAGGAAATATATTCCTTCCTGATATTGGTGCTGCGGGCATCATTTTTTAAATAATAATCACGGTCAGGTAAGGTGGTTCCACCCTGGCCAAACTGGGGAATATATTCGGTAACTTTTTTTGAATCCTGTCCAATAAAAAATCCAAACAGTGGCACAGCAACCCCTCTTACCCGAAGCGTGGCAAGTTCATCAATTACTTCATTCAGCGTGCTAATTTTTCCAAGGCGTTCCAGTTCGCCTTTTATGGGAGTAAATCCTAATTTTTCGATAGCAGCACTATCCATGGCACTGGCATAAAAGCCACCAACCATTTGATTGAGCCTGCTCTTTTCAGGATGTTTTGCAGCATCATCTAATAACTCTTTAAGAGAGTTAGATGCCTCTTCTGCTAAAACAGCAAATGTGCTCCAACGTGTTTTTGAAGGTGGTACGGGATTGTTTTTAATCCAGGCACCATTGGCGTATAGATAAAAATCATCACCTGGTTTTATGTTTT
The DNA here is from genome assembly GCA_046590675.1 of Ferruginibacter sp. Taxonomy (GTDB): domain Bacteria; phylum Bacteroidota; class Bacteroidia; order Chitinophagales; family Chitinophagaceae; genus Ferruginibacter. Next base: position 47,052 of record JBKJUP010000022.1, on the reverse strand, counting down.
GATCCATGTTAGCCGGATCTATATATTTTACCTTAGTCTTTGTTTGAGCCATTGTGGTAAATGCCAACAAAATGCAAAAAGAAATAAGAATGGAGCTTTTTTTCATTAGAATTTAAATTTTTTCTAAAATTAATTGTTAAACAAGCGCTTTATTGAATTTTGTGAAGAGCGGTTAAATTTGCTGTTTACCTTTAATAAATTTCAAGTGCCACGCAGATTTGCCTTAATAAACACATTAATGTGGATTTTGTTAATTTGAATTGGTTATTTCCCTACCTTTGCCGCCCGAAAAAGAAAATTCTTTTTTGAAACATTTCCCACAAGGCTCTAAAAGTTCCCGACTGTTCGGGGCGCCAGCAGGGAGTAACTATAATAAGTTATTAAATGCCAAAAGTTAAAACCAACTCAAGCGCAAAAAAGCGTTTTAAAGTTACAGGAACAGGTTTAATTACCTTCCAAAAGCCCTTCAAACGTCACATCTTAACAAAGAAATCAAAGAAACGTAAGCGTAATTTAAGAAAAGATGGTGTAGTTCATTCTACTAACCACGATTTCGTACTGCGTTTGTTACGCCTGAAAGGATAGTCCTCAGGGAGTCACTCAGTTTTACATTTCAACATTAACAATTTCAAAATTTTAAGATATGCCACGTTCAAAAAATGCAGTAGCATCAAGGGCCAGAAGAAAAAGAGTATTAAAAGCAGCCAAAGGGTATTACGGTAAACGTAAAAATGTATATACCGTTGCCAAAAACGTAATGGAAAAAGGTTTAACGTATGCGTATGTTGGCCGTAAATTAAAAAAGCGTGAATACCGCACATTATGGATTGCACGTATCAATGCAGCAGTTAGAGCAGAAGGACTTACTTATAGCGAGTTCATCCACAAATTAGCTGTGAAGAACATTGATATCAATCGTAAAGTATTAGCTGACCTGGCCATGAATGAGCCGGAAAGTTTTAAAAGTCTCGTTGACCAGGTTAAATAAGCCTTCAGTGAATCAAATACTTTAGTTAAAATATATAGCCGGATGTGACTCAGTCGCATCCGGTTTTTTTTATGAATTGCAATTATCATTGAATTACCTTTGCACAATTAAAAATTAACCCATACAAGAACATGAATAATATGAATAATACTTACGCCGATCTTGTAGATCAAACCTTTAATTTTCCGCAGGAAGACTTCCAGGTTAAAGACGAGTATTTGCAGTATAACGGACAGGATATTAAAGCTTTAATTGATAAGTACGGTACGCCGCTTAAGCTTACCTACCTGCCAAAGATTGGTATGCAGATTAACAAGGCAAAAGATATGTTTGCCAAGGCGATTAAAAAGCATAAGTATGAGGGTAAATACAACTATTGTTATTGCACTAAAAGTTCACATTTTTCATTTATAGTAGAAGAAGCGCTTAAGAACGACATTCACCTCGAAACTTCTTACGCTTACGATATTGATATCATCAATAAACTATACTCCCGCCGGAAAATAAATAAAGAGACTTACATCATCTGCAACGGCTATAAGCAAAAGCCTTATACACAACGGATTTCAAGATTATTAAATACGGGGTTTAAAAACGTAATTCCGATACTTGATAATAAGGAAGAACTGAAAGCTTATAAAGCTGTGAAAGCACCTTTTAAATTAGGTATTAGGGTGGCCGCTGAGGAAGAGCCCAATTTTCCGTTTTATACTTCGAGACTGGGAATGCGTGCTAAAGATGTACTGGAATTTTATGTAGATGAGATAGAGGGTATGGAGCATAAGTTTCAATTGAAAATGCTGCATATCTTTTTAAATAAGGGCATTAAAGATGATATTTATTACTGGAGTGAATTAAACAAGGTGATTAACCTGTATTGCCAGTTAAAGAAAATTTGCCCGGAATTGGATTCTATTAATATTGGTGGCGGATTTCCGATCAAACATTCGCTGGGATTTGATTATGATTACCAAACGATGATCAATGAGATTGTCCGTAATATTAAAGTGGCCTGCAAAAGAAACAAGGTGCCGATGCCAAATATTTTTACAGAATTTGGTAGCTATACAGTAGGAGAGAGCATGGCGCACATTTACAGTGTAATTGGCGAAAAAATGCAGAATGATCGGGAGATATGGTACATGATCGATTCTTCTTTCATCACAACTTTGCCGGACACATGGGGCATTGGTGAAAAATTCCTGATGCTTCCTATTAATAAGTGGAAGGAAGAATATCAGCGGGTAACGCTCGGCGGAATTACCTGCGACAGCCATGATTATTATGATTCAGAAGAGCATGTAAAAGAAGTGTTTTTGCCAAAACTTACAAATGGGGAACCATTGTATGTTGGCTTTTTTCACACCGGTGCTTACCAGGACCAGATCAGTGGTTATGGTGGCATTAAACATTGCCTTATCCCTTCTCCAAAACACATTATTATAGGCCACGATAAAACGGGTAAGCTGGTAGATTGGGTATATGCAAAAGAGCAAAGTGCTCAAAGTATGCTGAAGATTTTGGGATACTAAAATTCATATCATTTTATTTTATAGAAGTGGCTTCGGCCACTTTTTTTGTTTTTATCACTAAATTGTAATGCAATTATTTACTAACTCAATTTATATTGTAATGAAGAAGTTGATTGTAATGTTGGTTTGCCTTAGCGGTCTGTCATCGGTAAAAGCACAAACGGAAAAAGAGGCGGTAATTGCCACGATAAAAAACTTTTTTACCGGGATGAAAACTGCCGATACCGTATTACTTAAAAGTGGGTTGTCAATTACAGCAATACTTCAAACGATTAGTAGTGATGGCAGCGATGTGCATGTAAAAAGATGAACCCATTTCAGATTTTATAACATTTGTTGGAACCCTTGTTAAAGGAGATGCAGATGAGCAAATTGAAATCGGCGACGTAAATATCGATGCCGACCTGGCTGCGGTTTGGACACCTTATAAGTTTTTTTATAAAGGAAAGTTCAGCCACTGTGGCGTTAACTCTTTTCAATTGGTAAAAATAGCCAACGCCTGGAAAATTCAATATATTATTGATACGAGAAGAAAAGATGGTTGTAATTAATTGCTACTTTTTAATCCTGTATTTTTTATTCACTTGCGCCGAAGTAACTTTTTCTTAGTATGTTTAGACCAATTGGGGGATTTAACAACCCAAGTAAAAATACATCACAATATTAGAGGAGTATATTTTGTTCTTTTGGATGGTTGAAATCTTTCAATGGCAGAGAAAAAGCTGTTTTAGGTCATTTTAAAAAAATCATGCGGCAGAAGTTGCGATGATTAACAACAATGGGATTGGAATAAATGAGATTTATGGCTTCAAGTTTTATTACTAAAGATAATATTCACGGTTTTTGGATCGATGATTCACTCATGCAAGTTGTTTGTTGGGGAATTGCAAATGTCATTGATGCAATTCCTTCTAATGTCAAGAATTATTGGTTAACGAATGACTGTCGAGAACGCATTTATGATAACTCACAGGGTATCTTTATAGGGTTTATGAATTTAGGGTTAGATGACTTTTTAATAAATCAAGAACGAAAGAATTTATTTAGTGAAATTCTCTATAGAACTAAAGAATTCATTTTAGCTAGGGGGGATTATATTTCTGTAGATGACCTAAATGATTTTCAATTAATTAGCGAAGTCAAACGAGAGTGGATATCCCCTCTTGAAACTAAACGGATAATAAAAGTATTAAGCTATATTGATGATGTAGTAAATGATAAGATTACGAGCGAAGATATTGATGAAATTGATTACGACTTTTGACACAATTTGGAGGCAGCGATGAAGTAAAGAAAGGAAATGCCACAGTAAAAGCAAGCTCATCTATCCAAATTAAATTCTGAATCTTCGCCGTTGTTGGTGTTAGTTCGAAGTCCACTGGTTGCCGTTGTTGTGTATGCAGGGCAGGAAATGTGGGAGAGCGTACCAACAACCCATCATAAGGTAGCAAATTAAAAATAAGTAAACCATCAGTTGTAAAAACCTGTTGATTTTATCCTGTAAAGAGTATTTGATACACCTAACTAATTGCTACTTTTTCACCCTATATTTCTTATTCACTTTTGGACTATTAAAGTACTCATCCAATTCTTTGCTGCTAAGATTTTCTTCTGCAATAGGAATATCAATCAATTGAATCTGCATTTGCTTTAACTCGTCTTTGAGTTTGGTGGTTTTAGCAAGAATTTGAGGATCCCTGTCGCCAACGAGGGTATTGTCTGCAAGCAGGTATTCTAATCGCTTAATGCTGTTTCTTACCAATGATGCGGTATTCTGATCTGAACTGTTATTTGGTGCAGTAGCTTCTTTCACCGGTACCAATGCTACACCCACACTCGGCAGAATTTTACCCACCGTTTTCTGATCGGGGTTCGACATGGATGAAAATACTGTGCCACCCAGGCCCGTTGCTGCAGATGCAAGGTCAAAACCTGTACGTGTCTTTTTTGTCTTCTTTAATTTTTGATCCAATATTCTGAAACTGCTTTTCAGTTGCAGTACATATTGCTGCACATCGTTCTTTAGTTTGTCGAATTCCTGCACACGCTGCGGATAATTGATGTTTTCTCTAACATAAATTTTGATGATGGCCGTATCCTTGTTACTAAATTTATTGGTTCCTACAAAAACTAGTTCCAGCATTTTTTGTTTGTCCTTATCAGTGTCTTTTACAAAGTCAAACGGTGCATACCAGGTAAAATCATCATTGCATTTATTTACAGGCGTCAGTGATTTTGCCTGGTAGTTGCTGAAGTAAGTAATGTCTTCTATTGGAAAACTACCATTTTCGCATTGAAGTTTAAAACTGATCGTATCTCCTTCGTCAATGTAAATTGTACTGGTAACAGAAGGTTTTATTTTAGAAGCAATAATTTCTGTGTTGTAAAACATCAGGATAAACGAAGTATCAACTTTATCTTTTGGGTCATCCAGGTTTTGCAAGCCGATATCTACCTTATATTCATAATCATATTTTAACCTGCCGGAAAGGAAGTAAGATTTTTCAGCTTTAAAAGTTAGTACACCGTTGTCTTTATTAATCTTTAAACCTACCGGTGAGTTTTTTAAATACCAATAATATTGAGCCTGGTCCTTATTAATTTCAAAAGCATATTTTAATGTGGAATCAACATGTAAAGTAAAATATGGATTAATATTTTTTATTCTTAAAATTGAGTCTGAGTGGACAGAGGTAAACGGATTGATACCCATTTTTTGTTTAAATGCCGTATCGAAAAGGTTTGAAATATTACTCAACGAATCAGTTGTTATTTGGGAAAACCCCGTCATTGCTAATGTTAATATCCATGCTGTAACTGTTACTTTCTTTATAATCATAATTTGGGTTAAGTCTAAGTGCTAAAATTACGTATTTACAAAGAAAAAAAGCCATCCTACATGAGTAGAGTGGCCTTATTAACCAAAATCAGCCGTAATCATAGTTGTCAATTCACTTTCAGCTTAGCTGTTTGTCTTATTGATAATTTATTGAATGTTTATTTCTTTGCTGGTAGCTTTTACTTCTTCTTTTTTGGGCAATTGCAAAGTCAGTATTCCATTTTCATACTTGGCTTCAATGGCAGAAGCATCAATTTTTTCATCTAAAGTAAAACTGCGTTTAAATGTTTTTGAGCTAAATTCTCTTCTGATAATTTTGTCCGTTTCGTTTTTAACTTCGTCTTTTTTAGATGCGCTGATGATTAATAAATTGCCATCTAATTTAATGTTAAAATCTGATTTTTCTAAACCAGGTGCAGCAACTTCCAATTCGTAGTTATCGCCTTTTTCCAGGATATTTACGGGCGGAAAGCTAAAGGCATCCTGGCGGATTGATTTACCAAACGCTGCCGGAAAATCATTAAATAAATCATTCATTAAACCATCAAAGGCTTTGGTTGCAGGGTTGTTAACTTTTACTAGTGTCATTGTTTTTTATTTTTTGTTATTTTGAAATAATTGTTTCGACATAAGGTTTTCAAATTCTGTTCCATTCATTTTTTATAGCAAACTTGTCAATTTTTTATAAAAATTGAGACTTAATGACATGGCTGCATACTTTTTAATGACTTAATGGCCGATTCACTTTATTTTTAACGGAAAATTTGTAATGCATTGAAAATCTTCGATGAATATTACTAGCAAGTGCGTAAATTTGTGGTCCATAAAATAAGAAATATGTATCCAGCAGAAATTGTAATACCAATGAAGGAAGAGTTAACAGAAAATGGCTTTTCCGAAATGTTAACAGCATCCGATGTAGATAATAAATTAGCCGCTGAAGGAACTACGCTTGTAGTTATAAATTCAGTTTGTGGTTGCAGCGCAGGTACAGCAAGGCCTGGTGTTTTAATGGCTGTTCATAATAGCACTAAAAAACCAGATTTGTTAACTACCAGTTTTGCCGGTTTTGATGTAGATGCCGTGAAAAAAATCCGTGAACATTTATTGCCTTATCCTCCGTCTTCACCATCCATTGCTTTATTTAAAAATGGTCAGTTGGTTCATTTTATCGAAAGGCATAATATTGAAGGTAGAAGTGCACAAATGATAGCGCAAAACCTGATTGGTGCATTTGAACAGCATTGTAACTAAGCTTAATAATTTTTGTGATTTTATTAGTTAGTGAGTATCTCCTGCAGTTTAGGCTGCAGGATTTTTTGTTGATAAGGGTTGCAATTTTAAATGACATTTAAGGCAACTAAAAATATTGAAGTGTGAGACCTGTTAGCACATCAATGGTGAGCCCAAAATTTTGAATGGGGATAATTGAATATATTGCACCACTAAAAAATTAATCTTAATAAATAATGTATCCCAATTTATATTACGTTTTCAAGGACTGGTTTGGTGTAGAATGGAAAACACTTGGTTTTTTAAACACTTTTGGTTTAATGGTAGCAATGGGTTTTATTGTTGCAGCCATCATCATAACAAGCGAGCTTAAACGAAAAGAAAAGCAAGGTTTGCTGTTGCCAAGAGAAGAGTTTATAATGGTAGGCAAGCCAGCTTCTATATCAGATTTGCTGGTTAACTTAATAGTAGGTTTTGCATTTGGTTATAAGCTTTTTGGTTTGTTTTTAAGCAAGCCGGACAATATGACTCCACAGGCTTATATTTTTTCTTCGGAAGGTAGCATAGCAGGGGGCCTTTTACTGGCTGCGGTTATAACCGGGCTAAAATGGTGGGAGAAAAACAAACAAAAACTAAAAGAGCCCGAGCAACGTTCCATAAGAATCTGGCCACACGACAGGGTAGGAGATATCGTAATAATATCGCTTGTTTTTGGAATTTTAGGCGCCAAATTGTTTGACAACCTGGAGAATTGGGATGAGTTTGTACAACACCCGATTGAAAGAATTTTTTCAGCAGGCGGGTTAACTTTCTATGGAGGATTGATAGCCGCAGGTACAGCCATTTGCGTGTATGCCCGCAAAAAAAATATAAAGCTGGTGCACCTGGTAGATGCAATCGTGCCGGCAATGATGCTTGCTTATGCGGTGGGGCGTATTGGTTGCCAGGTGGCCGGAGATGGTGACTGGGGTGTTTACAACAGTGCGTATGTATTGGATGCGGCAGGCAAAGTGGTTGAAGCTAAGCCGGGAGATTTTGAGAAGAACCTTGAAAAAAATAGCACCTATTTCCTGGAAGGCAAGGTGACAGATTCTGGTACAACTGTGGCAAATTATATAACCGACCGGAAAAGCAGCAGTTTGGCAACAGTGCCGCACAGGTATCTGAAGGCCCCTTCCTTTATGCCGGTTTGGATGGTAGCCTATAACTATCCCCAAAATGTAAATAAGGATGGAATTGTAATTCCTGGTAATACAGACGATCATAACCGGATGTTGCCTCAACCGGTTTTTCCAACTCCTTTTTACGAAACCGTCGCTTGTAGTTTGCTTTTCCTGGTAATGTGGGGAATGCGTAAGCGCATAACTGTTGCCGGAACAATGACCGGAATCTATTTCATATTGAATGGTTTGGAAAGGTTTTTTGTAGAAAAAATAAGAGTCAATAATCAATATCATTTTCTCGGTATTCATCCTTCACAGGCTGAAATAATTTCCTTTTTCCTTGTACTCACCGGTATTCTTATAATGGTTTATGTACAAGTTAGGGCCAGAAGAGAAACTTGATATGCAGTTAAAAATTAATGCAATGGGTCAGGAAATAAGATTTCTGGCCCATTTTCATATTTGTCAATTACCAATCATCACTGGAATCAGACCGTTTGTGTAAACACATGTTCCTTGCAATACAAAGTACCTACTTTTGTTATGTACATTTCAAAACAAAGTATAAAGTATAGCCATGAAACATTTATTTATCACACTAATTGCTACAATCGCCGGTGTTGGATCTTTCGCTCAAACGAATAACGGAAAAATTACAGGGTCCGTTCAGGATGGCGGTAATCAAAAAATTATTGATGCTGCCACTATATCGTTGCTAAAAGCCAAAGACAGCAGTATTGTTAAAGTTGCACTAACCGACAAGGAAGGCAATTTTATTTTTGAACATGTAAAAGACGGAAATTACCTGCTGGAAGCTTCGTCTATTGGTCACAGTAAAGTATATGGGGCACCGTTTGAACTATCTGCTGCACAAAATTCTTATAACGCAGGCGTGCTTCACCTGGTGCCGGTTAATAAAAATTTGAAAGAAGTGGTAGTAATATCAAAGAAGCAATTTATAGAACGCAAAATTGATCGTACCATCATTAATGTAGATGCTGCCATTAGCAACGAAGGTTCAACCGCACTGGATGTGTTGGAAAAAAGCCCGGGGGTTACGGTAGATAAAGACGGAAATGTGAGCCTGAGAGGAAAGCAGGGAGTGTTAATCATGTTGGATGGTAAGCCATCTTATTTAACAGGGGCAGACCTGACTAACTTGTTGCGGACCATGCCTTCAAATACACTCGATCAAATTGAGATCATGACCAATCCATCTGCAAAGTATGATGCATCGGGAAATTCCGGTATCATCAATATCAAGACCAAGAAAAACAAGCAGCGGGGCTTTAACGGTAGCCTGAATTTAAATTACGGACAAGGTGTTTTTGCAAAAACCAATAACAGCTTAAACCTTAATTACAGGAATGGCAAATTCAACGTATTCGCAAATTTGGGAGCCAATTACCGTGAAGATTTCCAGGATTTGAATATTAAAAGAATTTATAAAAATTCAGATAAAACTGTAAACGCCATTTTTGAACAAAGGTCAAACGAAAAAAGGTTTAACAATAATTACAACACTAAGATTGGAATTGATTTTTACGCCGATAAAAATACTACAGTCGGGGTTGTTTTTACAGGCTTTACAACACCTTCCAGCCAGGTTGGTTACAACTTAAGTTATCTTAAAAGTAATGTGGGTGTAGTTGATTCAATTGTATCGGCAGACAGGCATGAAAAATCAAGCTGGAAAAATGGCGCAGTGAATGTAAATTTCCGACACCAGTTTGATTCAAGCGGACGGGAGCTGACAGCAGATGTGGATGTGCTTACGTATGATTCACAAAAAGATCAACTATTTACCAACACATCGTACACGCCTGACTGGTATGTAAAAAATGCGGACATGCTTTCCGGCGAGCTGCCTTCTTTAATAAAAATATATACCGGCAAAATTGACTATACGCATCCATTAAAAAGCGGGGTGAAAATTGAAACCGGTGTAAAAACAAGTTTTGTTAAGACCGATAATACAGCAGGTTATTTCAATGTTACAGGCGCCACTAAAACTCCGGACTATGAAAAAACGAATCACTTTATTTACGAAGAAAATATAAACGCTGCCTATTTAAATGCAAGCCGCGAAATAAAAAAATGGGGATTACAGGCAGGATTAAGGTTAGAGAATACCAATTACAATGGTCACCAGTTTGGTAATCCACAAAGGCAGGACAGTGCATTTAAAAAAAGTTATACCGGCTTGTTCCCCACTTTGTTTGCGAGTTATAATGCCAATGAAAAAAATCAATTTTCATTTTCTTATGGCCGCCGTATCAATCGTCCGGATTATGAAGATTTGAATCCATTCTTGTTTTTCCTGGATAAATATACTTATGGTTCAGGTAATCCATTTTTAAAGCCATCGTACGCACATACTTTTGAAATGTCGCATACTTACAAACAGTTTTTAACCACATCTGTAAACTATGCTCATACCAAAGATTTATTCAGCGAAATTTTTGAGCAGCGCGGATATGCAACTGTTGTTAAGCAAGGTAATTTTGGGTCGGCCAATACGCTTAGTGTGTCCATGAGTGCACAGGTAAAGGTTACCGATTGGTGGACTTCTATTTTATATTCCGAATATAATTACAAGGAATTCAGTGGCTTTGTTAGCACAGAAAAGATCAATGCCAAAGGTGGAACCTATGTGGCAAATGTCAACAATCAATTTAAATTGAAAAAAGGATGGAGCGCTGAAATATCGGGCTTTTACCGCACCAAAGGAATAGAAGGGCAAATCATCATTCAACCAATGGGGATGTTAAATGCCGGGATTCAAAAGCAAATTCTAAAAAATAAAGGAACACTAAAATTGAATGTTCGGGATATACTCAACACCATGCAACCAAAAGGAAATATCAACTTCCAAAGTACCGAAGCTTCTTTTGATCAATTAAGAGATTCTCGGGTTGCTACCATTAGTTTCAGTTACCGTTTTGGTAAACCCATTAAGGGTGTGCAAAAAAGAAAAACCGGGGGAGCAGGCTCTGAACAAGAGCGGGTTAAAGGAGGCAACTAATTTATTAAATGATCCAAACAAACACAGCTCAATATTGGGCTGTGTTTTTTATATTTGCAATTCATACATACTTAACAATTGTACCATGCCATCATTTGATTTTGCCAGTAAAGTAGATCTTCAAACACTTGACAATGCTGTTAATACCGTTAGTAAAGAAATTACCAACCGTTTCGATTTTAAGGGAAGCCATGTAGTGATAGATCTTAATAAAAAGGACTTTAAGGTGAACCTTGAAGCAGACAGCGAAATGAAAATTGCGCAGATCATTGATGTGTTGATCAGCAGAAGTATGAAACAGGGACTTGCTGCTGAAATTTACGATCTGTCCAAAGAACCATTTCAAAGTGGAAAAGTAGTGAAGCAGGAAGTACCGGTAAGAAATGGTATTAAACAGGAAGATGCAAAGAAAATAGTGAAGCTTATAAAAGACAGCGGTTTAAAAGTTCAGGTTGCCATTATGGACGATATCATCAGGGTGACCGGTAAAAAAATCGACGACTTGCAAGATGTTATCCAGGCATCAAAAGAGTGGAACATTGGCATTGCATTGCAACAAACAAATATGAAGAGTTAGCAGTTGCGCTAAAACAAAATAAGGGAACGGCCTTGTAAAATGCATTAAATATAGCCGCTGTTGCTTAAAAAATCGTTTCATTTTGGCTAATTAATATTTTGAGGTGCTGAAGACAGAAGCATTATTTTCAGTGCCGCTTCTGAACAACTCCAAAGGAGTGATATGATTATAGCCTAAGTGTTAACATAGGATAACAACCCCGAAGTGGGTGATATAACTAAAGACTGTTTAAAAATAATTTTTGGGTCACCGGCATTGGTGGTTGATAGCATCGACATTGGCGACGCTCCGTTCAAATTTATATTTTCATGGCATCGTTTCCCACTATTGTGTTATCACAGAATTAAATTTAAACAACAATATCTCTGTGTTTAGCTATATCACCCCTTTGGGGTTTTGTACAACAACTTACCATATTACTATAATAATGACAACCTTTCAGGTTTGAAGGCAGCATGTCAAAATATTAATTAGCCTCCATTTTAGTGTTTGGAGAGATTTATATTAACAAAATTGCCTTACATTTGCACTCTTAAAAAAACGCATGGCAAAATCCATGCACAAATTTTACATTTATGAAAAAAGATTTGCATCCCAAAAATTACCGCTTTGTAGTTTTTAAAGATATGAGTAATGGAACTACTTTTTTAAGTCGTTCTACTGCTAATTCTAATGAAACAATTGAATTTGAAGATGGTAAAGAATACCCCGTAATTAAATTAGAGATTTCAAACACATCTCACCCGTTTTATACCGGTAAAAATGTGTTGGTAGATACAGCGGGCCGTATTGATAAGTTTAAAAGACGTTACGAAAAGAAAGCGAACTAGTAGTAATACTAATTGTTGTTTTTCATGGCTATACTTTAAGTCCCTCCGGTTTACCGGGGGGATTTTTGTTTTTAAAATCTCCATAAATTAAAGGTTTCAATAAAAGAGAATTGGGATAACAATTTTTGGTTTGTAATTTCGAAGCAATGGCAATTAATTTCGACGATAGTCTGGTAAGCGAAAAATTATATCCTTTCACGTCTAATAGGAATGCGGCAGATATTCGTGTAGGTATATTAACCCTTCGGGAAAAATGGGAATTGTTGCAACAGATGAAAATTGTAGAGTTACAACCGGGCAAAATCCTACTGGCCAATCTTATTCCCACCAGGCAAAGTGCCACTACTATTGCCGGCATCAGAAACATAAGCGAAATAGCTGAAAGGGATGATTGCAAAATCTTAAATTATCCCTGGCAAATATTTCAGCTAAATGATTGGGCCATAAGGCAAGACTTTGAACTAATTACCAATGGCAGGCAATCAGCAACAATACCTTCCTCTAACAATGTTGTATCGCCGGAAAATATTTTTATTGAACAAGGTGCCATCGTTTCACACAGTATATTAAACGCTTCTACCGGTCCCATCTATATTGGAAAAAATGCTGAAATAATGGAAGGGTGCATCATACGTGGCCCTTTTGCATTATGCGAAGCGGCTGTTTTAAAAATGGGCACCAAAGTGTATGGGGCAACTACCATCGGCCCATATTGTACAGCCGGTGGTGAAATAAAAAATTCCGTAATGTTTGGGTACAGCAATAAAGGACACGATGGATACCTGGGAGATAGTGTTTTGGGCGAATGGTGTAATTTGGGAGCCGGCACATCCAACTCTAATGTATTAAATACCGCAGCAGAAGTAAAAGTGTGGCACAATGATATAAAAGCATTTACCCCCGTTGGATTAAAATGTGGATTGTTAATGGGCGATTATAGCAGGGCTGCCATCAATACTTCTTTCAATACAGGTACCACAGTTGGTGTGTGCTGTAATATTTTTGGAGATGGATTTCCTCCAAAATTAGTGACTAACTTTTCATGGGGGGAGGAAAAGTATATCTTTGAGAAGGCACTGAAAGATATTGATAACTGGAAAAAATTGAAGAACCAACGCATTTCTGAAACGGAAAAAGAAATGCTGCAACAACTTTATAACTTTAAATCTTAAAACAAAAAATAAAAATTAACATGAGAAAGCAAATAGCCGCGGCTAACTGGAAAATGAATTTAACGCTTCAACAGGCGGAAAAATTGATCGGCGATATTATGGAGTCTCCACTTGATCTAAAAGAAAACCAGGAGGCAGTTTTTGGCGTTCCATTTCCGTACATCATGAATGTAGAAAATATCATAGCTGGTAAACCCAGGATGTTTGTTGCCGCTCAAAATTGTTACAGTAAAGTGTCAGGGGCTTATACTGGTGAGACCAGTGTAGAGATGTTGAAAAGCATTGGAATTCCCTATGTAATAGTGGGTCATAGCGAACGTCGTGAATATTTCAATGAGTCAAACGAGGAACTTGCCAGTAAAGTAAACCTTTGTTTTGAATATGGATTGAAACCTATTTTTTGTTGTGGTGAAGCTTTGGAGATTAGGGAGGCAGGTACACAAAACAGCTATGTTGAAAATCAGTTAAAGGAAAGTTTATTTCATTTAACGGCCGAAAGTCTTATGGGATTTGTAATAGCTTATGAGCCAATTTGGGCAATTGGTACAGGTAAAACTGCATCAAGCGATCAGGCACAAGAAATGCATGCACACATACGCAGTGTATTTGCAGATAAATATGGCCAGGAATTAGCAGATAGCATTTCAATCCTATACGGGGGAAGCGTAAAAACTGCCAATGCAAAAGAAATATTTGGTCAACCAGATGTTGACGGAGGTTTGGTAGGAGGTGCTTCGTTGGTTGCAACAGATTTTGCAGTTATTATCAGCAGTCTTAAATAAACGAATTAACTCAGCAAGCAATGGATCACATAAGGTCCATTGCTTTTGCAAAAAAGGTAACGTTGAATGGCAATACCATTGAACTGTATCCACCACCGATTTTATAAACAATTACAGAAGCAATAATTGATATAAAAAATAATATCCAATATAAACCCGTCGATTTTTTTGTTGTCTCCATGCTGAAAAAATTTTGACAAAAATAGGGCAAATCAAACAATTATAATCCAGGCGATATTTATTTCTGTTTTTACGAATTAAATTCTAATCTGTTTTAGTTTTCAGATTGGCTATATTAAGGTTTATTATTGTGCATACATAACAATGTGCAACAAAGTTTTTATATTGCTGCTCCTTAATTATTCCAATAGATGATACTTAATTTTTTTGTTCGGTTTTCAACCAAATTTGGCCAATCCTTATACGTTTCAGGAACTAATACCGCACTTGGCAGTGATGATATTTCAAAAGCCATACCCCTCCAATATTTTAATGACCAGTTGTGGCAGGGAAGTATAGAAATATCTGATGCGGATTACAATGCGCCTGATATAGAATACCGGTATATTTTACGGAATGCAGATGGTACGCAGATAATAGAGTGGGGCAACGACCGCATTATTCAGCCCGGGAAATTAGCCGTAAATCAAATTGTGCTGGTGGACACATGGAATCATGCCGGCGAAATTGCCAACGCATTTTATACACAGGCTTTCAAACATGTTTTACTGAAATTCGATGCACCCGCTGTAAAAACAAAAACAGTAAAAACATATACCCATCATTTTAAAGTAAAGGCACCTATCTTAAAAAAAGATGAGGTGATTTGTTTATGTGGTATTGGTAAAGAATTAGAGAATTGGAGTACCGAAACACCTATATTATTTACAAGGGATGGTAATTGGTGGACAGCTAAAATAAATCTTGATAGTGTAACTTATCCAATAGCTTACAAATACGGTCTATATAATACAAGTGAAAAAAAGTTTATTCAGTTTGAAACAGGCGTCAACAGAACCTTGCCTTCAATAAATGCAAAGGGAAGGCATACAATTATTCATGATGGATTTGCACAATTGCCTTTTCCACTCTGGAAAGGAACAGGAGTGGCCATTCCTGTTTTTAGTTTGCGTACTAAAAACGGTTTTGGCACAGGCGAATTTGCTGATATTAAATTATTGGTGGATTGGGCAAAAATTACCGGGTTGAAACTAATACAACTGTTACCCATAAACGATACTACAGCAACCCATACCTACCTCGATTCTTATCCGTATGCAGCCATTTCAGCATTTGCGTTGCACCCCATTTATCTTAACCTTGAGCAACTGGCCGGCGATGCTGCTAATCCAATTATAAAATCACTGGCTGATAAAAGGGAAGCACTGAATGAATTGCCAGATGTTGACTATGAAGAGGTGATGCGTATGAAGTTTGCAACCATCAAACAATTGTACCAGGAGCAAAAGGAACAATTTAAAAAGGATGCAAAGTATTTTGAATTTTTTGAATTAAACCGTCACTGGCTGGTTCCGTATGCAACATTTTGTTACCTGAGAGATAAATATAAAACTGCTGATTATAGCAAATGGAAAACCCAAAGCGTTTTTAATGAGGCAGAAATTGAAAGTTTAGCAGCCCCAACTCAAAAGCATTATGATGAAATAGCGCTACATTATTTTATACAGTTTCATTTACATCTACAGTTGCAGAATGCCACGGCGTATGCACATAGCAATGGCATTGTTGTGAAGGGAGATTTGCCGATTGGTATTTACAGGTATGGTTGCGATGCCTGGATGGAACCTGGCTTATATAATATGGATGCACAAGCCGGAGCTCCGCCGGATGATTTTGCAGTAAAAGGACAAAACTGGGGATTCCCAACCTACAACTGGAAGAAGATGCAGGAAGATGGATTTGCCTGGTGGCGTAAACGTTTTGCGCAAATGAGCCACTACTTTGATGCCTTTCGCATCGATCATATCCTCGGTTTTTTTAGAATATGGAGTATTCCATTAGATGCTGTGGAAGGGATACTTGGAAGATTCGTGCCGGCTATTCCGCTTCATGTAGATGAATTGTATGCCTATAAAATTCCGTTTCAGCACGATCGGTTTTGCAAGCCTTATATTACCGACCATATTCTTGCCGAAAAATTTGGCAGTGAAACAATCCAGATAAAAGAACAGTTTTTAGACTGGAACAATGGCCTGTACAAGTTGAAGCCTGCTTTTGATACACAACGAAAAGTAGAAGCATACTTTAATCAACAACCCGTAACAAACAGAAATCATTTCATAAAATATGCGTTGTTTGATCTTATCAGCAATGTAATATTATTGGAAGATGAAGCCAATCCTGCTGAATTATTTCATTTCAGAATCAATATGGATCATAGCACATCCTACAGAGACCTGGATGAATTTTCAAAAAACCAACTTCGCCTGCTTTACCTGAATTATTTTTACAATCGCCAGGATGAGTTTTGGAAAAAAGAAGCGATGAATAAATTGCCGGAATTAAAACGTAGTACCGAGATGCTGGTTTGTGGTGAAGATTTGGGAATGGTGCCTGCCTGCGTTCCCGATGTAATGGTTCAATTAGGAATTCTAAGCCTCGAAATTCAGCGCATGCCCAAAGATCCCAAAAAGGAATTTTTTCATCCTGCTGATGCCCCTTATCTTTCTGTGGTAACACCATCTACACATGATATGAGTACCATCCGTGGCTGGTGGGAAGAAGATAAGGCTAAATCAGATCGGTTCTATCAATCTATATTAGGCCACTTCGGAGAAGCGCCGGTCTTTTGCGAACCATGGTTAAATAAAGAGATTGTCATCCAGCACTTATATTCACCTGCAATGTGGAGTATTTTTCAATTACAGGATATAATGGGTTCAGATGAAGAACTTCGCAGGAAAAACCCGAATGATGAACGCATCAATATACCGGCAGATCCAAAACATTACTGGAAATACCGCATGCACATTGGCCTGGAAGAGCTGGTGAACGAAACGGCCTTCAATGAAGATTTGAAGAAATCTATATTGGATAGCGGAAGATAATACATAGAAATATTCAACATAAAAAAAGGATACAATATAAAAATCGTATCCTTTTTTTTATGAGTTTAATGTTTATTAGTCCTTTATAAAAGAAGCAACAGATTCTTCGTTGTCGATGATTGTCTTAACAAAATATTTACCTGGAGCAATTCGTTTTACATCTACAGAAAGCACTGCCTGGTTATTGAGCGTGTACTGTTTTGTATAAACTGTTTCGCCTGCAGAATTTACAATCGTAACCATTGCTTTACCGACGCTGGAAGATTTTACATCAACATTCAAAAAATTGATTGTCGGATTTGGGTAAAGCCTGATCGTTCCACCACCTTTTCTGTTATTAACAGAAGCAATAGAGCCAACAGAACTTTTGCCACCTTTCTCAGTTATTTTAAGCCTGTAAAAGTTAATCCCCGTAACTGGTGTTGCATCAGTAAAGCTGTAAGATGCATTTCCAGACGAACCTTTTGCAATCAACTCAGCTCCGGTAACTGCATCGAAATTTTTTCCATCTGTGCTGCGAAGTACCTGGTATTTTTCAATATTAATTTCTTCTGCTGTGGACCATTTAATCAGGTTGCCCGAAGTTTTGTCTTTTTCTGCAGTAAAGGAAACAAGCTTTACCGGGATAGTATTAACGGGGTTGATGGTAATAGCAAATGGGCCAGTAGTATTATTCTTGAACGAAGTGAACACTACATAGTAAGTACCGGGCGTTGTAAACTGGTAAGTGAAACCAAAATTCGTTCCACTTTGGTCATCTACTGCTGTTAACGCATTTGTAAGTGGAGCTTTCGGATCAAAACCTCCGGGACCATATAAAATTCCGAAGTTATCATAAGTGCTGCTACTGGTAATAGTTATGAACCCTGGTGTAGTTACCGTAAATGCAATTACCTGGTAATACACATGGGTAAAATCTACGGAAAGCATCGTGGGAGGCGTTCCTTCATCCGGCCTGTTAAAGAACGGGTCCGTATTGCTAAGTGTACCGCTGTACGTAATCTGCGAAAAGCCAGGGAAGCTTAGGGCAAGGATTAAAAATAGGAGTAAAGTTTTTTTCATACTATTCGTTTAACGTTAATTGGGTTTTAAAATTGTTTGGTTTTAGTTAAGATGTAACTTTAAATAATTATGAAATTTAAAACTAAGGAATTTAATTTATTGTTCAATCATCCATTCACGATTTCTAAAGGCACAAAGACGCACCAGCCCACATTTGTAGTGGAATTAGATCATTTTGGTGTAAAGGGCTATGGCGAAGCACCTGCAATCAGTTATTATGATATTCCTATCCAGAAAATGCAGGAAGACCTGGAATGTAAAAAGGTGTTTGTAGAGAAGTTTGCTTTCTCCGATCCGGAAAGATATTGGCATTACCTGCATCACCTGTTTCCCGCCAATCCGTTTTTAGTTTGTGCACTTGATATGGCGGGTTGGGATATCTACGGAAAAATAAAACAAAAGCAATTACATGAATTATGGAACCTGGATATAGAAAAAAGCCCGGTTACAGATTACACCATTGGAATTGATACAATACCAAATATGGTCGAAAAAATGAAAGCATTGCCCTGGCCAATTTATAAAATAAAAGTGGGGGTACCAGGTGATGTTGAAATGGTGGAAACTTTACGAAAACATACCGATGCAATTTTTAGGGTAGATGCCAATGCCGGTTGGACCCTGGAGCAGGCATTGCAAAAAATTCCTGTGCTGAAAGAATTGGGCGTGGAAATGATAGAGCAACCACTTGCAAAAGACAACTGGGAAGATATGAGCACTTTATACAAGGCATCGCCTTTGCCTTTATTTGCTGATGAAAGCTGTGTGGCAGAATCGGATGTTGAAAAATGTAATCAGCATTTTCATGGAATTAATATTAAGCTTACAAAATGTGGTGGCATTACTCCTGCCAGGCGCATGATAAAAAGAGCAAGGGAGTTGGATTTAAAAATAATGGTAGGCTGTATGAACGAAAGCAGCATTGGAACTGCCGCCATCGCACAACTTGCACCTTTGTTAGATTGTGTTGATATGGACGGTCCGTTACTGCTTGCTGAAGACATTGCCAAAGGTGTAGGCTTTAACTTTGGTAAAATTCTGTACACAGATAAAAAAGGGTTGGGAATAGAAGTGGCTCCTTTTTAAATTTTATTTGGTAAAATAATTTATCAGCCCTTACTTTGCAATTCAAATGAACACATTCAATCACATACATCATCATCATTTTGCCATTGGGTAAGCTATGCTGATGTGTATGTAGTATTAAACATATTTTCAAAAAAGGGCTTACTCAAAAGGTAAGTCCTTTTTTTGTTTAAAATTACGGCTACACAAGCCGGGTTGAATTTTAAATCAGGGTCTCAAAAAATAACTATGTTAAAAATTGCTATTCAAAAATCAGGTCGGTTGTATGAAGACTCCATTAAACTGTTAAAGGAGTGCGGTATCGAATTAAACAATGGTAACAAACAACTAAAGGCTGCTGCTTTTAATTTTCCGTTGGAAGTTTATTTTCTGCGTGACGATGATATTCCACAATATGTATATGATGGTGTTGCCGACATCGGCATCGTAGGCGAGAATGTGGTACTGGAAAAAAATAAAGATGTCAACATCGTTTATCGCCTGGGTTTTGGCAGATGCAGACTCAGTATTGCAGTTCCTAAAACCATGGAATATAATTCAATCCAGGA
Source organism: Ferruginibacter sp. (assembly GCA_046590675.1). Taxonomy (GTDB): domain Bacteria; phylum Bacteroidota; class Bacteroidia; order Chitinophagales; family Chitinophagaceae; genus Ferruginibacter. Next base: position 27,147 of record JBKJUP010000022.1, on the reverse strand, counting down.
TATGGAAGGATTGAAAATTGCTACATCTTATGCGCATATTCTGCAACGATATTTAACTTCAAATAAGATCAATGCCGAAATACATGAAATCAGCGGTTCGGTGGAGATTGCTCCCGGTATCGGCCTGGCTGAAGGTATTTGCGATTTGGTAAGCAGTGGAAGTACACTTTTTACAAATGGGTTAAAAGAAGTAGAAGTAATCCTTCAGTCAGAAGCGGTGTTGGCAGCTCATAAAGAATTGTCTGAAGAAAATAAAGCCATTCTTGAAAAATTACTGTTAAGGATCAACGCCGTAAAAACAGCAAAAAATAATAAATACATCCTGCTAAATGCGCCCAATTCCCAGTTGAAGAATATCTTCTCTTTACTACCGGGAATGAAAAGCCCCACCGTTGTGCCATTGGCAGAAGAAGGCTGGAGCAGCGTGCAGAGTGTTGTAAATGAAAATGATTTTTGGGAAGTAATTGAAAAATTGAAGCAATACCAGGCAGAAGGAATTATAGTCATGCCAATTGAAAAAATGATTGTTTAACAGCAGCATGCTTTCAATGTATACTTCGCCACGGGTAAATTAGTGAGTTGGTATTTTGCTCATCGTTGATACAATGCACAAGAGTGCGACGCCACTGAAGCTAAATTGGAAAACTTCTGCTTGGTTCATAAAAAATTGTACACTAATTTATTCCTTGTTCCAATAGGTTGATTGTTTTGATTCAATTGATATAAGTATTAAAATAAGCCAGTTATTGAAACCGTAAAATTTGATCACAGATTTAATTATGAATAAAATATTTACAAATCCACTTAACGCTGAATGGCCGGCAATATTAAAACGGCCCACCTTTGATAGCAAGGCGCTGGAAGTAAACGTATCGGCCATTTTGCTGGATGTAAAAATGAATGGAGATGATGCCATAAAAAAGTATGCACTGCAGTTCGACAAAGTGCAATTAAATGAGTTGAAAGTAACAGAGGCTGAAATAATAGCAGCAGCAGAGTTAGTAAGCGATGAGCTTAAAGCCGCCATCCAACTGGCAAAAAATAATATTCAAAAATTTCATGCTGCACAATTTCAGGATATAGAAAAAATTGAAACGACTGTTGGCGTAACATGTTGGAGAAAATCAGTGGCCATTCAAAAAGTGGGATTATATATTCCCGGTGGTACTGCCCCCTTATTTTCCACTTTATTAATGTTGGGTATTCCGGCAAATATTGCTGGTTGCAAAGAAATAATAGTTTGTACACCTTGTGATAAAAATGGCCAGGTAAATCCGGTTATATTGTATGTAGCCAAGTTGATCGGCTTAAAAAATATTTTTAAGATTGGTGGCGTGCAGGCAATTGGGGCAATGGCTTATGGTACGCAAACTATCCCACAGGTTTATAAAATATTTGGCCCAGGAAATCAATATGTAACCAGTGCCAAGCAACTGGTAAATAAGGAAGGCATTGCGATTGATATGCCTGCAGGTCCCAGCGAAGTGGCGGTTTATGCAGATGCTACCTGTGTGCCTGCATTTGTAGCTGCTGATCTGTTGAGCCAGGCCGAACACGGCGTCGATAGCCAGGTATTATTGGTGGCAACTTCTGCTGAAATTATTGAAGCTGTACAAATTGAATTGGAGCAACAATTATCACGATTGCCAAGAAAAGAACTTGCTGCCGCAGCCTTGCAAAACAGTCGTTTTATTGTAATGGAAAATGTAGAGGAAGCTTTTGATTTATTAAATGAATACGCGGCAGAACATTTGATCATAGCTTCAGACAATGCACCTGTTATTTCGGAAAAAGTAGTGAATGCCGGAAGTGTTTTTTTAGGACATTATTCGCCGGAAAGTGTGGGTGATTATGCATCGGGTACCAACCATACTTTGCCAACCAATGGCTATGCAAAGGCTTATAGCGGCGTGTCGCTGGATAGTTTTGTAAAAAAAATTACTTTTCAGCAGGTAGATAAAAAAGGGATTGAAGCAATTGGCCCGGCAGTGGAAACGATGGCTGCGGCTGAAGGGTTGGATGCTCATAAAAATGCTGTTAGTTTAAGGTTGGCGCATCGCTGAAACTGATCCGGATAACGTAGTATATTTCTATTAAAGTTGTATAAATTTTGTCAACAATGAATGACACCTCAAATAAAGAAGGAGCAGGTAAACCACCGCTAAGTACCGCCAGGGATATTAATGTGTTGGTACGCGAAAATATCAAAACACTCAAACCATATTCATCTGCACGGCACGAGTTTACAGGTAAAGCTTCTGTATTACTCGATGCAAATGAAAATGCCTATGGCTCCCCGCTGGAAGACAATTTTAATCGTTATCCCGATCCATACCAATGGCAATTGAAATTTGAAATAGCCCGGATAAAAGGAGTCCCCGCCGAACATATTTTTATTGGAAACGGCAGTGATGAAGTAATAGACCTTGCCTTTAGGATTTTCTGCGAACCTAAAACGGATAATGTTATTGTATGTCCGCCAACTTACGGCATGTACGAGGTGAGCGCTAACATCAACAATGTTCCCATCAAGAAAGTAGTGCTTACACCCGATTTTCAATTGGATGTAGATGCCATTCTTGAAGCAGTAGATGCCAATACAAAATTATTATTTATCTGTTCGCCCAATAACCCTACAGGTAATAATATGAACAGAAGCGACATTGAAACCTTGTTAAATAATTTTCCGGGAATAGTGATCATTGATGAAGCATATATCAATTACTCCCGCCAAAAAACTTTTATTCAGGAGCTTACAGAATATCCTAATCTGATTGTTATGCAAACACTCTCCAAAGCCTGGGGACTTGCAGCATTAAGGCTTGGGCTTGGATTTGCTTCCTTACCAATCATCGATTTGTTTAATAAAGTAAAGCCACCTTATAATATCAATGAGGCATCGCAGGAGCTTGCACTGGAAGCGCTTGCACATACTGAACAGGTAAATAACTGGATCAAAGAAGTGGTAGGTCAAAGGGCTACACTTGCTTTAGCGCTTTCAAAATTATCTTTTGTACAAAAAGTATATAATAGTGATGCTAACTTTTTATTGGTAAAAGTTTTGGATGCTGTTGCCGTTTATAATTTTCTTACAAAACACGAAATTGTAGTTCGCAACAGGAGCAATGATACAGGTTGCGAAAACTGTTTGAGAATTACCATCGGAACGCCGGAAGAAAATAAGCAACTCTTAAAATTATTGAAAAGCTATGGAAAGTAATCCTAAAAAAATATTGTTCATCGATCGGGATGGCGTGCTTATAAAAGAGGCGCCACCTACCTACCAGTTGGATAGTTTTGACAAGCTTGAATTTTATCCGGGTATGTTTGAATACCTGCGAAAAATTGCTACTGAATTAAATTTTGAAATGGTGATGGTTACAAACCAGGATGGGCTGGGCACTGAATCATTTCCTGAAAATACATTTTGGCCGGTGCATAATTTTGTACTGAAAAGCCTGGCAAACGAATCCATTCATTTTGCAGAAGTTTGTATTGACCGAACTTTCCCAAAAGACAATGCACCTACCCGCAAGCCGGGTACAGCAATGCTCACAAAATATATAAACAATCCGGCCTATAACCTGGCTGAATCTTTTGTAATCGGCGACAGGATTACCGATATGCAGTTGGCAAAAAATCTTGGTTGCAAAGGGTTTTGGTTAAACAATGATCCGTCGCTGGGGGCTTCAGAAATAAGTGATACCATTACCGATCTTAAAAAAGATGTGATCATTCTTGAAACACCCAACTGGAAAGATATTTATGAGTATTTAAAGTTACCTCCAAGAAAAATTGTGCATGAGCGCAATACCAATGAAACAAAAATAACGGTAGAAGTAAACCTGGATGGCGACGGTAAATCATCAATGAATACAGGGCTTGCATTTTTTGATCACATGCTGGATCAGCTTGCAAGGCATGGTAATATTGATTTGGCAATTACCTGCAATGGCGACTTACATATTGATGAACATCACAGTATTGAAGACACAGGTATTGCATTGGGAGAAGCCATTGCAAAAGCGCTCGGGAATAAAAGGGGCATTGAGCGGTACGGTTTTTTATTGCCCATGGATGATTGCCTGGCACAGGTGGGCATCGACTTTGGCGGAAGAAGCTGGATAGTTTGGGATGCAGAATTTACAAGAGAAAAGATTGGTGAAATGCCAACAGAAATGTTCTTTCACTTTTTTAAATCATTCAGCGATGCTGCAAAATGCAATTTGAATATTAAAGCCGAAGGCGAAAATGAGCATCATAAAGTTGAGGCGATTTTTAAAGGTTTTGCGAAGGCAATAAAAATGGCGGTAAAAAGAGATATTCATAACAATGCATTGCCAAGCACAAAAGGAATTCTTTAACTTCTTTAGCACATTGATGTATGATAGCAATAATAAAATACAATGCCGGTAATGTTCAAAGTGTACAGTATGCATTGCAACGACTGGGGGTTGAATCCATTGTTACAGATGATGAAGCATTGATCAGGGGGGCAGATAAAGTGATCTTTCCGGGTGTAGGCCATGCGGCACCTGCAATGGATTATTTAAGAAAAAGAGGACTGGATAAAATAATCACCTCATTGCAGCAGCCTGTGTTGGGCATCTGTCTTGGGCTTCAGTTAATGTGCAAATATTCAGAAGAGGGTGACACCACCTGTTTAGGTATCTTTGATGAGGATGTGAAATTGTTTAAATCACCCACTTTAAAAGTGCCGCAGATTGGCTGGAACAATATTTATGATTACAATGCGCCCTTATTTAGCGGGTTGGCAGGCAACGATTTTGTATATGCAGTTCATAGTTACTATGCTGCATTAGGAGCTGATACAATTGCAAAAACAAATTATGTGCTTCCCTATAGCGCTGCTATGGGAAAGGGTAATTTTTACGCGGTACAATTTCACCCGGAAAAATCGGGTTTGGTTGGAGAAACAATTATTAAAAACTTTATCAACATATCATGACAATCATTCCGGCTATCGACATTATTGATGGAAAATGTGTAAGGTTAAAACAGGGCGACTATGCTCAAAAAATAGTTTACAATGATAACCCGGTTGAAGTTGCAAAACAATTTGAAGCAGCAGGCATTGAGCGTTTGCACATGGTTGATCTGGACGGCGCAAAGGCAGGCAAAATCATCAATATAAAAACATTGGAGGCCGTAGCTGCGGAAACCAATCTTGTAATCGATTTTGGTGGTGGTGTAAAATCTATAACAGATGTGAGTAATATTTTTGATGCAGGCGCACAGATGGTTACCATTGGCAGCCTTGCTGTAAAACATCCGGAAGTATTAGAAGAATGGCTGATGGAATTTGGTACACAAAAATTTATGGTGGGTGCCGATGTACTCGATGGTAAAATAAAAATCAGTGGCTGGCTCGTTGATGGCGGCATTAACATTTTTGATTTTATTGGTAAGATGCTTGGGCTGGGTGTTACCAATATTTTTTGTACAGATATTTCAAAAGATGGCGCCATGGAAGGGCCTTCGCTTGAATTGTACAAGCAAATTATGGCTGAACATCCGGAGGTAAATTTAATTGCAAGTGGGGGAGTAAGTAATGTGAATGACGTATTGCAGTTAAAAGAAATTGGTTGCCAGGGCGCCATCATCGGTAAAGCCATTTACGAAGGAAAGGTGCCGCTGAATCCATTTGAGGCAAAAGCAAATCAGGTGTATTTCAACTAAATTAATTTACTAAAACTGTTTTAGTTTATAATGAATGATCATTTAAACAATATTGAACCATCGGCTACCTCAGCGCCCACTGAAGTGGAACATGCACTTACCAAAAGAATTATTCCATGCCTCGATATCCGGGATGGAAGAACGGTAAAGGGAATTAATTTTGAATCTATCCGTGATGCCGGCGACCCGGTTGAGCTGGCTGTAATATATTCCGCAAAAGGTGCGGATGAATTGGTTTTTCTTGACATCACTGCAACAGTAGAAAAGCGAAAAACACTGGTGGAGTTGGTTAAAAGAATTGCTGCTCATATCAATATTCCTTTTACGGTAGGGGGTGGTATCAGCACCGTGGAAGATGTATCGCTTTTATTACAAAATGGTGCAGATAAAGTTTCTGTGAATACAGCCGCTTATAAAGAATCTGCCCTCATAAAAAGATTAAGCAACGAATTCGGCAGCCAATGTGTAGTGCTGGCAATAGATACAAAGAAAGAAGCAGATGGCGAATGGTATGTTTATTTAAATGGAGGCAGAACAAAAACTGAAACTAAAACGGTGGATTGGGCCAGGCAGGCGGTTGATTTAGGCGTGGGAGAAATACTACTAACGTCTATGAACAACGATGGAACAAAAAACGGTTTTGCGTTGGACATCACCGCAACATTGGCAAACAGTTTACCCATACCGGTTATTGCTTCCGGCGGTGCCGGTAACATGGAACATTTTAAAGATGTTTTTCAAAAAGCAAATGCAGATGCTGCATTAGCCGCCAGCATTTTTCATTACAAAGAAATAGAAATACCTGATTTAAAAGCATATTTACATAACCAACATATCCCTGTTAGAATATAAAAATTATGACAATCGATTTTAAAAAATATAGTGATGGTTTGGTCCCTGCAATTATACAGGATGATAGTACCGCCAAAGTGTTGATGCTTGGTTTTATGAATGAAGAAGCATTGGCAAAAACACAGGAGTTGCAGAAGGTGACTTTCTTTAGCAGAACAAAAAACAGGCTTTGGACAAAAGGAGAGGAGAGTGGAAATTTTTTAATTGTAAAAGATATCAAGCCCGATTGCGACAATGATACCTTGTTGATTAAAGTGGCGCCGGTTGGCCCGGTTTGTCACACCGGTGCAGATACCTGCTGGGATGAAAAAAATACGGATGCCAATTTTATTTTTAAGTTAGAAGAAATAATAGCGGATAGAAAAAATAATCCAACGGATGTTTCCTATACCAGTTCATTGTTTAAAAAGGGCATTAACAAAATTGCCCAGAAGGTAGGTGAAGAAGCGGTTGAGCTTGTAATTGAAGCCAAAGACAATGATGCAGATTTGTTTAAAAATGAAGCGGCTGATTTACTATTTCATTACCTCATTTTGCTACAGGCCAAAGGATATTCTTTACAGGATATTACCAGCATCCTGGAACAACGTCATAAGAAATAAACAGGCATTACTTTGATCTGATTTAAAGCCACTTTTAGGACTGTTTTTTTTGTTAACGAACTTTTGAATTTCATGGCGACTGCGGTGGCGACGCTCCATTCAAATTCATTTTTTCATGGCACCATTTCCCACCATAATCTGTTTGCAGCATTAAATTTAAACCGGCTTTAATACTTTAAAATAAAAAACACCGCAGCTATCAACTGCGGTGTTTTTTTATTCCTGAAAATTGATCAGCTACTTCAAATTAAAACGGATCGCTCCATTTTTAGTTTCATCTGAGTCAACGCGTACTTCATACATTTTACCATCAACATAAACTTTCATCAAAGCTGTATTTGGAGGGATGGTCCCCTGGTTATCTGCATACATTACCAATTCGTTGGTAGCATTGCGAATAGCTTTTAAATTCATCGTGATGGCCTTTTCAGTAATCTTTTGTTTGTTGCTTACCACATTGCCATTAAAATAAATGGTCACTTCATCACCATCTACTTCACCATTATCATACAACTCAATTTTAATGTCTGCTGATTTAATATCAATTTGTTTCAGCACTACATTCTTCCTGTCGCCTGTGCTGCTTTCTTTTGACGGATCATATTTCTCCGGCATCAAAGTAGCAATCATCAAATTTTTTCCACTTAGGTAAAGGTTTGCAGCTTTCTTAATATCAGCAACGGTTAGGGCATTTACGTATTTTTCGTAGTTTGTAAAACGATCTATATTTTCACCTTCTACTTTACTACTTAAAATATTTCCGGCCCAGGCGCCATTACTTTTAATGGTTTCTTTGTGCGACTCCAGCCATTGTTGCTTCACTTTTGTCAGGTAACTTTCTTCAATACCATTTGTACGAATCTTTGTTATTTCCTTTTGCAATGCTTCGGTTAAAGTGTCTGCTTTTTCCGGTCCACATGGTAATTGGGCAATGAATGCGTAAGAGCTGTAAGGCACTTTCTCAAGTCCGCCAAATATGCCACCACCATATATGCCCTGTACTTTTTCTCTCAGTTCTTCAATGATGCGGATGTTTAATACTTGTGTCAACGCCTCTGCCTTCAACGCTTCATCTTCATTGTACGGAGCTTCGCCTGAAAACACTACCAATATAAGGCTCTTCTCTTCTTTACCTTTATAGGTATCCAGGTCTATTTTACCTTTTGCATTTCTTACTTTATTATCTGTATAGGTAAATTTCTTTTTTGTAGCTGGTAAAGAGCCAATGTATTTTTCAATTAATGGTATAATTTTTTGCTCATCGATGTTACCAACAATTGCAAACTGCATCCCACTCATGTCACCAAAATGCTCTTTGTAAATCGCCATTGATTTATCCAGGTTCACATTGTCAAAGTATTCTGCATGTGGTACAGCAACCGGGGCCAAAGGATTGTTGGCATACATTACTTTATAAAATGTATCAACAAAAGCGGCCTGTGGATTGGCGCCCAGCATAGCAAGCTGCGATTTGTTTTTTTGTATAAACGAATTGAAAAGCGATGTGTCTTTTCGGGGTGCCGTTACATGTAGTTGTAATAACTGCAGCATTGTTTCTATATCCTTCACCGAACTGCTTCCGTTAAAACCATCTTTTGTGCCGGAGAATACATCTGAGATGTTGGCAGTTTTGCCTGCCAAAGCCTTGCGTAAATCAGTGGGAGAAAAATCACCGAAGCCCATGGTTGCAGCGATGGCGGTTGCATATTCTGCATTGTATTTATCAGCTAAGCCATATTCATTCTTACCACCGTAGCGGGAAGCAGATAACACAATCTCATCATTTTTAAAATCTGTTTTTTTAAGCGTAACAGTTACACCGTTCGATAATTTTAATTCTGTAGTACCCAGTTTTGCATCGGTACTTTTTGAAATTACTTTGCCTGCAGTTGGCTCTTTTGCAAGCAGGTTGGTGGCAATAGCTTTTTCTTCGTACGGTTTTACATCAGCTTTTTCAACGGCGGCAAGTGTTTGCAATACCTGTAAACTATCTGGTAACACTACTTTATCATTTGCTTCAGGGCCGGTAATTGCTACCAGTTTATTAGTATTGCTTTTAATGATGTCCAGCACTTTATTTACGTCGCCTAAGGTTATGCCAGGAACCTGCTTTTTTGCCAGATCGTATTCTACTTCAATGCCCGGCATTGCTTCATGCTCCAAAAAATTCTGCAATACTTCCTGTACCAGCCTTCCCGACTCTGTTTTATCGCGGTCATTGTAAGCCTTCTCCATCCTGTTTAGGTAGCTCTTTTTTGCTCTTTCAAGTTCTGCTTCAGTAAAGCCATAGCGTTTGGCTCTTTCTACTTCAGTCATCATTGCAGTAAGTGCTGTTTCAGGATTGTTTGTACCTGCACCTGCATCAAGTGAGAATGCATCGTATCCTCTGGCGTAAGAACCAAAGCCACTATAAGCATAAACAAAAGGAGGATTTTCTTTTTGTGTAAGCTCTTGCAAACGTTGGTTAAAAATGGTGGAAAATAAAGAACGTACCACACTATTTCTGTAGTCAACATCTGTGGTAAGGTCTTTTTTTGCAAATGCAGGATATTGCACACTTACATCATAGCTGGTAGCTTCTTTATCAGTCACTATAATTGCATCCGAACTTGTATAAGCCGGTACAGTTGCATATTTCCTTTCTTTCGGTGAATCAGGATTCTTTAAACCGCTGAAATGTTTTTTAATAAGTTCCTCTGCCTTTGCAACGGTAATATCACCCACAACAATCACGGCCATTAAATTAGGACGATACCAGTCATGGTAAAAATTTTTGATGGCAGGATAGGCAAAGTTTTTTATGATACTGTCTTTACCAATTGGCAAACGATCTGCATACAGCGAACCTTTAAATAATTTAGGATAGATTTTTCTAAACATCCTGTCCTGGGCACCTTTACCCAGCCTGCTTTCTTCCAGGATGATTGGTCTTTCACCGTCAATGTCATCATTGTTATAGGTTACGTTGTGCGCCCAATCTTCCAATACCTGGAATCCTTTTTCCAGGTTTTCAGGTTTGCTGGTTGGGATGGGTAAAATATAAACCGTTTCATCAAAACTGGTATAGGCATTCAGATCATTGCCAAAGCCAACACCAATGTCCTGTAAAAAAGAAACAATTTCATTCTTTTTAAAATGAGTAGTGCCGTTAAACGCCATGTGCTCCGACATGTGCGCTAATCCTTGCTGATCATCGTTTTCATTGATGGCACCAGCATTTACAGCAAGCCGCAGCTCTACTTTATTTTCAGGTTTTTTATTGGGCAGTATATAGTAGGTAAGTCCATTATCAAGCACCCCCATTTTTACTTTCGGATTCATTGGTAAAGTGCTTTGTGCATGGATGGTAATGCCACTAAAAACGGTACCCACAACTAAAATAATGTACAGGAAGTAATTACGTTTCATTTGTATAGTTTAAGTTCAGGTGCAAACGTACTTTAAAGCGAAATCAAAACCTGACCGTTGATATAATTTTCACATTAATAAAGCAATAATATTTTAATAGGTTAATAGAAAGGCAGTGGGTGCAAATAAAATCCAGGTTTAACTCATCAATTGAATAAAAAAAAGGCCCTTTTTGGGGGCCTGATATTTTTAGTATTTAAGTGCAGGATAACCTGCGGAAATTCTATAATAGCGAATGATTGAAATTAAACGGAGTTTCTACCTGCATTTATGATTCCAAAAGAAGAGCGTATTACCAGCTTCTCATAAGTTTCTTTAAGAGGCGACTTGATCAATTCATCTTCAATTTCCCGGATATTCATTAAGGCGAATTGTTGTATTGTCAATAATGGCAATACAATTTTTTCTCTCATCAGGATAGACATCTGGTCAATCGGGTAATCGCTCATCAGTTCCTTCTTGTCCGAAATTTTGAGGATATACTTTTCAGTTAAATTGTATTCTGCCAGAATTGTATTCCAGATTTCTCCGTATTTTTTATCTTCTGATAAAAACTGGGTCAGTGGAAAGAAAGACTTTTTCATAGACATCTCACAGTTATCAAGCAAAGTTTTAAAGAATAAAGAATTCTTGTATAACTTTTTTACCTGTCCGAATTTGCCTTGTTGATCCAGTTCATGCAAAGCAGTACCTACTCCAAAATACCCCGTTACATTTTGCTTTATCTGCGACCATGCACCAACATAAGGTATGGCACGCAGGTCTTTCAAAGAAAGCTTACTGCTTTGTGAACGTTTCGATGGACGGCTGCCAACATTGGTGCCACCATAAAATTTTAGCGGGCTTACCTGCGAAAGATAATCGGCAAAATAGGGGTGATGTTTTAATGAATTGTATTTCTCAAAACTTGAATTGGCCAGTTCTTCCAGCAAATCTTCTTCCTTTTTTTCAAGTGTAATTTCACGGCTGTTGAAAAGGTCATTTGAAATACCGGCGTGTATCAATTTTTCAATATTGAATTGTGCCGCATCTACAATTCCAAAATTGGAACTAACCGTTTGTCCCTGAACGGTAAGGTGTATTTCATTATTGGAAATATTTTTTCCCATGGAAGCATAAAAATTATGCGTTTTACCGCCACCACGTGATGGAGGGCCGCCCCTGCCATCAAAGAACACTACTTCAATATTATATTTCAGTGAAATTGCAGTTAACTCCTCTTTAGCCTTATATATACCCCAATTGGCCATTAGGTAACCACCATCTTTTGTGCCATCACTAAACCCGAGCATAATGGTCTGTTTACGATTTCTCCTGGCAAGATGAGCAGCGTAAATATCATTGCTATAAAGGATGTCCATTATAGTAGCGGCTTGTTTCAGGTCATCTACTGTTTCAAACAATGGCACAATATCTACCGTAATATTCTTCTTGCTCCATCCACCCATTAAAAACAATCCGTACACTTCCATTACATTCACAGCACTGTTACATTGACTGATGATATAGCGATTGCAACCATATTCACCATTGTACTCTTGTATGGTTTTTATAGCTTTAATCGTTGCCAGTGTTTCGGTAACAATTTCTTCCTGCGCAAGTGGTTCCTTTAAAGTAGAAAGGCTCGTTAACAGTGCAATTTTTTCTTCCGGCTTTAATGATTTATAATTTTTAGGAAGGGCTGAAGTTTTAGCGGCAATGGTTTGCATTACCTGTTCGTGTGTAGTACTGTCCTGCCTGATATCGAGTGTTGCAAAATGCAATCCGAAAATATTTACCTTATTAATGAGGTTATTGACCAGGTGCAGGAAAAGGCCATTATGTTCATATACAAGAATGTCTTTTATTTTATTCAGCGATTGTAGAATACTTACTTTACTTACATGTGTTCTTTTTCCTGGGATAAATATGTTGTCGTAAAATTCTTTTTCAAGATCATTTAAAATGACATCTACACCATGAAAAGTTAACCGCTGTTTGATGCGCCTTACTTCCAGGTAATAACATTTAATGATACCACCACGCAACGCTTCAGCAACCTTTATTGTGGTATCAACCTTTACAAATGGATTGCCATCGCGGTCGCCACCAGGCCAGAATCCCATCGTTACTATTGGATTATTGTCATCAATAGCATCGGGGAACTGGTTCTTTAAAAATGAGATGATGCGTCCAAATGCTGAATAAAAAACGTTTTCAAGATACCACACCAGGTTCATTGCTTCATCGTAAGGCGTAGGTTTTACCTTTTTGAAAAAAGGCGTTTTGCCTAATTGCTGCAGGTATGAATTAATACGTACACCATTGTTTTCAGCAAGTGCGGTAGATAAGTCATTGATGATACCTAAAACCGGACCGGGATAAAATTGAGTAGGATGAGCAGTTAACACAAGCCTTACTGCAAACTTCTTCAACTTTTCTTTCAGTTCTTCTTCCTTATTGTTTTGTAAAACCTCGCTTTCCAGGTGTTTTAAAGTGCCAACCCCGCTGGTATCATGTATTTCTGTAAATGCGGCATCTTCAAGTGCATCAAAAAGCACTACCTGCCTTTCAATGTACTGGATAAATCTAAACAGCAGATCCAGTTTTTCTGCAGGCTTAATATATGCTGTATGTTTTGCAAAAAATTCTTCGATAATCTCTGTGGGGCTAAGTTTTTTCTTATATCCTTCTTCGCAATTGTTGAGCAAAAGGGACAGTAAAATGCCTGTTTTTTCGATGCGATGAAAGGGGAGGGCCGTAAATAAACTGTTGTACAACTGAAACTTGATTCCAACCAGATTTTTAAAATTTTGCAACCCCCGGGTTGACACGTGATCCATAATTCAATAATTTTTAATAAAAAAGAAATAATACCGGTGGCAATGCAACGAAGACATGAAAATAGTTCAAAAATTTCAAATACTTTGACTGTTTTTCAAATATTTGCTTAATTTCGCCTCGTAATAAAAAAGTGCAACAAGTGGCATCCCATCTTATTTCATATCGTACAACTTCCGCTACTATAGCCATAGGCTTTATCATTGTTATTATTATTACCCGTTAAGGGTAACATTCTACATATCACCATTGGGCATCTGCCATTATTCTCAGGAATTAACTATCAATATCTACTATTTTTGCAAATTCATATAATCAACTAAGTCATGCAGGTTTTAAAGTTTGGAGGAAGTTCAGTAAAAAACGCTGAAAACATAAGTAAGGTCATTGCTATTGTTAAGGATAAAATTAAAATTGATAAAACAATTGTGGTGGTTTCAGCCCTGGGTGGAATTACCGACTTGTTGATTGAGTGTAGTACACTTGCAGCAGATGGTAATGAAGATTATAAAAAAAAGCTGCAGGAATCTGAACAGCGCCACCTGGTAACTGTAAAAGAACTGGTGCCTTTAACCATGCAGAGCAGTTTATTGAGCCAGGTAAAAACTTTGTGTAATGAAATTGAAGATATATGCAATGGTATTTTCCTGCTAAGGGAATTATCGCCCCGGACTAAGGATAGGGTAATGAGTTATGGTGAAATATTGTCTTCACAAATCATTGCAGCAGCGTTTCAAACAGATACAGAAGGTTGTGAATGGAAAGATTCCCGTGACTTAATTATTACCAATGCTGAATTTGGCGCAGCCACGGTAGATTTTACATTGACCAATCAAAAGGTGACAGATTATTTTTCTTCAGCGCCAGCTAATTTATACCTGATGCCCGGTTTTATTGCTGCCACTGCAAGCGGTGCCAATACTACACTTGGTCGCGGCGGCTCCGACTACACTGCAGCAATTTTGGCTGCGGCGCTAAATGCAGAAGTATTAGAAATATGGACCGATGTTTCAGGAATGATGACTGCTGATCCAAGGCTGGTGACCACCGGAAAAATTATCCCACAGATTTCTTACCAGGAGGCAATGGAACTTTCACATTTTGGTGCCAAAGTAATCTATCCGCCAACTATACAGCCGGTAAGCAGCAAAGGTATTCCCACCTGGATAAAAAATACGTTTGCTCCCGGAGATGCAGGAACGCTGATCCAGAAAGATGTGGCAAAAAACGGCAGCTCCATCAGGGGCATCTCTAGTATAAACAGTATATCATTGCTAAGCCTGGAAGGTAGTGGCATGGTAGGTATTCCGGGGTTTTCTAAAAGATTATTTGAATCGCTGGCAGATAAGAAAATAAACGTAATACTCATTACACAAAGTTCGTCTGAACATTCTATTTGTGTCGGTATTGAGGCTGCTTATTCAGTACAAGCAAAACACGCCATCGACGAAGCTTTTGCCTACGAAATTGAAACAAAAAAAGTAGCTCCTATCATTGTAGAGAAAGACCTGGCCATCGTGGCACTTGTGGGTGATAATATGAAAAGTCACCCGGGTATCAGTGGTAAAATGTTTGGCAACCTTGGTCGCAACGGTGTAAATGTTCGTGCCATTGCACAGGGTTCATCTGAAAGAAATATTTCTGCAGTAATATCTACCCATGATGTAAAAAAAGCCATCAACGTATTGCATGAAGAGTTTTTTGAAACAGTCAATAAAGAACTTAATTTATTTGTAGCAGGCGTTGGTAATGTAGGAGGTAAACTGATGGCACAAATTTTACAGCAGCAACAATACCTGCTAAAGAATATGAACTTAAAAATCAATGTGGTTGGCATTGCGAATAGCAGAAAAATGTTGTTTGATGACAATGGAATTGATTTAACAAAGTGGAAAGACTTACTGGAAAATGGCGAAACAATGGAAATGCAGGATTTCCTGGATCGCATTCAATTGAAAAATTTACGCAATTCGGTATTTGCAGATGTTACCGCAAATGAATTGGTGGCAAGCTGTTACGACCAGTTGTTACAGAAAAGCATTTCTGTGGTAGCCTGTAACAAAATTGCCTGTTCTTCCTCCTTTGAATATTATACCAAATTAAAAAAACTGGCAAGAGAGTTCAATGCACATTTTATATTTGAAACCAATGTGGGTGCAAGTTTGCCCATCATCGGTTCTTTAAATGATTTGTTGCGCAGTGGCGATAACGTACATAGAATGGAAGCTGTTTTAAGTGGAACACTCAACTTTGTATTTAATAATTACGACGGTAAAAAAAGTTTTGCATCGGTGGTGAAGCAGGCGCAGGATGAAGGCTATACAGAACCGGATCCACGACTTGATTTAAGTGGTAAAGATGTGATGCGTAAAATAATGATATTGGTAAGAGAGGCTGGTGAAAAAATTGAAATGGAGGATGTTGACAATAATTCCTTTATGCCACCACCATGCATGCAGGGAACCGTGGAAGAATTTTACCAGTGTATGGAAAAACATGAGGATCATTTTAAGCAATTGTATGAGGCAGCTTCTGCCGATGGAAAGAAATTAAAATTTGTAGCCAAATTTGAAAACGGAAAAGCATCCGTTGGGTTACAACACATTGACCCGGCCCACGATTTTTATCATTTGTATGGTAAAGACAATATTGTGCTGTTTTACACTGATAGATATAAAGAACAACCATTGGTAATTAAAGGTGCAGGAGCCGGTGCAGATGTAACGGCCTCAGGTGTATTTGCTGATATCATCCGGGCAGCAAGAGGTTAAAAAATTAATGGCATTTTCAACAAGGGATACTAACAGCGAGCTTAAATCACAAATAATAATATGAATCCCGATCAGCAAAAAGAGGTAATAAGCACAGCCGGTATAGTTGGTGCAACAGGGGAAAGGAAGAAAACTGTACGTGTACTTGCACCTGCTACCGTTGCCAATCTTGTGTGCGGTTTTGATGTATTGGGAATGTGCCTTGATAGTCCGAATGATTTGATGGAAGTGAAAATTCTTGAAGAAAAAAAGATCATCATACACAGCGCTGATGGCTACCCGTTACCAACCGATCCGATGCAAAATACTGCAGGTGCACCATTGGTAGAAATGATCAATGAATTACCCGGAGAAGTTGGTTTTGAAGTAATTATTCATAAAAAAATAAAGCCGGGCAGTGGTATAGGTTCCAGCGCTGCAAGTGCTGCTGGTGCTGTAGTTGCAGCCAATTACTTATTGGGTAATGTTTTTTCGAACCATGACCTGGTGCGCTTTGCCATGTTTGGTGAAAAAGTTGCTTCAGGTGTAAAGCACGCCGATAATATTGCACCATGCATTTATGGCGGCGTTACGTTAATCCGCAGCATTCATCCGTTGGACATTGTGCCCATTCCCAGTCCCGAACTTTTTGTAACCATTGTGCATCCACAAATAGAAGTGCGTACAAAAGATGCCCGCCAGATATTAAGGAAAGAAGTGTTGTTAAAAGATGCCATCAAACAATGGGGTAACATTGCCGGGTTGGTTGCGGGCTTTATGCAAAACGATTTATCGTTGATTGGCCGTTCTTTAGAAGATGTAATCATTGAACCTGTTAGAAGTATGCTGATTCCTGGCTTTGATGAGGTGAAAAAGAATTGTAAAGAAGCTGGTGCATTGGGTGGCGGTATTTCAGGCTCCGGCCCCTCTATTTTTATGTTGAGCAAAGACGAAAAAACTGCAAGGGTTGTTGAAAATGTGATGAAGGAAATATACGATCGCATCGGGCTTGCCTACTATACGTATGTTACTACCATTAACAAAACTGGGGTTAAAATAATAGAGGAATAAGCGCAGGTAATCAGCTACAATATCTGCACAGCACAATCAAATTTTAAACTATAATTGTTCAGTTGAATGCAATACTACAGTACCAATAACCAGTCACCAAAATGTGATTTTAAAGAAGCGACTATCCAGGGGCAGGCGCCGGACAAAGGTTTGTATTTTCCTGAAGAGATACCACAGGTGTCAAAACATTTAATTGAAAATATTGGCGACTACAGTAACGAAGAAATTGCTTACGAGGTGATGAAACCTTATGTAGGTGATAGTATTCCTGAAGAGGTGTTAAGACAAATTGTAAGTGAAACGATCAATTTCGAAATCCCGCTGGTACACGTAAATGAAGATATTTATACACTTGAATTGTACCATGGCCCTACATTGGCATTTAAGGATGTAGGTGCAAGGTTTATGAGCAGATGCCTCGGTTATTTTGTAAAAAATGAACACAGGAAAGTAACCGTACTGGTAGCCACATCAGGCGATACAGGTGGGGCAGTTGCAAATGGTTTTTATGATGTGGATGGGGTAGAAGTGGTGATATTGTATCCTTCAGGAAAAGTAAGTTCTGTGCAGGAAAAGCAATTAACTACGCTGGGCAAAAATATTCATGCATTGGAAGTAGAAGGTACTTTTGATGATTGCCAGCAAATGGTAAAGCATGCATTTACAGATGAGGAAATGGCCAAAAGCCTGTTCCTGACCTCCGCTAATTCTATCAATGTGGCCCGCTGGCTACCACAACAATTATATTATTTCTTTGCCTATAAAAAGTGGGCTGATAAAAGCAATTTGCCGGTGATATCAGTTCCGAGCGGAAATTTTGGAAATATCTGTGCAGGCATCCTGGCGCACATTTCAGGGTTGCCTGTTAAGCATTTTATTGCGGCCTGTAATGCCAATGCGGTGGTGCCCGATTTTATGCTTACTGAAAAGTACGAACCACGCAAAGCGGTTGCTACCATGTCAAACGCCATGGATGTGGGTAATCCAAGTAATTTCATCCGCATACTTGAAATTTTTCATCATAAGTTTAAGGACCTGCAAAATGTTTTCAGCAGCGTTAGTATATCAGACAGCGAAACTAAAGCAACTTTAAAACAAGTATACGATGAGCATGAGTATTTGCTGGATCCACATGGAGCAGTTGGTTATCTTGCATTAGAAAGATACCTGGCAGCCAACCCCGGACAAAAAGGGATTGTGTTGGAAACTGCTCATCCCGTAAAATTTTACGATGTAGTTGAGCCGGTAATAGGTGAACCGGTTCCCATTCCTGTTGCCATTGAACAGCAACTACTGCTTGAAAAAAAGAGTAGTAAAATTAAAGCGGATGCCGATGTTTTAAAGGCGTACCTATTATCGTTGTAGAAAAATAATATTCGCTTAGCCACTTAATATTGTAAAGAGGTATTGTTTCAACAATGACTCTTTTTTTTGCATTAAATGTTCTTGCAGAATTGGATTCAATATGCCGTTTTTCCACCTTGGTTCAAATATAAAAATACCCACCTTTAAAAAAGCGGGTAAAATAATTTATTTTGAAGAAGCTGTTTAAATTGAATGTTGTAAAAAGATTGTGTTGGAAAATGATGCCATAAAAAGTTGAAGTTGAACGGAGCACTTCGTTCCTCAGTGTAGACTCTGCCGATGCGGATGCCATGGAAATCAATGCCGACGACCAAAAAGATCATTTCTTAACACATGCTAAAAAATAGTTGACTAACGGCCCTTATGCTGCAGCCTGTTCACCTATTTCATCCATGCTAATGCCTGAGTGACTTTCATCGTACACGCACTCGCCATTTTTTATAAGCAGCACCTGCGGAGATTCGTGAAATACATCAAACTCTTCAGCTACTTTATTACTGATTGCCCTGTCTTTAATAAGATCAAGAAAATAGAAATCGATGTTGTCAGGAACCGCACTTCTTTCAAGCCGGTTTTTTGCAACTGAGCTGATGGAGCAGCGGGTACTATGTTTAAAAATCAGTTGGGGCTTTGTTTTTGACTGTTCTTTAATTTCACCAAGTTGTGATTCCTGGTTAAGAGATATCCAATTCATTTTTAAACTTGTAAATTTAGTGGATGATATTTTCTGACATAGGGCAACCGGATCTTCTGCTTGCACCGCAGGAAGTCAGCATAATTAAGCCAGAAACGATGATAACTGCAAATAATAAAATCTTCTTCATTTGTTGGAGTTTAAACTTTTGTAATTTTTTATTTTTGCCACACAAAGATACATACCATTTTCTTTAGCTGCGAAAAGTTAACATTTTCATTTTTAAAAGTTATCTTGCCGCTCGATTATATGAAGAAAAAAGATGCTTATTTCCCGATAGCAACTATATAAACTCATTTTTTTGAAAAATAGTGTATAACAAAAATAAAAATGTTATTCCTTTAAGCTGAACCTTAAAAAAAATCTTACGATGTCCTTACAATTATCCCGCCCTATTGCGTTTTTAGATCTCGAAACTACTGGTGTAAATCTCTCAACAGATCGAATTGTTGAAGTAGCATTTATAAAAATTTTGCCAGATGGAACGCGGCAGGTAAAAAGAAAACTCATTAACCCGTGCATGCGCATTCCACAACAATCCACCGATATTCATGGTATAACCGATGAAATGGTGAAAGATGCGCCAACTTTTAAGCAGGCCGGTAATGAATTAAAACAGTTTATCGAAAACTGTGATATGGGCGGGTACAACAGCAATCGGTTTGACATACCGATGTTAATGGAAGAATTCCTGAGAGCAGGTATGGTTGTAGATCTTAGTACAAGACGCATGGTGGATGTGCAGCATATTTTCTATACCATGGAACCAAGAACCCTGACGGCTGCCTATAAATTTTATTGTGATAAAGAATTGATAAGTGCACATAGTGCAGAAGCGGATGTGAGTGCTACGATTGACGTGCTGCTGTCCCAGATTCAGCGTTACCCCAAACTTGGCAATTCAGTGGATTCTATCCTCGGCACCATTGGTGAAGAAAAAATTGTGGATTATGCCCGTCGTTTCTTATTTGATGATAAAGGTGTGGAAGTTTTCAATTTTGGTAAACACAAGGGTCGCCCGGTGACTGATGTATTAAAAGCCGAACCGCAGTATTACGATTGGATGATGAGAGGCGATTTTCCTTTGCATACCAAGCAAAAACTTACTGAAATATTAAACAGAACCCTGTTAAAGAATAATTAAAAGCAACAAATGGGATATTTGTAGACTATGATTTAATCTGTAATTAGTAAATTCGTTTAAAACCTACATTATATTGTTGGAAAAGTTAGTCATCATACCTACTTATAACGAAAAAGGAAACATTGAAAATATTATTGCAGCCGTCATGGGTTTGCAACAAAATTATCATGTTCTTATCATCGATGATGGATCTCCTGACGGTACCGCTACAATTGTAAAATCACTCCTTGCAAAATATCCCAATCAATTATTTTTAGAAGAAAGACAAGGCAAGTTGGGTTTAGGCACTGCTTATATTCATGGATTTCGTTGGGCATTGGCACGTAACTATGAGTACATTTTTGAGATGGATGCAGATTTTTCTCACAATCCCCAGGATCTTGAGAAATTGTATATGGCCTGTAAGGGTGGAGCTGGAATGGCAGTCGGTTCCCGGTATGTACGGGGTGGCGCAGTTGCAAACTGGCCTGCCAATCGCATTGCATTATCAAAAGGAGCTTCCTTATACACCCGTATAATAACCTGGATGCCGGTAAAAGATCCTACGGCTGGTTTTGTTTGCTACCGCAAAGAAGTGTTAGAAACCATTAACCTTTCAGAAATTACTTTTATAGGCTATGCATTTCAGATAGAAATGAAATTTGCCGCATGGAAGCTGGATTTCTTAATTGCGGAAGTACCCATTACGTTCATTGATCGTCAACATGGCGAAAGTAAAATGAACAAAGGAATCGTTAAAGAAGGTATTTTCGGCGTACTTAGTTTGCGGTGGATGAGCATGTTTAAAAACTACCGCAATAAAGTAAAAAACACCTATCCAAAAGACGCTGTCAATTATTCTCAGACAGAGATTTTGATGAAGTAAATATTTCCTCCACTATATTTATGTAATTATTTTAATTGGTGCATCTGGTTTTTTAAACCGGCAATAATGCAATCAATGCTAACTCGTTTTCAAATCCCGTTTAGGTTTTTCACCTTACCTGTTTATTCATTTTTTTCTGCCATAATAGTGTTTGTCAAAAAGATACTTTTATGTTTTTGCGTTGCCTGCCCGGTAAAACCCTTTTATTTTTCCATCCATTTTAATAACGATAAAATTTACCAACATGCCTGATGTAACATTTACAATTGCTGAACCATGCCATGAAAACTGGCAAAACATGACTCCAAATGAGCAAGGACGATTCTGTAACTCCTGCAAAAAAGATGTAGTAGATTTTAGTGTAATGACCGATGAACAGGTTTACACAGCATTGTTAAAAGGTGATGCCAATATGTGTGGGCGTTTATCAAACAAACAGTTGGAGAAAGGCATACGGTACGCCGTTGTGAAGAGAAATTACTGGTATAAGTATGTCATTGGCTTTTTATTTCCGGTACTGCTTTACACAAAGCAAGCCAGCGCTCAAAAGGGTATGATAGCGATAAGCCCGGATGTAAAAACTCAATCAAAAAATGGCAAACTCAATCCTGTGTTGACTGTAAAGGATTTTGAATTTTCAGGGAAAATACTCGATGCCACAACCAACGAATTAATCGGTAACGGAATCATCACAATAAAAGAAACAGGTAAGGAAATACTGATAGGTGAAAAAGGCTCATTTACGATAACCAGTAAAACATCCAACTCAACTGTAACCGTTGCGATAGAAGCGTTGGGGTATCAGTCTCGGGAAATGGTGATATCAATCCCTGCCAATAATTTTATAATGAAGGAAGAAACGATTTACCTGCGAAGAAAAATAATTCCGCTTGAAAATGTGACTATACTTAGTAATAGTACTGAATTAGGGAGACTTTCTTTTATCGCTGGTGGAATTTCATCTTGCGTACGAACCACCAGGGCTTCAAACTGGTCAGTAAAAGTAAAAACAGCTTTAACGGATTCCCTGAAAATTTATCCCAATCCTGTTAGCAAAGGAAACGAGATGAAGGTGGCTATAAAACTAAAAAAGCCCGGCAGCTACACCCTGCAAATCATTGACCTTTCCGGCAAACTTATTTATCAGCAAACAGTTAAATCAGCCGATAAACAGTCTGTAAGTAAGGTGCAATGCGAAAGCGCATGGAGCAGTGGCGTGTATGTAATGCGGATACTTGGATCAGCAGGTGATTTGATAAGTGTTGCAAGATTTGTGGTTAAATAAGAAGAACTGATTGAGCTTCAACCCTGCACCCGCTCTAAGCCTTGTGCTTAAACGCCGGATGAAACTGGTGCAAAGTGGTTCTTAAATATTCCCTGTCGAGGTGGGTATAAATTTCTGTAGTGGTAATACTTTCATGGCCCAGCATTTCCTGAACGGCCCGCAGGTCGGCACCACCTTCTACCAGGTGTGTGGCAAAGGAGTGACGGAAGGTGTGTGGTGAAATTGTTTTCCTGATTTCAGCCAGTTTTGCCAATTCTTTAATGATCAGGAAAATCATAACCCTTGAAAGTTTACTGCCACGCCTGTTTAAAAATAAAATGTCTTCATTGCCGGGTTTAACAGCAATGTGTACACGAATATTCTCCCGGTAAATATTGATGTACTTAATGGCATCGCCGCCAATTGGCACCAGTCTTTCTTTATCGCCTTTGCCGGTTACCCTAATAAAACCTACATCAAGGTGCAGGCAACTGAGGCGCAGGTTTACCGCTTCGGATACCCTTAAGCCGCAACTGTACAGCAATTCCAGCATGGCTTTATTTCTGCCACCTTCGGGTTTGCTTAAGTCAATCTTTCCAATAAGGGTTTCAATTTCTTCAAAGCTCAATATATCGGGTAATGCCCTTTTAAGTTTGGGCGATTCCAGCAGCGTTGCCGGATCCAGCGTTATGATTTCTTCTAAAATGCAATATTTAAAAAATGCTTTTAACCCGGATATCATCCTTGCCTGAGAAGCCGGCGTTACACCAAGTTCGCTGATAGCCTGTATAAAAATTTCCAGGTCCTTCAATTCGATGGCACCCGGCGTTTTTTGCTGCCCGGTATGCAGTAACCAATTGGTGAGTTTTTCCACATCGTGCAGGTAGGCTTCAACCGAATTATCACTCAGCGATTTTTCCAGTTGCAGATACGCTTTAAATCCCTTTTTATAACCTTCCCACATACCTGGCTTTTTAGAAAAAATGTAATTGAACCGGTTGAAAAATATACCCAAACGGCGATGATTTTATTGCTGAATGTTTACCTAATTTCGTTTTCGTACCTAAACAGGTATTTCCCCCAATGATGGTTAACTTCCGCTCGTTCAAACAAAAGGTACGGTATCATAAAAGATCCTTCCGTTCATTTTTAACTAAGTTAGAAAAAAATCCGCCAAAAAATATTCACCACATTATGGAGGTGGTTGATAAAGAAGTGTGGGCAGAAATAGATTGCCTGAGTTGTGGCAATTGCTGTAAAAAAATGACCCCTACTTTTACTGTGAAAGACATCAAACGTATATCTACGCATTTTGAAATGACGCCGAAGGCTTTTAAAGATAAATGGCTGGTGCTTGATAAAACGGGTGACTGGCACAACAAAAAGCAACCCTGCCAGTTTTTGAATTTAACGGATAATAAATGTTCCATCTATCCCATCAGGCCGGCAGATTGTGCAGGCTTTCCACATCTTACCAAGAAGAAAGCAGTTTCCTATATTCATGTACACAAACAGAATATTCAATATTGCCCGGCTACATTTAAAATGGTGGAAAAGATGAAAGTGCTGCTGGCTAAATAAATTCAGGTGAGCTACAGGTAAATATCTTCAATCAAAAAATATTCAGGCGGTTCATTTGGTATCAATAAAATGGAGAGGATGTCAAACTGTATGCGCTGCCATTCAGGATGCAGGTATAAATAGGCCTCTGCAGCTTTAATGAGGTGTTCTATCTTTTTTTTGCCAACCTTATCTTCCGGCATACCAAAGTTTTTTGATCTCCTTGTTTTTATTTCTATAAAGTGTAATACAGTGTCTTTGCTTGCAATTACATCTACTTCCCAATGCGAATGCCGCCAGTTTTGTTCCAGTAATGCGTAACCAATATCAGTCAGGTAAACAACGCCCATGCTTTCCCCAATTTTGCCGGTATGATTGTGTTTAGCCATTTTAATAATCAAAAGGATTAAATGATAAAGCTGAAAAAGGCCATTCAATTGATTGCTTCGGGTGCATTTAAATTGTCGCATTGCTTTGCTGCTTGTGGGCGGTGGAGACACCGCCCACGGCTGACTGCCCCGGTTGGTGTCCCCACCAACCGGTGACAATTTTAAATGCACCCATTGCTTCAGCCGTTTAATTACCTATTTTTGCCATTGTTAAATTAAAAAAAATGAAGATAGATAAATCAATTGTAGTAAGTTTTGTTTTACTGGTGGTAATTGCATCCTTATACCGGATTATGCCGGGCAGGCCTTATGGTTTTGCACCACAAATTGCAATGGCCTTATTTGGAGGAAGTGTAATAAAAGACAAAAAGTTTGCATTTATTTTGCCGCTGTTTTCTATGTTTATTTCTGATGTAATGTATGAAATATTGTACCAGTTTAATTTATCAACTATGCAGGGATTTTACCAGGGCCAGGTTACCAACTACCTGTTGTTTGGTGCCATTACCGTTATTGGATTTTTTATTAAAAAAGAAAAAGTATTGCAGATTGCAGCCGGTGCAGTTGGAGGAACCGCATTTTATTTTCTTGCTTCCAACTTTGTAGTTTGGATTGGCGGCGGGTTGGCCTTAAATAATTTGCCTTACACAAAAGATATTACAGGATTAGTAAGTTGCTATACAGCCGGGCTTCCTTTTTTACAAACAAGTTTGTATGCTACCGTATTGTTTAGTACTATATTATTTGGAGGGTATTACCTGCTCAATAAAAGCAAGGAACAAAAGCATTTAATTGCTTAAACCTGCAATAGAAACAATCAATATATTTATTGGCCCTGATCAAATGATCGGGGCTTTTCTATTTGTACTACTTGTTACATACTTTCTTCATACCCTTTATCTACCAACAGGTTTTTACCATCAGCAGCAGCCGTAGCTAATTCATCGCATCGATTGTTGTATGGATTGGTGGAATGCCCCTTCACCCAAACAAATTTGACCGTGAATTTTTTAGCCAGTTCATAATAATGTTTCCAGAGATCTTTATTTTTTTTGCCGCCTTTAAAATCTGTTTTGATCCAGTTGTTGAGCCAGCCTTTTTCAACAGAGTTAACAATGTACTGGCTGTCGGAAAAAACAGTAACCGGCATACCTGGTTTTTTAATGGCTTCAAGCCCGGCAATAACCGCCAACAGTTCCATGCGGTTATTGGTGGTCATCCGGTAACCCTGCGAAAGTTCTTTGCGATGTTGCCCCCACATCAGTAAGCAGCCATATCCGCCCCGGCCGGGGTTGCCCCTTGATGAACCATCCGTGTATAATAAAATATTTTCCATTATTTGTAATGCGTTTGTAAGATCTCTTTGCAAAAAGGATTCATGTAAAGATCATCCAGCCCAATATATTCAAATCGTTTTATCAAAATGTTTTTTGAAAGCATGTTGGGCGTCTTGGGTTTAAAATTGGTTAATACAGAAACCGGTAAAACGATCCTGTTATTGGTAACTTTTTTTAGGCTCTTGTATATGATTTCTGAACAGTACATGCTATCGTCCGAAATTAGATTAAAGCTTTTATCGAAAGGGATTTTTTCCTGGTAATATTTTTTATATAAAGTATGCAGGGCTTCAATTTCGCCCAACGATAGCTGGTAACGAAAAACGCCAAAGCCTGTTTTTTTTGCCGGGCTCACAAAGCTGTCAAACGGCTCTCTCCTAAAATGTCCATCCGGGTTTTCAGGGCCCGCCATGCTGTGATAAACATAATAGTGGCTATCTTCTAAAAACACCAACCCGCTGTGTGAATACCTTCTGTCCCTGGTGGAAAAATTTTGCAGGCTCAGGCTTTCAAAATCATCATCGCTCCTTGTTAAAAGGTCACCATTTTGGAGCAATGGCATTGCTTTTTTTATGGATAAAATATTGTCAGCAATAAAGGTGGATGTGGCATGGGGAGACTTGTCATCTTTGTTGTAGTTGCAACTCAATAGTAACCCGAAAAAAAGCAGGCCGCTCCATCGAAGTGCTCTATTCTTACCATAAAATAAATTAGCAGGTATCATGCTGTATCAAACAACCGGTCAGGATTTTGCCGGGATAAAATTTAAATTGAAAATATAATGGAAATGGTCCATGTTATTGCTTATCTATAAAATTAAACCGGTCAATGCCAACGCCCAATCCATTTTTGCCGGTGGGGCCGCCATCCTTAACATAGTATCTAAACGCTACCCTTGTTTTTTGATTTTTAGGCATGCCTGCAATCGTTAATTCGTAGAGCGTCCATACACCCGGAAAAGCATCTGCTCCCGAGGTTTTTAATGCAGGGTTAATGTCTAATAAAATCGTTTTGAAATTACCTACGCTGTTGCTATCTACACCAACATCGGCTGAACTGTTTACGTCGTTTATCCTCACCTGTAACCTGTCTGCGGCCCTGGCCGGATTTTCATAAGTGCGGGTATAAAAACTTATTTTATCACCGTTCTTAGCAATGAATTCAGGAGATATTAACCAGTTACTGCAGTTGGCAGTTGAGTAACCGCAATCAGAACTTGTCATAATAAAGTCCGTGCCTGATTTTGAAGCATTGAGGCCTGCAAATCCATCACCGGTTCCTTTTTTATTTTCATAATAAAAGATGCCTTGCTTCCAGCTTGCAGTG
>JBKJUP010000082.1:0-141132 GCA_046590675.1 Ferruginibacter sp. | reverse complement strand
TTGTATAAGTTATTACACTTGTACCTGCAGCAACTGCTGTCACTAGACCTGTACTATTTACTGTTGCCACCACGGTGGAAGCGGATACCCAGGGATTCGATGCAGCAGGAGTACCCGATCCGGTCAATTGTGTAGTTGATCCGGCACAAACATTTAGAGTGCCTCCAATTGTGGGCAAGGCGTTGACTGTTACTGTTGCAGTTATGCTACAACCGTTATTATTTGTATAAGTTATTACACTTGTACCTGCAGCAACTGCTGTCACTAGACCTGTACTATTTACTGTTGCCACCACGGTTGAAGCGGATACCCAGGGATTCGATGCAGCAGGAATACCCGATCCGGTCAATTGTGTCGTTGATCCGGCACAAACATTTAGAGTGCCTCCAATTGTTGGCAAGGCATTGACTGTTACCGTTGCAGTTATGCTACATCCATTGTTATTTGTATAAGTGATTACGCTCGTACCTGCAGCAACTGCTGTCACTAAACCTGTACTACTAACTGTTGCCACCCCGGTGGAAGCCGAGACCCAGGGATTTGATGCGGCAGCAGTACCTGATCCGGTCAATTGTGTAGTTGATCCGGCACAAACACTTAGAGTGCCGCCAATTGTTGGCAATGCATTGACTGTTACCGTTGCAGTTATGCTACATCCATTGCTATTTGTATAAGTGATTACACTTGTTCCGGCTGCAACCGCTGTTACTAAACCTGTACTACTTACTGTTGCTACCCCGGTGGAAGCAGAAACCCATGGATTTGATGCGGCGGCAGTGCCTGATCCTGTTAATTGTCTGGCAGATCCGGCACAAACACTTAAAGTGCCGCTAATGGTAGGTAAGGGATTGATGCTAATCGTAGCTGATCCACTAGCCGTCTGCCCGCAGGTCGTACCAGTTGTATAATCGACGCTTACCAGACTGTATGTGGCTGCAGAACTTAAAGGGCCAGACGACACTGTAGCAGTGCCGGATGCACCGATATTGGTTTGATTTGAGACCCCATTTATTGTATAATTTACGGTGCTATTTGGGGTAGCTGTAAATGTGATGTTTGTGGAAGTACCGGAACAAATTGTAGTGGTGCCAGAGATACTGGCTGTTGCCCTAGGCCTAATTGTAACAACCAGAAAATCAGTAGCGGCAGTACATACACCAGACGGAGCATCCGTTGTAATTGTTAAAGTAACTGTTCCTGCAGCAATTGCGGCTGGGCTTGGAGTGTATGTTACACTGGCCTTTCTTCCGCTATTTGTAAATGTGCCACCATTCGATGAAGTCCACTGAACATCATTATTGCCACTGATCGCACCACCAGTTACGGCATTTAAAGCAACGGGCGAACCTGTACAAATTGTTTGATTCGCTCCTGCGACTACAGAGGCAAAAGTACCAACTGTCACTGACAAGTTCGGGCTTGATGCACTCGTTCCACATGCATTTACCGCTTTTACACTGATATTTCCGGTTACTGCTGATGATGTGGCTGTAACTGTAATTGAATTTGTGCTTGCGCCTGTAGTAATTGTCCAGCCTGTTGGAACTACCCACAAATAACTGGTGGCATTCGGTACAGCAGGGATTGAATACACCAGTCCTGATACTACGGGGCAAATAGATATTGGCCCTGTAGGTGCGGCAGGTGCGGCAGGAATTCCCGGACTTACTAAAACTGCAAAGGTTTGAGCTGCGCTAGTGCCGCATGAGTTGATAGCAGACACTGTAATATTACCACTAACAGCAGTACCAGATGTAGACAAGGTTACTGAGTTGGTTGTAGCACCGGATGTAATACTCCATCCTGTCGGTACCGTCCAGCTATAACTGGTGGCATTTGCAACAGCGGTAATGCTGTAAACAAGGCTGGTTTTACTAATACATTGTTCAACAGCACCTGTGATGGTTCCTGGAGTGACAGGAGTTCCAGGGCTAACAACTACAGCTAGTGTCTTTGCAGCACTTGTACCGCAGGAATTGCTGGCAGTGACAGAAATATTTCCATTTTGACCAGCACTACCCGATGTTACTGTTATAGATATGGTGCCCTGTCCTGCAGTGATGGTCCAACCAGTTGGAACGGTCCATACGTAACCGTTAGCTGCTGCATTTGCAACAGCAGTGATGCTATATGAAAGGCCGCTGATGGCGGGACAAACGGGTGTTGTTCCTGTTATTGAGCCCGGTTGTGCAGGTGTGGGTGCGCTTACGGCTACAGCAAGCGAACTCCCCGAACTGGTTCCACAGCTATTTCCGGCAGTGACCGTAATATTTCCATTTTGTCCAAAGGTGCCAGACGTTACGGTAATCGAGTTGGTACCTGCACCACTGTTGATTGTCCAACCGGTAGGCACTGACCAGGTATAGGTAGTTGCATTTGCGACAGCGGTAATGCTATACACTAACGAACCGAGAACGGGACATACGGGCGTGCTGCCTGTGATGCTTCCCGGAATGGCCGGCGTTGCCGGGCTCACAACTACGGCCAGTGTCTTTGCAGCACTTGTGCCGCAGGAATTACTGGCAGTGACAGAAATATTTCCATTTTGACCAGCAGATCCAGACGTCACTGTGATAGCTGTAGTTCCTTGTCCTGCAGTTATTGTCCAGCCCGTTGGAACCGTCCATACGTAACCGTTAGCGTCTGCATTTGCAACAGCAGTGATGCTATATGAAAGGCCGCTGATCGCCGGACAAACGGGTGTTGTTCCTGTTATTGTTCCCGGTTGTGCGGGTGTGGGTGCGCTGACCGCAACCGCAAGCGAACTTGCTGCACTGGTGCCGCAGCTATTGCCAGCAGTGACCGTGATATTTCCATTTTGTCCAAATGCACCAGATGTTACGCTAACTGAATTTGTACCTGCACCACTGTTGATTGTCCAACCGGTAGGGACCGACCAGGTATAGGTAGTTGCATTCGCAACAGCGGTAATGCTATACACTAACGAACCGAGAGCGGGACATACGGGCGTGCTGCCTGTGATGCTTCCCGGCGTTGCCGGCGTTGCCGGGCTCACAACTACGGCCAGTGTCTTTGCAGCACTTGTACCGCAGGAATTACTCGCAGTGACAGAAATATTTCCGTTTTGACCAGCACTACCCGATGTTACTGTTATAGATGTGGTGCCCTGTCCTGCAGTGATAGTCCAGCCAGTTGGAACCGTCCAAACGTAACCGTTAGCTGCTGCATTTGTAATAGCAGTGATGCTATAAGAAAGGCCGCTGATCGCCGGACAAACGGGTGTTGTTCCTGTTATTGTTCCCGGTTGTGCAGGTGTGGGTGCGCTGACCGCAACAGCAAGCGAGGTTGCTGCACTGGTTCCGCAGCTATTTCCCGCAGTGACCGTAATATTTCCATTTTGTCCAAATGCACCAGATGTTATGGTAATTGAATTTGTACCTGCACCACTGTTGATTGTCCAACCGGTGGGTACCGCCCATGTATAAGTTGTAGCATTAGCCACAGCAGTAATGCTATATACTAATGAACCGAGAGCGGGACATACGGGGGAATTACCTGTAATAGTTCCTGGGGTTGCAGGTGTTGCGGGGTTAACCGTTGTAGTTATCTCATTGCCTAGAACAGTAGCCGGAGCGGCACAAACAGCATTTGAAATCATTTCGACCGTAATCTTATCGCCATTTACAAGAGTTGATGTGGAGTAATTTGGACTGTTTGTGCCCACATTGGTTGATCCATTCAATTTCCATTGATAAACCGGGCTCGCTCCACCATTTGTTGGTGTAGCAAGAAAGGTTAAAGTGGTACCGGGACAAATAACCGGTGTAGTTGTAAATACCGGTGCAGTAGAAACAATATCTACTGAAGGTACCAGCACCGGGTTAACCGTCATAGTTATTTCACTACTCGTAGCCGTTGCCGGTGAAGGACATACAGCATTCGACGTCATTACAACTTTTATCTTATTGCCCTGTGCAAGTGTTGTTGAAGTGTAGGTGATAGCAGTTTCACCTGGAATATCTACACCGTTTAGCTGCCATTGATAGGTTGGCCCAGCTCCACCATTTAGGGGTGTAGCTGTGAAGGTTACTGAAGTTCCTGCACAAATAGTTGAGCCCGGATTAACAGTTATAGAAACTGTCGGCGTAACTATTCCATTCACAGTAAAACCAACAGAAGCATTTGCACCTGTAATTCCGGAAGCTGCTGGATTTGTGGAATTAACCGAAATTTTATAACCTGAACCAGTTGGTTTAGAAGCAGGTATAGTGATCATTTTCGTTAGAGTTGAAGTAGTCCCTCCATCTGCGGTGCTATACCCAGCCCCTAATGGGATTGAAAAAGTACTACCAACTGCAACAAAATTTGCTCCATTTGCATCACTTAAATAAACCTGGTAAGTAGTAGCGTCGGTGAAATAATTGGCACTACCTAATCCATTAACCGCATCAAATGTAACCGTAACAGAACTACCAGCACACACTGGTGTTCCGGACACTGCTACGTTATTTATTGTCTGCGCTTTTAATTCAAGCGAAAAACCTGAGATTAACACACAACAAAGAATAATATTAAATAACAACCTAAGGCGGGAAAATAATTGGCTTGTTTGTTTTCCTAAGATTGTTTGCATTGGTAAACTTGTCTTCATACCTAAAATTTAAAAATAAATCAATGTTGTAAAATGTCATTATCAAGGTAGATATGCATACAACAAATATTTTTGACTGATTTTTATATCACTCAAGGTATTACATAGCAGGATTGGTTGCAATAAAGGAAAACTGAGCAGACAGATAAGGGTGGCTTCAACAGTAAGCGTTTTTCAGGGAGTATTCAGAAAATAACTGGATGGAATTAAACAGGATGGAGGAAGAATCAGATAGTAAATATACTGGGTGTAAAGAAAAGACAAATATGATTAGCAAACAAATAAATTCTCCATTGAAATAAAAAGAAACAACTTAGGTTCACTACACACTTGCGTGAGCATGGTTAAAAGGGACGAAAACGCTTTTTAAAAACGGACTGCCGCCAAGGTAGCGGCAGCCGCTTTTTCATGTGTGTATAAGTTTAAAAGATATTATTGAACAATTATTTTCAAAGTATTAATACGTTTATCAGTACCTACAACTTCCAGTTGATAAATGCCTGCATTTAGTGCCTGCCCGGTATTAATCGTTTCAACTGATGACCCCTGGATGTGTGATATTTCATCTGTAAGTATAAGCTGACCAAGGCTGTTTACCAGGTTAACCTGGTATATTCCAGCAACCATGTTATTCAGTTCAAGTCCAAAGCTATGGCCGGTTACGGGATTGGGATATACATTAATACCCGTTTTGCCGCTACCAATATTCACTTTTACAATATTGCTGTAATTGACCTTGCCTGGTGATTGCAGGGTTTTTATGCGATAAAAATTATTTCCTTTCAACGGATTATTATCTACCAAATTATACCCCGTGGTTGCACCGGATAAATTACCGGCATTTCGGGAACCGATATTTTTGAAATTTATTCCATCAATACTTTTTTCTACTTCATATCCGTCAATATTTATTTCATTTTCTACAACCCAGTCAACCAATATACTATTGCCTTTTTCATAAGCTTTTACAGTTTTAAATGTAACGGGCAATACCGATACCGGCTTAAATATAATGTTGAATCGATCAACGGCCGCACTTGCCGCCTGGTTGTCAATGGCAAAATCAACAATAGTTTTGTCTGTAGGATTTAGCGGCGTTTTTATTCCTGAGTATTTATCTGTCAACCAAAAAGATAATGAAGGGTCAAGATTGGTTGGCGTAATTTCAAAACGGTAATTTCTGCGGGTGGTTTTACTTAATTGCAAGTACAATGTATCATTGTCTGAAATGGAAGGCCGGCGTTCTACCGCTAATAATGTGCCTGCCCTTTTTAATGCAAGCATCTCATTTACATTAAAGAATTTAATGGCGTCCAGTTGATCTACTCCGGCGCCCGCCAGGTCATTAAATTCTGCAAGCGTTCCGTCAGCTAAAGTAGCTGGCTGAGTTCCATTGTTTAAATAAAGCTGCACTCTTACCAACTGGCTCATTGCAGGTGGAGCGTTTGTTGATGTTGCTGGTCTGAATATGCCATTTTTATTTACAACAGACTTGCTGTTTTCTGTAAATAATACAGATGCAGTTCCGTTTGCGGCAGTTTGTACAAAAAATGCCTGGCCGGATTGTATGGAAGAATCCTGACGTCCCGGTCCTAAAACTGAGTAGGTATAAGTACCAGTATTTAATGGGTCTTCTACAACCACATAGCCTCCTACCTGGTTCAAATATGGATCCCATACCCAAAACCGGTTAACTACATTTGTTCTGGTGATAGATCTTAAATAAACCGGGGAGGCATACGGATTACCAATTAATGTATAATTGTCTTTTACTGTTGATGCTGTAAAACTCTGGTTACCTGTTTGTAATTTTCCGTAGCCTGCAATGGTTGTAACGTTTGTGTTTGGTGCAATTGTGTTTGCCGGATTTCTGTCGCCCCTTACAAAAAGGAAGTAACCAAGATTATCAGCATTACCAGCGTTATTGGATAAATTTTTAGCTTTGGTATCCAACACTTCTGTAAGTCCGGCACCAGTCTTTAAAGAAGACGTGTTCATAATACTTACATCTAAGC
The DNA here is from genome assembly GCA_046590675.1 of Ferruginibacter sp. GTDB lineage: Bacteria > Bacteroidota > Bacteroidia > Chitinophagales > Chitinophagaceae > Ferruginibacter. The sequence goes on along the minus strand of JBKJUP010000082.1, from coordinate 134,505 downwards.
CATTTGCTGCTGATGGGTTTGGACCGGTAACCAGTACCCCGTTACCCTTAATATTCGCTCCCCCATTTTGCCAGTTGCTAAATATTGACCCTGTTGCTGAAAGTGGTGCTGTAACCAGCCGCCATGCCCTGCGAGCCGGGAAATACCTTTGTACAGTTGCATTGCCGGTGATGATATTACCCGGTGCTACCTGCCCTACCCTTGCTGTAGCAGTGTCATTTGACGCAATTAATAATTTATTACTGGTGACTAAACCAGCAGTGGTATTTCCAAATAATAAGGCACTTAATATGCGAAGTGTATCTCCAGCCGGTGCAATTGTTATTATACCTGCTGCAGTACTATTACTAATTTTTAATGTGGAAATATTTTTGCCTGTAAAATAATCCCCGGATAAAGTTTGAGCATTATTTTTAATCATTTCAATTACACCTAAGCCAGCATTTATTTTTCCGGTAGATGGCATGCTGATTGTTCCGCTAATTTGTAATACCCCTTTGTTAATAACGACTGTGCCGGTACCATTTAAAGTGATATCCTGGCATTTTGCAAGGTCTGACGGATTGATATAGATGGTTGTTCCCGTGGGCACAACAACGTTGGTGGTATTTGTTGGAACTCCCGGACACCAGTTTGATGCAACGGTCCAGTTTCCACTTGCGCCGCCAACCCAACCATTGGCATTGATTGCCAAATTAAAAGAAATAGCAAGATTTTGTATGCAACTTCCATTGTTGATAGACTTCAATAAAAGTGGTTGCCCGTTTTGAGAAGAATTTAAACCTGAAATATTAAAACCCGAACTACCAGAAGCATTTGCGTTAACGGGATAGGCTATTCGGTCGCTACCACCATTAATGGTATAAATAATTGTATTGTTAATTGAATTGGGTGCCAGCCCAGTGAGATTTACAACTACCGTTGACCCCGTACAAACAGGAGGTTGACTGGCTCCACTAACTGTTGGCGATGCGCTGTAAATGTTGACAGTGTTAGTAGCAATACAGCCGTTTGCATCAGTAGCTGTTAAATTGTAAGTGCCAGCCTGTGGCGCACTTGCGTTATAAATCACCGGTATCTCATCTGTTGAAGTAAATCCATTAGGACCAGTCCATGAATAGGTAAATGGAGTAATTCCTCCGGTAAGATTGGGCGTTAACACCAACGTATCTGCAGGACAAAAACTATTGCCTCCATTTCCCTGTGGGTTAGCTGAAAAAGATACCGGTGGTATGGTACTAAAAGATATATCATCCAGGCCAAAATCATTTCCGGTGGCACCTGTACTAAGGTTCACAATTGAAATGGTTGCAGATGTGATTGGACCGGAATCCCACTGTCCGTAAAATCTTTGCCATCCTGCATTACTATTTGACGCAACACCTGCAGGTAAAGCAGCAACAGAACCAGTTTGTACGCCATTTATTTTAAAAGCCAACGTTGCAAATGATGGTACATTATTTAAACTCATTGCCCATGCAGAAAAATAATAACGCGTATTTGGTTGAACCTGGATATTATTTGTTTTCCAGATTTCAGTTAAGGCAAGGGCTCCATTTACAATCATGAAATTTGAGTTTCCGGTTCCTGTTCCAGTTGTATGATCTTTTCCCCAAAAATTACAATGAGTTAGTTGGGCATTTGGCTTAATATCAAATTTACCTTCGGGATATAAGGCCGTTGCATTATTGAGACAAATAAGCGGAATGGTTGGTAAAACATACTGAGTTACAAAGCCAACGTTGCCTAACGAAAAGTCACCGTTTAAAACAAGTTCCTGGCCCACATTATAAGAATCGGTTGCAGAACAACCGCCTGATGCATCTTTAATGGAAACAGCATAAAACCCCGATTGAACAACATTGATTGTACGCGTTGTTTCACCTGTACTCCATAAGTAGGAATAATGACTACCAGCATCAAGTTTTACCTTACCTCCTCCCAATGAACAATAATCTGCGGTAATAACTGCATTGGGGCTAAAGGTAATAACGGCTGCGCCGGTAAGATCGGCAGGTTGAGCAATACAGTTTGCATCGGTTAATGCCGTTAGTGTGTAAGATCCCACCTGGGTTGGCGTAACATTAAAATTATAAGGTGTGGATGACACCGACAGGTTAAAAATATTAGTACCATCTGTGTAACTAAGATTCCATGGAGCAGTACCAGTAAGTTTAACAGTTAATGCAGTTTGAGTTCCGGGACAAATGCTGGCGCTCCCACTTATGATACCAGTTGGACGGGCCCCCGAAACTGAATTGTATTTAACGGCTACATCAGCATAATTTGGACTACATGTAATTCCGCCAAAGGTCCAACGGAAAATATAGCTGCCGTCCGCATCCACCGAAGCAGTGGAATTGCCGTCATTCACTGAGCTAAAAACGACGTTACCCGGTCCGGAAAATTTGGTCCATGTACCCGTTCCGGTTGCAGGTGTACTTCCACCCAAAGGATTTGAAAGTCTTGGTAATCCGCAAATATTTTGATTAATGCCAACTGTTGGAGTAGCAGCATAAGTAACGGTTACATCAGCGCTTGCTATACAAGTACCATTAGATACCTCCCAGCTATAAACATAAGTACCCATTTTGCTGGCAGTTGCAGTTGCATTGCCATCAATCAAGCTACTAAAAGTTGTTGTTCCACCCGCAGGCCCGGATGTTTGTACCCAACGACCTGTACCATAACCGGGAGCAACGCCACCTAATGGACCTGAATTTAAACTACCGCAAATATTTTGCGTACTGCCGGCGCTTGCAGTTAAAATGGTGTAATATAAAACCTGACTACACTCCAGTGTTTCTCTTTGTGCATCTGAAAGCGAAATATTGAAAATAATTACTTCTGATTCTTTTACCAGGGGGTAACCGCCGTTGGTGCCTGTAAAGCCCCCAATAAATAGGGTATCCCTGATTGCGGCGCCTTTGGTGGCAGTAGTTGTTGAAGTAGGTAAATTAATTTTAATCCCATTCATATAATTAACAAGTGGAAACCCATAACCCGAAGTGTCAAGAATTGTAGTTGAGGCAAATGGATAAGCAGGATAGTTTACTACGGGGTTGGCCGCATGTGGCGCCGGTGAGGCGTTGTCTTTTAATCCTATTATAACCGTGCCTGCTGTGGTAAAGCTGGTGTTGCCAATACCAATGCCAATACCCGAATTACCTGGGTCGCTACCAAATTTTACAAAAGCTCCGTTCGTTGAAGCTCCTAACGTATTTGCCAGTACTGAAATGGAAACCGGATATTTTGTAATAATACCAGTAAAAGGGTTTTTTAAATTTTGCGAGCCTGGACCAAATTTTAATGCGGGTCTGGTACCATTTAATTCTAGTACGCCTGCAGCAACGATCCTGGGTTGATTAGCTGTAATCGGCTGTGTTGCATTTCTTCCATTCCCGCTTTGATCATACCAGGTTTCAACAAAACCGTCTCCTGTACCAACAAATGCCAACAAGGCAGGAGTATTAAGATCTCCACCAGCGGTAAAACCAATATTTAATAATGTATTATCACTGCTTCTTCTAACCCTTATTGCATTGCCTGCATAAGTACTGCTGAGTTTACGCACACTATAGGCAGCTATTGCTTTAGTGGAACTAAGCCCAACATTATCAAGGAAATTCTGAGCGCTTATTTTTTGCGTGGGGAGCAGTTGTAAAAATCCTACAAGAACGATCATTAATAAAGTCGCAAATGTATCGGTAAACGCAGCTTTACCCTTTATTTTAAGTTTAATATGCTTGTTTGGTGCGTAAAAATGTTTCATCGTAAAAATTTTCGTAGTCAAACGATTAGGGGTTAATGATGACCAGTTGAATTTTTTCGTAGAAATAGGGACTTTAATTACAGTCTATCCCATAAAATGAAATGGTAATAAATTGCTTGTGGTTTTGATCGGGGTTGGAGGAATTTTAAACTGTCACCGTTGTTGGTTTCAAAAACAAAAATAAACAGCTCAGTGGTGGAATTTCTAACGATGGTGGGATTTTAACCAAATATTACTCAATTATGTACTTAATTCTATTTTGAGTGGATTTACTTGTTAAAAATAAAATAAGAATTTTACTTAGATTAATTTTTTACTAAATCTACTCCAAAAATAAAGTAATTCTAAAACAATAAGGAAAACTTTTGTAAGGGATTCAGGTAAATGTAAGGAATACGAAGATAAATAAATATTACATGTAACCAAATAAATTATTGAGATCATAACGATTATGGTTATTTGAAAAGCGGCTGACTTTCTTAAACACCATGCCAGTGTAAGAAAGGGCAGATCTATTATTAGGACCAAAAAAGGTTTGAACTTTTATCATTTGGAAAATCAATAATTTGTGTAATAAAATATGGACTCACTTACGCATATAGCTATCGGTGCCTGCATGGGAGAAGCATTTGCAGGAAAAACAGTCGGTCGAAAAGCCATGTTGTGGGGAGCACTTGCGCAAAGCATTCCGGATGTAGATTTTATTGCTGCCTTTTGGTTAAATACAGCCGATAACCTGCTGGCGCATCGTGGATTTACCCATTCCCTATTTTTTGCTGCCGTCATTTCCCCGCTGCTGGCATTGGCTGCAGAAAAATTGCATCGTCCACATAATATTTCCTTTTTAAGATGGACCTTCTTTTTTGGCGCTGCTATTTTCGGTCATTTATTTATGGATGCCTTTAATAATTATGGTGTTGCATGGTTCGAGCCTTTTAGTCATTACCGCATTTCCTTTAATGCCATTTATGTGGCAGACCCATTTTTCTCAGTATGGTCCGGAATAGCGTTTGCCGGGTTATTGTTATTAAAGAGAAGAAGCCCCAAAAGAGTTTTCTGGTGGAAGTTTGGCCTGTATATGAGCGGCCTGTATCTTGGTTATTGCGTTATAAATAAAAATATTATCAATAATGAACTAAAGTCGATTATGTCTAAACAACACGTTGCTTATAATAATTACTTTACCACACCTACTCCGTTGCAAAACATGCTTTGGTGTATAGTTGCCGCAAATGATAGTGGGTATTACGTGGGCTATCGTTCGTTGCTGGATAAAAACGATCGTATAAGTTTTACATTTTTTAAACGAAACACAATCTTATTACAACCGTATCACGATGATCCGGATATTGCAAAACTGATTCGGTTTTCACAGGGATACTATACGGTTGAACATTATAAGGATACACTTGTTTTTAATGATCTGCGTTTTGGGCAGGAAATTGGTTGGGAAGATCCTTATGGAAAATTTTCTTTTCATTACTACATCAACTTCCCAAAAGATAATTTGTTAGTGGTGCAACGTGGACGATTTGCCAGGTGGAATTGGCAGGTAGTAAAGAATTATCTACGTAGAATAAAAGGAATATAACGTAAAACGCTTTTAAAATTATTGAAAGAGGTGTTACACTTTTTTTACGGTATTGTAGTTAAATCTATTTGTATAAAGGTGACAGATCTCATTCAAAAACCGACATCCGATGGCTATCGGATTTTAAATGCACCCCCAGAATACGGGCTAATTCATGTTGGAGGCCGAATTTCCTACCTTTGGCGATAACTAAAAAACAATAATAAGAAGATAGAATATGAAATTTTTCCCGGAATCTGCATTGGCCCAATTAGAATATGAAAAGGTAAAAGACATCCTGGGCGATTATTGTAAAACTGCTTATGCTAAAAATAAAGCCACGCATTTAAGGATTCATACAAAAAAAGAATTCATTGATCTGGAGTTAAAGCAAAGTCACGAATACAAATTATTGCTTCAAAGTGGTATGCATTTCCCCAATGATTTTGTGTTGAATTTAACCACAGAATTAAAACTGCTGGCAATTCCAGGCGCTTTATTAACTGGGGAGCAATTTTTGCACATCCGCAAATTGGCAGAGAATACCGGCAGTATTTTCAGGTGGTTTGATAATGAAAGAAGAATAGCCTACCCTGCCCTATCCAAAGTGATCAACAATACCTATTACGAAAAAAATATTTCGGTATTGATAGATGAAACATTGGATGAATCCGGAAATGTAAAAGACAATGCCAGCGATGCTTTAGCAAAAATCCGATTAACACTTTATAAAAAAAGGAACGAGCTCCGCAGAATTTTTGAACGGTTAATTACCAAATTAAATAAACAGGGATACCTGGCAGATATTGAAGAAAGCTTTATCAACGGACGACGTGTACTGGCTGTTTATGCTGAACAAAAACGTATGATAAAGGGCATTCTTCATGGAGAAAGTGACAGCCGCAAAACTACTTTCATTGAGCCTGAAGAAACCACCGAACTTAACAGCGATATATTTTCACTTGAAAATGAAGAATCACGGGAAGTTTACCGGATACTAAGAGAGCTTACAAAAAAAATGAGCGCCTATGCTCCATTGCTTAAAACATATCACGATGTAGCCGGGGAGTTTGACTTTATCAATGCAAAAGCAAAATGGGCCATCGTACTTGGCGGAAACTATCCCCAGGTGCACGATAAGGCACACGTGCAACTGATACAAGCTTATCATCCGCTTTTATTGATTTATAATAAAAATAATAATAAGCCAACCATACCTGTAAATATTACGCTCAATGATAAGAACAGGATTCTAGTAATCAGCGGCCCCAATGCAGGTGGCAAAACTGTTACGCTTAAAACGGTAGGCTTGTTACAGTTGATGTTGCAAAGCGGTTTACTGGTGCCGGTACACCCGGATAGTGAGATGGGGATTTTTAAACAAATCATGATCCATATCGGTGATACACAAAGCCTGGAATTTGAGCTAAGCACCTATTCTTCCCATTTAAAAAACATGAAGCATTTCATGGAAAATGCAAATGGTAAAACCCTGTTTTTTATCGATGAATTAGGAAGCGGTAGTGATCCTAACCTTGGTGGTGCTTTTGCAGAAGTGATCATGGAAGAGCTGGCACATAAACATAGTTTTGGAATTGTAACTACCCATTATTTGAATTTAAAAGTAATGGCGAATAAAGTGCCGGGCATTATCAATGGGGCCATGCAGTTTGATGAGAAAAACCTGTTGCCATTGTATAAACTGGTGATAGGTAAACCGGGAAGCTCCTACACTTTTTCAATTGCAGAGCGAATTGGCCTGGAGAAGCGATTGATCGATAAAGCAAGAACGCTTGTTGATGAAGATCATTTTACCTTAGATAAGTTGCTCAATCGTACGGAACAGGATTTGCAAAAAATTGATATAGAAAAAAAAGTGCTCAATGATTTACTGAAAGAAAATGAACGCTTAAAAAAAGAAATGCAGCAAGTGTTGGACAAGGAAAAGCATGTGCAGGAAATTGAGCGGCTTAAGCATTTAAATAAAATATCTGAAGAAAAATTTGCATACCTGAAAGATATGGAGCGAAGATTAAAAGCAATGGTAATTGAATGGCGCAAAGCTGAGGATAAGGATAATGTTGTAAAAATGATTCATGCGCTGCTTTTTAACCAAAAGGAAAAAATGGTTACGGAAAAGCATCAGAAAAAATTGAACGAAAAGTTTATAGAAGTAGGCGGAAATATTCAAATTGGCGACAAAGTGAGGATGAAACAGAACCGGCAGGTAGGAATCGTAAAAGAATTAAGAGGGAAAAAAGCCTTGCTTCAAGTGGGTGTAATGCCCATCACTGTTGAGTTAAAAGATCTTGTGGTGGTAAAAGACAAAGATCCTGAACAAATAGTTTCCTAAATTTTTTGGGTTGAAATAATTCTAACCGTACTTTTGCGCCGGAGAGTTGGCAGAGCGGTCGATTGCGGCAGTCTTGAAAACTGTTGACTGTAACAGGTCCTGGGGTTCGAATCCCTAACTCTCCGCTCTTAAAGTAGAAACTTGTTGAATAAACGTTGCGTATTTATAAAATAATAAATTGCATACCCGTACAAATTTCTTTTAAATTAAAAAAGCTGTTCCTTGATCGGAGCGGCTTTTTTAGTTTTTAAATTAAGATGATTTTCATAATGAAAAGAATCGGCTGCTATTTTCTTAACTATAATTTTTCAATTTTAATATCAGGGAAACTCCCGACAGTGTAAATAAATCTATCCTTCATCGTATTGATGGATCACCGCTACGGATGTGCCTGTAATGAACACGTGGAAGTATTTGCTTTCATCTTCCTGATAGATTCATCCCAGTATTGATTTTGCTGTGGGGAAAATAAAACTCATCAGGAACAGGAATGATGGGTTTGTTATTAATAGCAATGTATTTATTCCTCTGCAGGATTTGATGCAGTCTTAACTAACATATTTATTTTACCAGTCCTTTTATCTTCTCTATATCTATCTGCATTTGCGGTTTAAACGCCGGTGTGGCCATGTACTTTTTTAAACTGAACAACAATTGTTTCGCTTCCGGTCTTTGATTGTTGTCCTGCATCAGATCAATGCCGGAAACGATTAGTTTTCCTTTACCAACCCTGCATTCAAATACCAGTCCAAGCGATCGTGCTGTTACCCAATCATCGATCACTCTTACCAGGGGTTTTAATCCTTTGGCAACCTTATCAAGCGCAATTGCGTTGGAGTGGCTCATAGCATCCCACCATTGCCAGTTACTATAATATTGCGTAGGAAAGTATTTGAATGCGGCATGCTGAGGATCTACCAACACACCCAGCGTTGTTGGTGGTTGTCCTCCTGTCCACGCAGTATTCCAGAAAATGCTTGAAAAGCCAATTTTAATATCACCACCCATTTCCGGCGCTAAAGATCCTTTCTTTAATATCAATAAAACTTTACCACCAGTTGAAAGTATTTCAATTGCCTTATCATCTATTTGTTGAGTAACAAAAATTCCATCTACTGCCGGTAACACTGCAGGATAAACAAACAGCTCCCATGAGTTTTGATTTTTACCCGTTGTGATGGTTAAGGTAACCATCAAAGCTTCTTTGATGGCCGAAAGCGATTGCCTGATTTCACCCAACTGAATACCATTGCCCATTGGAATATTTGTTTGCGCAAGATTGCCGCTGAACAACACTTTACAACTTACATTTTTTATTGTCCATGATGGTGTTATGTTCTCTAAAACTGCTTCTCCAAAATTTGCAATTTCCACAGGTACGGATAATTCTTCATTATTTTGATAGATCATTTTTGATAATCTTGCTAAGGGCACAACTGCATTACAAAACCGGCTATATTCCTTACCTGTAACATAACCTTTGTCGCCCCAAAATGGATTTAATACACCTACTAAAGCAGTACCCTGCCCCGGAAAATCGTGAATATCCAATAATTGAAAACCACCAAAACCTGGTGTACGCAAGGCTGCTTCTATATCGGCTTTGTAGCACAATACCTGTAATTTTCCAGAGGCCAATAAAAAGCTATCGGCCAGTTTTGAAAGGCCATGGCTTTTTAGTTTGTCACTAAAAATCTGAAAATTCTTCGCTTTTAATATGCCTGTATATTTTTTAATTTCTTTAAAATCCGGGTACACACACCACTGGCCAATTTCATGACTTACAGTTGGGTGCTGCCATTTTGAAATAATAGCCGACCAGTCGTAATTACTTTTGGGCGGTTCACCATTGATGATACTTTTCAGGCCTTCGCCCCAACGCTGTATCCTGGCATCAGGTGAACTGTTATAGTCACTTTCCATTTCTATCGGCCAGCCTGCGCCGGTTGTGTACAATCTTCTTGCGTCTTTCTTTTGCCAGTATTTCACAAAGCCAGTAAGATATTCTTTAAAATTTTTTCCCGCAGGTTCATTGCCATAAACCATCATACAAAATGATGGATGATTACCATAGGCCTGTACAATATGATTGCTTTCCTCGTAAATAAATTTATCCAACGGCTCGCCGTTACCGATAGTAGCGCCCTGGTTGGCCCAGGAGGAACATTCTATCTGCAAATAAAAACCCAAACTATCGGCGGCAATAAAAGCTGCTTCGGGCGGGCACCAGGAATGGAATCGAACATGATTTAATCCATAAGATCTTGTTTTTTTAAATATGCGCAACCATGCGCTTACATCTGTCGGCGGATAACCTGTTAATGGAAAAATAGCACATTCCAATGTGCCTCTTAAAAAAGTTGTGCGATCGTTAATGGTGAACTGTGTGCCTTTTGAAGAGAACTTTCGCATGCCAAAAGCCATTCGCTGTTGTTCTTCGTTTCCATTGGCATTTAGACTAATCTTTAGTGAATAAAGGTTTGGATGAAACTCGTCCCACAACGTAGGTGCTTTACCCATTGGATAAATAATTTCTACATCCATGCCATCGCCTGCAACTTCAATTTGCTTTGAAACTATTGGTAGCTTTTCAATAGTTGATCTGCCATTTGTTGCCAACAACTGCAGGTTGGCTTTCATTGTTTTGCCAGATGTATTGAGAATATGCACATGTGCAACAAGTTGCTTTTTATCTATGTCGGGGTACAGTTGCACATCTCCTAGAAAAACCTGTGGCTTTGCGGAAATATAAAGCTGGCCAATCATGCCATTCCAGTTGCTTTGGGTATGATCAGAAATGCTATGAGAATTTTGTCCAACGTTAATTTCTTTTGTTCTGTTATCAACACAAATACTGATGGTGTGCGTGCCTGGAGATAAAAATTTAGTGAGATCAAAAACATGTGCAGTGGCAAGACTGTTTTGCATGCCTACATAATTTCCATCTACCCATAATTTTGTTTCCCAATGACTTCTTTCAATAAATAACTCAATATTTTTCCCCCGGAAGGAGGACGGTATTTCCACTTTTTTTTGATACCAGGCGGCACCTTTGTAATACCTTGTTGGCTGTAACCAAAAGGGCACCTTGATATTACCCGCTTTACGGTATTCAGCATATTGCGGCTGAAAAAACCAGGATGAATCTACGATCTGTCCTGTCCACGGTGTATTGACAGATATGGCGTTTCCCTTGCCATTGGTTGTCATGGAGCCAGGCAACAATATCTTGTCATTTAATTTTTTTTCAAACCATTTTTGCGATATGCCTTCATCCAGAGAATCTACCTGAAATCGCCATTCTCCGGAAAGATCGAGCGCATACTTTTCTTTGCTGTTTAAGCCAGTTCTCTCTTGTGAAAAAAGATTTGAAAACATTAAAAACTGAACTCCCACTAAAAATAAATATTGAACGAATTGCTTCATAACCTTGTTTAATTTAAATGTCGCCTGCTTAAGAAATGCGCCAGTTCCCACACCGTAAATTAAATACTTTCTGCTTTCAGGCGAACATTTGATTTAATATCCGTTTCTCAAAGAACATGGTATCCTTTTCCGGCTCACCCATTAAATCTTCTTCCCAAGCTTTTACAATAGCCTTCATATTGCAATCATATTTCTTTGGGTACAAAGAAAGAAGTTTTATATAAATTTTTAAATGGAGTAAAATCCTGATTAAATGGATTTTTTTACGATTATTTATTTACACTTTTAAATATGTCAAACTAGAAAAAAGAAAGAAGTCTTCCAGGGGCGGAAAGCATATTATTATTTCAGTTGAATAAATGTAAACATCCATTTAACAGGATTTTTCCAATCACTTTTAAAAATGCCAACCGGCGCCTTTATTAAAACAGTATTCCAGCCTTTTTGCAAAAATATTTTTGTCGGTTCCCTGTACTCATACCCTTCATCAAACAAAGGGATTTCAATGTTCCCTTTTTGACCGCCTCTTTGCCAGTGTGGTGGTTCTATTAATTTTCCATTTACCCATATAGCACTGTTCTTATTATCCCATTGGCCTACCGGTGGAGCATCGGTAGCCGTTGATCGGGAAAGATTATTGAACCCAATCCAGAAGCCTTGTGTACCTGCTTCCCCGGCATAGATTTTTGTGATAGCATAATACGTACTGCTGTCTTCCGCCTTTTTTAAATGAGATGAAATCATGGGATGCCAAAAATGCCGCAACCAGATAGTGCCGCCATAAACGGACGCATAATTATTTAATTGAACAGTATCCTGGAATGATTTTAATTCGGGTGCAAAAATTGTTTCCGTTTTTCCTTTATTATCAAATGGGCCAATCAGTTTCCATTCGATATTACTTTGCTTCACATAAGGGAAGGGTGAATTTTTAAAGTACAACCATTTATGATCAAGCAATCGGTTTTCAAATGCTACAAATGCATTGTAGTTTTCAGTTCCGGGTTTATCAATGTCTGACTGGTAGTTTTTCCATCCGCCGCCCTGCCAACATCTTTCTGCAAAAGCAAGCATAACAGGATATACAGCATTCATTTTTATAAGGTCGGCCTCATCCCCTACCCGCCTGTCGGGCCAGTTGCAAAGTATAGCACCTAATTTATTTTCATCTCCCATGGCCACATCGCAAACCATATGATTAAATGTCGTTACCACGCCGTCAATCGGATCGAAGTGGTTGAGATATAAATGCCGTGAGTCAATTGCGGGGAAATCATTTTTAGGCTTTACATTGCCATTCCACATTTGTAGCAAAGTTCCCGCAGGCAGCTTACCACCGGGATCCCAGGCCATTACTTTTTTACCCAATGACTTCAGTTCACTCACCATCGCCGGAATAAAATCTTTGTTTGTTATATTTACTTCATCACCACCAATGTGTACATAAGGAACATTCAATTCTTTACATATTTCAGCTAAAATATTTTTGCAGATCTTAATCCCTTCGTTCGTTTGCATATCCACTCCCATGGCTCTTTTAAATGCGTCGCTGTGTCCGGGCATATCTATTTCAGGCACCAACACAATGTAACGATCCCTGCAATAAGCTATCAGTTCCCTCATTTCATCGAATGAATAATATTCTCCCGGATTGCGAATCATGTTTTTTGATTCGGTGAGTTGCGGGTATAGTTTGCTTTCCAATCGCCAGGCAATATCTTCTGTAAGATGGAAATGAAAGATGTTTAATTTATAAGCTGCCATTACATCAATCTGCTGTTTTAGTTGTTTCACAGATTGATAATTCCTTCCTACATCCACCATAAAACCCCGCCATGAAAATGCAGGCCAGTCCTGTATTTCGCAAGTTGGCACCAGCGAGCCATCACGCATCAACTGGAGCAATGTTTGTATGCCATTATAAATGCCATGCGCTGTATTTGCTGTAAGGAGTATTTTATTTTCAGTAACACTCAACCGGTAAGCTTTTTCTTCATACAGCGGTGTATTTACTTTTTCAATCTTTAATTCAATTGCCGGTTCATCATTATCCGCAACATCCGCAATGTCCATCACCAGCCCCTTTTCTGCTAACTGTTGTTTTAATTTTTCAGCTTCTTTCATTAATACACTATTGCTGATCAGCAATTTTTTACAATTGAAAAGTGAAAAGAAATTGTTTGTATAACTTATAACATGTGGCAAGGGAATGAGTGAGGGATTTGTTTGCAGGTCATAAAGACATGGGTAAATAATATGTTTCCAGGTTAGATAAGCTTCGCCTTTTAAGTGTAATCCGTCATTGGTAAGATTTGATTTTAATTTTCCATTTTTATCAACGAAAGTCGAATACAGGTTAATGTATGTATAGCCGTAATCCTGAGCCTGGTCTTTCAATTGCGTATTTATGATTTTTATCTGCTCTCCCTTGTTAGTGTGTGTACTGAATTTGCCATACACATCATTCACCGGTAAAATACTCTGCACATATAATTTTGTAGCCGGAGATTGCTGGCGTATATAAGCCGCTATTAGCAGCATGTTTTTTACAACACTATCCGTGCTGATATTCCTGGCAAGATCATTTACCCCAATTAATAAAAAGATTTTTGAGGGCTTCCTGTTGGTTATTTCATCAAGGCGATTGATTACACCGGCAGTAATATCGCCGCTAATACCCCGATTCTTAATATGCAAATCATTCAACAATTCACTCCATTCTCCACCATCGGTTATGCTGTTGCCTAAAAAAATGATGTCCTCCTTTGTTTGCGCCAATGCGTTGAAAAGAGATACCCGTTGATGATAGTAGGTGGAGAAAAGGCTATCGTGATAATGGGGTATTGTTATCTGTGTACGGCCAATGAAAGCAGTCAGCAACAAACACATTAATTGTAAAAATCTTAGTCTCCTGTTTTTTATTGTTACCATGGTTTTATAAAAAGATTTTTGAGAAAACACCCGTTAGGCTGTAGCGCTTTTATTATAGCATTCCTAATGTACACGTCATCTATGTTGGCATTTATTTTTTCGGCGGGTTTTACTGATAGTAAATTGTACGCCGTTGTTCAAAAAAATGATGCAAATACTCAGCTAGTAAAAATGAATATTCTTTTAACCATACAATTGACTACCAAAAAGGCAGGGATTAAAAATCTGCTATAGGAATCAATGTTGAAAGAAAAGAAATATCCCTTACGATCATAAATGCTGGCGAAGCAGATGTTGTAAAAACTTATTTGTATGAATACGGGAACCAAATGGTGCTGTGCAAAACAGCATTTACTCCTAAAATTTTGGAGAGTTTGGTGGTCGGGGCCGCTGTGCAACCAGCATCGTTAAAGATTTTTAGATTGATAAAACATTTTTGCTCTAAAGGCCTGTCAACCTCTTGCGCACAAAGGCAATAATCCGTTGGCTATTTATTTATAAAATACTTATAAATGCTTAATGGATTTTTATGTCCCAAAAAGTAAAAACTGCTTTTTGAGGGACGAGTAAGCAATGTTTAAGATTGAATTCCATACAAGCGGTGTACCTCATTTGTCGCCTGTTTCAGTTTTACTATTCTAAAACATCCTTGCTATAATTTACCTTCCATAAATCATATCGCTTAAATTGTTCGACTAACCTTTTTTTAAAATCATCATAATTTTTATTTTCTTGTGGCGACCAGAGCACTTCACTAAGCGCCGTCATCCTTGGAAAAAGCATGTATTCCACCTTGGCAGGATTTGAAATATATTCTGTCCATAAATTGGCCTGTGCACCTAAAATATATTTTTGTTCTTCCGTTGTTAATTCGGCAGGCAGCGGGTTGTAGTTGTACACTTTATCCAAAGGAAGAAATCCTCCAATCACCAATGAATCATCATTTTTTTTCTGGCTGTAATCAAAATATACGTAGGTGGTGGGTGTCATTATCACATTGTGCTTTTGCTTCGCTGCTTCTATCCCACCTTTTTCACCACGCCAACTCATTACCGTTGCATTGGGCGCCAGCCCACCTTCCAATATCTCATCCCAGCCAATGATATTACGTCCTTTTTCATTCAGGTGTTTTTCCATTCTGCTGATAAAATAACTCTGCAATCCATGCTCATCTTTTAATTCCTTTTGTTTGATCAATTGCTGACAGAAAACAGAACGTTTCCACGATTCTTTCGGGCATTCATCACCACCGATATGAATAAACTTAGATGGAAATAATTGTATGACCTCGTTGAGTACATCCTGTAAAAAACCAAACGTATATTCTGAAGGACAAAAAACATCCGGATATACACCCCAGGCCTGCTGCACCTGCTTACCTGTACGAGGGCCAGCCCAGTCCTTTACCCCTTTTGCAAGTCCTGTAGCTTCATCAGGAAAACAACTCAGTTGCGGGTAAGCGGCAATTGCTGCAGATGCATGACCCGGCATTTCTATTTCCGGAATCACTGTAATAAAACGATCAGCGGCATAACTAACAATCTCCTTCACCTGCTTTTGTGTATAATATCCGCAATCCTTATGGTTATCATTTCCGTTACCCGGATGACGGCCGGTAATCGTTCCATTCCGGCAAGCACCGACGCCGGTTAGTCTTGGATATTTTTTTATTTCTATACGCCAACCCTGGTCATCTGTTAAGTGCCAGTGAAAGTTGTTGATCTTGTGCAATGCCAGAAAATCAATAAACTTTTTAACGTAATCAACACCAAAAAAATGGCGGCTTACATCCAGCATCATTCCACGATAAGCGAACCGGGGCTTATCATCAATACTGAGTTGTTGAATTGCTAAAGGCGCAGAAGTTGTTACCGGTAATAATTGTATCAGTGTCTGAATACCATAAAAAACTCCTTCGGCATCATCGCCGGTAATAATTACCTGGCGGTCTTTTACGTCAAGTTTATAGGCCCCGACAATTGTATTTTTTAATCCTTTATTTTTAAAAATAATTACATTGTCGGCGGTATTATTTTTTTGTACAACGGCTAATTGAAATCCATAAAATTTTTGCAGGTAATCATTTAAAAAAGCTGCCTGCTTATGCAAGCCTTTATCATCAGAAATAATTTTTGTACCGGTTGTAACAATAAAATTCCCCGTGCCTATTTTAACTGATGCGGGCTGTGGAATAATATTTACCTGCGAATACAGGGGCAGATAAATACAAAATGCAATGAGTGCTGTCAATAAAAATTTCATAGATTATTTTTAAATGTATAATTAATTTACTCTGTTGGTATAAGGCATTTGTTTTTGCCAGTTAAGCTTCCAGGAAATTCTTAAGCTTATTGCTGAAGAATTATTTTTGTTGAAAATAAGCTATTCTTTCATTGTATCTATTTACAGGTTAAAAAATTTGTAATTCTGCGTTTCAGGATGCACTACCAATTTCCATTTACCAAAAATCGGTGGTCCACCCAATGTTGAATTTCCTTCAAATTGAAATAATATTTACTGGCACAAACGTAAATATCTACGAAAGCATATTGATGCTTTACAGCACTGTCGAAGAGATTTTTATTTACCAGCAAAATTTGATTTTTTATTTGTATGCCCCTCAAACTTTCCAAACTTTTCATTTACCGGAAAAATGCTTTGTACAAATAATCTTGTTGCTGGCGATTTTTCTTTCAGTAACGTAACAATAGATAACATGTTTTTCAGCTCACTATCAGGAGAGATGTTTCGGACCAGGTCATTTGTTCTTATCAACAAAAAAACTTTTGTAGGCTTACGGCTATACACTTCCATTAACCTGTTTAAAATGCCTGCGGTAACATCACCGTTGATACCCCTGTTTTTTACTTTTAAGTCATTAAACAATTCACTCCATTCGCCACCATCCGTAATACTGTTTCCAAAAAAAATAACATCATCTTTTGTGTTTGGCAATGCATTGAAAAGAGACACCCGCTGATGAAAATAAGTAGGAAATAAAGAATCGGGATAGGCAGGCAGTATCACTTGTGCAGACAATAAAGCGCCTGTTGACAACATGTACAAGAGAGTAAAGCCACAAAAAAGTGATTTGTATAATTTCATCGTTTCCTTTACATTAATTTGTTTCATCCGGCATCGGTACAGGTTTTCCTGTTTTCTTAAAAGCAGGCATGGGCGATTTCCATGCTCTTAATTGGGCGGCAAGTTTCGATGACAGCTCCTTAACGGTTTCCGGGTACAAGTCAGACAGGTCATGGGATTCCCCGATATCTTTCTGCAGATTATATAATTCCTTGTGCCCGGATGCCATATCATAAACTAATTTCCAGTTACCCTGCCTGATAGCCGATTTATAATTAATGCCGGGCCCTCCCTTTTGCGTCCATTTGTTGGGATAATGCCAAATCAATGACCGGGTCGTATCGTTGTTGTTTTTATTTTTCAACACAGGCACAAAACTTTTTCCATCTATGGACTGCACGGTTTTATATTTTTCTATCCGTGCCATTTGGAGAATGGTTGGAAAAAAATCTTCGATGATCACATATTGATCAGTAGCGGTTCCGGGCTTTACCACGCCGGGCCATTTCACCAGCATCGGTTCACGAATGCCACCTTCGTATACGGAACCTTTTCCCGACTTCAGCGGACTATTATGCGTAAAAGGTTCTCCGCTGCGGGGCGGCATACTGTAACCCCCATTGTCGCTCATGAAAATGATAATGGTATTTTTATCTACATTTTTTTGCTGCAGCCAATCCATGATATCACCCAAGCTTTTATCCATGCCTTCAATCAAACCTGCATACTTAGCTTCCGTTTCGCTCAGGCCTTTGTCAAGGTATTTTTGAAAATAGCGTTGATCTTTATCAAAAGGTAAATGCACGGCATAATGTGCCAGGTTCAAAAAGAATGGTTGCTTATTTTGTACAGGTGCTGCCATTGCTTTTATGGCTTCCAGCGTTAATGCTTCGGTTAAAAAAGTGTCTGTTCCAAAATATTCTTCCAGGTCGGGCACAGCCTGCACACTGGCCTTACCAGGGTTATTGCCAAAATTTTCTTCTCCCAGGTAACTTTGTGGATGACCGGCTGCATGGCCGGAAACATTTACCATAAAACCCAGGTTAACCGGATTGGCGCCTGCCATACCCATTGGTGCCCACTGGGCCTTACCCACATGAATAGTAAAGTAGCCTGCATCTTTGAGCAACTGCGGAAAAGATGTTGCATAAATGCTGTTAGGAATACCTGCAACGGGACTGAGTCCATTTATATTCCATAACGCAGGAGTCATCTGTTCATCACTGTTGTCGGTATTGTCATTCTTCCAGGGAGATGTCCAATTGGTAACAGCATGATGAGCCGCATTCATACCTGTAAGATAACTGGTTCGGGTTGGGGTGCAAACCGGTGTGGCATAGGCATTGGTAAATTTCATGCCCTCTTTTGCCAGCCGTTCCATATTAGGTGTTTGGTACCGTTTATTAAAGTCGGTAACCTGTGTCCAGAAGGGAACGGAACAATCCTGCCAGCCCATATCATCTACCAGGAATACAATGATATTGGGGCGTTGTTGTGCCATGCCGGTGTTGGCAATCAGCATTGTAATCACAATAAAATGTAAAATCCTACTTTTCATTTTCACCTGACAATTTATTGGAAAATATTTCTTCTGCCTCCACATCCTCGTATCCTTTTATCAACGTCAGCAATTCCTCTTTTAATTTCTGTGTAAGCTTTTTGTATTTTTTATTCCCGTACAAATTTTTCATTTCAAATTTATCCTTTTGCAAATCATACAATTCCCAACTCTCTACTCTTTTATAAAACCGGATAAGCTTGTAACGGCCCGTGCTAATACCGAAATGCGGCGATACGGAATGTTCCCCATTTTCATAATAATGGTAATACATGGCCTTTCTACCCTTTGCCTTTTCCTTCGTTAACAAAGGCAGAAAAGATTCGCCCTGCATATCTTTTGGAATTGCCACACCCGCTGCACTTAATAAAGTTGGCGCAATGTCAAGATTCAACAACAGGCTATTATTCACCGTGCCCGGGCTTATAACCCCGGGATAACGCATTACCATGGGTGTTCTGAATGATTCTTCATACATAAATCGTTTGTCGAACCAGCCGTGCTCACCCAAATAAAAACCCTGGTCGCTTATATAAATTACAATCGTATTGCTGGCTAAATTATTTTTATCCAGGTAATCTAGTGTGCGGCCAATATTTCTATCCAATGAAGCAGCGGTAGATAAATAATCTTTCATGTAGCGCTGGTATTTCCATTCGGTGAGTGCATTTCCTGAAAGATCCCGCTTTTTTAAATCTTCATAAACAGGGCTATAATAATCATCAAACTTTTTTCTTTGTGCGTCATTCATTCGTTTGATAGTGCCTTCTTTGTCTTCGGCTTCTTTGGTTTCAAACATTTTCAAATCGTAACCCATAATCATAGTTTTAGCAATGGTCATGTCTTGCACCGCTGCCGCTTTCCTTCCAGAATAGTTATCATAAAAATTTTCGGGAAGTGGGAATGTTGTATTGTCAAACATTCCAAGATCTCTGGTGTCGGGCATCCAGGTACGGTGTGTTGCCTTATGCCCGATTACTAAACAAAATGGCTTTGAAGTATCTCTTTTATCCAACCAGGTTTCCGCTACATCTTCGATTACGTTGGTAGCATATCCTTCTATTCTTTTTTTAGTACCATCCATCATTAAAAAATCAGGATTGTAGTAGCTACCCTGGCCCGGCAAAATTTGCCAGAAATCGAACCCTTGTGGTTTATCATCTAAATGCAATTTGCCAACCCATGCAGTTTGATAGCCGCCCTTTTGTAATTCTTTAATAAAAGTATTTTGATTGCCATTATAGGAAGAAGTTTCATTGTCTTTAAAACCATTTTTATGGCTGTACTTTCCCGTGAGTATTGTTGCTCTGCTTGGGCCACAGATGGAGTTGGTTACATAAGCTTTTTTGAAGATGGCTCCTTCATTGGCAATGCGGTCTATATTGGGCGTTTGCATTAGCTTGCTTCCATAAGCACTGATGGCCTGGTACGCATGATCGTCTGAAATGATCATGACAATATTGGGCCGCTGCTGAGCTGAGCCAAGCAATTGAACAAAAACTAAAACGATTATGATTGTTATTCTATTCATTTCCTCAATTTAATTCTCCATTACTTAATAAAATGATTTTTGAGACACCACATATCCATTGGGCCTTACGATCGTAATTATTCTCCCTCCATCTCCCATATCGTCCACTTCAAAATTTATTCTTTCCCCCGGCCTAATATCCGGCAGATCATAAGCTTTGGTGGTTTTATAATTACTTGCTGTATCAGAGATAAATAATTTATATCCTTTTACGGTATGTTGCGGCAAGCCGATACTTCCAAATATCAAGACATTCAGTTTCCCTTTTTTCCAGTTCCTTACCTGTTGCACTTCTACCGGCGAGGACAGTTCCCGCAGCACTTTCATGGAAGGCTTCGGATTACCATACATATCATAAATGCCGTGGATCCTTCTTCTAAATTTATTCTCTTCGCTGGTGCCAGGATAATGCGTTCGGTAATCAGTAAGGTCAAAATAAATAGCGCCTTCAACATAATCTTTGGTCTCGTAAATGGCCATGTGGTAAATTAAATCTTCCACTCGTCTTTCATCACCGCCTTTAAAATTGGGTTCGCACAAACCAAATTCAGAAATAAAGAATGGTTTATCGGGGTAAGAAAGATGGACACTATCCAGGTACATTCCAATTTTACCCGAAGGTATATCCCACCAACTTGCACCATATTCATTCATCATCAGGTAATCGCCTCCCGCTGCGGCATCAGGAACAAATTTCGGATCGTTGTAAAATCCCTTTGTAAGCGTATTGCTAACATAAGCTGTATTGCGGGAAGGATCCAGTTCTCTTGCTTTCTGTAACAAATCTGCAATCATTTGTTTCATGTCTTTATCCCTTGCCCGCAGTTCGTTGCCCACGCCCCATGAAAAGATACTCGTATGGTTGTACATATTTTTTATCATTGTCTTCAGTTGACGCATGGCAATGCTGCGAATGGTATCATTGGCTGGTGTTTCAGCTCCCCAAAGCGGCACTTCCTGCTGTACCAATATGCCATTGCGGTCACAAAAATCATAGAACACATCGCCCTGTTGAAAATGCTGGCGACTGAAAATGCAGTTTACATCTTTCATCAGCTTTCCCATGGCAATGATAACGGAATCCGATTCTGCAAAACCAAAATCAGGGTTGCTGCCTGCTGTCCATTCTACCCCCATTAGCTTAATTCTTTCTCCGTTTAAAAAGGTTTGCCCTTTTACAAATTTTATTTCCCGGAAACCAATGTTGGTTGAAATTTTATCGGTTACTTTCTTTTTATTTATTATGGTTACATCAATTCTGTACAGGTTAGGAAAATCAAAATGCCAGGGATTTAATTTTGATAAATTCAAATCAACAACCGCTTCACCGTTTATCCAATTTGGTTTTATGGATGATTGCAATACGATATTTTTTGTGGGCTGATTTTCTTCTGTGATGGTAATAGCCAATTGAATATTTTTATCAACAGCTTCATCAAAGCCTATATTTAATTTTAATGTGCCTGAACCTGCCGCCACATTTAATAATGGTGTTGCATGCAGGTAGGCCGCTGCAGGCTTATCGCTCACTATCAACGCTACGGGACGAATGATGCCGCCATCGTGGGCCAGTCGAACGAACTACCATAAGGCACTTTGTTTTTTCCGTAGTCGTTATTGCAGGCAACAGTAATGATATTCTCCTTCCCGTAATTTACTTTACCACTCAGGCTTACAAAAAGCTTATTGAATCCATCGCCAACGTTTTCCGCAACCTGTTTTCCATTAATATAGATTTCTGACGTATGATTGATGGCGCCAAATTGCAGCAGCACATTTTTATTTTTCCAGTTCGCAGGAATGTTGATTTTCTTTTGATACCAGCCCCACCCATAATGGTTTTGATTTTCTTCTTCGATGTTCCAGGTATGGGGAAGGGTTACTGTTCTTGAATCGGGCAATACTTGTTCATTCCATTTACTTGTTATGCCTTCAGCCTTCTTGTCAATGACGAATTCCCAATCTGCATTGAGGGAAACTGTGTCTCTTTGTGCGGATGCTTTTATGCTTACAAAAAATGCAATCGCAAAAATGTAATATCTCTTTTTCATGCTACCTCTTTTTCAAATATTTATTTTTAATAAATACCGGCAATTCATCCAGCCCAACTTTTACCTGGTATGTTTTTCCGCCTTTCCATTTTCTGTTTTGATAAGTCCAATCACCAGGCGGCAATACAATATTTCTTTCATCGCTTTCTGTAACAACAGGGGCAACCAATATATCCTCACCCAACATAAATTCATCTTTAATATTTTCATATCCACCGTTAGGAAAATTATATTCCAATGGCCTTACTGCAGGCTCGCCTGTTTTTGCCGCCCTTCGCATTACATCCATTAACTGTGGCATCATTTGTTGGCGCAAAGCAACGGCAGCTTTTACTGTATTAAAATGCAACGTATCCAAAACCCGCCATGGCGCTACAGAAAATTGCATCATCGGCATCAACGCATGAAGCTGTGCTGATCGAACTACCAGCTTTTGATTGATGACTGCACCTGGTAAAAAAGAAGTAAACTCGCCACCGCCAATCATGTCGGGGCAGGTAAAGGTGTAGCCCAATAATTGTTGAACTATAGTATTAGGAATCAGTGTTTGTAAATCATTCCAGCTATGGCTTTTGTCTGCAAGCCGCTGCACCAGCGGTTCTCCTCCCATTTTCCACATTGCCCGATATTCGTTCAATGGAAACTCAAGCCCAATTTTTGCCCACTCCTCACACTGTTCATTTGGAGAAGCTTTTTTGTAAGAAAGCAGGTTTTTGGTATTGTAGAAATAAGGATCGCCGGCATCTAATTTAAAACCATCTACGCCATACTCTTTTTGCAAAAAATGTAGCTTATCTAACAGCCATTTTTTTGCCCCGGTATTGGTTAAATCGAGGCATGCTGAATAGCCGTTCCACCAATGAATCAGCAAAGGATTTTTTGCATCTTTCCATTCCTTGTTTTTATCACCTTCGTTATCAACTAGTAAATATTTTTTAGATAATAATTCCCTGAACTCCTTGCTGTCGGGCGAAATAAAGGGACAAATCCAGACCATCACTTTAAAACCCTTTTGATGCAATTCATCAATCATTTTTTTGGCCTCTGGAAATTTTGCTTTATTAAAATCAAATTCACCATAATAATTGCTCCAGTTATCATCGATCATTAATACGCCGGCAGGAAAATTACTCTTCAAAACATTATCTGCGTACTTCAATACATCTTTTTGGTTAGGATTGTATTGCAGTTCTATCCACAAATTGTATTGCGGAGATTTTATCAACAACGAATCGGGCCACTTGCCGGAAGTAGAAAAAAAATGAGAAGATGTACATTGATATGCGCTGGCCAGGCTACTTCCCGCAGTACCATATTGGACGAGCTTTCCGCCATGGGAAGTAACATGCAAGGTGCCGTTTTGAAACGAAAAAAGAAATGGTTCGTCGCACCAAACCCACCGCCCTTTATCAGATAGCATCAAAGGCGAACTTTGATTGTTAGAGACATCACCATACAAGTTAAAAGAATAAGCGCTGGCCGCATTAAAAGGCATCCGGTATCCATATTGAGCTGCGCCACCCCACCATTGCTCATTTGCAAGCAACGGCAATTGTATAGACGAATCAACCCCCTGTGCAAATGCTTCGTGAGCGGCAGTTAAAAAAATCAAGCTCAGCACCAAAAAATATTTCTTCATAGTTCTTTAGTTCATTTGGTAAATAATCAGTTTCAACGCAACAGGATGTAAAATAAACTGTGGCAAAGTCGTTTCTTTTGATCGTTCCTTAGATTAATATTTTAAAATTATATTTTTTTTTATGACTAATGGAATGACATTTATTTAATACTTATGGGGAGAACAGAAACCCATTCGCCTATTTTGTTGTCTTTTGGAATTGCTAATTTAATGCCGCGAATATTTCCTTTTTGCTGATCTGTTACACCTACACACAAAATGTAATTGCCTCTTTTTACACTTTTCGGAATTGCCAACGAAGATGCATAAGTAAAGATTTTTCCTTTAACCCAATCTGATGGCTCGATTTTATTATCTACAAATAGATACTTCACCTCATTGGTCTTTTTATCCATCAATGCAAAGCTGACCTTATATTTATAATTCCAATTCGGATAGTTATTTGGCAGGACACCTACACCATAATTTTCCCATTGATGATTTATATTTAATCGCCTTCCGGTTTGATTGATTTCGATCCTCGAAGGATATAAACGATAACCACCTTTCGATATAAAGAGCTGCACCGTCTCCGGCATTTGTTCTATCCAGAATTTGCATTGTTGCGGAACACGCAAATCAAATGTATTGGAATGGTAAGCCAATGCATCATCTACAGCCACTGTAAATGCTTCTTTGAAACTGTTCATTTTAAAACGTTTGTCACTTTTAAAAGCATCGTATTTTGATGTGTCTGAAGCAATGGGCGAGTTGAACCAATAGCAGCCTTCTCCAATGAATGCTTTCCCTGGAAACATTTCTTTGATGATAGCCCGTTCTTTGTCGGAAAACCAAAAACTGCCAATTCCATCTCTTCTTGGAAGAAAGCCTAGTTTATCAAACACTAATGGTTTAGTATATTGATAATCTGCCTGGGACAGGTTCATATAAGTAAGGACTTTTTTAAAATTACGGGCATAATCTCCCGTAACCCTTTCCATCACCACCGGCAGATTTTTGGGATCCTTCAATGTGACACCATGTCCCTCTCCCCAACGACCGAGTCCATAGGCGTCAACGAAATCCACGACATCCGGATTATCATATTCTTTTGCAAAAGGCTTAATAAAATTGGTCAATTTATCAAGGAAGACAGGATCATCATAATACGGCTGTTTGTCATTTTTCAAATTCATCGGAGGATCAATGGTGGACTTAGCTCCGGCCCGATAAACAAAATCAGGAACACCATTGTCAAAAAATACCCTGAAAGCAATAAGCATCTCCATATAGATTATACTTAAAATCAGTTGCACTGTTGAAAGGTATCTTATGACCGTATTCTCCAGCACCGCCCCACCATTCCTCAGCAGGCAATAATTTTAACCTCGTTTCTTTTTGCGCCATTGCATTAAAAGAAATGCAAAGAGCAATACTTATTATTAAAAGAAAACAACGAACAAGATATTTATAAATCATCAGCATATAAATGTTTCATCATTCAAGCTGTGAATATTAACTGTATTTGCATTTTCATCACTCCACAACAATCTCATCCACAAATATCCAACCCGGCTTACCTGCACCGCTGTGGCCCGGTGGGCATATATTATTTTTTGCTGTTACCCTGATGTACCGGGCAGACTGTACCGGAAAATCCGCTTTAAAATCAAATATTGCATTTTTCGTATTGATGTCTATCGGGTTGTTCACCGTTTTTATTTCTGTAAATGATTTTCCATCATTGGATGTTTCAAATGTTACAGACTGTGGTAAAAAAATCCAATCGTTGTAATGTTGCAGGCAGCCCAATGCAATGCTTTGAATATTTTTTTCTTCTCCTAAATCTATGGTGGCCGTTAAATCTTTTCCGCTGAAGCCATGCCAGTATTTACCTACGGCATCGGTTCCCCTTACACCATCCGTTAACGAATTGGGGCCATCAGCCGGATAATATTTGCTTACAGGATTATTATAGGTTACGTTTTTGCCGATTGCTTTGTGCATTATAAAATTTTGCCTGGCGGCCTGCACACCCATGATGCGGCCGTTTACCACTGTTGATGCTTTTAGTAAAGCAGAAGAAGTTATTTCAAAAGGAGTGGAATATTTATTACTGCTTAATGTGGGTTCCGTTCCATCAGTAGTATAATAAATATCCGCATTCATTATTTCTGTAGATAAATCAACAAACAACTTCCCATTTTTAGAAGATGGTTTTATGCCTACAGTAAAATTGCCGGGAGAATAATGCAGGCCTTTTTGACCGAAGGCTTTGAACTGGCTTTGTAAACGCTCATTAAAATTCTGCCAGTTTTTATTTTCTTTGGGTGTCCACAACACTTCAGCCAATGCCAGCATACGGGGCAATACCATATATTCTACCTGCTCTGCAGTAGTGATGTATTCTGCCCACAAATTTGCCTGTGCACCCAACACATATTTTGCTTCGGCAGCATTTAATTCTTTTGGTATAGGTTCATAGTCGTACACTTTTTTCAACGTATTCATACCGCCTATCGCCAGTGGCTCACCTTCGGGGCCGGCCTGGTAATGATCAAAATAAACAGGTGATCCCGGTGTCATAATTACATCATGATGGGCTTTTGCCGCCTCAATGCCACCGGCTTCGCCACGCCAGCTCATTACGGTAGCTTCCGGCGCAAGACCACCTTCCAATATTTCATCCCAGCCAATGATTTTTCTATTTTTACTATTGATAAATTTTTCGATGCGCTTAATAAAATAACTCTGTAAACCATCTTCGTCTTTCAGGCCTTCGGTTTTTATTCTTGCCTGGCATTTCGGGCAAATTTTCCAGGGGCCTTTGTCCAATTCATCGCCGCCAATATGAATGTATTTTGAAGGGAACAATGCAATTACTTCGGTTAAAACATTTTCTAAAAAATTAAACACCGAATCGTTGCCGCCGCAATAACCTGAAGACATGCCTGTATAATTTCCACCCGTTAATGGAAGCTGCGGCTGTTGCGTACAACTTAGATAAGGATATGCTGCAATGGCAGAAGCCACATGGCCCGGCATTTCAATTTCGGGAATGATGGTCACGCTTCTTTCAGCAGCATACTTAATGATATCTTTTATTTGCTCCTGCGTGTAATAGCCGCCGTAAGTGGTAGCCTCACCTGGTTTTGCCTGTGGCCTGCTACCCCATATTTTATCAGTTTCATCAACCCGCCATGCACCAACTGAAGTGAGCTTTGGATATCTCTTTATTTCAATTCTCCATCCCTGGTCATCTACCAAATGCCAGTGAAAAGTATTCATTTTATAAGAAGCCATCAGGTTGATATATTCCTTCACAACTTCGGGCCCGAAAAAATGCCGGCTAACATCTAAATGCATTCCCCTATATTTAAAACGGGGATAATCGGTTATAGTCATGCAGGGTATTTCTAACGCTGCATTGGTGCGGATGGCAGGCAAGGTTTGCAACAAAGACTGAATGCCATAAATGATTCCGGCCTTTGTATTTGCAACAACCGTTATTGTAGCGGGCGTTACATTCAGCTTATAGCCTTCATCGCCAATATCACTTGTTTTGGCTATTCTAAATTCAATATTTCTTTTGGCTGCAGTATTCAGTAATAATGTTTTACCTGAAATATTATTAATGGCTGCCGAAAAAAACTTAGCTGCTGATTTTAAATCTTTATCGGCTGCATTGAATTTTAAAGCCGTGCCGTTATCAATAGCAAAGCTGCCCTGATTTACCTGGAGCGATACGGGTTGCGGGATAATATTTACGCTTTGCTGCGCAAAAAGAAAGCAGGGGCAAAGCATTACCAGAAAGAAAAATGACTTTTTGTTCATGTTGAATGTTTATAGTTATTTAATGATCAGTTTGAAATGTTTTATTATTTATGATAAACCCTGGTACCCGTATTTGTCCGGCATCTTTTCTAATTAAGCCCACCCTGGCCCCTGTATAATTTGATGGGTTTATCCAGCTTTACTTTTAGCACGGTAACATATTTATCCAATGCTGTTTCGGGAAGAGAAATGTACACCAGGCCGGGCACAGGGCTCCAGGATATTTTGCCAACAACTTTGTGCTTCAGTTTTGTTCCGTTTCCTAATACCGTAATGTTTTCAATTTTATTGTCTATTCCTTTTAGCATTAAATCGCCATTTGTTTTACCATGTACAAACAGGTAAAGTGTAGTAGAATCAGGAGATAAAGTAGTAGGCCCGTAAAAATGCCCCTGTGGTATGCCTGCCACTGTATTAAAAATTGCTTCGCCGTTTTGCTTATTCCATTCGCCCAGCGTTTTTAAAATATTTATTTCTTCTTCAGGAATACTGCCATCTGCCCTGGGGCCAATGTCCAATAGCAAATTGCCTCCGTTAGAAACCGCATCAACAAAAATGGTGATGATCTCGTAGGGCGTTTTCCAGTCAAGATCCTTTGGCTGATAACCCCAATTGTTGTTAATGGTCATGCAAAGTTCCCACCAGTTATAGGGCGGCCTGGTTACCGGGAAATTTTGTTCCGGCGTGGAATAATCACCATAGCCCTGAAGCCTTCCGTTAATGATTGCATTCGGATTTCCTGAAAGAATGATATGCCGCACTTTTTCTGACTCCCATTCTTCTGCACTGTGTTCCCAGTCGCCATCAAACCACCAAAGGTCGGGGTTAAACTGTGTGCTGGTTTCCTTAATCTGTGATTGAAAAAAAGTTCTGAATTTATTCCAGCGTGGATAGTCATCCTCCACTTTGTAACGGGAACTATCTTTTAAGAAACCCGGGTAATCAGACTGCGACCAATCTATCAATGAAAAATAAGCGCCGCATTTAATATCCCGCTTTCTCAATTCTTTAAACAACGGTGTAATCACATCTTTTTTTGATGGCGTGGCTTTTACAGAACTCAGGTTATTCATTTTTGTGTCGTACAGGGCCACACCATCGTGATGTTTGGTGGTGACAACGGCATAACGGGCGCCGCTTTCTTTAATCAAATCTGCCCAAAATGCAGGATCATATTTATTTAAAGTAAATCCTTTAAGCTGGTTCATGTAAGCTGCATAACTAACTTCCCGGTTGTGAAAGCTCCATGATTCACCAATACCATCTACTGCATAAATACCTGTATGGATAAATATGCCCAGCTTTGCATTACTAAACCATTCCATCTTTTTCTCAATAGATTTGGGGTCAATTTTTTGCTGTGCAAATAGCAGAATGGGCGCCAAAAACAATAAAGGCAATATTTTTTTCATTTAGTAAAAGTTTAAAAGTGGATTCCCCACTGATGTTTTAAATTAATTATCCCAAACAAAGTATTTTATATAATTAGCAACTGGCTTTAAAATTACTCAGGTGTCTTAAAACCTTCAATTTGCTTTTCTGTTGTTTGCAAAAAATCAAACACTACTATCTCATTTTTACCTTTCTTCAACCAGGATGCAGGGCAATACAATCTTTGCTGTGGCCCGATATTCCAATGCCGGCCAAGGTTGTGGCCGTTTATATAAAGCATTCCTTTTGAATATTTACTCATATCAAAATAAGTATCCCCTGTTTGGTCGAGGCTAAATTCGCCTTTAAAAAAATTGCAGGGCTGATCCTTTTTAAATTGTAATGCATTCAGTTTCGGTTGCTGTTTAATAAATACTTCATCCATCGGCAGCAGGGTCATTTCCCAATTCATCAAGGTCATTCCATTTAATGTAACCCGATCCGTAATGCCTTTCCGGTCAATCATAAACTGTGCAAAATTGATATGTCCCATTCCCTCTACAACAATTTCCAATACCGGATTCTCGACGTTTGTTTTTGGAAGGTTCACTTCCCATTTACCACCATCCCGGTAAACGGTGTCAATAAATTCGCCGTTTAAAAATACCAGTGCATAATCATGCGGCTCCCATATTTTAAGCATGCCACTTTTATGGCCAACCAGTTTTGTTTTATAAATAACGATGCCCTGGTTCTGGCCTAAAGCTTCCATGGTTTTTGGCTGAGGCGATTTTATTACAGGTAAATCATAATTAAAAAGATTATGAGATTTTTTCATTGTAATGGCCGGCACTTCAATAGTGGCAATAGGTTTGGGTAGATCCGGAATTTTATAACTGACATATTTTGCAATTAAATTGCGCAGCATAAAATATTTTGCAGTTGGTAAGCCCTGCTCATTGATGGGTGCATCATAATCATAACTGGTAATATCGGGCTGATACTGTGTGGCTGAAAATGCGTTGGCCCCGGCAGTAAACCCAAAATTTGTTCCTCCATGAATGACATAAAAATTAAACGATTTTTTATTTTCTAATAAAAAAGTAATTTCTTTTTTTAAATGATTCGTATCAGGCCGTTGCCATTTTTCTCCCCAGTGTGTTAACCAGCCGGGATAGGTTTCGCCACTAAATGCAGGCACATTAGGATTTCTTTTTTTTGCCTGTGCAAAGTCGGCAGAATCGCTGCCACTATCTAATCCAATGGCGGCACCATCAATATTTCCTGCTTCCAGCATAAAGGGCGTTGCACCGTCCGAAGTATAGAATGGAACCTGAATGCCATTTTGTAACCAAAGAGACCGAAGCGTTTCTAAATATTGTTTATCATTACCAAAACTGCCGTATTCATTTTCAATCTGCACCATTAGTATGGGGCCATCATTTGTACATTGCAATGGAGCCACTTCTTTTGCAAGTTTGTTGATATACCGGGTTACGGCCGCCATATAGCTGGTATCCATGCAACGGATTTTTATAGCCGGAATTTTTAAAAGATAGGATGGCAAACCTCCAAAATCCCATTCGGCACATACATAAGGGCCCGGGCGCAATAACACCCACATACCCTCTTCTTTACAAATGCGGATAAATTCGGCTATGTTTCTATTACCAGATTTAAAATCGAAAACGCCTTTGTTGGTTTCAAGATCATTCCAAAATATATAAGCGGCAATTGTGTTGCAGCCCATTGCTTTTGTCATTTGAATGCGGTGCCGCCAGTACTCCCTTGGGATTCTTGCCGGGTGTATTTCTCCGCTGATTAGCTGGAATGCTTTTCCATCTAACAAAAAATCATTTTTGCCTAAACTAAAACGGTGTTTATCCTGGCAAAATGCAGCCACAGAAATAAATAAAAGCAAAACAATTAAATAATTTTTTCTCATCTTTTTATTTTCGTTTTTTCCAATTAATAACTGTAAACACAATTTGTGCATATCCATCTCTTTCGTACAATACTCCAATGTTTTTTGAATTGATCTTAACCAGGTCTGAATAGGCAGTAAAATCGTTTTTTTGTTTGTCAACCGAACTGTCTATCAATATATTTTTAGCCCAGGTTTTTCCTTCATCAAAACTTATGCGAAGAGTAAGATGATCTCTTCGTTTAACATCGGCTGCATTACAAAATGCCACAATGGCCTTTCCCTTTTTTTTGCCAATCGTTAAAATGCTACCCTGGTTTACAGGGTCAATTAAAGTAGTATCAAAATAAGATCTGTCCCATGTAGCGCCGCCATCTTTGCTGATTGAAACAATCCTTGCCTTTACATCCCCTTTTTGATTTCTGCTGTTCATCATCAATTGATCATTGGTTAATGCTGTTGCCATAGATTCGTTACTGCCAGCAAACGACACGGTTGCACCCAGCTTAAATGTTTTGCCGTGATCGTCTGTATAAAAACCATGTGCAGCATAATCGGCAGATTGCCTTTGAGGGTTACCTGCTGAATGATTGGCCGCAACAAATATTCTCCCTTTGTATTTTCCGTTTGTGAATTGCATGGCATGTCCGGGTGTGTTGGCATAACTTCTCCAGTCTTCAGGAAAATTATAAGCCGCATTAATTTTTGGTTGCATGGGGCGATGCGTTTGTGTTGTAATATTTACTGCATCGCTCCATGTACTGCCGCCATCGGTTGAAGTTTTATACCAAACTTCCCTGATGCCGTTACCTTTTCTTATTTCCCCTTCGTGGTTATTGCCGGTATTGTAAAATAGAAATATTCTTCCATTCTTAAAATTTGGATCGGTAATATCCAATACCGGTGCAGGATTACCGGCCTGCAGCGAATCCGCATCTACCACTGTTTGTAAAGCCGACCAGGTGTGTCCGCCGTCCATACTTTTCTTCAATACAATATTGATATCACCAAAATCGCCGCTGCCATTTACACGGCCTTCACAAAAAGCAAGCAGGTTACCATTTGTTAAACTGATGATGGCGGGTATGCGATAACTTTTATGACCCTCTTGCCCCGAAGTAAAAACGTGGACTTTTTGTTGTGCATTTAAGCAATAGCAATTTAAGCATACCAGTAGCATTGTAAGTCGTTTCATTGCACTTTAATTTTAAAAGTTGACGCAGGTAATAAATCATCATTTACAAGGTTGGCTGTTGAAAAAGGCTTCCAACCGTAGTAAACAAATGCAGGTTTTTCTGCCACAGGTATAATTACCTGGTTGTTTTGAATGGTTGCCCGCAGTTCCGATTTGCCATCTAAAGAAATGCCGCTCAGCGGTTGCCCATTGGATGTTGTAATGCCGCTGGCATATTTAAATGAAATTGTAATTCGTCCGTCTGCGTATTGGGCGGCCAGGGGCAATGGGCCAGATGGACAAATATTTTCACCGTATAATTTTTTCAATGCCCACCGGGCCAGTCTTTCACCTACATCTTTTTTATTGGTAGGATGAACACTTTTGCCAGACCCTATATCACTACAAACTGCCATTCCCCCGTTGCTAACTTCGTGTAGTAGTTGCCGTTGTTGATCCCTGAATATGGGCCAGTATTGCGATTTATAATAGGGGGTATCAATTGAAGATAATTGCACCCAGTAAAAAGGCATTGACGGCTGTTTCCATCGGGATCTGTAATCGTCAATCAGCAGGTGCATTAATGCTTTGTACTCATTTACCCTTTCCAGTTCAAGGGAATTACTTTCGCCCTGGTACCAGATGATTCCTTTTACCGGTAAGTTAAGCAGTGGTTCAATACCGGATGCAAATGCAAAGCCCGGTTTATAGGCATGGTTCAAGCCCAATTCGTCTTTAAACCCATTGGGATTATTAACTAGGTTCTGCATGGCTCTCTCCCTTATCCATTCCGGCAGGTTTTTATTCTGCAACCAATTGCCCTGCACCTTAGCCGCAAATTTTTTATGCTGTAGCAAAGCTTTGGTGCTGATAAAGGTTTCAATGGGTGCGCCACCAATGGAAAGGTTGATGATACCAATGGGAATATGTTTGTTGGTTACAATCGATTTTGCAAAAAAATAGGCAATTGCACTCATCGGCCTGGATGTATTACTATCGCAATTTTGCCATGAATTCCATTGGTAAAAATCGAGGGTATTCAATCTCCGGTTCAGCGAGTCGGTATAGGGAACACCATATACAAAACGGCCCGCAGGTGGTGGATTCAATAACCGTATCAATGGTTGATTTGTTTGCGCTATTTCATCTTTAAAATGCATTTCTTTTTCTAATGGCCATTCCATATTTGATTGGCCTGAACAAACCCATATATCGCCAATGAGGATATTGTGGCAGGTAATTATTTCTTCACCACAGGTAATGATCATTTGCTGTGGATTGCTATTTGCCTGTTGTTTATCAACAAAAATATTCCATACAGAATCCGCTTCTATGACGGTAGTTTTTTTTGCTGCCCCAACCATTGCCACCAGTTTTTTTCCGGGAATTCCTTTTCCCCAAAGATGTATTGGCTGATCTCTTTGCAATACCATATTATCAGAAAATACTTTTGCCAACTGCAATTGTGCATTGGCAAAAAATGGAAACAGGACGATAATTATTAAAATATTTTTCATTTAAAATTCATCATTTAATGCAAACACCGGTTTACTACATATCCATTCAACGCCTGTAAAATCACGAAACTCCACCGTTTGATTTCACAGTTCAATAGAAATTTATTCTTTCATATTTTTAATATCAAACTTCGGGTCAATAAATTCCCACTCCATAATGTGTGAAGATTGGTGTTCTGTTTGCTGAATGGCGTTCAACTGTTTTATCAGTTCAGGATGTTGTACTGCCACATCAACCGTTTCATTGCGGTCAGTCTTTAAATTAAATAATTGCCAGGCTGCATTGGGTTGTTTACGAACATTGGTTCTTACTCCTTTCCAATCGCCCATGCGAATGGCCACCTGTCCGCCTTTTTCGGGATATTCAAAATAAAGAAATGCATGTTTTTTCTGCTTCGCTTTATTACCCATCAATTCCGGTAAAAAAGATATGCCATCAGTATTGGTAAGTTTTTGATTTGTCAACTCGGCCAATGCGGCCATCACATCATACTGCACCGAAATTAAATCAGATGTTTTGCCCGCTGCAATTTTACCCGGCCATCTTGCAATAAACGGCATCCGGATACCGCCTTCGTACAAATCCATTTTCAATCCCCGTAAGCCATCTTCGCTGTTAAAGAAATTTACGTCAACGCCTCCGGAAAAAGTGGCTCCATTATCGCTGGAGAACATGATGATGGTATTTTTGTCGAGCCCGAGTTGTTTAATTTTTTCCATAACTATTCCCACCTGGTCATCTAAATAAGTTATCATGGCTGCATAAGTGGAAAGCGGGTATTTTGTGGAGGCATATCCTTTTTGGCCATAGTAAGGTTTTTCATCAAACTCCCCGA
Organism: Ferruginibacter sp.; assembly: GCA_046590675.1. Taxonomy (GTDB): domain Bacteria; phylum Bacteroidota; class Bacteroidia; order Chitinophagales; family Chitinophagaceae; genus Ferruginibacter. Next base: position 99,955 of record JBKJUP010000082.1, on the reverse strand, counting down.
TGTATTTTTGAACATATTCATCCGGCACCTGCAACGACAGGTGAGGCAATGTATAAGGCATGTATAAAAAGAATGGCTTGTCTTTATTGCGATCGATAAATTGAATTGCTTTGTCAGTTATTTTTCCAGGTGCATAATCTGTTCCTTTAAAATAATTGAAATCTTTATCCGTAGCTGTAGCGGAATCAATGCTTTTATGAATAGTTATCACCGGGTTATTCAGCGCTATGCTTTTATCGTTTTCCCATAAATGCGTAGGATAATAATTATGTGATTGTTTTTGGTCGAGGTAACCATAGTAATAATCAAATCCTTGTTTCAAAGGCGATCCGGAATTTGTATTCATCCCCAATCCCCATTTGCCGGTTAAGGCTGTTGTGTACCCTGCATTTTTAAGCATCCGGGGCAATGTATAAACCCCCTCTGGTAAAGGCATCTGGCCTCCTTCAGTACTATCTTCAAAACCACCTAACTCATAGTTGCCACGGATATAAGCATGCCCGCCATGTTTACCCGTCATCAGCATACAACGGGAAGGAGCACATACAGGTGCAGGTGCATAATGCTGTGTAAATTTCATCCCTTCCCTTGCCATCCTGTCCAGGTTGGGTGTCTTTATTTTTTTTTGCCCATAACTACCCAGTTCGCCATAGCCCAGGTCATCCGCATAAATGTAAATAATATTCGGAAGCCTTTCCCTGGTTTGCTGTGAAAAAGCTGCAGCCGAAAAAAGCAGCAATAGAAAAAAGAAATATTTTTTTAGTGAGTTCATTTACTATTTTTTAAAAACCTATTTAATATATTCATTCAGTATCTGCATACAATACCATTCCTGTCTTGGTAAATGAAAGGGGCCTTTATACAAATTGCCCTTGGCTGTTTGTGCAATGCTGCCATCCCGATGAAGATAGCCAAACCATTCCCCATTTTTTTTATCGTGAAAATGCTGGTATGAATAGTCGTGTACCATTTTATGCCATGCTGCATATTTTTCATTACCCGTCATTAAATAAGCCAGCAGTGTGGCTATAATCACTTCGTTGTGTGGCCACCAGAATTTCATATCCTGCCAATATTCCTGCACTGGTTTATTGTACACATCCCGAAAATATAAAATGCCCCCATGTTCTTTATCCCATCCACGCTCCCACATATAATCCAACATGCGGCAACCTAAATCAATTAAATGTGGATCGTTGTTACGATATTTTGCTTCATGCAAAATAAACCAGGCGCCTTCCATTGCATGCCCGGGATTTAACGTTCTTCCATCAATATGATCAATGATACTACCATCCGGTGCTACCTGTTCCATCACGCACTTAATATCATCTTTCACAAAATACGTTTCAATATCATTTATCCAGGTATCAATCCATGCATCACATCTTTCATCTCCAATGGTTTCTCTTAACTGCTGCGCCGTGTTCATCATAATCATGGGCACACCAATTCCTTTTGATGGCCTTGTGTTGGTATATTTAGGATGCAATAAACCCGGTGTAGTTGCATACTCAATGCATTTGCCAAAAACAACCCTTGCTTTGTTGGCAGCTTCTTCATCACCACTTGCTTTTGCATAAGCTGCAGCGGCAATCACATAAAATGTTTCAGAAAAAAAATACCTTCTTTTGCGTAAAGGCCGGCCTTCTTTTGTAACATGAAAAAACATTTGGCCATCTTCATCAAAGCAATGTTGATTCAAAAAATCGTAACCAAGTTTTGCACCTTCCAGCCACCCGATAGCCATCGGGTCCTGTTTTTCTTCTACGGTATTATACAGCGTGGCCAGCAACCAGGTTGCTCTTCCCTGTATCCATACGGCTTTATCATCATCGAGCAAACTTCCATCGGCATCTCTCATTAATAAAAAGCCACCATGTTCTTTATCAATGGAACGGGGAAACCAAAATGGAACTGTATCATTCAATAATTGGTCAGCATAAAATTGCTGTAAACGGGCTAACTCAGTTGTATTATATTTCATATTGCATTCTTGATCTGATCAATGTAGGTATTTATACCTCAGTAAAATTATTTTGCTTTGGCCGCAGAAAAAATAGCTGAACAGCAAGTGCCACTGCAACGATGATGGCCAGCATTGCAAAGTCATTTCCCAGGCTACCTTTATCAGTTGATTTACCCAGGAAATCTGTAATAAATGCACCGGCAAATACACCCGTCATATTCATTAAACCATAAGCAGTGGCTCTATATTTTGCTGAAACAAACTGGCACAGGATGGGCATATTATTCGCATCAAACATACCATACCCAAAACCAAAGCAAAAGGCTGCACCTATCACATGAAACATGGAATGGCCAAAGCCAATTAATAACAACGCAGGTATCGTTAATGCCAAACCGATTGCACCAGTGTAAACCCGTCCCCGAATGTTTTTCTGTACCCATTTATCTGAAAGTATGCCGCCGAAAATTACACCGAGGAAGGAAGAAGCTGCAATGGTAATGGTTGACATGGGTCCGGCCGTTGCCATATCAATATGCAGGTTTTCTGCAAATAAAGTTGGCAGCCAGTTTTTAACGCCCCAGCCTGGTAAACTGGGTATCGCAAAATAAAACAGGATGATCCAAAATGAAACATTCGTAAATAAAACAGCCAGCCCTTTTAAGAGGGGTACTTTTTTATTTTCAGTTGGTACCAAATCGTTTGTAACAGCCGTTCTTTTTTCTTTTAAAAATAACATCAATACAAACGAATAGATAATCCCAATCATTCCAAATGAATGAAAGGTTTGCTGCCAGGAAAATGTTGCCGCAATGGTTGCGCCAAACCCTCCGATGGCCTGGCCAACATATAAGCCCGTCATGTGAATGCCAATAGCAAGCGACCTTGTTTTATCTGAATGGTAATCGGCAATTAATGACAGTGCTGCAGGAATGTACAAGGCCTCACTTACACCCATGGTTGCACGCAACCAGTATAGCTGATCAAAAGTTTGAGCATAGCCCATTGCAAACGTAACGCCACTCCACACAAACAAACTGCCTACAATCAATAATTTTCGGTTTAGCCTGTCGGCGATGATGCCGGATACAGGGCTCATAAAACCATAGATCCAAAGAAACACTGCCATCAGGTAACCAAAGTTGGTAGCCGATTGCAATTCATGAATATCCACTTCCATGGTGGGTTTCATCGTAGATAGCATTTGCCTGTCCATATAATTCAGCAATGCAACTACCCAAAGAAGTGCCACAACAAGCCATGGATAGGCGGCTCCTCCTGGGAGAGATTTAGCAACCGTATTATCTTTTATACTATCCTTCATAAGCGGGCCTTATTGTATTTTTCCAAGTAAAATTTGCGGAGTTCTAACGCCCGCTTTAATTTCGCCACACGGTATTAAAACCTGGTTACCCCATTTGCATGCAGTGGTGGTTACAGGGGTAGCAAAGGGAATTGAACCAACAGTTTTAGTCTCACCACTCACAACATCATATAATAAAACACTGTTACTAAATCCGGGATGATTGGTTTGCAATTGCATTTTTTGTTGATTCAGCCGTTGTTTTTCTGAGCTGTCTTTTTCATTGCTGATAGCTGCAATCAATGTTTCTGTTTGATGAAAAGTTTCGCCTTTGTCTCCGCCGAATAGCAGGATTTTATTGGCTGACATCATAACTCCGGTACCTGCTGATAAGGCATAAGGCAAAGGTGTTTTTTCGAGCCATTTATTTTTTTTCGGAACATACTCATACACCGAAGCATAAAGGTCACTGATACCGTTATCGTTTTTCTTTCGGCCCCCTATTAAATAAAGACAGTTTGTTCCTGCTGAAATTTGTGTTAGAAAAACAGCATGAGAGATTGGTGTGGGCACAGGCGCTAATTCTTTCCAGCCCACCAATGTGTTATTTAGATCGAGAGATAATAGTTTATCTGAAACCTTATTTTGCATTTCACCACCAACGAGGTAAACCATATTTTCAATATAGGCAATGGCCGCATTTGTAATGGCAAAAGGCAGGTGCGGAAGGTTGCTTATCTGGATATTTTTTTCAGCTTCATTCCACTGAATGATAAAAACTTCTTTACTAAGCCCATGTTCATTTTCGCCGCCGGCAACAACTACTCCCTTATTGACTGAGCAGGAAGCCGCATAGGCAAGTGAGGCAGGTAGTTCACACGATTTTAATAATTTCAAGGAATCGTTTTTTAGCTTGCTAAATACATAGCCCTTGCTATGATATTGTTTTTTGCCGCCATCCCATGGCATGCCATCTGGAAAATTAGCACCACCCGCCACAATAAATAAGTTGTGATGGATACCAGCCACAGGGCCTGCCAGTCCTATTGACGGTTGAAGCCCGTCGGCAGGTATTACGCCAGCCACGCTCCAGTCAACAAGCGGTGCCTGCTTTTTTTGTGCGATGGAATCAGCAGTTAAAAACATGAAAAAAATTGAAATAAGTGTGGTGAATGAATGCATTATTTTTTAAGCAATAATTTTTTCCGGTAAAATGGATGAAAAGGTACTAAACGCAACTTGTTCCGCATCTTCTTTAAACAAATCAAATGCTGATGCCGTCATATTTTTTACGGGCAGGCGAAATTCACCACAGTCAAGTCCAATCAGTTTCATGTATGCTTTGCCGGTTGCAATGCCTCCATATTTCCCCAACAGGCGAATCATATCAATTGATTGTTGCTGCAGTTGCTGAGCTCTTTCAAGGTCGCCATTGTTGAACGCTTTAATGAGATCATAATATAAAGGTGCGGCATAATTAAAAGTACTACCCACAGCACCTTTGGCGCCTACTGCCAGGGCTGGTAACATATTTTCATCTCTGCCCCAAAGCATGTTATACCTGCCATTCTGAAAATTTATACAGGAAAGAAAATCCATAAAATCTTCGTGGGTGTATTTTATACCGGCAAAATTTGCAAGCTTTCCATCCATCTCTTTTAATAGATCAATCATTAAAAAATTAACCCCGGTTAATACAGGAATGTGATAATAATAAAAAGGCATGTCGGGAACTGCTGCGGCTATTTCAATACAGGCTTTGGCCAGTGTTGCCACGTCGGCTGGCTTAAAATAAAACGGTGCGGTAAACGAAACTGCATCTAATCCTATTTCCTTGGCATACAATGCAAGTTCTTTGCAATCGGCAATACAGGTGCCGCCCAGCAAGGGCATAACGGTAAACGCTGCATCCCTTTTTGAACATGCTGCCCAGGCTGCCATTACCTGCTTTTTTTCGGAGAATGTTAAGGAAACACCTTCGCCGGTGGAACCACAAATAAAAGCACCCGTTATTCCATTGGCTTTAAGCATGGCGTAATAGTCCGGAATAACAGCTAAGTTTAATGTTCCATCGTTGTGCATGGGTGTAAATGGTGCGGCTATCAGGCCACTTAAATGCTCAAAATTCATACAATTGTAATTTTATAAATTAGTAAGTTCATAAATTTAGAAAGATCATTTTACATTGATGCCCTTCAAAATAATAACCCGTGTTTAAATAACCGGAGGCAAGACTGCCTCCGGTATTGCTTATGTATTCATCTATCAGAAAAAAGTCACTAAGGTTTGGCTGTTGGATAACCTGGTGTTTGATTTACCAATGGGTCATTCGTCCATATATTTTTTTCGATTGGCCATAAAACTTTAAATGCCTGGGTAGCTTTGTCCAGTACGCCATAAGGGTGGTTGGCGCTGATAAATACCAATGGCTCTGTACCATATTTCATCCTGCGTAAATCATACCAGGCCTTGCCTTCATATACAAACTCTTTATTTCGCTCTGCAAATATGGCCAGTTCATTGGCATCTTTAGAAGTACTTACAAACGGTGTAGGATCGGCAGCCGGCGCAAATGCACGATCACGTATTTGCCTGATGTAGCTGGTAGGATCACCACCTTCTGCATTTACAATTTCAGCCAGCATTAATATCCTGTCTGCTTCCCTGTAAACCGGCCAATCATCTGTAAAATATCTTTTGTTGGCACTGATAGTTCCCAGGAATTTAACCAGGGCAGTATTTCTAACAGTTATTGGATAAGGTGGCGTGCCGGATTTAGAAACTTTGTAATAATCATAAAAGGTTGCGTCTCTTCTTTTATCGTTAACATCATAAGATTGAAACAATTGAAAAGTGTAACCATAGCGCTGAATGATTTGTTGCGAATTGGTTGCACCAATCAACAGCGGATCAACAAGTAATGGGCCACTTGCCAGCGAGTCTTTGTAATGCAGGTTATCAAAATTAAAAGTTGAATACGTATAGTTTGCTACGTTGCCCATTTCTGCTTCGCCTACTAAATAGCGAATGGTAAAAATAATTTCATTGTTATTTTTTTGACCATAAGCAAATACACTGGCAAAATTTGATTGCAGGGTATTACCAGTTATAGCCTCTAAGGCTGCTTTTGCGACTGCTAAATCTGCCGTGGTACCATACACTTTTGCTGACCATAAATAGGTTTCTCCTTTCAGCATTAAGGTTGCTTTCGGGCTCCACTGGCTTTTATCAGATGGGCTTATTGCAGCGCCAAAGGATGTAACTGATTTATTGATATCATCTTTAATGGCTGCTAATACTTCTGCTTCTGTTGCCCTGGCTTTACGCAATGTAACCGGGTCTGTATTGCCATTCAACACTTCCGGCTCCAGCCTTAATGGAACACCGCCATAAGTACGTAGCAACTGGAAATAATAAAATGCCCGCAAGCCGTAAGCCTGCCCAAGCAGGTACTGCTTTTTTGCATCACCAAGAAAATTGACAGCTTCAACTTTTTGAATAAAAAGATTGATCTGTAAAATGGGGCCATAAAAACCAGCCCAGCTTCCAACGCCTGCTGAGTTTTCATCAATGCGTTGCTCAATAATGGGCAACTCATTTAAAGAAGTGTTCTGGCGATCGATGTTACTGTAATTACCTGACCGCATTTCGCCCAGGCGATTAAACATAAACTGGTTATCCCGAAATTGCTTATGAATGCCTACCATAAAGTTGCTAACCTGCGATTCGTTTTGCCAAAAGTTGCCATCGCCAAAATAATCTTCCGGCGCAAGTTCCAAAGGCTTTTTACATGATGTAACAGCAATTGCTATCATCACTCCAAATAATAAATATTTATACTTGTTCATGATAAATTCTTTTTAGGTTAATGTTTAAAAGGTGAGATTAGCCCCAAAAATCACCTGGGTTGGTATTGTGTAAGCACTATTTTGAGAACCGGTCCGCTCTGGCAAGCTCAATTGTTTGTTGGTGATATAACCCAAATTTTGCCCGGTTGCTATTAGTGTTAATCCTGATATTTTTGCTCTTTTTAATATAGATGCAGGCACTACATAACTAAGGGAGATTTCTCTCAATGCCAGGTAGCCTGAATTAACCCAGAACATACTGCTTGGCCGATCAAAGTTTTTAGCGTTGAGCTGATCTGCCCATACATATCTCGGTAAGCTTGCATTTGGATTATCGGGTGTCCAGGTATCTTTTACCACATCCGTGGGATTAAATTCGCCCTGTGCACAAGCCAGCGACCATAGCTGCATAAAATCCTGCTGAATATGTCCGAGCGCAAAATCCACACGGGTAAAAAGGGTGAATCCTTTATAAGTTACAGAGGTATTAAAACCGCCTGTCCACCGGGGAATTTGACGGCCAAGTGATACCATATCCCTTGTATCAATGGTGTCGTTCTTGTCAATATCTTTCCATTTCATATCACCAAGCTGGGTTGCAATCCAACCACTGCCAAGGGTTAAGCCCCGCTCAGTTAATAGTTGCTGACTGGCTACTCTTTTGCCCGCAGAACCTGCATACCAGGCCTGGCCGGCAGCTAAATCTATTTTATTGTAGCCGGCAAGATCTTTTGCATCCCTGATAATACCATCGCTTACAAAGCCAAATATTTCGCCCCACTCCTGCCCTTCCTGGTAACCACCTACCCAAATAACCTTACCTGTTTTGGGATCAAAGATCTGCTGGCCACCCTGCCTGTTGTTTTCATTTCCATTGTAAGGAAGTTTTAGAATGGTGTTTTTATTTCTTGATGCATTAAGGCCAAGCTGCCAGGTAATATTTCTATTCTGAATTACTTTGTAGGCAAGTTCCAGTTCAAGGCCCCTGTTTCTCATACTGCCATTATTGGTACGGATACTTGAAACACCTGCTGATGTTGGCAATAAAACACTCGCAATTTTATCATTGGTAATTCTGTTGTAGTAGGCTACAGAAGCATTTACACGGTTTTTAAAAAATCCCATATCGGTTCCAATTTCTACCGTATTTGTTTTTTCCCATTTAAGTGCAGGATTGGCAATGCCGCTTTGCAGGAACCCGATGGTACCATTGTAAGCCGTTTGAGAACCATAAGCTCCCTGTAATTCATAAGCTCCGATGCCACCTATATTACCATTTTTACCCCAGCTACCTCTTAGTTTTAAATAAGATAACCAATCACTGGTGGCTTCCATAAATTTTTCCCTATGGACCAGCCATCCCACAGAAACAGCAGGGAATGTACCATATTGATTATCGCCAATCAGTCTTGAATATCCATCTCTTCTTACAGTAAATGTGGCCAGGTATTTTCCATCATAATCATAATTTAACCTGCCAAAACCCGACATGATTCTTTCTCTTGAATGATAAGAATCGGTACCCCTGGTTTGTTGATCTGCATTATTTTGTGTAAGGCCCAAATCCTGAAAATCGTCTGTTGGGGCAAGAGCGCCACTTGCACTTAGCCCTTTATTATATGCATCATAATATTCAAAGCCTGCCATCGCCGCTATATTATGTTTTGCAAACAAGGTTGTATTGTAGTTAAGCACTGCATTGTAGGTTTGCTGAATGGTTCTGTCAAATGAGGCAGAGCTGTTTCTACTCCTGTTCCACCCTGTATTAACATTGGTTAAACTCATAATGCCGGTGCGGAAATCCCGGTTAAAAGATTCATAAAGACCTTCGTCATACATCAATGTTCCCGACACCCTGAAGTATAAATCCTTATTGATATCCGTTCTAAAAGCCTGGCTAATGGTAAACTTATCTGTTTGATTATTTCTTTTGTATTTGTCAATATTTATGATTGGATTACCATCACTTGCATCACGGCCCAGAATCAGGTCACCTTTTGAATTGGTTCCTCTCATGGTTGGCGGAGCAGATAACATCCGGCCCCAATAATTTGCTTCTCCATTTTGAAGCGATTGATCCTTCCAATTGGCCACTCCATATTGAAAACTACTTTCAGATTTAATGAATTCGTTTATTTTATAATCGCCGTTGAAACTAAAATTTATCCTGCGATAATAAGTAGCCAAAGAAAGCCCGCCCTCATTGTAATATCCCAGGTTGGCTAAATATTTTCCCCGCTCATTACCACCACTCATACCAACATTATAGTTTTGAATAAGTGATTTTTTATTTAAACCATAACTACCATAATTAAAGTCTTTGTAAATTAAATCAGCATAGGTTCCGTTGGCATCATAGTTACCGGCTGCATTTGTTTTAATTACGTCTTTCATTTGTTTCCAACCGCTTTGGCCTAACAACTCTTTATTGACATCATCTAAACGCATTACACTCCAGATAGCACGGGAATCATAATTGCCATCAAGAATATTTCCGGCAGCATCTTTATATACATTTCCTGTACCTCTTGGCCCTGCACCTGCCACATTAGAGATAGCCAGTACGCCATTTTTTATTGCCTGTTCTGCACCCAGCCGTGCCCACTTTATATAATCACCACCATCTAAAAAGTTATAGGGAATATTTAAATAGTTATTTCCCCGCTGGGCTTTTAGTGTAATGGAAGAAACACCCGCTTTACCTCTTTTAGATGTAATTAATATTACACCATTACTTGCCCTTGCACCATAAATAGCGGTTGCAGAAGCATCTTTCAACACTTCAATACTTTCAATTTCTTCGGGGTTAATATCACTGAGTGAGCCCCGTATTTGTCCATCCATAATTACCAGCGGACTTCCACTGCCGTCAAAATTGGTACCGCCTCTTAAAACAATGGAGGGCAATGCACCCGGCCTGCCTGTTCCTGTTGCAACCCTTAAACCCGGTATTGTTCCGGCCAATGCCTGTGCCGGATTGGCACGGATACCTGTTTCAAGGAATTTCTTATCCAGTTTGGATACCGACGACGTAAGTTTGGAGCGCTTGGCAGTGCCATAACCTACCACTACTACCTCATCGAGTTTACTGTTTTCATCTTTGGTCAATGAAAGTTCGATAGAAGAGTTGTTTCCAACTTTAACCTGTCGGGAAATATAACCGGTAAATGAAAATAAAAGGACATCATTGGACGATACCTCCATACTGAATGTGCCATCACCTGCTGTTTGTGTGCCGGTAGTTTTACCCTTCACAACTACACTAACACCCTGCAGCGCTTTACCATCAGCTTCTGAAAGGATCTTTCCGGATATTTTTTTTGTTTGCGCCCAGGATGACGCCGAAATAAGAAAGCAGCAGGCGAAAACCCAACCTTTCAAATAAGATAATTTCATAATTGCAGTTTTTAATTATAATTATTATGTATGACATAATAAAGGTAGCAATATTTATTTCAAATAGCCAAATAAAATTGTATACATTTTTTAAAGTACTGATATACACATAAATACCCGAGAGGTAATAGATCATATAATTCGAATTTTTATTTTACATTTGTTTTAAGTAATACATAAAATGGAAAAAGAATTAATAAATGAAAATTTTAAACAGTTAGATACAAGCTCGCTGGTAGATAAAGTGGAAGGAAACCTGGTAGCTTTATTGCAGAACCGAAAACTAAAAGTGGGTGATGCCATTCCGAAAGAAATTGAATTGGTAGAAACACTTGGTGTAAGCAGAACGGTGGTAAGAGAGGCACTATCTCGCCTAAAAATGATGGGATTAATTGAATCCAAAAAGAAAAAGGGAGCTGTTATTACCAGTCCGGATCTTTTTGGTATAATGGCAAAAAGTATGAACCCCCACATACTTAGCCAGGAAACTTTGAAGGAAATATTTGAATTGCGGCTGGTGCTGGAAATTGGCATGGCCGATTTTTTATTCAGGCGCATCACAAAAGAAGATATAACGGAATTAAGAATTATTGTGAGCAATGAGCCGCCTGCTACTCAATATCATTTATTTAATATTGATCATGAAATTGCTTTTCATGGTAAATTATATGAGATAACCCGCAATGATACCCTGAAGAAATTTCAAAAATTATTACTACCTGTTTTCGCCTATGTACACGATAGTGGCTTATTGAAAAAGCAGTCGATGCTGAAAACTTTTGTGTCGCACAAGGGCCTTGTAAATATTCTTGAAAACGGTACACCCGATCAGTTTCGGATTGGCATGCGGGATCATTTAGAGAATCACTTCGCAAGAATTTTAGCATAGGTTTTTAGTAGCCCGTGTGTGCCTGTTCAATGCTGCGTGTAAAATTTCGCCGGTCTTTATATTTCCCAATTAAGTTGTTGAACAGCGTGCGGCGCCAGCCAGCTTATTTATTGTTGGTAGTATTGAAAATTATGCAGCATAATTAAACAGACATCTCTATCGTAGATAACACCAATGAATATTTATTAGTGTGGATTGGTACGTATTCTGTATTTTACTTTACATTTATACGATAACCAATTATAGCTACCCTTTAATGCAAATCACTTTACTACAACCTGTTAAATCGCTCAATAAAGCCTTTCTAAAAGAGAAGGTTAGTCGCTAACCTGCCAAGGGTTACGCCAGATGTTATTATGATGAAGATTAAAAAGAATCTTGCCAGCCAAAAAACAAATAAATAAACTTACAAACACAGGAGAATTATTTTTTTTTTACAATTGCCTTTTTGGACTTCGCAGTTTCTTTTGACGCAACAGTAAAAGCAAAATAAAATTATGCCGGGCCACTGCTTACCTTGGCGGATGGAATTATCTTTTTGAAAAACACCTGCGGCTGTATTACGATGCATTTTACCAACCTGCATTTAATAACCGTAATAATTACCGTGCACAGTTTGATATTGGGGCAGATTTTCCGGTACGGAAGGGACTCTCCTTAAATATGCTCTATAGCCTCACACATGAAAATGTAATGGTACAGAAAGTAAAACCAGACGACCGGATACTCACTTTTGGGTTAGCATATAATTTCAGGGGAAAGCAAAACCAATAAATACCATGAAGATGAATACGCAAATACTGTTTATTATTTTATCTCTTTCGGCTGGCATTATGATACCTTTTCAGAGTGCTATGAATGCGCAGTTGGGCAAATCTTTGCAAAGCCTTTATTCTTCTGCGTTGACTGTTTTGTAGTCGCAATCCAAGAACATTTTTTCCTCTACGAGAATTTGATCAGGAGCATGCTCCGTAATTTTTCAAAATATAAACTTCCCTTTTATCAAATGTTGGTGATTTAAAAAGTTAATTGCAAATAAATTTTACGTTTAGCTGGCATTCCTTTTGGCGTTTTGTACAATAATTTACGCTGTTACTGTAATGATAACAACCAAAGGGTTTCAATACGTTAACTTAAAATATTAATTTACCCATAATTTCTCAAGTTTTATATATCTTGCAACAAAGAAAATAACATCCAACTAATTTCTACCATATCACCCTTTCTCAGCAGCAATCTCGATTTGCTGAATCACTAAGTTCATCGCTTAGGCACCACCCAATTCTAACAGGGTGGAATATTCAAATACCTGTTTTCGAAATATTTACAATTGACAACTGTCAATCATTTTACCAGATTTATTTACAATTACAATTCATCATGATGCAAGCTACAATAGCCTTAACGGCCAATACTCAACAATTCATTGATCTCGAAGAAAGATATGGTGCACACAATTATCATCCCCTTCCAGTTGTGTTGGAGCGTGGTGAAGGTGTTTTTTTATATGATGTAGATGGCAAAAGATATTACGATTTCCTGAGTGGATATTCGGCTGTAAACCAGGGGCATTGCCATCCAAAAATTGTTGCATCACTGGTAAAACAGGCGCAGCAACTCACTTTAACCAGCAGGGCATTTTATAGCAACAAGTTGGGTGAATATGAAAAATTTATGACTGAATTATTTGGCTACGATAAAGTATTGCCAATGAATACAGGCGTAGAAGCTGTGGAAACGGCTATTAAATTATGTCGCAAATGGGCTTATGAAGTAAAAGGTATTAACAGTGATATGGCCAAAGTGATTGTATGTACAGAAAACTTTCATGGCAGAACCATCAATGTAATTTCCTTTAGTACAGATGAAATGGCCCGCCATAATTTCGGACCATTTTTACCCGGTTATGAAGCTGTACCTTACAATGACCTGGCCTCACTTGAAAAAGCATTCCAGGATAAAAATGTAGCGGGCTTTTTATTTGAACCCATACAGGGAGAAGCAGGTGTGATGGTGCCGGACGATGGTTATTACGCTGGCATAAGAAACCTATGCACTGAATACAATGTGTTGATGATTGCAGATGAAATACAATCGGGTCTTGCCCGTACCGGCACCATGCTGGCGGTTGATCATGAAAAGGTTCGTCCTGATATATTGATACTTGGCAAAGCTTTAAGCGGCGGCATTTTACCTGTCAGCGCCGTATTGTGCGATGATGAAATAATGATGACAATTAAACCAGGTGAACATGGCAGTACTTACGGCGGTAATCCATTGGCATGTGCAGTTGCAATTACGGCTATGCAGGTATTGAAGGACGAAAACATGGCCGAAAATGCCTTTACGCTTGGAGAGTTATTTCGCAGTGAAATTCGTAAACTCAACTCGCCATTTGTTGCTTTGGTAAGAGGACGTGGCCTCTTGAATGCCATCGTTATTAAACACGATAATCCGGAAGCTGCGTGGGATCTCTGTTTAACTTTAAAAGAAAACGGGCTGCTGGCCAAACCAACACATGGTGATAAAATTCGGTTTGCACCTCCATTGGTAATTACAAAAGAACAGGTGATGGAATGTGTGAGTATTATTGAAAAAAGCCTAGCAACACTCTATCAATAAAAAATGGTCTCTTAACAATTATTGTAAATTAATGTGCAAAAACTTATAACATTATCTTCGTTTTATTAAACAAAATCTATGGATACTCACCTGCATCACGGTCATGAAGAAACGCATTTAAAAAGCACTGATTTTTTACGGGACATTGTTATTGGAATGAGTGATGGATTAACTGTTCCATTTGCATTGGCTGCAGGTTTAAGCGGTGCTGTTTCAAGCAGCAATATAATTGTCATTGCAGGTATTGCTGAAATTTGTGCAGGAAGTATTGCTATGGGGCTGGGTGGATACCTATCAGGCAAAACTGAACAGGACCATTACTCAAGTGAAATAAAAAAAGAGTACAATGAAATTGAAAATTTACGTGAGGTAGAAATTAGTGAAACAAAAGAGTTCTTTGCCAATATTGGTTTAAGTCCTGCGCTACAGGAACAGGCTACAGAAGAAATTGCACGTGATAAAGATCGCTGGGTGGACTTTATGATGAAGTATGAATTGGGGCTTGAAAAGCCAGATCCAAAACGGGCAACCAAAAGTGCTTTAAACATCGGGCTCTCTTATATTGCAGGTGGTATCATTCCACTAAGCCCCTATTTTTTTATAGATAATTCTACTGAGGCATTAAAGATATCTGTGGTGGCTACATTAATATGCCTGTTTGTGTTTGGTTATTTTAAAAGCAGGATGACAGGCGTTAATCCCTGGTCTGGTGCTTTTCGTGTGATGATGATTGGTGCAATGGCCGCTGCTGCAGCATTTGGAGTAGCTAAGTTATTTGAAGGCCATTAGGTTATTTTTCAATTAAAAGCGAAGTTTAATTCAAAAATAAAAAGTCAAAAGTAAAAATTTACACATAGCACAATCATTCACCATTTATCATTTAACATTCAACATAGATACACAACAGTAACACATATTAAATTCGCTCTCACAAATGGTGTTTCTGATCAGTCGAAATATTTTCAATCGTCCATTCAATCCTTTTTTTCTGCGGATGTTGCCGGACTTTACAATCTTTTTTACTACAAATTTTACAACTGAAATTCAGGCAAGGATCGTTGTGAACAAATAATTCAATCGATTCACCGTAGGCTTCTTTTACCAGGTTTGACAAGGCGTCTTTTTCCGCATGTGCTTCTCTTACATTCATGTACCAGGGCACTGTCAGGTGACAATCCAGGTGCAACATGCCACCATATTTAATGATGCGTACATTGTGTAAATCTATCCAGTTATCACGCCTGTTTTCATTTAGCATCCATACAATCTTTTTCAGCAGTTCTGTATCTGCTTCATCCATAATGCCAGCAACAGAACTTTTTATAATCCGGTAACCGG
Source organism: Ferruginibacter sp. (assembly GCA_046590675.1). Classification (GTDB taxonomy): domain Bacteria; phylum Bacteroidota; class Bacteroidia; order Chitinophagales; family Chitinophagaceae; genus Ferruginibacter. The sequence goes on along the minus strand of JBKJUP010000082.1, from coordinate 84,590 downwards.
TGAACATGATTATAAAAGCAAATACAATTGCTACGGCACCATCAATCCATAAAACTTTAAAATACAATAACAACAACAAGCCAATTACAATACCAATGGTGGAGTAAGTATCTGTTTGCAAATGTTTGCCACTGGCTACCAACGCCAGCGAATTGTTTTTTCTACCCGTTTTTATACAAACAAAACCAGCTATATAATTGATGATTCCGGTAATGGCCACCAGCCAGATTCCATAATCTAATTGTTGAATTTCATGCGGATGAAAAAAATTATTAATGGCTTCATAAATAATGATCAAGCCGGCAATCAATACCAGCGAACCTTCCACCGCTGCAGATATAAACTCTGCTTTACCGTGGCCATAAGGATGATTTTTATCTTTTGGCTTTGCACTGATGTATAAACTATATACGCCGATTAAACCTGCAAATACGTTTACCGTACTCTCCAGTGCATCGGTCAATATCGCCACTGATCCGGTGATGTACCAGGCTATTACTTTCATTACGAACAGTACAATTCCTATACCCGTAATTATTTTTTGAAGCCGCAGGTTTTGTTGAACTGTTTGCAAATTTTTTATTTAGGCTGGCAAAGATAGTTTCTATTATTTGATCGGTTGGTGCTTTCCATATTGTACCTGCAATTCGTACATTTGCACTCATTTAGTAAGCAAGTCAAATAATGCAGTCCAATCATTGGTTTGTTATACCACTTATTAAATTGCTTATAGCGCTATTAAGAGAATGAAATAATTTAAATCTATAAGAAGATTACGGTGGAAAATGATGCCATAAAAATATGAATTTGAACGGAGCGTCGCCAATGTTGATGCTTTGAAATACCAATGCTTGTGGCCAAAAAATCATTTTACAGCTATTAAAATTTGGGGCACGGGTGACATTAAATATTTAGTAACAATAAAGTAGTTCCCTTTGGGATAACACTATGGAATTATCGAAGAATTATATACCGACTGAAGTTGAAACCAACTGGTACCAACATTGGCTTGACAAAGGCTATTTTAATAGTACTCCTGACGAAAGAGAACCTTATACAATTGTGATTCCTCCACCCAATGTAACGGGTGTGTTGCACATGGGACATTGTTTAAACAGTACCATACAGGATATATTGATTCGCCGTGCAAGAATGAGTGGTAAAAATGCCTGTTGGGTTCCCGGAACAGATCATGCATCGATTGCTACCGAGGCCAAAGTTGTGGCCATGCTGCGTGAAAGAGGCATTGCAAAATCTTCACTAACCAGGGATGAATTCCTGGCTTATGCCTGGGAATGGAAAGAAAAATATGGCGGTATCATTTTACAGCAATTAAAGAAGTTAGGCTGCAGTCTTGATTGGAACCGGACTTCTTTTACAATGGATCCTGATTATCATGAATCAGTCATTAAGATTTTTGTGGAGCTGCATAAAAAAGGAAGCATCTATCGTGGCAAAAGAATGATTAACTGGGATGTAAAAGCAAAAACTGCCCTGAGCGATGAGGAAGTGATCAGAAAAGAAACCAAACAAAAGCTGTATCATTTAAGATATAATCTGGTGAATGAAGATGGCACTGCCATCGATCTGCCAGCGTCTGGTACGGATACCGCTGGCGAGGATCGTAACAGTATCATCATTGCAACTGTACGCCCCGAAACCATCATGGGTGACGCTGCCATTTGCGTACATCCTGATGATGAGCGCTACAAACATTTGCATGGAAAATTTGCCATTGTTCCGCTTATCAATCGCCGTATTCCCATTATACCCGACGAATATGTTACCATGGACTTTGGAACCGGCGCTTTAAAAGTAACGCCGGCTCATGACATGAACGATAATATGCTGGGTATAAAACATCAACTGGAAGTCATTGATATTTTTAACGATGATGGCACGTTAGGTGAAGCCGCTCAAATATTAATTGGAGAAGAAAGATTTGCTGCAAGAAAAAAAATTGTGGTAATGCTGGAAGAAGCAGGCGCACTGGTTAAGACAGAAGATTATACAAGTGAAGTAGGATTTAGTGAAAGAACCGATACCGTAGTAGAACCAAGACTGAGCCTGCAATGGTGGGTACAAATGAAAGATCTCAGCAGTCCGGCTTTAAAAGCAGTGATGGAAGATGAAATTAAATTTTATCCGCCTAAAGTAAAAAATACTTACCGCTACTGGATGGATAACATCAAAGACTGGTGTATTAGCCGGCAACTTTGGTGGGGACATCGCATACCGGCCTGGTACGATGAAGATGGGAATGTATATGTTGCAGAAAACCTGGAAGCCTTACATAAAGCCCAGCCGGAAACTGCTAAACTGCCATTGAAGCAGGATGAAGATTGCCTTGACACCTGGTTCTCTTCCTGGCTTTGGCCTTTCGAAGTTTTTAAAGGTTATAGTAATCCCGGAAATGAAGAAGTAAAATATTATTACCCAACCAATACCATCGTTACTGCCCCTGAAATTTTATTTTTCTGGGTGGCAAGAATGATTATGGCTGGCTTTGAATACATGGGCGACAAGCCATTTAAAGAAGTGTATTTTACGGGTATTGTAAGGGATAAGCTGGGTAGAAAAATGAGTAAGAGCCTGGGCAATTCGCCTGACCTGCTTGCCTTGATTGAGCAGTATGGAGCTGATGCGGTTCGCTTTGGAATAATGGTTGCCTCTCCTGCCGGTAACGATATCATGTTTGACGAAAGTTCGCTGGAACAAGGCCGCAATTTCAATAATAAACTTTGGAATGCTTTAAAATTAGTCCGTGGCTGGGAAGCCAGGGTTGATGGATCTATCACAGAAATTTCTACCAACGACTTTGCCATCAACTGGTTCCAGAACAGGATGAGCCAGGTGAAGGGTGAAGTGGATAATATGATGCAGCAATTTCGCCTGAGTGAAGCTTTGAAGACTATTTATTCACTTATTTGGGACGATTTCTGTAGCTGGTACCTTGAGTGGGTGAAGCCCGGTTTTGAGCAACCTGTTGCCAAAGTAGTTTACGAAAAAACAGTTTCGTTTTTTGAAGAAATGATGGTGCTGTTGCATCCTTTTATGCCCTTTATCTCTGAAGAAATTTTTCATTTATTGAAAGAGCAAACTACAGATCTGTGCATCCAACAAATCAGCACATTTGATCAACCAGATGAGTTGCTTTTATCCGAAGGAGAATTATTAAAGAATGTAATTTCATCTTTACGCGATGCCCGTAATAAAAATCAGTTGAAACCAAAGGAAGCCATCAAACTGCACATACAAACCGTTTCAGAACCGGCTTACCTTGCAATTGAAGGAATTTTAAGTAAGCAGGTAAACGCAGAAAGTATTCAATTTACCAACGATTCCATTGCCAATACAATTGTGGTTGCCGTTGAAAAAGACAAATTCTACATCGAATCGGAAAAGCAACTGGACAGTGCGACATTAAAGAATGACCTTTTGAAAGATTTGGAACACCAGCAAAACTTTTTACAGAGCGTACAAAAGAAACTAGGTAACGAACGTTTTGTACAAAATGCAAAACCCGAAGTAATTGAACTGGAACGTAAAAAACAGGCAGATACTGAAAATAGGATACGTACAATCCAGGAAAGCCTGGCAGCATTGAATTAACATTTATTGATACTAATTAGGCTGTATTTTCGTTCTATTTTAAAATAAGAAAGGATGTACAAAAAAATTTACCTGGTTGCCCCTTTATTTTGCTTGTTGCTATTGAATGCAGATAACATAGCTGGACAAAATCCGGTTAAACCGGCGGCTCCAAACGCTGCCAAATATAAAAAGCCGCTGGTAAAATCTTTTATTAGTGATGTATCCGGTACTGCTTCGTTAAATGCAGCCATTGCCGGCGAATTAATCAGCCAGCCTATTTATGTTATTGATGATAAAAAAGTAAACTACACAATATCTTCCTACCAGTTTGTATATAAGCGTATAGGCGTAAGCGAAGACGAGGAAAGTGGCAAAGCAATTCCTCAAAGCGATATTGCAGCAGACAGATTCACTACTACCCCACTGCCGGACGTTTGGCAAAAAAATATAAAAGAAGGCTTACACAAAGGCGAAGAGTTGTACTTCTTTGATATCATAGTTTTTGATAAACAGGGACATCGCTTTTTTGCCCCCGAGATAAAAATTACCATTCAATAATTGCGTGGATTTAATATTAAGAACATCATATTGAAATGAGTTAAAATCAATATAACTCATACACCCTGCCTATATACAAATCCTCATTAATTCTTATTTGTATTACATCACCCAACAAAGCAACAAATAAAAACAGCCTGTCGCCTAATGAGTCAACTCATCAATGTATTAAAACTATATTTTCTGCTGATCATATTCCCTGCATTTTATTTAACCCTAATCAACGCTTTACAAATCCGCCCGTTGTTTAATTTTCACCGTTTACGCAATCAACATTACCAACCATTTAGTTTTCATAATTTAGTGCCTATTGAGAAATAATTTTATATTGGGATGTCTTTTTATAGGGTTAACGAATAATTTATTTTAATTGCTACTGTCATAACAATTGACTTACAAACGATCGATAGAAAATAAAAAAAATCCACTATTATTGTTGTAAAATAAAGGATCTAAAATTCTATACTTTATCCTGTAACAACAAGTCCGCTATAATAACTAAACCCAAATCCATAACCGTCTACTGATTAATTATTAACATTAGCAAGCAAGTGCTAAACTTTACCCGGTTGAAAAAAAACTATTATTACCAAACGGTTATGCAAAAAAAAACAATCATAATTATACTGTTGGCGTTTTCCGGTTTGGCTGCAAACGCCCAAACCAAGATCATCGACAGCCTTATAAACTGGACAAAAACCCATCCTAAAATTGATTCGTTACACATCATCACCCTGCATCGGATAAGTTATCGTTTAAGTGAAAAAGATGTAAACAAATCTTTTGAGTATTACGAAAAAGTAGTGGCATATAGTGATAGCCTCAACTTTGTTTACGGTAAATCCCTGGCACAAATTAATCTCGGCATTTTACTATTTAATTCTGCAAACTTTGACGCCAGCAACCGTGCATATTATAGAGCAATAGATTATGCAGAAGCGTGTGGTGCCATGCGACTAAAAGCAGTTTCGTTCAATAATATTGGTGATAATTTAAAAACCTTGCAGGACTATGACAAATGCCGGCAGTACACAACCGATGCAATCAAAATAAATACGCAACTGGAAGCGTGGCGTGGAGTTGCCATCAACTACGAATTACTGCAACAATGCGATCTCAAAGAAAATTTGTTTGAGTCTGCAGAGAAAAATTTGTTATTGGGAATGCCATTTGCCATAAAATCTGGTGAAAGTTATATTCTATCCCAGTTTTATTTAGGGTTTGCAAAAATACATGCACACGCCGGAAGAACGGATTCCGCAAATCATTACTTTAAACTTGCTTTGGATCAGAGCAGGCTTCAGAGTGATCTTCGCAATGAGTTACAGGTTTACCTAGCTAAAGTACAATACCTCAACAAAATTTCTCCGCCCGAAAAAATCGCACTACTCAGCAAAGCATTGGCCATTGCCAGGCAAACCGGCTTTTTGGAAGGTGTTTCAAATGCTGCCAGGGAATTGTCAAATGTATATGATGAGATAAGATCAAAAGACTCTTCGCTGCTATATTACCGGGTATATCGTTCGGCAGCAGATTCTCTTTTTTCTGAAAACAATAAGCGCAACGTAATCATTAACGAATCTCAATGGCTGATTAAACGTAAGGAAATTGAAAATGCTCATTTGCGTGAACTTTCTTTATACCAGGATAAAAGAATTGCAATTAAAAATCAATTACTGATTGCAGTATTTATTTCTTTAATGCTTACCATTGCCATTGCTGTCATCATTTACAGAACCAATCAGTCAAAAAAAGAAAGGTATGAAGCAGAGCTAAAGCAAAAAATAACCGAGATAGAAATGCAGGTGTTAAGGGCCCAGATGAATCCCCATTTTATTTTCAACAGCCTTAACAGCATTGAAAATTTTATGATGCAAAATGAAAAACGCCTTGCAAGTGATTACCTGAATAAGTTTACACGCCTGATAAGAACAATTTTAGACGGCAGCTTAACACAGGTAATTCCGGTTACCAAAGACATGGAAGCTTTGCAACTATACATCGATCTTCAAGAACTGCGTTTCAACAATAAGTTTTGTTACGAAACCTGTATTGATCCGCAATTAACAAACGGAGATTATAAAGTGCCTTCTTTATTAATACAACCTTATGTAGAAAATGCCATTGAGCATGGTCTTGCACATAGTGAAAAAAATGGTTCCAAAATACGGGTATCAGCCAAACTTGACAACGATTATATTATTTATGTGATTACCGACAATGGTATTGGCAGACAACAGGCGGCTGCTTACAATGAGCAGAATAAAAGGCATCACATAAGTGTTGGACTTGCCATAACTGAAAAAAGAATCAGGATTTTCAACGGTACGTTAGGTGATGCTGATGATATTACTATTGAAGATTTATACGGTCAGGATAAAGAACCCCAGGGAACCAAAGTAACGGTTAAAATTAAAATTATTTGACATGGAAAAGATTAAAGCAATTATCATAGATGATGAATTGAGCAGTTTGCAAAACCTGCAACAAAAATTGGAAGAATTTTGTCCAAACGTGCAGGTGATTGCAAGTGCACAAAAACCTGAAGAGGCAATTCTGCTGATTAATCACCACAAGCCTGATGTAATATTTCTTGATATTGAAATGCCCAAGATGAGTGGCTTTCGCATGCTGGAAGAATTAGGAGAAGCAGATTTTGAAATCATTTTTACCACTGCCTACAATCATTATGCAATTGAAGCTATAAGAATTGCCGCATTCGATTATTTACTAAAACCAATTGCCATTAAAGAATTGCAGCAAACGGTTGAGCGCCTGAATGAGCAACGCAATTTTCAAACAAAAGAAAAGATTGATATTTTAAAATCATCGATGAATGAAAAGAGGACGCAGGAAGATAAAATAGCTATTTCTACATCGGAGGGATTAGAATTTATACCAATCAAAAACATCCTGCACATTGAATCCAGCAGTAATTATAGCAAGATTTATTTCAACAATGAAAAAACATTGATGGTAACAAAGTTGCTAAAGGATTTTGAAGACATGCTGCTGCCCTATCACTTTTACAGGATTCATAATTCGCATTTGATTAACCTGAATTATATTCAAAAATATTTAAGGGGAAATGGTGGCCGTGTGATCATGCAGGATGGCACCACCATTGAAGTTGCCAGGAGAAAGAAGGAGGAGTTTTTGAAGATGATTGCGGGGTGAGGAAGGGTTATGTTGAATCATGAATGTTGAATGTTAAATGTTAAATGAGTATTCGATTTGTAACGGAATTTAATGATCATTCAAAATTGCTCATCAAAGGTTAAAAATATGAGCGTGCAATGCCATCCTATGGATTTCTGACACAGCTTCATTGAAATGCAAAAATAGCCCCCGTTCCCAAAGGGGAGAAAATGCATAGCATAGTTATTCGCTAATGTTTTTCTATGTTGAAAGATGATTTAAACTTTTTAATATTTCAATATCGTAATACATGCTCATTGAAAAACAACTGTAAAAGTGTGCGACGCCACCGAAGTTTAATTGAAATACAATTGCCCGGCCAACAAAAACATAACAAATCAAACTGCATTTCATTCAACATGCATCATACAACAGTCAACATAAATTAACTATGTACCAACTGATGCGTTTGCTTAATGATCCCCATTACAAACACGCTCTGCACATGCCCCATATTTTCTATCTGGCTTAGCTTGTTTACGTGAAAATCGTAGTAATCATTCATGTCTTCGCTCACCACTTTTAGCATAAAATCAAACTCGCCGGAAATGCTGTAACATTCAATCACCTCGTTCAGCTTTTGCATGGTTTCAATAAATTTTAAACCATGCAAAAGCTGAACGAGGTGATTGAATGTTACAGCATTTGCATGGTTTCAATAAATTTTAAACCCGAGTTTTTGCTATGTTCTTTCAGTGATACATAACAAATCACCATCAGGCCCTTATTTATTTTTGTATGATCCAGCAAAGTGGCGTATTGCTTTATTACACCACTGGCTTCCATCCGCTTGATGCGTTCGTGCACTGGCGTGGTGCTGAGGTGCACTTTATCTGCAATTTCCTTCACTGTAATCCGGGCATTTTTTTGCAGCAGGTGAAGTATGGAGAGGTCTTTCGAATCCAGTTCCATTGCCGCCATAGTTGAATCGTCTTTTTGGGGAAGTTTAGCCATTGCTTAAAAGGATTTTGTCCTTCTAAATTACCCTTAAATATTTTTATCTCCTAAAGTTTTGTAACAGTTTAGAATATTATGCTACGATTTGTACATTTGTAGCTCAAACAATTTAATATTATGTCAACTATCACACAACATTCCATAGATTTCAGCCTCAAAAACAAAGTGGCTGACATAGCCCTTGCTGATTGGGGCCGCAAAGAAATTCGTTTAGCTGAAGCAGAAATGCCGGGTTTAATGGCTTTAAGAGCAGAGTACGGACCAAGCCAACCTTTAAAAGGTGCCCGTATTGCCGGTTGTTTACACATGACCATCCAAACCGCTGTTTTAATTGAAACTTTAACGGCATTAGGTGCTGAAGTTAAATGGAGCAGTTGTAATATATTCTCTACACAAGACCAGGCTGCTGCTGCAATTGCTGCAACCGAGGTTGGTGTATTTGCATGGAAAGGACAAACACAGGAAGAGTCTGATTGGTGTATTGAGCAAACATTATTTTTTGGTGGTGCAGACCGTCCGTTGAATATGATCCTGGATGATGGGGGCGATTTAACCAATATGGTTTTTGATAAATACCCAGAGCTGGTTGCCGGCATCAAAGGTTTATCTGAAGAAACTACAACAGGTGTTCACCGCCTGTACGAAAGAATGGAAAACGGTACATTGCCAATTCCTGCAATCAATGTAAATGATTCTGTTACCAAATCTAAATTTGATAACAAATACGGTTGTAAAGAAAGTTTGGTAGATGCCATCCGTCGTGCAACTGATGTTATGATGGCTGGTAAAGTAGCAGTTGTAGGAAGTTATGGTGATGTAGGAAAAGGATCTGCCGCTTCATTAAAGGGTGCAGGTTGTCGTGTAATCGTTACCGAAATTGATCCTATCTGTGCTTTACAGGCAGCAATGGACGGCTTTGAAGTGAAGCCAATGATTGATGCAGTAAAAGAAGCTGACATCATCGTTACTGCTTCTGGTTGCAGAGACCTGATCACTGAAAAGCATTTCCGTAGCATGAAAGACAAAGCGATCGTTTGTAACATTGGTCACTTTGATATTGAGATTGATATGGCCTGGTTAAACAGTGCTTATGGCGATACTAAAAACACCATCAAACCACAGGTTGATATGTACACCATCGATGGTAAAGATGTGATCGTGTTGGCAGAAGGCCGTTTGGTAAATCTTGGTTGTGCAACTGGTCACCCATCATTTGTTATGAGTGCTTCTTTCACCAACCAAACACTTGCCCAGCTTGAGTTGTGGATGCATACAGATAAATACGAAAACAAAGTGTATGTGTTACCTAAAGTTTTGGATGAAAAAGTTGCCCGCTTACACCTTGCTAAAATTGGTGTGGTATTAGACGAACTTAGCCCGGTACAAAGTACTTACCTCGGTATTAAAAAAGAAGGTCCGTTTAAGCCTGAGCATTACCGTTATTAAAAGCCCCCGGCCCCTAAATGGGATTTCAACGAAGGGTAAAAAATATAGCCCACTTCTTTTTTGGAAGTGGGCTTTTTAGTTTTCTGTCCGGGCTAAGAATTTGTATTTGGCTTCGGTGGCGTCGCACTCTTCTACGGTAATACATACATGAGCTTTTTAATCGCTCTTGTTGTGGGTAGCCATTCTTCCTGTCGATCAATTCTTTTAGTTAACGTAACTAAATTTCTTTTTACCGTCCTGAATTTCTATCGTCTTAATTGTAGTCAAAGGAATTGTCTTTTTTATAGAAGTAATAAACCTTGATTGCACGCCGCTTACATAAGTCTCGTCAACAGTAATGAGGTCAAAATAAAAAATAGTCTTCTTGTCATTATTGTCTGTAAATCTAATTTCTAACGATGGGCTATTTTTTAGTTCAACTGGATTTCCTTTCTTGTCAATACATTTAATAAAGTCTATTGGAAAGGTCTTATATTTTACTTTGTCGCCCATCGGTCCACGGGTAGTAACTTCTCTCAATTTAGAACTGTCCATTCCTGCAAATTGCTGTTTAAAACTAGCAATAGGAATATAATATGTCTTGCAAGAACTTAAAAAAAATACAAGTCCAAGAACAACGATAGAAAATAAAATTGTCTTAGTCATAATTTCTGTCAAGCTGCAAAGTTTTAGCATGTTGCAATATTTTTAAATACCACCGCCCATTGCCACATCAAAGAGACAAAGCCTCAATTTTTAATCTCCGATTTACTCTTTAACATCCGTATTCACCACCGGCTTATCATATCTCCATTCATCTTTAATCAGCAAATGCTTATTAGGATAAACTTCATCGCAGGTATTGCCATCATACATGCGGCCATTCTTCATCACGTATTGAATGGTATTGCTGTTGCGGATATTATCCAGCGGGTTTTTATCCATAATGATAAGATCGGCTAATTTACCTGGCTCAAGGCTTCCCAAATCATTTTCCAAACCCAACCCAATGGCGCCTGAAATGGTGGCAACTTTCAATGCATCATGTGGTTTCATGCCACCGGATTGCATGGCCCACAGCTCCCAATGATAGCCCAATCCCTGCAACTGTCCATGACTTCCAATACCTGCAAGTCCGCCTGCTTCTACCAACGATTTCATTGATTTGGCATGTTTCTGAAATACATGTTCCTCCGGCATAAACCAACTGGCACGTCTTCTTGATTTTTCTGCCAGTTCTTCATAAGGTGTAAAATATTGCAGCTTGGCATTGTGGTAGGGATCTTCTGTTTCATAGAAATAATTCTCTGCCCAAGGCCCGCCATACGAAACAATTAAGGTGGGTGTTACAATCATGCCTGCAGATGAAATGGTTTTAAACAAATCATTGTACAATGGAAAAATCGGGAAGGCATGTTCATGTCCCGGGTAACCATCCAGTAAATTCGTGATGTTTAATTTCATATCCAACCCGCCTTCGGTGGTTGGCATCAATCCCTGGTTTTTAGCCGCCATAATAATCCACTGACGTTGCTGGCGGTTACCGGTAATGTACATTTTTATGTAGTTGGTATGATAGTATTTACTGTACTGGCTCAATATACTTTCTGCCTGGGCAGAGTCTTTGATATTGTACGCCCAAAAGCCAACGCCCGGCCCGGTTGAATAAACTCTTGGCCCTTCCATCATTCCGGCATCTACCATATCCGCATAAGTCAACACATCGGTGGTAGATGTTTGCGGGTCACGGGTGGTAGTAACACCATAGGCAAGGTTGGCAGCATAAATCCAAACCTGGTTTTTGTGAAGGCCCCACTGCGGCCACATGTGTGCGTGTGTATCCACAAAACCCGGAATGATTGTTTTACCGGCTGCATCTATCACATGCGCCTTTGCCGGTGCATTGAGCGTGCCCGATTTTCCAACGGCTTTTATCCGGTTGTTCTCAATTAAAATGTCACCATTTTCAATGATCTCGTCACCTTTCATTGTAATGATACGGGCACCTTTTACCAGTATCATTCCTGTCGGCATATCCTTGTTGAAATATACTTTTACAAGGTTTTCTTCCGGCTTGTATTTTGGTTCTTCTTTTGGCTTGATATCTTTTTTGGTTGAGTCAGTTTTTGCAATCGTTTTATTTGCTTTGGAAGTATCCAATGCAGCAAGCGCCATTGAATCTGCCTTTCTTTTATCCTCCGCTTTTTTAGCAACTTTTACACTATCATCAAATGCATCTGCTTTATCCAGCTTATACACAAAATGAGCACTGCCCAAACTCCAGTGAATATTTTTACCATTTGATTCCCAAAAAGGAAATTCACCCCCGATGTCTGTTAATTTCCGTGCAGGGAAAGTTGCATTGGCTGCATCCGCCAATGAGATGTTTATCACCTTGCCTGTTTTGGGAATTTCTACCACATATATTTCGTTGGCAATCTGCGTTAAAGCTTTATCCCCATCAGGTGAAAGCGTTACCTGGTCTGCATTGCTTGGCTTTGTTTCAGGTTCTGTTGCCCCTGTTTCCTGAAGCATACAATTATCTGAACTGGCAGCATATTTAGATGCATGCATGGATGCAGCAAAACCATAAGGTGTAATACCGGTAACATGTGCGATGGTCTTTTCATCCGCACCGTTCCATTGAATAGACAACAGGTCACCATTGCCGTTATTAAGATAAATCAGGTCCTTATTTTTTACAAAATGAGGATTGTACCTGCCACGTGAATTATCAATTACTGTGATGGCACCGCCATTGGCGGGTATCCAACAGATTTCATCTCTTGAAGTATTAAATCCGGGTCCAACAGATTCTTTGAATTGTTCTTTCTGGCTGCGTTCAAAAACAATCTTATCGCCTTCATTATTAAATACAGGATTTAAATACAATCCCGGTTCTTTGTTAAGTTTTTGCAGGTTGGCATTACCGGTGGAATTGATTTTAACCAGGTCGCCACCCTTTGGAGTCCAGGTAATAAATACGATTGATTTACCATCTCTTGACCATGCAGGCTGAGCTTCTGTAAACTCATTACCGGTCATTCGCTTTGGTGTACCATTTGGATAATCCATGGTATAAAGCCTGTTAAGTACGGTAAAGGCTAAACGCTTGCCATCCGGTGAAGGCACAGCATCTCTTATTTGCGTTGCCAGTGTTTTGATGGTATCATTTACGGGGTATTTGAAGTTCACTTTTGGTCCCAGTTCCAATTGCAGGTCAACCGATACAGGTATTTCTTTTGGTGAACTACCATCAACCGGAATGCTGTGAATTTTACCCCCATAACTTGCCAATACCGCTTTACTATCCGGGGTAAATGACATACCAGGTAATACACCCAGCGTGGCTCTTGATTCCTGGTCATCACGCTGAATTGGGTAGGCCAACCATTTTTCATCACCCGTTTCCAGGTTGCGAATCAACAAACCCGTTTTGTCTTCGTACCTGCTTCCAAATACCAGCCACTTACCGTCTTTGGAAACCACCGGTGCAAAAGCTGAACCATATCGTGAAGTAATAACAGCCGTCTTCGCATTCTCCCGATCGTATTGGCCCAACTCATATTGTGGCAATTGAGCGTTGTAATTCCATGAACCTGTTCTGCGTGAAAAATAGATGTAGCGTCCATCTGCACTTACAGCAGGATCAAGTGTTTTAATGTTTTTATCATCAATCAATTGAACGCCTCCTCCACCATCTTTGTGTATCATAAACAATTGTGGAACCAATACACCCTTTGTGTAAATGATGTAGTTACCATCAGGTGTCCACGCCAGGTTGGCAAAGGCTTTGGTTTTTTCTTTGGTAAGCTGGATGGTATCTTTCTTTTCAAAATCAATACACCAGATATTTTCAGCTCCGCTTCTGTCGCTGATAAAAGCAAGCCTTTTACCATCCGGGCTATAACGTGGATTCGACTCATAAGCGATGCCTTTTAACACAGGCGTAGCTGCACCGCCGGCAACAGGCACAGTAAAGATGTCGCCCATCATATCAAATACAATGGTTTTGCCATCGGGTGAAATATCGAGCGATGTCCAGGTACCTTCGGTAGTTGTAAAATTTATTTTACGTTTAGGCTTTAGTGGTAGCCCTTTTACCGTTTCATACACTACGCTGTCCTTTTTGGTAGTATCAACGAGCGGTGTTTTTGTTTGAGTAAATGACAGCGGATGTGATGCTGCCTGCAACTGAACATATAATACCATGGCCAGTATAGTACCGGCAAACAACATAAATTTCAAATGCTTCATTGGTTTCTTTTAAAGTAAAAATTAGGTTTGGTGAACTTGAGCAGAAAAAACAGTGTTTCAAATATAAGGGATGGGCAACAAATCCGGGTAATAATATCGATAAGCGGTGATTGGTCATTAAAATAAAAAATCACAATCCTCTACCCTTTCCACGATTGATGGATGTTGGCAGCATCAGCGTTGGTTTCAACTGTTTAACGAGTTGGGATTTTTACTGAATTTTATTAAAACATTTCTTTCCCAAAAGCATTTAAGTTATTTTATCTTTAAACAAAAGCTTGCACAATGAAATATATACCCGCTGTACTTGGCTCCTTACTTGTTGTTTTTATCATCAGTTTTTCGTCATTTCAAAAAAGTAGTTCTAATAAAAAGGATAGTTCCCCGGCAAACATATCCCGGTATTTATATGTAGCTGTCCCCGGCATCCGTGATTATCTTGGCTATGGCGGGCATGGTATTTTAGTTTTTGATATCGACAACAATCACCGGTTTGTAAAACGAATTTCCACCGGCGGGTTTCATCCCGACAAAACGCCTTCCAATGTAAAAGGGATTGCAGTAAGTGTAGTGCTCAGCAGTATTTATGTAAGCACCATAGAATCTCTGCAACGCATCGATCTAAGTACTGACAAAATTATTTGGGAGAAAAATTTTGAAGGCGGCTGCGACCGTATGTCTATTTCGCCTGATGGCAAAACTATGTACCTGCCAAGTTTTGAAAAAGATTTCTGGAATGTAGTGGATTGCGAAACCGGTAATATCCTTAAAAAAATAATGGTTCACAAAAGAGCACACAATACCATCTATGGGCCGGCTGGGAACTTAGTTTACCTGGATGACCTGGCATCGCCCTGGTTATACATTGCTGACACAAAAAAACATGAGCTGGTAAATAAAATCGGGCCCTTTGCAAGCAACATCCGCCCCTTCACCATAAACGGAAAAGAAACGCTGGCCTTTATTACTACTGATAGTTTACTTGGCTTTGAAGTGGGTGATCTTATTACCGGGAAAAAACTGGCACATATTGATGTAGAAGGCTGGAACATGGGCCCGGTAAGGCGTCATGGTAATCCGAGCCATGGAATTGGATTAACACCAGATGAAAAAGAATTGTGGTTGGCTGATGGCCATAACATGCGTATCCATGTTTTTAGTGCTGCTGCGCCCTACCAGCAACTGACTACAATACCATTACAGGATATGCCCGGCTGGATAACATTTAGCATGGATGGTAAATTTGTTTATCCTTCAAGCGGAGAAGTAATTGACAGGAAGACCCGTAAAATAGTTACCACATTACAGGACGAATTTTTCAACAATGTTGCCAGTGAAAAAATGCTGGAGATCGATTTTGAAGGAGATAAAGCTGTAAAGGCAAACGATCAGTTTGGCATTGGTGGTATAAAATAAATGTACGGCAATAAAAGAAACGGGGTTAATCGATCATTAAAATGATTTACCCCGTTTGCTATTTTCATTGTATCAATATTCCATGATTTCAATTTTTCGAAAATCCATCGGATGACTATTTGATTGCAGGGAAATGTATCCATCTTTCACCACATCATTTCCATCAATGATAAATTTTTTGCCATTGATATTTGCGGGATCGTACCGGGGATTTTCAAACTCAAGTACCTTTTCTCCATTTAAATAATGTGCAATTTTTCCATCACGTACTTCAATTTCAGCTATTACCCATTGATCGCCATGAAAAGTTTTTTTAATCGTTGGTGGCGTACAATATGAACTGTTACGCTTGCCATTCATTTCTACATAAATGCCGGATGCACAAATTTCACCGTTGGCACGTTCATCCTTTCCGTTTCCGCCTAATAAATTGAACTCAAGACAAACTGGAAAAAGCTGATCCAACCCAACGGTTGCAGGATCCTGGCAATGGTACTGAATACCACCATCCCGAAATCCCCAGGTAGGTGCCCCCGGCGTAAGGTTACCTACAAACCTATACTCTACTTTTAACCGGTAGTTGGTAAATTTTTTATTGTAATACAAAGCACCAAAGCGATTATTAAAACTATCATACTGATCGTAACGGGTACTCAAAATTCCTTCTGCTACCCGGAAAGTATTGCCAAAGTTTTCACCCAACTTATGCCCCACAACTTTGGGTGTCCAGTTATCCAGGTTTTTTCCATTGAAAAGCGTTACCCATTTTTTATTTCCCTGTTGTTGAGTTGTAACATTCGGTTGAAAGGATAACAATATAACCGGAACAGCAATAAATAGCAATCGTAGATATTTCATATAGTAAAAAAGATTTAAGTAAAAATAAATGGATGATTAATATAGTAACAAATTAAATAAGTTGACGACTAATACATATTTATGGGGTTATTAAAAAAGGTCGCTCTCTAAATTAGAGGTGTCACCTTTAAACAAACAGCATTTAACTACAACACCGTAAAAAAGGTAACACCTCTTGCAACAGGCGATGCCCATCGGATGTTAAATGCGCCTTATTTATTTACCAGGTTTAGATGGCCTTACTTCAATTTTGCTGGGCAAGGTTCTTGGATTCATTTTTAAGAGGTCCGCTACCAACTCTCCAATATCTTCGGGTTGAATCTTCCAGGCATCTGCATCACTGGGAACATGGTCATTAAAAAAAGTAGCTACGGAACCGGGCATAATTGTACTCACTTTTACGCCGTATTTTCTGAGATCCAGCATAATGGCTTGTGTAAACCCAACCAGCCCAAATTTGCTGGCATTGTAAGCTGCACCATTTTCAAAAAAGTTTGTACCGGCAAGGCTTGCAATGGTGATGATATAACCCTCTGATTTTTTAACTGCATCCAGGCTTGCTTTTACACTATTAAAAACACCGGTAAGATTGGTATCAATGGTACTTTTCCATTGATCTTCTGTTAAGTCTTCAATGGGTGCAAAATGCCCCACGCCTGCATTGGCAACCAACACATCCAGTTGCCCGAAATGATCGGTTGTTGCTTTTACTGCTTTTGCTTCTGCATCCAGTGAACTTACATCTGATTCTATGGCCAGTATGCGTGATGCATCTGTGCTTAGCGACTTGGCGGCCTGGTTTGCAGCGCTAATTGTTCTGCTGGAGATGGCGACTTTCATGCCATTATCCAATAATATTTTAGCAATGCCATATCCAATGCCTTTGCTGCCTCCTGTTATATAGGCTACTTTATTTGTTAGATTGCTCATAATAATTGAAAATTTTTAACGGAAGTATTATTAAATAAAATGTTTCTTTGACACAGTAAATTTAGTTGATTTAGCCAGTAATGCCAGAATCACCTGATTTATATAAATATCAACTCACCTACTGTTAATGTAAGAAACAATAACAATGCCTCAACAATAAAAAATCATATGAAAAATTTATTAGCTGAAATAACCGGAGCCACTAATAGTTTTGACAGAAGACAATTCATTGCCTCTGTTACAAAAACAGCCGGCATAGCCGCATTGGCAAACATACCATTTGTATTAAAAGCTGCTGTTAAAAGTGGAACTGACTACACTATACAACAGGTAATTGACATCATTTTAAAAGAAGTGCCGGGAGCTCCGTTTACAACAACCGTCGATACCATTAAAAGTGGTGACGCCAATAATAAAGTAACAGGTATTGTAACCACCATGTTTGCCACAATTACCGTTATTAAAGAAGCCATAAGGTTAAATGCAAACTTTATTATAGCACACGAACCAACTTTTTATAATCATACCGACGATTTAAACTGGGTTGAAAACAACAAAGTAGTGGCTGAAAAAAAAGCACTGTTAGATACCCATAAGATTACAGTCTGGCGTTTTCACGACTATTGGCATAGCGTGCGGCCCGATGGAATTTTTTATGGGGTTGTAAAAAAAGCCGGCTGGGAAAAGTACACCAAACCCGGCGAAAACACCTTTACTATTCCTGCGGATACTTTAAAAAATATCGGGCTGCATTTGAAGTCCGCACTGAATATCGATCAGATCCGTGTAATTGGCGATCTTTCAAAATCATGCAAAAAAATCTCGCTGATGCCCGGCGCCGCAGGCGGGCAACGGCAAATTATGATAGCAGAAACTCAGCACCCCGACTTGCTGATTGTAGGTGAAGTGCATGAATGGGAAACGGCAGAATACATTCGGGATGCACAGTTGCTTGGCCACAACACAGCGTTAATTGTATTGGGCCATTCAGTAAGTGAAGAGCCGGGAATGGAATGGCTGGTAAATTGGTTGCATCCAAAAATTCCGGGAATAAATGTACATCAGGTTGCTTCAAAAAGTCCGTTTACCTGGTTGTAAATAATCGCCTTTTAAAGGATATCAACATAATACAAAATCGCTTTTTCGTCCTGCAACGATGGATTGATGGAGGCATTAAATACTGACATGTAAAATACTTGCAAACTGTGCTTCATAACTAAAGCTGGAAAAATTAAACAATCAAACGCAACAAGTCTGTTCATGCAAAAATTACAAACTCATTTTTTGTAGTTGACCGATCAATTATAAAAGGCAATAAATGTATTTAGCAGAAAAAAATGAACGGAGGAATAAACCAACTAATTGAAGCCGTTTTGAAAGTAAATGTAAAAGAAACTTAACAGGAGAAACGGAATCAGTGGAAAAAGGAATTTAATTAATTGGGTAGGTACGCATGCATTGCTTTAAATACTATACCGGGTCAGTGGATAGTTGTTCCGGATACTCACCAATTGATTTTAGTACTTCCAGGAATTTATTCGGCTCCAGGGGTTTGGTAATAAACGAAGTGGCAAAATTATTATGAGCGTTGAGTATATCTTTTTCGTTACTGGATGTAGTTAATATGATAACCGGAATATTTTTTAACTGCTCATCCTGCTTTATTATTTTTAACAGTTCAATACCATCAATTTTCGGAAGGTTTATATCCAGTAAAATCAAATCGGGAAATTGCTCAGCCTTTCGGAGCAAATCCAACGCTTCCTGGCCGTCCATTGCAACGGATATAACATGCCTGACATGTGCTTCTTTCAAGGCCTCAACAGTAAGAATGATATCGCCCTCGTTATCCTCCACCTGTAAAATATTAAGCTCCTTCATAATTCAGTTTTGATGGGTAAGTTTATTTTTCGATTGTAAAAAAAGATTGCTTTTTACTGAACTGTTATTATTCTTTACCCTTGATGAGACTTTTTTTGATGCAGCAATCATTGCTGGAACGCCGGGGGGATCGTTCCGTAGAATTTCTTGTTGGTCGTAAAAGTGGCAAGTCGAAAGTGGATTTTTCATTGATGCTTTAGCGTATAATATTAGAACCGACTGCGGGTCTTCTGTAACAAATAAGACATACCAATTTATTTTGTAAAGTTTCAAAACCTTCAAACGTATAATTGTAGTTAGAGCATTAAACTCTATGTAGAAAAGTATCTATATAAAGACAACTAGCTTCATTTTGCACCATCAGTGCTGACCGGGTTAATACCTGCTATTTTTAATTAGGTGCTATAACACTTAAACGCCTGTTATTAAAAATTTCAATCAATAAATATCATTTTTTACCTTTTTTCTATTTTTTAACGGGTAGAGTGGCTTAAATTGGCGGACAAAACCAAGATTTTGAAGATGACCAAGCAGCATAAAGCAGATAAAGTAGATTGGAAAAGCGTAACAGACATAAAGAATTTCCTGCATTTATTAGCCGGAATCAGCCTGGCAGTTTTAGCCATGAAGGGCTTTATGATTCCTAACCGCTTTATGGACGGCGGCATTACAGGTATTTCAATTTTATTGCACGAAATGTATCACATCAATATAAGCATCCTTGTTATTTTGTTGAACGTGGTGTTTATTTATATGGGTTACCGACGCATTGGAAAAACCTTTGCGGTGCAAACTACCATTGCCATAGTACTGCTGGCGCTCGGCCTTTTTTTAATCGACATCAAACCCATTACCAGCGATAGGTTGCTGATAGCCATCTTTGGCGGGATACTGATAGGAACCGGTGTGGGCCTTGTTATAAGGGGTGGCGGCGTAATTGATGGTGCTGAAGTAATTGCTGTGTTTACCAGGAGAAAAACAGGCTTTTCCAACAGTGAAATAATTATGCTGATTAACACGGTTATTTTTTCTGTAGCTGCCTTACAATTTGGTATTGAAACAGCCATGTATTCGCTGATAACTTATTTTACCGCAACCAGGGCAACAAATTATGTGGTAGATGGCATTGAAGAATTTACCGCCATGAATATTGTTGCTACCGACCCCGAAGCAATAAAAACTGTATTGGTGAATGACTTTGGAAAAGGAATTACCGTTTATAAAGGAGAAAGAGGCTACCTGCCCGACAGCTTTAATGTAAAGACAGACTGCGAAATTATTGTAACCATTGTAACCCGTTTAGAGATCAAGAGCCTGCAGGATGCACTGATAGAAGCCGATCCAAAAGCATTCATTTATATTCAGACAATCCGGGAGGCTACCGGTGGCATCATAAAATCTAAAGCACACGCAAAATAGTCACTGGTTTACTATCATCATTTAGTCTAAAGCGCATGCCATTATTGTTGATTGAGGTTATAAACACATACCTCAATCAACAATTAAACACATTGTTAACACCTGTTATCGTATAACCGCTAGTGTAATGACCCCCCCATAAAAAACAGGTCAACAATGCAGTTCCTCCTCCACTATTAACATAGGGATTATTTACGGTGAGTACCCATTGGATTTCAAGTTTGTAGCATTTTTTATCTATATTTAAATCCGGAATTTTTATCTATATTTTAAAGGCCAGCAAGGCCGTTAACCAGCTATCATTCAATTCTATATCCACAGATTTTCCAAACACCAGGTTCTACAGGCTAATCATTGATAATAAACAAAAATCCTGTACGCCAATATAGAACGATCAACTATATTAATTTTAATTGGCAGGTTGACTTAATAATCGAAAAGTTTAAAAAAATGGGAATATCAGAAAGCTTGCCTCCTGCCTGTTTCGGGCCTGTAATTATTATCCGGCGGCGATCATTTCACTATGTGTTGAAATTGACAAATATCGAATTTAGTTTCGGTAAAAATCTAATGCTGCTATTTCAATATAAAAAATCCACTAAGTCGATCAGTCAACATTATAGACCAAAACGCTTCTGTTATTTCATTTCTCCATGGCACAAAAAAGTTGTCCGGGTATTCTTGTTTTAACGTAAAATATCAGGATGTATTTTATTAAAATAAAAACGCCTAGCCTGCATGAAAGCAACATTGAAAGAAAAAAAAACTTTAAATAAAATAAAAATCAGGTTATGATAAAGACAACTGTTATGTATGGACATCCCACATCGCCGGAAGCATTTGAAAAATATTACAAGGGCGAACACACTTTTATTGTAAACAAGGTGAGCGGAATAGTAAAAGCCGAGTACACAAAGTTTTTACCAAACATGGATGGTTCTGCACCCGCCTACTACCGCATGGCAGAATTATATTTTGTAGGCCCCAAAGAATTACAGGAAACCATGGGATCGCCGGAAGGCCAGGCAATGGTAGATGATCTCATCAATTTTGCCACAGGTGGGGTAACCGTAATCATTGGCGTGGTAGAAAATTAAACCGACTTAGTTATGACAGCAAAATCAATGAAGGAAAAATTGGCCGTAATAAACTCCGGGAGCTAAATACAAGCGGCCATTTATTAACCAGCCAACAGGCCTGGGAACCCCACTCGGCCTCAGTTTAAGGTATGATATAATCAAGGCGCATGGAGTAAGATAAAAGTGGAAACATCAGAAAACCAAGGAACCAAACTTACAATCACATTGCCAGTATAGGAATCTTGGGTTATAAAATTTATCGGAAAAAACTATAAATATAAGGACAGCAGGATCAATATTTATTATTTCATTACCCATTAACAACAACGATGAAACTGACTAAAAAACTGGAGAAGGAAATATTGGAGGTTTATAATGAGTATTGGGATTCCTATCTTAAAGGTGACATGAAAACTTTTGCTTCCATACTGGATAACAACTGTCATATCATTGGTTCTACTGAGTTTGATATATTCAAGGACAAAAAATCTGCTGTTAAATTTTATTCGGCCACTGCAGAACAAATCAGCGGTAAAGCAGCATTCAGGAACAGGAAAATTTCTGTGCTTCCCTATGATGATAATGTGATGGTACAGGAGCTCTCCGATTTCTATTTTTTGACAGGTGACGAATGGCATTTTTATGGACAAGGGCGCTACTCTACTTTGTTTGAAAAAAAAGAACATGGCTGGAAAATCATACACCAGCATGGATCGCTGCCAGATGCAAGAACTGAAGAAGGCGAACAAATAGCAGCGCAGGATATTGCTGAAGAGAACAGGCTACTGCGTGATGCTGTAAAACGCCGCACCATTGAACTGGAACGAAAAAACAATGAGCTTGAAATAGAGACATCACTGGAAAAAGTAAGGGCCATTGCCATGAGCATGAAGAAGCCAGGCGATCTGTTAGAGGTTTGTAAAATATTGTTTACTGAACTCCAAAAATTAGGTTTCAGGGATCTTAGGAATTCTATGATCAATATTCATGATGACGAAAAAGGTTCATTATTGAATTATGATTTTTCTGATTTTGCCGGTGCCGCTATTGCGACTATTCCTTACGACGTTCACCCTTCTGTTAGAAAAATGGTGAACCGCACAAGAAAAGAAAATGATGCATTTATTGACTATGCATTTACCGGAAAAGGATTAAACGAATGGATGCAATGGAGAAAAGAGATTGGTGAATATGACGACCCAAGGGTAGAAAAAACAAATGCCATTTACTATTATTTTTATTCGATCGGCACTGGCTCTATCGGTATATCAGCCTTTAGCAAAATTGAAAATGAAAAACTGCAATTGCTGGAACGTTTCAGGAACGTATTTAAACTCTCCTACCAGCGCTATATAGACATTTCGCATGCAGAAGCGCAGGCAAAAGAAGCTGAAATTGAATTGGCGTTGGAAAGAGTACGTGCCAGGACAATGGCCATGCAGCATAGCGAAGAATTGCAGGATGCCGCCAGTATTATGGTTCGGCAGATACAGTCATTAGGGGTGCCGCAGTTTGGATCTGGTTTTAATATTTGGGACAAAGACAAAAAAACCGCAACAGCCTGGATGTCCAACATCACTACAGACCATCTTCCGCCACCATTCAAAACCTTCAGTTCTGAAGATATATTTAGCCTTATTCATGATGCTGCAGAACGAGGCGAATCTTTGTTTGTGAGAGAACAGGCCGGCGAAGAATTGAAGATGCATTACGAGTATATGAATTCAATTCCAATTTTTAAGGAATTTGCAGAAAGCGCAATTCCCGAAGGCTTTGAAATACCTGAACTTCAAATTATGCATTGTGCATTTTTTTTACAGGGCTATCTTATGTTCATTACTTACGAGCCAGTACCCGAAGCACATGACATTTTCAAACGCTTTGCAAAAGTCTTTGAACAAACTTATACAAGATTTCTGGACCTGCAGAAAGTAGAAGCACAGGCAAAAGAAGCCCAGATAGAAGCCGCATTGGAAAGAGTGCGAAGCAGAACTATGGGCATGCAAAAAAGTGAAGAACTTAAAGAGGTAATAAAAATTGTTTACCTGCAACTCACTCATGTAAACATTAACCTTGAACATGCAGGTTTTGTTGTTGACTATACACCGGGAGGCGATTGGCATTTTTGGGTCGCCGATGAGCAGGACATTCCTTCTAAAATAACACATCCATTTTTTGATTCTGTTTGGGCAAATCAATTTAATAACGCAAAAGAAAAAGGTGCAGAATACTTCACTACTAATTTAAATTTTGAAGAAAAAAACAAATTTTATAATGAGCTTTTATCTTATATCCCCGGATTACCGGAAGCATCAAAAGAATTTTATTTAAACTGTCCGGGCCTGGCAGCCACCACAGTATTGTTTGATAATGTTTCCCTGTACATTGAAAACTTTGAAGGAATTGCTTATACAGATGAAGAGAATAAAACGCTCATGCGTTTTGGCAAAGTATTTCAGCAAACCTATACCCGTTTTCTCGATCTGCAAAAAGCTGAAGCACAGGCTAGAGAAAGCCAGGTTCAACTAGCATTGGAAAGAGTGCGGGCCAAAACAATGGCCATGCATCAGTCTGCAGAACTAGCAGATACTTCGGCTGTTTTATTTCAACAAATAAAAGAATTAGGATTTGAAACTTGGAGTTGTGGCTTTTGTATCTGGCAGCAACATGATAGTGTAGAACTCTGGATGGGAGCAGATTCCGGAGGTTTGTTACCCCCCATGGAAATTTCGTACAAGGAAGAACCTACGCATAGTAAAATATATGAATCGCACTTGAAAGGAGCAGTAACACACGAACAAATTTGGGAAGGAGCTGCATTGCAGGAGCACTATACTTATTTACGAACAATTCCTTCAGTTGCCGCAGCCATTAAAGTTTTAGAAGATTCAGGCTTATCATTACCGGCAAGGCAATGTTACTATGCTGGATTTTTTAAACAGGGATACCTGCTGTTAATCACAAAAGAACCCAATGAAGAATTAAGTGAATTAAGTAAGCAGTTTGCTACCGTTTTTCAACAAACCTATACACGGTTTCGTGATCTTCAAAAAGCAGAAGCTCAGGTAAGGGAATCACAGATTGAAGCAGCGTTGGAACGTACCCGAACTCAGAGCATGATCATGCAGCATTCAAACGAACTCGATAATACCTTACGGGTTTTTCACGAACAGGTTTTGTTGCTTGGTATTCATTCAGCATTTTCATTTTTATGGTTACCCGATGAGGAACAAGACAAGCACATTTTTTGGGCTGCATGGGTTGAAAATAATTCAACAGATTTTAGCAGTAAGGCAATCATTTATCCGCTTGATAGAAATGAGCCTGCAACAGCCCAATGTCTTATTGATTGGAAAGGCAATGAACCCGTTGTTTCTTATCATGTACCACCAGCCGGGGTTAAAAGTTATTTTGCTGCCTGGCAGGAATTAATAGCAGGAGTAGAAAAATTGAAGCCCGAATATTTCTCCGAAGGACTTTACTATGTAGAAGCATTTATGAAATATGGCTGCTTTGGCGTAATGGTTAAAAGTGAATTAACCGAAGACGAAAAGAAAATCCTGCATCGTTTTAGTATCGAATTTGAAAGGGCCTACACCCGTTTTCTCGATCTGCAAAAAGCAGAAGCGCAGACAAGAGAGGCCCAGGTTGAAACAGGGCTGGAAAGAGTAAGGAGCAGAACCATGGCTATGCAACAAAGTGATGAACTGGCAGAAACGGCTGCCGTTATGTTTCAACAATTGATATTATTGGGCATTGCCCCCAACCGTTTGTTTATTGGAATTATTAATGACGATAGCAGCAATATTGAAGCATGGGCAACCAGTGAAGATGGCAGTAGTGTTGAAAAAGCATTTACACTTTCAGCATCAAAAAATGAGACTGTAAATAAAATGTTTGAGGGTTGGTTACAACAAAAAAAATCGCTTGTTATCGATGTGCAGGGCGATGAATTAAAAAATTATTTGCATTATCTCGCCGAAGAAGTGCAGGTTCCTTTTAAGGATGGATTGGAACAGAAAAGAAGAGTACAAACCATTGCTTATTTCGCCAAAGGATTTATTGGTATTGCTTCGCCTGATGACCTGCCTGCTGAAACAAAACTGCTACTCGAAAGATTTGCAGGCGTATTTAATTTAACCTTTACCCGCTTTAGTGATTTAAAAATTGCAGAGGCCCATGCCCTACAGGCGGCAGAAGATTTGATAAAACTGCAAACAGAAAAAAAGAGAGCCGAAGATGCATTAACAGAATTGCAGGCTACACAAAAACAATTGATACAATCGGAAAAAATGGCCAGCCTCGGAGAACTTACAGCAGGCATTGCCCACGAAATTCAGAACCCGTTAAACTTCGTCAATAATTTTTCTGAGGTAAGCAAAGAGTTGCTGGATGAAATGAAAGAAGAAATGGCCAAAGGCAACATGGAAGATGCGAATGAAATTATGCAGGACATCATTCAGAATCTTGAAAAAATAAATCATCATGGCAAACGTGCCGATGCAATTGTAAAAGGAATGCTTCAGCACAGCAGCTCGGGCAGCAATAGCAAAGAGCTTGCAGATATTAATGCACTGGCTGAGGAATACCTGCGCCTGGCTTATCATGGATTGAGGGCAAAAGACAAATCTTTCAATGCCACATTAAAAACGGATTACGATAAAAGCATCGGCAATATCAATATTATTCCGCAGGACATCGGAAGAGTGTTACTCAATTTATACAACAATGCATTTTATGCAGCGCCCCTGTCACCAGAAGCCGCTGCATACAAACATGCGCCTAATGTTTGGGTTAGTACAAAGAAAATGGATGATAAGGTTTGTATTAGCGTAAGGGATAATGGCCCGGGTATTTCACAAAAAATATTAGATAAAATATTTCAACCATTCTTTACCACCAAGCCAACCGGTAAAGGAACTGGCTTAGGTTTGAGTTTAGCTTATGATATTGTAAAAGCGCACGGTGGTGAATTAAAAGTAGAGACGAAAGAAGGAGAAGGAAGTGAATTTATTATTTTATTACCTGTTGTCTGAATCACAGATTTAAAATGATTAAATGGATGTACAATATTATAAAATCAGTGAAATCCTTTTATCCGTGTCAATCAGTGATTCAGATAATATATATTAAAGAGGTAATTGATTTTAATATTAAAAAAAATAATAGTATTTTTCTTTAAAAGCACTCCTTTAAGATGTCAGAATCCCGCAGACTTGCTGTTGTTATGTTTACTGATATAGCAGATTACTCTGCCATCATGCAGCAAAATAAATCCGTGGCATTGGTAAAAATAACCAGGTTCAGGGAAATCCTGAATAAAAAAGCAGTAGCATTTAATGGTGAAATCATTCAATATTATGGAGATGGCGCCCTTATTATATTCACCAACTCGGCCGACGCAGTTAACTGTTCCATTGCATTACAGGAAGCTTATAATGAAGAACCGACAGTACCTACCCGTATTGGTATTCACCTTGGCGACATTATTGTAAACGAAGGGAATATTTTTGGCGACTCCGTAAATATTACTTCAAGAATTCAAAGCATGGGCGTACCCGGAGCGGTACTCATTTCCGAATCTGTTCAGAATCAAATAAAAAACAAACCACAGTTTAAAACTGTTTCCCTGGGAAACTTTATGTTTAAAAATATTGTAGATCCACTTTGCATTTATGCATTGGCATTACCCGGGTTTCGTGTTCCCAACCGCAACGAATTGAATGGAAAATTTAAAGAAACACAGGATACAAAATCAATTGCCGTTTTGCCATTTGTAAATATGAGTAATGATGCTGAACAGGAATATTTTAGTGATGGCATTGCAGAGGAAATCATTAATTCATTAACCCACCTGAAAGACCTGAATGTAGCGGGCCGCACTTCTTCTTTTCAGTTTAAAGGCAAAAATATTGACCTGCGTGAAGTTGGCAAAAAATTGAGTGTGGGAACAGTTTTGGAAGGCAGCGTACGCAGGCAGGGTAACCGTTTTAGAATTATGGTTCAATTAATAAATGTGGCAGACGGGTATCATTTATGGTCGGAAAGATATGACAGGGAAATCAATGACCTGTTTGCAATACAGGACGAAATCGCCTTGTCAATTACAAAAAAACTACGCCTCATTTTATTAAAGAAGGATCGTGAACTAATTACTAAAGTGCGTACACAAAATCCGGTGGCATACGAATTATATCTGAAGGGACGTTTTCACCTTGAACGACGTGGAGCATCGCTGCTAACCAGCATTCATTTTTTTCAACAAGCTATTGAAACCGATCCTGCTTTTGCCCTGGCTCATTCAGGATGTGCCGATGCTAATTTACTGCTGGCAACCTACGGTTTATTACCTCCCAACCAGGTAATGCCAAAGGCAAAACAATTTGCTGAAAAAGCGCTTCAATTAGATGCTACACTTTCTCAGCCTTACTGTTCGCTTGGGTTTTATTATACTTGTTTTGAATGGAACTGGCCGGAGGCTAAGAGAAATTGCCTCGCTGCTCTTGATTTAAATCCCAAATTTGCCGAAGGGCATTACAGGTACGGATTGAATTACCTGGCCAGTATTGAAGGCGATTTTGAAGAAGCAAAAAAGCATGGCGCTATTGCCATACAATTAGAACCATTGAGCGCCATCTGCTACGCAAATTATGCGCTCATTCTAAGTGGCGATCATAAATTTCCTGAGGCACTCAGCATCTGTAAAACAGGCATTGAATTGGATGCCAATTCCTTTATCTGTCACGTTACAGCAGGTAAAATTCAACTTGCTTTGAAACAATATGCTAATGCTATACTATCGTTTGAAGCAGCAATGAAACTGACCAACAGGCACCCTTTTGCAGTAAACGGTCTTATCTGGACTTATTGCCAGATTATGCATTTTGAGAATGCAAAAGAATTAATGGATGAGTTAGAAAAACGTTCTGCATCGGAGTATATCGCTAAAACATTTACAGGGATATCCGCCGCATTCCTTGGCGACCTGGATAAAGCAATGATGTATCTTGAAGAAGCTTACAACGACAGGGATCCTATCATTTCCATGTTAAAATACGAAATTGGTGTACCAGCAAATTTAAAAGAAGATGCAAGGTTTAAGCAACTGGTACAAAGAATAGCATTCCCGGAAAAATTAGTTTGATAATAATTGTGGTATTGCCTCGCAAATTTTCTGAGGAAACAATTTCAACCACTTCCTTCTATAAAAATTCATTCGTAAAGTTTAAAATCGAAATTGAGACAATAAAGGAATTTACCAGGCTACTGCTGCAATTTTTTTCTTATTCTTCTTTGCTATATATTTTCCATAGCCATAACCCAACGCAAAACCTAATGGGAAATCACCGGCCCAGTGTACACCATTATTCAACATAGACAAACCCAATAAACCGGATATGGTGTACCCTACCGGCTTAATCCATTTTTTTGTGGGATAGTTTTCAGATATAATGGTGACGGCACTTACAAAAGTTGCCAGGTGTCCCGAAGGAAATGCATCGTATTTGGGCTTACTGTTTTGAAAATTACTAAAAGATGGAAAAGGTCTCCAACGGCCACCCGGCACGCTTGCATCTGATGGATTTTCACGGCCGGTAGCATACTTCATTACTTGTGTTCCAAATCCTAATGCCAGGAACGATTCACCCAATTGAGTTGCAGTTTGCAGTGCCCTGTTATCATGTTTTAATTTTCCGCCAATAAAAAATCCGGCGGCCATTAATACTACAGAAGATCCCTGGCCAATATTATAAAATGCCGTATTTACATTCCGCGGCCATTTACCTAAATTGGTTTTCTTACCAAACAGTTTTACGGTTACAATTGGTTTAAAATCTTCATTGGATCTAATGCCGTTGCGAGTTGTAAACCGTTGAAATTCGTCAGTTATTTGTTGATCGAAAATAATCAGCACTGCTGTGGAAGCTGCTACAATACCGAGTTTGTAAAGATTTTTTTGCTGGAATGATTGACGAAAATAACCTGCACCATTTTTAGGGATATTAGTAAAAAAATCAAAAAAACGGGGCTTTTCACAATAAAATGAATCGCCATTTTTTTCCAGATAAAAACGATGATTTAAAACAGGCGATGCTATTTTATTTACATCAGTTAATGTATCAGTGTCGCTTTGGGCTGTTGCAAACTGAGGTATTAATACTACCAGCAGAAAGTAAACTATTCTTGTAAAACTTAACAATTGCGTTGATTTATTGTTTTTTTTTGATATTAATTTTTGATTATGCCTGAAACAAATCAACAAGGTTTAAGGCGAATTAACCTGCCGATATTAGAGAACAGCTACCAGGATAAAAATATTATTTGTATATATTGAATAAAACAGGATAAAGATAATTGAATAAAGTACTCACATGCTACTATTAATAAAAAATGAATGAATGCCGGTTATTTAACAGGCTTACTCTACACAGTTAATCGCATTAAAGAATATCGCTAAAGGTGAAAGCCCTTTTTGTAGTAAAGAAATTAAATCAATTTATCTAAAGGTGACAGATCTGATTAAAACAGTAACTCCGATGGTTTCCCTGTATTTAATGCACACCTGCCAAATCCCAATAAATTTTGCCATTGAATTTTACTATTTCAGTATTTTTTGTTTGCAATAAAAAACTTAAAACATTGAAACAAATGGCATTTTTTGTATTAACTTTCAAGCTATGAACCTACACTTACTAATACCAATTGCGTTTAAGAATATTACATCAGAAAAGAAACCGCTAACCATTATTTTAGCAGGAGATGTTGGCGGAACCAAAGCCAATATGATGTTAAGCAGGCTAACGCCGGCAGGCCTGGAAACCATCAAAGAAAAGCGATATGTTAGTAAAGATTATTCTTCCTTTAATCACATACTTACAAATTTTCTGGAAGGGCTCGAAAGGCCGGAATACATCTGCTTTTCGGTAGCTGGCCCGGTGATAGATGGCAAAGTAAAATTCACCAATCTTAGCTGGAACATCGATAGCGACGAAATAAGCAAACACGTAGGCGGAAGCCCGGTCGCAATTTTGAATGACCTGGAAGCCACTGCTTATGGACTTGCCGGATTGAAAAAAGAAGAGCTGCATGTTTTGTTTAAAGGAACCGGTCATACAGTAGATGATCCAAAGGGCAATATAGCCATCCTGGCTGCGGGCACAGGACTCGGTGAAGCCGGATTATATTTTGATGGAAAAGAATATCATCCGTTTGCAACCGAAGGCGGGCATTGTGATTTTGCAGCAAGAACACCACAGGATGTAGCTTTATTAAATTTTTTATTTACAAGACATGAACATGTAAGCTGGGAAAGATTATTGAGTGGAAATGGCATATACACCATCTGGCAATTTCTTACAGAAATTGAAAAAAAGGAATGTCCCGAATGGCTGGAAACTGCAATGGAAAATACCGACCCTGCACCGGTTATCAGCAAAGCTGCACTTGAAAAAACATGCCCTGTATGTGTTGAAACCATTCAAATGTTTAACCGTTACCTGGCAATTGAAGCGGTAAATATTGGCTTAAAATTAAAGGCTACCGGGGGCATTTATCTTGCCGGTGGTATTGCTCCAAAACTATTGCCTTTACTGGATATAGAAACCTGGAAAGAAGTATTTCACAAAAGTGGCAGAATGCGCCAGCTAATGAATGAAATTACTGTATATGTAGTACTAAATGAAAAAGCCCCGCTGCTGGGTTCCTCTTATTATGCCTGTTTGAATATGTAATGAATTGCCAGTATTGTTTACTTAAGGAATTAGTGAAACATCACCAGGTCGTTAGCCCTGCACAGTCCTTTCCAAAAATTGAGGTCAGTTAAGTAAACGGGATAGCATTAATTATATGGAAATTATTTACTCATGCGCCGTTGTTTCAGCATCTTGTTATAAAGTTATCATTACTGAAGTGCAGTTTTGCTCAGGTATTTTAGCCGAAAAATTTTAATTTCATTCACCATTAAAACTGTTTAAGATGAGTAAAATAAAAACAAGTTCCATCGGCATGGATGATGTAGCTTTCATCTTCAATAACAACCTGGAAGATTTTAACACCATTACAAACCATTGCTATTGCCGCAACTGCGAAAATAATTATGAAAGCTCCATTGTAAATTACAGCATCTCCCTTAACAATATATACGATATACTTTTAGATGGATTTTGCGCTACCTGCAATGCACCCATTAAACGCTATATCGAAACCGGGGAAAATCCGGATACCGCAGAAACTGCAGAAGCCACCTGGAAAACAACCAAAGCTTTAAAGGAACTAAAGATCAAAATTAAGAAGCCAAAATAATAAGGGCCTTCATTTTTAACTTCCGGTTTTTTCAAATTGTTTAAGGTGTTTTATCGAGTACCAACACAATTTTATTGAAGTCGGCCGCAGCGTTAATTACTTTTTTATATATTTCAAAATCGCTTAGCGGATATTTTAAATCGCGGTAAGTTTCCAGTATATAAACGTTCAGCTTATTGTTTTCAATTTTGTAAGAACTCACAAATCCCATGTTTACTACATTGTCTCTTTTGTGCTGTACGTCTATGATAATATCACCTGGATTTTTGATTGTATAACCTGCCGGAATTTCAAATGTAATTTTCCTTTCCAGTACATGTGCATATTGAATTTCAGCCGGCAGTTGCCTTGGCTTTTCCTGGTACATTTGCACCTGACTGCCTATCAACTCTCCTACTTTAAACAGCAGCTTATTACCTGCTCTTTCCAATAGTTCTGCAGTATGAATTGTGCCATTGATCACCAATGGCTTGTTATCCCAGGCATCAGTAAGATTGGTGTTCTCTGCACTTATGTTGGTTATATGCTCACTTTTGGCCACGCCTTGTATAATTTCCTTCATGGTTTCTTCCTGCTTGTCTTTTGCCAGGTATTTCCAGATGGGCCTGTAGTACAATGCCCCATATCCTTTTAAAATTTGTTTGCTTTCTATGATCAATGAATCACCTGTAGCATCCAGTTTTACGTTTACCTGCATGTTGTGTGCATTCTGTTCAAATGGTTCAATGGGGATATCATCGAATCTGCCAATGGCTGTTTTTACGCTACCTATTGTTGTACCTTTTAAAAACAACCCACGGGTACCCGCCCAATATGCATCTACATAAGGATAGCGATAAGCGTTGGCGATTGGCTGTACCAATTTTCCGGTGCCAGGGAAATAAATAAGCGTTTCATCTATCCTGTTCCAGTTGGCTAATTCTTCATCTAACGGAACCTGGTCTCTGATGGAAGGAAACACTGCCTGGTACCTGATATTTTTATTTTCCAGCATGGCTACAAAAAAACGCACCGCACCAAAATTATTGGTATTACCATTTTTTACAACCGCTTCAAGGTTATCGGCATCTTCACTCACCAGTTTTTCATCGATGTTGATGTTGTTTTTCATATAGTCTTCCAACATCATGATTGTTTTTTCTTCGGAGGCATCGGATGGAATATTGGCACCTGCAACAAATTTATTGATGGCCTTCTTTTCTTTCTCGCTAAAAGTGCTGAGGTTAGTGTAGGCTTTCCGGGCAAGTTCGTTCCAGGTGTACATTTCCACATCATCGTTACTGGCAAGGTTATAACTCAATTTAAAATCAGCCCGTTGCAAGTATGGATCCCGATTGCCATATTTTTCTTCATCCAGTTCTTTTATATTTTCAGAATAACCCGGTATAAGGCGCAGATCGCCTATTACACTATCTTTTAAAACAGTAAATCCATTAAAACCTTTTGCATCAAACTTTAAATGCTTTGGAGTTACAATTAATAATTTGGCCTGGTAATAAGGCACCGATTTACTTTGAAATATTTCGCTGCCAAAAAATGACGGTGATTTTTTTACAACGTAGCTGTATTCTACTTCGGCACCTTTGTCAATGCCTTCCATGGCAAATAATTTATACATTCTCCCATCTTCTTCCTCTTCTTTTATTTTGCCTTCCGGCACATTTATCACTTTACCTGAAGATGTAATGACCCTTGCTTTGATATCAGTTATTTCTGCATTGCGGGACATTGGCAGGTATATCTTATTGAACATTTCAATACCCTTATCGTCGGTTACTTTAATAAGCCGGTACACATAGTTAAACTGCATCAAATCTTTTCCAACAAACCTGTATTCAAAAATCCGGTTGTCCATTAAAAACACCGAGCTCTCATTCTTAAAACCTGCAGGCATGGAATGCAGCACCGGGTTGTCTGCCCACGGTTTTGAATCTACATACAAATTTTCTACCTGGGCAAAACCAGTTAACGATATAAACATGGTTGCCATAACCATTACAAAAACATTTCCTTTCATGGGTGCTGATTGATAAACGTGAGGGGTTATTTCTTTTTTAATACTACCTGTTCTTTATAAGCCGGAGACACAATCGCCACAACATTGTTCCATGCTGCAAAATCCTGTGGCTGTATATATAATTTTTTCAATAACATTTTTTGAGTGGCCGATACAGTCCCGGCAGTTTTTTTATATTCTATGGAAAAATCAAGCACATCATTTGACACGACCGTATTTTTAGGCATATAATCCAGCTCGTAACCGGCAGGTATATTAAGTGTATGTACCTGGTTGATTGTGTACAGGTAGTCATTTTCAATGGCTACTTTTCTTTTGCTGGTATCAATAGGTGTATTACCCATTAATTTCTCCAGGTTAAGGTTGATGTAAATTTCATCTCCAATCAATTTTACATAATCAGGAATATCAAAATTGCCGGAAATATTTGCTGTTTTATTCATTGGATCCGTTAAGTGAATACTATAATCCTGCATGATGAATTTGTTACTTCCTTTTGCCATTCTACTCCTTGCGTACACCCTTTCATCATCTCCCTTACTATACAACAAACTATTGTACACGTCGTTTCCAAAATAACCAATATAGTCAACCGAACACTTACCCTTCAAAGAATTATTGGTAATGGTTAAAAAGGTACTGTCGGTAATAACGCTTTTGTCAACTGCCATAACAGGCACTTTAACCAATTCATACTTATCAGCACTGATACCAATGAGCGCTTCTTTTCCCTGGATGCCATTGGTAGGCATTCCGAAAACGCAATTAGGATCGGTAGCATCCAGGAATACCCAGTCGTTATTAATTTTTACAGCACAGATCATGTGATTATCCGTAACCGGCAAAGGCACTTCAGTATAAGTGTATGGTATAGATCGTGTGCCTATCCAGGTAAAGTAGGCCTGCAAACCGCTTATCTTTAGCATGGCAGTTAGTATGCTGGCCATGTCCTTGCAATCACCGTATCTTTTGGAACAAACATCTGCGGCCTGCCTGGGTACAAAGCCTTCCAGCCCTTCTTCAAAAGCAACATATTTTACATGTCCCTGAACCCAGTTATAAATTGCGTGGGCCTTTTCAAAGTCTGATTTTTTATTGGTACAAAGGCTGTCCGTTATCTTTTTTAAATTATCATCAGCCACCTTATTAATGTTGGTTAAAAAGGCTGAGTTCCATTTGTATAATTCATCCAGCGTGCTAAATACAGGAATTTTCTCACTGCCATTTTTGTAGCTGGCTACATATACAATTACATGCAGGGCATAATATGGTATGCTTGTTCCATTACCAAAATGCTCGTAATTTTTTACATCAGTGGCAGAAAATTCCAACTTCTTTTTTTTACCATGCGTTGTTTCTTTTACCGATATTACATTTTTATCATCGTTTTTAATGATGTAACGTACATCAACATCTTCGGGATAGGTAACGCTGTAGGAGGCATTGTGTACCGGCAAATAATTACTGAAATAGAAACTGGACATAAATCGGATGTCTTTATTGTAGTGCTCCGTTTCTACATGCGAAACGCTGCCTTTCATCATTCGGGGATAATCAAAACTGGTTTCTTTTGCATCATCGTAAAACACACCACGACTTGGAGAAGACTGGGTTTTAAAATCGGTAACTTTTATCTTTTTTGTACTGTTGCCATCCGGCACCAACGTGTATGCAGCAACCTTTTTAAGTTCGTTGAATGAACTGTGATAAATGTTGTCTTTATTGTACTGTCCATTGGCATTATCATTCAGTATCATCATCTCAGATATTTCATTGGCGTCAGCATAAGGCACACCCTTGTCAAAACCAATTTCTACCGATCTGCTGATGTTGGAAAATACAGCCATCTTATCTGGAAAAATTTGCTGCATCTGCGTTACCGACTGTGCATAAAAACTGCCAGGCAAAATAATCAACAGCATAAGAGAAAACTTAAAACATACTTTTTTCATAAGGTGCTATTTTTTTGAATCCAACAAACCATCTATGTAAATATAAGTTTGCGTAAGCTTTCCGGCGGTGTAATATTTACAAATACCATCCAGTGTACCCAGGTTATAATTATGCTCCGAAACCAGTGTGCCATTTTCGTTGAAATATTTAAAAAGGCCATGCTTTTCACCATAATAATAATGCTCTTCTTTCATTATTTTTCCGCTTGCATAATATATCTTTTTACTGCCATGTTCATAGCCGTTTACCCTGGCACCCACAACCATTTCTTTTCCGTTAGAAAAATACATAATGCGATCACCAATTACCACACCGGCACTAAATTCCATGTGTGCACTTTTGGTTCCGTTTTTATAATAGGCATCTACTACGCCTGTACCTTTTAATAATGGAATCATTGGCAGCAGCTTACCATTTTTATCTTCATAACTATATCCCTGTATTTCATTTTCTTTATTATAAAAAACCAACAGCAACTGGCCATTGTCGCCATAGTACCTGCTCTCACCATTTAGCTTGCCGTTTTTATACATGGTCTCTTTGTCCTTGCCTCCAAGTTCATCGTATTGTTTATCTACCCCATCCAGCCCACCGTCAACATACTGCTCAATATCCGAAACCTGGCCATTGTAGTAATAATATTTCCATTCACCCGCTTTGTTCCCGTTCATATATTTACCCTCAACTTCTACTTTACCATTGGGATACCAGGCTGTATAATTACTGTCCAGTACTCCATTTTTATAATAACTCAACATCCTTTTAGTACCGTCGCCATTTGTAATTGTACTCAGTCCGTTTAAGTGATAATATTTGTAATTGCTCAACGAATATGGCTTGCCATTGTAATGTTTAAACAACACTTGCCCTTCTCCTTTTGGCATCGGCGAACTTACCATAATTTTGCCCAGCGTATCGTATTGAATAATTTTATTCAGCCAATCAAAATTGTAAAATTGCTTGTAATCTAATTTGCCTGTTGGTGTGTAATATTCAGTAATGCCATGCACTTGCCCATTGAGGTAATATGTTTTACTGGTGATGCGCCCAAGCAGGTCATAATTAATAAATGTTCCCTGCCGGTCATCATTTACATACCAGCCTTCACCCGATACCTGGCCATTTAAATAATAGTTTATAAAATACCCATCTGCCTTATCTGCCTTATAATTGGCCGTTTGACTTATTTTTCCATTTGAATAATAATATGTTTTTGCCCCATCCTGCAATCCATTTTTATAATTGCCTTCGGCAGATAACTGGCCATTTTTATAATAGTACTTAAAGTTACCTTCTGCCAGTCCATCTTTGGAATAATACCCTTCACTTTCCTTTGCCCCATCGGCTGCATAAAAGGCAATATTGGCATCACCTTTACGGCTGGTAGTATTGCTGATTACATTGCCTTTTTTATCGAAAAATTTGATGTCTTTTAATCTCCCTTTCTCAAAAATAGTTTCGTTGTACACAATACCATCATCATCAAAAGCTTCCTTTTTACCATCTACTTCTCCCTTTCTGTAAATAATTTTCGATTCAATTTTTCCATTTTCATAATATGCTATAACTTCTCCATTCAATTCGCCTTTCAGGTAATTTTCCACTAACTGTTGTTTGCCATTTAAGTGGTAGGTGGTCCACATTCCTTCTTTTTTACCATCTGTATAAATGCCTGACATTTTTAATTTCCCGTTATCAAAATATTCTTTGTATTCGCCTGCAGCCATATCTTTTACATAACTTACCCGGTATGAAATTTTGCCATTGGAGTGATACACAATTTCTTCTCCTTCCAGTTTATCATCGAGGTAGTTTTCGTGCGTACGCAGGTATCCATCCTGGTTATAATATTTTGCAACGCCATTCTTTTTTCCGGCCTTATAATTAATAACAGATAAAAGTTTGCCACTGTAGAAATAGCTTGTTTCTTCTCCTTCAATTTTGTCATTCACATAGTTGGTAGTATTCGAGATGATGCCATTGTCGTACCATGCTACCGTTTTCCCATTGGCCTGGTCGTTTACATAATTTGAAATCTCTTTTTTTGTTGCGTTTTCATAGTAATAGGTCCACTCGCCCAGCCTGTTAGCTTCATTATTAAAAACTCCCTTCGATTTTAATTGTCCGTTGCTGTAATAAAACTCCCAGGGGCCTGTTACAATTGCTTCGTTCTTTGCATTTTTACTAAAAGCACCTTTACCATTTACCTCGTAATTTTTTACATAATATCTCACGGGAGTAGCTGCTCTTTTGTCAAACACCAACTCCTGGCTTTCCCTTAAATTATTCAGGTATTCGCTGGTTAATGTGCTAACTACTTCTATTTTTTTCTTTTCCTTTTTTACATAATCTTTTGCTTTCTTAATGTCTAATTCACTGAACATATAAAATACCATTGATTCAAATTGTCCGTTATCCCACAAACTTTTAAATAGGGGTACATAATATTGCATCCAGAAACCTTTGTCTCTTGTGTTAAATTCCAGCTTTTCCATTACCACCTGTAGCTGCCTTACAATCTGATCTTCCAGGTCAACTTTTAATTTATACTTTTTATCCAATGCAATTTTACTTACAAGGATTTCCTGTATATCTTCAAAATTATCCTGCTTGCCCGGTTTGTATTTTTTCAGGTACTCTTTTGCTGTAGTATTTATTTCAGAAATGGTTACCATATTATTAACGGTATTATTGAGATACCGGTTACCGGGCGATACCAATAAATCGGTGGCAAAACTTAACATTGCCTCTACCAAATTCCCTTTAGTCAATGCAATTTGGGCCAGGAAATAATGACCCGGGCTATAATATGGATTTATCATAACGCACGACTGGAAATTTGCGGCCGCCTCATCATATCGTAATTGCCTGTACAGTGTAATTCCTTTATTAAAATAAGTAAGGTAACTATATGGGTTTCTTGCCAGGATGGTATCGTAAGCCTTTAAAGCAAGATCAATTCTTTTAGTATCATCATATACATCAGCCAGCATATTGTACCAATCATTGCTTCTATCGGGATAAAGCTCAAATGCCTGTTTTAAATAATTTTCAGCCGCCACATAATTACTATCATTATAATAGCACAATATGATGTCGTGCAATACATCGGAATAGGCTGTGTCGCTCTGTGGCACTTTCGAAAATTCAGCAATGGCTTCTTTATATTTGCCGGCAGCGTGTAATTCGTCGCCCTTTACAATGACCGCTTTACTATCAATAAGCGGGTTCAATAATGCTCTCTGGGCATTCAGTTGCAGCCGGGCAATAAGAATCAGGGAAAGAAAAATAAAGTACTTTCTCATATCAGGGTAACTTATGGATTAAAATCAAGTATTGGTTTGGGACAATTATCAAATGTAAGGGAAAAAGTCAATGCCGTTAAAACTCTTGAATTATTTATAAATAATATTTTACCGGTTTCAAGTGCTGGCACCAACCACCCTTTGTGAATCCCTAAACGTATCCGAACAGAAAATATTTTAATATCGCCATAATCTTCATACCAGGGCTCATTTACTACCATTACAAATCATTCTCAATTTTTGACAGCTTGTCTTGTGATTTTT
Source organism: Ferruginibacter sp. (assembly GCA_046590675.1). Taxonomy (GTDB): domain Bacteria; phylum Bacteroidota; class Bacteroidia; order Chitinophagales; family Chitinophagaceae; genus Ferruginibacter. The sequence continues at coordinate 45,177 of JBKJUP010000082.1, read as the reverse complement.
CACTTACATTGTATTCAAAAGACTGAATACTTATGGAAATTAAATTTATTATTGGGATTGCTTATGTACTGATACTGATCTTTATTATCCTGAGGATTATATACGACACCAGGAGTACTACAAAAACGATGGCCTACATCCTGCTTGTAATTTTTATACCGGTGGCCGGCATGATTTTCTATTCGCTATTTGGCATTAACTACTGGAAAATAAAACTGTATGATAAAAAATTAACGAAAGATGAAAAAATGCTGGCGAGGCTAAAAACCGAAATGGAGGTTTATAGTGTCGAAAGCAAAGATCCGGGCGAGCTGGCACTTGAAAATAATAAAGAGCTGGCAGTGATGCTTAAAAAAGAACTTCGAAGTCCGCTTACCCGCAGAAACAAAATAAAATTGTTGGTAAACGGAGAAGAAAAATTTCCAGAAGTAATGGAAGCATTGCGCAATGCAAAACACCATATACACATTGAGTATTATATTTTTCAACAAGATAAAATTGGCGAACAAATTGAAAATATACTGATAGAAAAGGCAAAAGAAGGTGTACAGGTGCGTTTTATTTATGATGATTTTGGCAGTCCGTCCATTAAGAAAAAAACGGAAGAGCGAATGAGAAATGCCGGCATTGAAATTCATCCTTTTCATAAAGTATTGTTTTACTTGTTGGCAAACCGGATTAATTACAGGAACCATCGCAAAATAATTATAATAGATGGGCATACAGCATTTACCGGTGGTATTAATGTGAGCGACAAATACATCAATGACAAACAGGACAAATTATATTGGCGGGATACACATCTTCGCATAGACGGGCCGGGTGTATTTTACCTGCAATATCTTTTTTTATCCGATTGGAATTTTTGCTGTGGAAAAATATTGGAACCCGAAAAATTACACTTCGTTTCAGACTCCGGCCACGGCCAGGATGTATTTACACAGGTAGCCGCCAGCGGCCCCGATTCAGCACAACCATCCATTTTATTTTCATTGCTGCAGGCAATTTATCTTGCCAGGAAAGAAATACTTATTACAACCCCGTATTTTATTCCCGGCGACAGTATTTTGGAAGCTTTAAGAATTGCGGCTTTAAGCGGGCTATCCGTAAAATTATTGGTACCCGGTATTTGTGATTCAAAGCTGGTAAATGCTGCATCCAAGTCGTACTACAATGAATTACTGCAGGCCGGTGTAGAAATTTATTTATACCAAAAAGGGTTTGTTCATGCAAAAACGATGGTTACAGATGGCATGCTTTCAATAATAGGAACGGCCAATATGGATTTCAGAAGTTTTGAATTAAATTTTGAAGTGAATGTACTGGTGTATGACGAATCGTTTGCTGCACAACTAAGAACCGTGTTTTTTAATGACCTTAATTCTGCAGAAAAGATTGATCCTGAACTTTGGTATAAACGTTCTGCCATACACCAATTTCCAGAAAAATTAGCCCGGCTTTTTTCACCGGTTTTATAAATATTTCTTTAAACGGCAACTAAATGGGTGTTATACCAGGGAGTAGAATTTCACTTGCAAACAAAAGGTTACTTACTAATAAAAGCACCAACCTGTTAGCTGCTGATAGTATATTTGTATTTATTGACCTTCATCTAAAACATTTACTACTATGGCAAATATTGTAAAAATTCTGGCGATAAAAGACATTACGCATGATGTAAAGAGTTTCAGGGTAGAAAAGCCCGCAGGCTATCAATTTATTTCCGGACAGGCAACCGACGTTTCTGTAAATAAAAAAGGAATGGAGGATGAGAAAAGGCCTTTTACTTTTACATCGCTGAATGAAGATCCGTTTCTTGAATTTACAATTAAGTGCTATCCTGGTCACAATGGTGTTACCAAACTTTTACATAAGCTGCATCCGGGAGACGAACTGATTATAGAGGATGTATGGGGAGCAATTGAGTACAAAGGGCCGGGTTATTTTATTGCAGGTGGAGCAGGTATCACGCCCTTTCTTTCCATCATACGACAGTTGCATAAAACCAATGAAGCCACCAAAAACACGCTGATTTTTTCAAACAAAACGGCTGCTGACATCATTTGTGAAGACGAGTTGAAGCGGATAATGGGTGATAAATTTGTAAATGTGCTTACAAAAGAACACCATACAACTTACAGGTACGGGTATATTGATGAAGGATTTATTAAGGAAAACATCAGCGATTTTAGTAAGCATTTTTACATCTGCGGCCCCGACCCAATGGTTGCAGCCATATCGGAAATTTTGGAAGAAATGGGCGCCGATACGGATGCTGTTGTGTTTGAGAAGTAATGGTGTGGTGGGGTTATTTTAACGAACCCTCCAACATACACCCGGACAAGAAATTACAAAAGCATTAAAAACAATGCAGACATATTATGAAAGAAAACCTGTTCAAATAATACCTCGTTACCTAACATTCCATCCAATAAAATCCAAAAGCATGAAGCGTTTTCTTACCAGTATATGTTGCTTGTTTTCCTTTGCCGGCTTTGCACAACCAGATGGTCATATTTTATTAAAAGCCGACCGCATTTTTGATGGCACAGCTATGCACAACGACTGGTCGGTATTGGTAACTGGTGATAAAATAACCGCCGTTGGTGTTATTACTTCCATACCTGCTAATACAAAAGTCATTACCATTAAGGGCGCCACAATAATGCCCGGGATGATTGAAGGCCACTCCCATTTATTTTTACATCCTTATAATGAAACAGGCTGGAACGACCAGGTGCTGAATGAAAGCAGAACTGAGCGTACCGCAAGGGCCATCAACCATGCAAAGGCAACTTTATTGGCAGGCTTTACAATGGTAAGAGACCTTGGAACCGAAGGCGCCATGTACGATGACGCAGCATTAAAAAAGACAATTGAAAAAGGAATAGTACCAGGCCCAAGAATGATTGTAGCTACCAGGGCAATTGTCGCCAAAGGCGCGTACGGCCCGCAATCAGATAACCCGGATCTTGTATTGCCACAAGGCGCTGCTGAAGTTGGCAACATCAACGAAATGCAAACTGAAGTACGTACACAAATGAGCAAAGGTGCCGACCTTATAAAAATATATGCTGACTACCGGGTTGGAAAAAACAAAGAAGTGGCACCAACATTTACCGTCGAAGAAATAGCTGCAGCAGTAGCAATTGCCAAAAGCAGTGGAAGACAGGTTGTTTGCCATGCAGGATCGGCAGAAGGCATGAGACGAGCCGTGCTTGGCGGTGCCGGCACAATAGAACATGGCGATGAAGGCACCCCGGAAATATTTGCTTTAATGAAAGAAAAAAATGTAGCATTTTGCCCTACCCTTGCCGCAGGCGAAGCTGTTGCCGGGTACCGGGCTCAGCAAAAAAACACACCGCTCGACAGTACAGGTATTTATCAGAAAATGAAAAGTTTTGGCTATGCTCTAAAGGCAGGAGTTACCATTTGTATGGGCGGCGATGTAGGCGTTTTTACCCACGGAGATAATGCCCGTGAGATGGAACTGATGGTAAAATATGGCATGTCGCCGTTAGCTGTATTGCAGTCTGCCACCAGCATAAACGCTGCGGCATTTGGTTATGCAGACCAGGTAGGAACATTAAAGCCCGGCTTACTGGCAGATATCATTATTGTAAAAGATGACCCATCAAAAAACATCTCTGCGGTAAGAGATATTTTACTGGTAATGAAAGATGGCAAAATATATAAAGCACCGGTTGACTAAAGAAAGGCGTACTGCACAAATTTGAGCCAGGCATTTAGGATTATTTTGAATGTTGAATGTTGAATGTTAAATGTTAAATGTTTAAATGCAGTTTGTCTCAATAGGTTTTATTAACCCTGCATTTGTATTTCAATTAAACTTCAGTGGCGTCGCACATTTCAACTGCAACGCTTTGGGCAACGAAAGGCAACTGCACTTCATCCCGGCTTTCAAAACAGCACTTGTACTTTTTATCTGTATGGAGCCATGAAAAGCGCATAAATTTATTGCATACAAGTTATAAGTACCGGGGTCATTAATTCACTAAATTTCAATCCTTGTTTTATCAACATAAAAAAGGAAACTTGGGAATAAACAAAAAGCAGCATTTGTAAAATGAATCGTTCGAATGTTTTAAATTTGCAGCCATTACATTGCCTGATAGTGTAACGGTAGCACCTCAGATTCTGATTCTGCTAGTCTTGGTTCGAATCCAGGTCAGGTAACTCAAAGGACAAATTGTTTACGACTGATTTGTCCTTTTTTATTTGTGCAGTTTTGTAAATGCCCGTCCACATTTTATGCAGTCATCTTGAATTATATGCTGAAAATCGTATTGGTAAACGTTCCCAGCAGTTCGCCGCCCCTGCGTCAGAATGAGTGGAATAATAATCTAAAAATTACAAACGAACGCCAATGTTAAACACGTAACAAAAATTACAAAAAGGATTATTTGTAGGTAGTACAAGTAAATAGTTAATTCTACATATTTCTTATCAGGAAAGTTTTTTGTATTGATAAGTGCTTCTTTTAATCTTCCTAAGGAAACTCTTTTAGTTGACTTATAAATATTCTTCCAAAAAAGATGATTTACTCTAAAACCAATTAGTAATTGAATAGTCATCATAAGAACTCCGATTATAGAACAGGCAATTCGCATAGAAATAATTACAGTGTTAATTTTATATCCGTTTTAAGATAAGTAATTATTTCGATTCAAGTCGCTTGGTTTAAATCAAAAATTCCCAGGCCGGTATCCACAAATAGCTTTGAGTGATTGCTTAATTGCGGCGGGTCGTTTAAGCGCAGGCTGCATTGAAACTTTTGATATCTATCGGGTAGCGGGAATTTTAAAGTAAACTCCGGGCTTTAGAAAACATTGCTCCGCATAAATGCATCTACCTGTCGGCATACTTTTCGTTTATTGTTATTTCTCTTGTTACACCACCAGTCGCTATTTTAATTCTTGTAAAATATTTTCCAGCCCGTTGCTCAGTTGGATACCATTTTCTATTTGTTTCAACAATTATAAACAAGCCATTGTCGTTGCCTACTGTAACAAAATCCTTACTTCGCACACCTTTCGAAAAAAAGCACAGATCATTCTCTGCAACTAATTCGTCTGCCGTTTGCATGGGTAGATCTGCAACAATTCCAATTTCACTTATTGATTGAATACATGAAATATCAAAGGGTTTATCCGTTGAGTTGTCGAGGTCACAACGGGCAATAAATTCTAAAATATTATGGTTGTTATCATAAAAGTAAATTGCTTTTGCATTCCAGCTTTCAAAGTTGGCCACTATGCCGCTATCGGCATTTTCTATTAAGCTAAATTTTGTGGTTGCCAATTGTATTGCTTCATCAAGTTTGTTGTTAGCAATATTAAAGGCAAAATGATAGGTTGGATTTAATTTATGGGATTTTATAAAAGTTAAAACTGAGTGCCCCGCTACAAATGAAATGAAGTCTTGTTGTTTGTTTACCAATTTTAGTACTAAAATGTGAGCATAGAATGTTTCCGTCTTATTGGTGGGAGGTGTAAAATATTTTGCAGGAAAAATACCAACCGGCAATACGGGTGTAGCAAACGTGCCGCCATTGAAGAAAATGAAAATACCCGACAACCTGGAAAAAATAATGAGGCCTTATAGAAATATTCAAAATGCTTACAGGAAGAAAATTGTTTAAATTACAGCAATGAAGCTTTATATCAAGAATATGGTTTGCCCCCGTTGTATAAGAGCAGTGGAACAAATTTTACAAAATGTGGATGCAAACCCTATGAATATACAGTTAGGTGAAGTGTTGTTACAGCAGCCGCTATCAGCCTCGCAACTGGAGTCAGTGAGTATTCAATTACAACAATTGGGCTTTGAATTGCTGGATGATAGCCGCAGGCAACTGATCGAAAAAATTAAGGCTACGGTCATTGATCATATACATTATTCGGAGGATGAAAAATTTATTTTCTCCGAGGTATTGGCTAAAAAATTACACAAAGAATATTCTATACTCAGCAAATTATTTTCTGAAACAGAAGGCATTACCATCGAGCAATTTGTGATATTACAGAAGATCGAAAAAGTAAAAGAACTGCTGGCATACAAGGAAATGAATCTCAACGAAATTTCATTCAAACTTGGTTACAGCAGTGTTGCACATCTGTCCGCACAATTCAAAAAAGTGACCGGACTAACCCCCACTCAATTTAAAGCGCAGGGAATTCACTTGCGTAAATTCCTCAATGAAGTTTAGCATTTCAACAAGATATAAATCTTACCCTTAATTGTATAACAGGCAGGGTGCCCGCCCATTGTAGCTTTGTGTTAAATAAAAAACTATGACACATACATACAAAATTTCGGGAATGACCTGCACAAGTTGCCAGGCGAAAGTACAAGCCTTGTTATCGAATATTGAAGGCATAAAAAATGTAAATATTGATCTGTCAAAAGGAATGGCCAATGTTGAAATGATTGCACATATTGCTACATCAACTTTACAAGCTGCGCTGAAGGACTATCCAAAATACCAACTATCGGAAGCGGTCCAAATTCCTGTTGCCCCCGCTTACACTGTTGAAGAAGAAAAGAAAACCTGGTTTGAAACCTACAAACCTATTGTACTCATTTTTGCTTATATTGGCGCCCTCTCTTTTATTGCAGCATTTTCAAATGGACACTTGAATGTTACAAAAGCAATGCGGATATTTATGGCAGGCTTTTTCATCACGTTCTCATTCTTTAAAATGCTTGATCTGGGTGGTTTCGCCGACAGCTATTCTATGTATGATATTGTAGCAAAGAAATTCAGGCACTGGGGTTATATCTATGCTTTTGTTGAACTGGCACTGGGGCTAGCTTTTGCTACTAATTTTCTGCCGGTTGTTACAAACTATATAACACTTGTTGTTATGTCGGTTAGCATTATCGGGGTATTGCAAAGCGTATTTAATAAGCGAAAAATAAAATGTGCCTGCCTTGGAGCAGTCTTCAATTTACCCATGAGCACAGTAACCATTGTTGAAGACAGCTTAATGATCGCCATGAGTGTTGCCATGCTTGTCTTAATGAGATAAGGCAAATTAAGTTTGTCTGGATCTGACCTCAGCTGTTCTCCAACAACCTTACGGCTTCCTCCGGTGTCATAATTGACAGGGTACTTTTCTTAAAATCTTTTGTGTCACGGGTTACAATAAAATCCACTTTAGCCAGGCTAAGTGCACAGTTATATTGGATGGCATCTTCAAAATCTTTAAAATTAAATCAAATATTTTTTTACCAGTACCTTACCTAGTTCGGTCTTATAGTCAAAATCTTTGGATAGTTTAATTACACCTATCAATTTTAGCACTTTAGGTAAAATGCGCTCTTCCTTATTTTCTTTTGTATCAACAGAAATTGACTTTAAGTAATTTTCAACCAAATGCGATAAACTTTTGCGTTTTTTCTTTGCATATCTTTTTGCTTGATCTATTATTTTGCCCTCGATTGTTAATGTTAATTTTGTTTTCACAACTTGTTCTTTTTATTCCAGTAAGATATATACATTCCTTAAAAAACGCACCGTCATTTTTTAATTATTCTACTTTGTGCCTTCTCCTCTTTAAATTAAAATTTCCCAGGCGGGTCTCCACAAATAGCTTTGAGTGTTGGCCTGGGACCCGCCGACTGTAAGCAACGTGTAGAAATTTATATCATTCCGTTCTCTGACACTATACATCATCTTATCCGGACGACACTATTTAGCCGCTATTTGGTCCCGAATTGATGTCAGCAAAATGAAAAATATAGTACATGAAATTATAATTGATATACAAAATAATGTAACCGTTTGTTTTGATTGATACTTATACATAACGCGGTAAAAAGAAACGATTTTAACCCATTTTTCTTTGTAGAAAATCAAGTAATAATTTATTATAAATGAAATAATACCAGTACAATAAAAGACAATTTGAAATTTTAAAAAATTAGAGCCAAAATTTATCAACTGAAATACAATCGATAAAACATTCATCGTCAAAAAAACATAAAAAAACAGAAATGCCGATACTGCTATTTGTATTGAATCATTAGTTTTTTTTAATTTAGAATCAATCTTTTCCATTGATCTTACAAATAGATAAAAGGTGTAGTGATAAAAATTATACATAAATTATTAATATTAATTCACACGGTTGAAAAGGATAAAACCAAATCCAGCTAATTGCAATACTATTGTGATGTCGCTAATTTGATACAATGATAAAATATCATTGAAAACCAACAACAGCTTTCCCCTACTCCCCCAACATCACCTCAACATCTTTCAACCTCTCCGCAGGCAATACTTTTAGTGTAACAAGTTTTCCGGATCTCACTTCCGCCTCCACGGTGGTATTGTACGGTGCATGCAATTTAAAATGTACATCCGTATCTTTTGGCCAGGCAGGAAAAAGCAGTATGCGCTTACCGTCATTTTGCAACAACATTTCCTGTAAACCAATCATAGCACTTCCGCCCCAGTTATGATCGGGTACCCAATCAAAACCCGGGCCCCAGAAGGCGGGGAATCTTCTGCCTGAATTTTGTAATTTTTGTTGCGTTAGTTGCCATGCTTCTTTGGCTATTCCTAATCCTGCTGCCCATATATTATCCTGCTTCCATCCAATATAACTTCTGAATTTTATTACACTGGTATCATATTTCCAGGTATTGAGTGCTGTATCTAAACCAGGTTTACCAACGCCGTACATACCCCAGGGAAACACAGGGTACAATTGCGGCGATTCTACATTGTTGATCCGCTCCCACAATTTTGCCGGGGCAATGGTTATGTTGCCATTATAATTACCATAATTTATCGGCGGAATGCGTTGCAAAAATTGTTGCCAGTGCTGCTGTTTTTCTACTGTTAAATAATTGGCAGGTAACGCCAGTAACCGTTTAGTGATTGTTTGCAATGCTGCGATGGTACTGGTTGCATTGTAAGCCATCTTAAATGTTTCAGCGCCTGAACCCGGGAACAATACCAACTGTCCATCGCCATCCAATGCTTTGCTGCCACGTTCTTTGGCGAGGTACTGATAATGCTCATCAAAAAACTGCAGGCAGCTTTCAATAAAAGGAATTTTGTCGCTGATATCTTTACCGGTATATTGTTGTTCTTCCAGCATCATCAGGCAAAATTCAAACACGGTATCCCAGGTATATTCCAGCCATGGATTGTATTCAACACCCTTATCAAAATCAGCAGGCCTGTTTTGTCCATACTCTGCATAATTAGGTAAGCCATAATTTTCCATTTGCTCCGTAAAGCAGGCCCCATAATGGTTCCAGTAAAGCTTTGTTCGCAGTTTTGCATTTTCCAAAATCCTTAAATAGAAATCAAACTGCGATTGCATCATATCCCAATCACCGGTTTTCATCATGGGAAAATATACCAGCCGCTGGTTTTGCATGGTATGTAAACCACCACCCCAGTTGCGGTAATCGGGGGTTAATTTATTGGAAGTATCTGTATAAACAGGATCAACTGTTAGTAACCCTCCATTGAATTTTGTGGGCCATTTTCCATAAGCATTGCATGCAAGCATGTAGCGGAAAAGTTGATAATTTCTTCCTGCTTCCCAGGCTTTACTGTTATTATTGGCAGCATCAATTTCAATAAAACTACGATCCCAAAACTGCCGCCACCATTGCTGCGATTTTGTAAAGGCCGCTTTATCCAAAGCCATTGCTGTGTGCTCAACACTATCCAAGGAATGTTTCCAGGTTGCTATATCATTTACCTGTGCAGTATATAAATACAAATTAAGCGCATGTTGTTTGGATGCTTTATTGCTTTTTAATTTCCAAGCTTTAAAATCTGTATTTACATAATATCCATCATACATACCCGCAGGTGAAAAGTTTTTACCACTGAAAGAACCACCAAATGCCAACTTTTTTAATGGATTGTACAACCGGCTTTTCACCGCATCCATTCCTTGCTGGGCAACGGTTACATCAAAAATTGTTTCGCTGGTATTGTGGTGATAAAACAATATTTCCTTACCATTAAAATCAATTGTATCTCCTTTATAAACATTGTTTTTTGGTGCGGCCCATTTCCAGGAATTGGCAAAATTTTCTCTTGCCTTTACTATCCTGTCTTGGTAGCGCCAACTTTCATAAGCAGCTTCTGCCTGTATTTTTTTGTTGGCAGTAATATCAATATGTGCAACGGAATTAAAAACATCGGCCCATATTTTCACTGTTGCTTTTACACCGTTACTTTCTCCGTCAACGGTTACATAGCCTTCCTTTAAATGCAGTTCCTGTTTAAATATTTTTCCGTTAAATGGATTGGGAAATAAATGAATACTGATTCTTCCGGCTTTCATCAGCGCATTGTTTTCATCAAAGCTGCCGCTCTTTGCTACGTAAATCAATAGTACGCCATTTTCCACCCACACATTCATACCGATGTCGCCTCCACCGCAGGGCATTGACTCGCTGGAATTTTTACTGGGCTCGTTCCAGGTAATATTATAATCTTCGGTGATGGTTTGTGCATGCAATCCAATACATGAAACAACTAACATAACAATTGTAAAAATAAAATTTTTCATAATTGGGAATAATTCAAATGAATGAGGCATGCTACTCACCTCTTTTAATAGTGCGGTATTTTTTTGGGCGAAACACCGATGATTGTTTTAAACTTTTTTGAAAAATAGTAAGGATCATCAAAGCCCATCCCAAAGGCAATATTTTCAGACTGATAGTTTTGAAAACACTACCAGCAATTATTTACCCATATTGGCTAATTTCTCAAGCGCAAGATATAGCGCCTGGTTGCCGGAACTTCCTTTGCCCATGGCCTGTATGCTTACGTATAGTTGCTTCACAAGGGCCAAACCGGGTAAACACAGTTTCATTGCTTCTGCTTCTTCCAAAGCGATGTTGATATCCTTTACAAAATTATCTATTGAAAAACCGGGCGAAAAATCACCTTTTACAATTTTTGGCGCCAATACATCCAGGCTCCAGCAACCTGCAGCCCCTTTCGTAATTGATTCTAACAATTTATTTAAATCAAGCCCCGCTTTTGCTCCATAAATCAATCCTTCGCACACACCAATCAAGGTGCCGGCAATTACAATCTGGTTACACATTTTTGCATGTTGGCCTGCACCCACATTTCCCTGGTACACCATATTTTTACCAAACACTTCAAACATTGGCATCACCTGGTCAATTACTTCTTTTTTGCCTCCCATCATAATAGAAAGGCTGCCATTAATTGCACCAACCTGCCCACCTGAAACCGGGGCATCTATAAACGCACCTTCAATGTCCTCCACAGCTTCAGCAATTTTAATAGCAAGACTTGGTTTGGTGGTGGTCATGTCTATTAAAACAGTTCCCTGTTGTATTTTTTTAAATATGCCTTGCTCACCAAAATAACATTCCTCCACGTCTTTTGGAAAACCAATGATGGTAACAATCACTTTGGAATGCGCAGCAACTGCTGCCGGTGAATCGTACCAGGCACATCCCAAATCTATTAGCTCCTGTGCTTTGGCTTTGGTTCGGTTATAAACATTTAATTTATATCCCGCATTTACCAGGTGTTTCGCCATTGGCAATCCCATAAGGCCGGTACCAATCCAACCAATTTGTTTATCCTTCATAGTACAATTTTAATAAATTATAGATTCCCTTTATTTCAAATTAATCCAAGGCACGCTAATCCATCTCAAAACATGTAATTCAGCGATAAAAATACAATCATTTACATAACTTATAGATTTGCTGTCTGCAATAAATATAGTATTGATATAAAGCCTAAATTGCTGCAATCATTATAAGTCGTCTATAAAAAACAATTACAACATACTAACTTCTGGTAAAGTTTTACTGTTACTCTTTATTACGATGATAACTACCAGTGCATCGTATGCGCAGGATAGTAGCTTTCATCCAAAACATGCAGCAATTGTATTTCCCTATCCAATGTATACCGAAAAATGGCGTTCATCAATTGGTTTTAATTTGCTGACAACACCGGAAGATATTACTGAGGAAGTCAGAATCAGGGTTCCAACCATTGATGTACAGGTTTTAAGAAGAGTGAATGACCATTTTGTACTGGAAGGCCGGCTGCTTTTCCAGGCACTGCAAAACCATCTTTCTGCAGGTATCCACTGGAGAAAACCATTGGGAAAAAATTTATATTTATCTGTAGGAAATGATATAGGGTATTGGTTTGGAATTTTGAAAGTATCAGGATTCAACAGCAAGGCCTCCGGCTGGCTCACTTATCCAACCGTATCACTTGGGTATAAAACAAAAAAGAACCTGCTGGTTACTTTTAAAGCCAATTCATCCATAAATTTCTTTTATAAGGCTGCGAATGGACAGCTGCATTACACTTCCAACGACCGCTTTTACAACGGCGAAACTTTTACTCTTGCACTTGAGCAACCATTTTACAACAAAAAACATTTAACCTTGGCCTTTTCCGCCATCTACAATAATTTTTACTGGCAAACCTGGTCATTATTTTACAAAACAGACAGGCAGGTATTTTATCCTCAAATTACAGTTGGCTTTATTTTATGAAACAACTACTGACTATATGCATATTTTCAATTTTATTATTCAGTTGTAAAAAGGACTATCAGTCACCTGTACCCGACACTACGGGTTGGGATGTGTTTAAAGATGTTTCGGCCAGTCCTTTAGGCACTTCTACCCGAAATGCAATGGAAGGTGTTTACGGGCTAAATGCAGGCTCAGAAACATTTGGCCAGTTAGCGGCCGTTAAATGGAGCTTTGTAATTAAAGGCGGCGATACCATCTTTCATGTATCTGGCTTTTTTGGAAAAGACATTGCCTATTTTATTTGTGAAGGAAAAAAATTAAATGGGGAAATATTGCTCAATGGTTATTGGAGAAAGATGGTGAGTACCGAAACGGGCATCATGCGTATCACCATTGATGCTGCAAATGGGGCGGCTACCCTCCTTGCTCCTAACCCGGTTGTTACAAAAGGAAGTATCACCATGGATGGGGTTTATGGAAATGGAAGTGAAACGCCATTGAATCCAATAACGCTTATTTATGATCGTCCTTTAAACCAGCGTCAGCCCAATTTTAAAATAATGGCGCATAGGTCTGGTGGCCGCACCTCCGACCTGCTTCCCGTCTCCGAAAATTCGGTAGAGATGATATTGAAAACACCCGAGTTCGGATCTACCGGAATTGAGATTGATGTGCGTTATACCAAAGATGGTATTCCTATTATTTACCATGACGATAACATCAACCTGAGAGAAACACAGAAATCAGGGCTTGTTGGGCCAATCACTAATTACACCTTTGATCAATTGTCAACTTTTGTAAGGCTGATACATGGGGAAAAGATTCCTACACTTCGCCAGGCGTTGGATGCAGTTGTTTATCAAACCCAATTATCATTTGTGTGGTTAGATTCAAAATTTAACGGAGCCGCTGATTCAGTAAGGGCTATTCAAAAAGAATATTTGGCAAAGGCGGCGGCCAATGGCAGGAAGTTACAAATTGTAATTGGCATACCTACAAAAACTGAGTTTGATAATTTTTTAGCACTTCCGAATTATAAAAACATTCCATCTTTATGTGAATTGAATACCGATGCGGTACAATATAGTAATTCGACGGTGTGGGCGCCACGTTTTACAGAAGGCACACAAAATGACAAAGTTGCACTGATGCATGCCCAGGGCAGGCAGGTGTTTGTATGGACAGTGGATGTGCCGGAATTTATCACCAAGTTTATTAAGGAGGGTGACTTTGATGCCATTCTCTCAAATTTTCCTTCATGTGTAGCTTATAATTATTATGTGCGGCAATAATCCTAAATATTTGTTGATATTGTTGATGGTTTTGCTAACCACAGGTAAAGCATTTGCACAAGATGTAATAAAAACTGACCTGCCTGAAAAACGAAACAAGTCTTTTCAATTAACGGTTGGCGGTGGTTTGTCGTACTATACGGCGGCCATTAACAATGAACCTATCGGCATACAAACCAACGTGGTACGATCCGGGCCTGCTGCCACCATCAGGGTAATGTGGCAGCCACAGTTCAGGCTAAGACTTGGCATAGAAACCGGCTTTACCAATTTTTACTCCTACAGCTTAAAAAATGGAAGTATAAACGGAAAGCTTGATTTATCTGCCATACCCATTTTAGTAACCTGGTCGATGCCGGTTGTGAAAAGGGTGCGCATTTATGCAGGATTTGGTTCCTATTTTCTTACCAGTCATTTAAATTATACCGGCAAAGTAAAGTCTACAACCTTTAGTTTAGGCTCGAATATTGCACTATCATACGTGCAACCAATTTCCAAAAACGTGGGAATAGCCGTGGAAGGCAAATGGGCCAACGCTTTCGAAACAAAAGACAATGCCCTTTCGCTGCAGTTACATTTTTGCTGGACTTTTTTGGAATGGTAGCCGCTGTTAAAATATGAAAAAGCAATTACTGATATGTACGCTTGCACTATTAAGTAAAATGATTTCTGCACAGGATACTTCATTGCCGGCACCTCTAACTTCCACCGAACTGGTTTTTGTAAGCGATACGCAGCAACCGCTGTTGGTTGAAACCATTTTGTTGAAATCCAATAATAACAGAAACGCAACTGCTGACATATTTTCAGAAATTTTGCAAAGAAAGCCTCAAAGTCTTTACATGCTTGGCGATGTAGTGGGCCTTGGGTATAGCAATAAAAAATGGCGAAAAGTGGACAGATTCCTGGATAGTTGCCGAAAATACAACATCAATGTATCCGGCATTTTGGGCAACCATGAGTTAATGATTTTTAAGAAGAAAGGAGAGAGGAAATTTGACAAACGTTTCCCCATGAATGTCCGCACGGGATATGTTTCAATTACAGATTCCGTAGCCGTAATATTATTAAATTCAAACTTTGCAAAGCTTTCAATTACGGACCAGTTAAAGCAGCGGGAATGGTACGAGTCAACGCTGGTTGGGTTGGATACAAATGAGGCTGTAAAGGCAATCATTGTCACCTGTCATCATGCTCCGTATTCTAACAGTAAAGTAGTAAAGGGATCTGCGTTGGTGCAACAGGATTTTGTTCCAGGATACATCCATTCAAAAAAGGCCCAGCTATTTATTACCGGGCATGCACATGCTTTTGAACATTTTATGATCCAGGGAAAAGACTTTCTTGTAATAGGTGGTGGTGGCGGATTACATCAACCGCTCAATAGCAGTTCAACAAACAGCATTTATGATCTTTCACCGGATTATAAGCCAATGTTTCATTACCTGTCTGTGCAACGACTAGCTGATAAATTACTGGTAACTTCTCATTACTTAAAGGAGAATTTCTCAGGTTTTGCATCGGGGCATAGTTTCCAAACATTGCCGAGCACCTACGTAAAGACACCTTCACATGCCGATTTATCCAATTAAAAAGCACTTGCCTTTCACTTGCTTTGAATGAATTACAATTTAAATAGCCTTAGCTCTGCCATTCTCTTTAGTAATGTTTAGAAATCGCTTTTTGTTCCCCAGCCCTTTTGTTTCATGGCATCGCCATCCCGTTGCACGGAAGGCGAAGTCTGTTCAGTATTTCAATCGGAACTCCTTTCAAATGCATATTTTTATGGCACCATTTCTTACTGTAATCTTTTTATAACATTAGATTTAAACAGCGTCATACTATAAAAATGATCATCTGCATTTTATTACAATCATGAAACTTGCTTACAATGGTTCACAAGCACCAATTCTTTAGTAAATTTACAATAGCAGGAAGCTTTAAAATATGCCTGAAAAACGTATATAGAATTTCAGCAAACAAAGCATTCAGTAAAATATTTTAAGATAAATATATTGTTGTTGGGCAAATTGGTTTAGACAGGTGATATTTTCTTCACCATTTATGGAAGGGGTAATAATTCACAATAAGGTAGTGATGAAAAAAATTTTAGCTATTAGTTTACTTTGTTTATCGGTTGCCACATCATTGGGGCAGGCTTTGTCGCTTGATAACCTTTGCAAACTAACGGTGTACCCTAATTCAAAATTCGACAAATTTTTAAACGGAAAAGGTTTTGCTTACATTGGCAATGAAACCAAAGATGACCTTCCGGCCCGTAGATATGAATACAGGCGTACACGTAAATTCCATGACAATGATTCTATTCTACGGTCTCTTTCAACAACAAACCTCGGTGGTAATAATCGTTTAAATTACGAAACGGTATCTGAGACCGAATTTATGGCATTAAAAACTGCGCTAAAACAGGAAGGTTTTTATTCGAACGAACCAGAAAACGGAAGTGCACCACAACTATTTCAACACAATGAATTTACCGTTTTAACAACTAGTTATGTAGCAGATTCTGTTTGCAGGTATGCGTTGGAGTTTAATAAAAAAATATTTCCCAACCCAAAAGATATCTATTATGCAGACGACCTGTTAACCTTTACTTCGCATGAATACCTTACCTATTATTTTGGTGAGAAAAATGTAAAAAAAGACATCTATTTTTTAGCCGGAAATGACCTGGCTAAATGTTCGGTGCTTTTCCTAAACACAAATCGCCAGGTAGTCTTTATATGGGCAGATGAATTGAATCGTAAAACCATTGCTAACCTGTTATTTGGTGGTCAGCAAAATTTAAAAAGTACTACAGAAAGTGGTAAATATGTAGAAGAAAATAATTGGGTAATGAAAAGCGGCGTCCGCCCCGGCATGTCGCTGGAAGAACTAAGAATGTTGAATGGAAATGACTTTTGGTTTTACGGGGGCAATTCAGCCAGCACCGGCTCTGTTATACCGGGCGATAAAGGTAAAATTGATTTTAAAAAAGAAGAAATAATCCTGGCTTGTTTAAACTGCCGGGACGATAAATTTCAGGGAGCAAAAATGGTAAATGCAGATGAATCTATTTTGGAAGGACGGGTACTTTTTGTGTTATCTGTAAATCTTAATACCCGGTAGTTAAGGGAATTTCTTTCCGTTTTCGAGCTAACATGCCTTATCTTGTTACTGGCAATTTAATAACGATTTACAGTTATCATTCTTCATTATAAAATTACAAGTATGCCTGAAGTTCCCTACTTTGTTATTGGCCTATCAGTAAGTGTATTGCTGCTTGCGGGCATTGTTGTTTTTTGGAAACGAAAAAGCAATAAGTAATTCCCGATCACGCTTAATGAGTCGGTGCCGCTAATTGTTCCCACGGATAATGAGGGTTCCTATTTGGTTCATCCACCAATTCAATGTTTGAAAATTGTTTTTTCTTAATTAGTTACGCTAAAAAATAAAGTTGCTTTTTTAGAAAACCAACAGTAATGCATGTATCCGCTATCGCTTTAAATCCTTTCCTTATCTTGCGAAACAAAAATCATCAAAGTACAATATTTTATTTTTTTATCCGGTGCTTTTTAGTGCCATTATTTTTTAGATAGCATTCAATGGATACGCATCTTTTATTTACACATTCAATAACTAATTGGTCATTAATTTTAATAGCCACCTTCATCATTGGGCTTTCCAAGGCAGGCCTAAAAGGAATTGATATGATGAATGTAACCATTATGGCCATTGTATTTGGTGGAAAGGCTTCTACCGGGATTGTGTTACCACTGCTTTGTGTAGCCGATATTTTTGCTGTAATCTATTATAACAGGCACGCCCAATGGAACCAGTTCTGGAAGTTGATACCATGGATGGTGCTGGGAGTAATCATTGGTGTGGTTACAGGTAAAGGGCTCAATGAAGTAATATTCAGAAAAGTGATGGCAGTAATAATTGTTTTAACAGCAATAACAATGGTAGCACTCGAATTTCTTAAAACTGAAAAAATACCTACCAATAAATCATTTGTAATCGGCATGGGCCTGGCTTCTGGATTTACCACCATGCTTGGTAATCTTGCAGGTGCTTTTTCAAATATTTATTTCCTTGCCTTGCGTATGCCTAAGAATGGCTTTATTGGTACGGCCGCCTGGGTGTTTCTTGTAATTAACCTTTTCAAAATGCCATTCCAGGTATTTTATTGGCATAATATAACTGAGGCCACTATTACTACAGACATCATGTTGCTACCTGCATTACTGGCAGGTTTTTGGGCCGGGTTAAAAATAGTTTCAAAAATTAAAGATGCACATTATAGAAAAATAGTGATCGCTTTAACATTGCTCGGTGCCATTATCATTTTTTACAAATAGAATTTTGATAAACCAGTTGCCCTAACAACATGACGGTTTAATTTTAAAACAGCAGCTTCACAAATCTATTAAACAAGATTACTTCCTGCTCATTTTCCATAATAATAATCGGGTGCGGCGATGACATTTCATTTACCTAATTAAAGTATAAATAAAATATAAAATATGGCAGAGATTTTTCGCTGGTATCATATTTGTAACCAAAGGATTTATGAAAAAAATTAAAATCATAGCATGTTTGATACTTGTGCTAGGCATGGGTATGTCAAACTTTACGTACGCACAATCACGTGGAAAGGGACCTGTAACGCCCATCAGATTAGGAACTGTAACGCTTAATTTAGGTGTGGGTGTAGGTGCCCAGTACAAAGGAGATTACTACAATTCACCTTTTGGAACCAAGGCTGCAGTTGAAGCTGCATTATGGCAGGCTGGCCCCGGTGTAATTACATTGGGTGGAGAAATCGGCGGTTCATTTTCGAACGGTGGCAATAGAAATTTCAATGATTACAAAGCCCGTACTGTTATTATTGCAGTAAGATCTGCATGGCACTATGGCTGGAAGGTTCCCGGATTAGATACTTACGGCGGTGTATCGGCTGGCCTTGGCTTTCACCATCATTACTACAAAGACTACAATGGCAATCAAAACGAAGTAATACCAGTACCCGGCATTTTTGTGGGGGCTTCTTATTTTGTAAGTCCAAAATTTGGATTCAATGCTGAAGCAGGTAATGATATAACTGCATTTCAGGCTGGTATAATTTTTAAACTAAAATAATTAAACGATTCAATAATTTGAGTTTGGTATGCTTCAGCTTTTAAAAAATGTTGAAGCATACTGAGCTCTTTTTTATGCCTGAAATTATTATAAATAATTTTTTAAAAGACAGGTGATTTTCGTTTTGTATGCAACCCTTTTTTATACAACGCTGTCAAAGTAAAAAAAGGCTGAAAAATATGAAAAATGTAAGCTTCGCATTAGTTGTACTTTTATTGTTTTCGGCTTGTAAAAAGCAGCAGCATGTTAGTCAAAATGGTTTGATACCGGTTATGGAATGTAGCAGTTTCAGCACAGCACCTGGTACGCTTACCTGCTGTCTTGATTCTGTGATTTTTGATAACAGGTGCCCCGCGTTTGCAAATTGCATTTATGCAGGTAATGCTGCCGCAAGATTTTCTGTTACCAAAAACAGTAAGCAGCAAATGATTACTTTGTCTCTTAACCCAACAGGCCCTGTTCCCAATCAATATCCAACGGAAGTAATGGTTTTGGGATATAAAATTAGTTTTACTGCACTTACACCCTATCCTGGTTTAGCACCCTATCTTTACGCTGATTACAAAGCTGAAATTACAATTGTTGAATAACCAGCATGAAAAAAATAATGAAAATATTTTAGAGTGAGCCACCTTCAACCAATAAGGAATCTACTGTAAGTTCCTGTAGAAAGGAATAGCCCGATAAGCATTTCATCATCCTGGTAAAAGCAAGCTGGCCGAGTTTATAACCGCTGGTTTCTACATAAGTTATTCTGGGGTTGTATAACTGAGGAATGAAACCGTTGCTGATGCTTATAACGCCAATATCCTCCGGTACTTTTAAACCCCGGTCATAAATAGCCTGCATAGCACCTATTAATATAAGATCTCCCATGCAAAATATTGTATCGGGTCTTTGCTCCTGGTCAAGCGCATAGCCGGTCATAGCCTTTGCTTCGTCAAGATTTAAAGGAAATTCATTGATGATTTTTGTAAGTGGAGCATTCGCTTCAAACACTTCGTTAAAAGATTGAAATCTTTTTTGAGAAATGGTCAAATTCTTGTGACCAAAAAGTGCCAATACATTTTTTTTATTTTTTGCTATAATGGCTTCTGCCGAAATTTTTGCGGCGGCTCTGTCTGCCAGGCAAATTTTATTACATTGGTTAAAATCCGGTACCCTGTCAAAAAATAAAACCGGAATATTCTGATCCTGCAACTTCAGGAAAGGATCGATGTTATCAGTTTCGGTGGTAACAGAAACAAAAACACCGGCAATGCGATTATTCTTCATCACTTTAAGGTTAGCGGCTTCCGCTTCTTTGCTTTCTCCCGATTGCATAATCATCACTGAATAATTCCTCAGCCTTGCTTCCTTTTCTACCGCCGAAATAAATGAATCATAAAAAAAGTTATCTACAGTAGGAACCAGTATTCCTAATAAATTACTGGTGTTGTTGCGCAGATGTATGGCAAAACTATTGGGCTCATAATCAAGTTTTTTAGCTAAGTCCTGTACCTTTTTTTTAGTTTCTTCCGATATATCGGGATGGTTTCTCAATGCCCTTGAAACGGTAGATACACTGATATGCAGGATTTCTGATAGCTTTTTTAACGTACTGTTTTGTTGCATAAGACTATTCTAAAACGCAAATTTAAATGAACAGCTAACTTTAATGCAAGTAAAGCCTAATGTTGAAAAGTATAATTTTCTGAATTGATTTTTTGTATGCCACTTTGAGTGATGGAAATAATAAGGGTATCTTTTTGATTTGTAACAACCAACCCTTCTGATTCAAGTAGCTTAAGGTCTTCCTGAATTGATGACCAATCCTGGAATTGTCTTAAAATAATTTCCCTGGGCCGGCACTGATAACTAACAGGTTGAGGATCCTGGTTACAAATGGTATAGATCGTTTGCAGTGTTTTGTAGTGCGCTTCCATAGATTAAATATATTTTAAAATTACTTTAAGTGAGAGAATATTTATCAACAATATTTATTAACAATTTCTGATTCTACATTGTGTACAAACAACAATAAAATGTATAAATATTTTAAGATTCACTATTGGGCTGCTTTGCAATCCAACCTGTTAACTGCAAATTTATTAATGAGCCGATTTATTAATCCAACGCCATCCTTGTGATACACATTTTAGTATCGGGCAAATATCACGCTTCTTTGCGTAATTTTTTGTTATTCTGTTTAATCAACAAATTATGGCAGTGAACCAATTATCATATATCGCATTCATCCATTAAATTCGCTGCTATTGATGGATAATCATAATTGAGCAAATAAGGTTCCGAAAGTTGTTGTAGCAATTGTTTTCGATTTATATTTTGAACTGTGTAATGGTTTTATGCGTTATAGTTTTTTAAATAAATGCTATATAAACATATTGTATAGGCGCATCTTTTTAATAGCAGTTTATTGCAATCCATTTTTTAATCATAAATTGTAGTTGGTAAATATTAATGATAATATTTTAAAAGCCGCTGCTTAAATAAGTTGTCAGAATGAAAAGTATGAATCAAGGTCCCATCATATATGTAGAAGATGACATGGACGATCGTTTGATCTTCAAAGAAATATTGAATTCAATTGGCGTCACGAATGAACTTCAGTTCTTTGACAATGGAAAAGATTTTCTGGAGTATCTATATACCGCCAAAGAGCAACCTCTTTTGATTGTATCAGATATTAACATGCCGGTAATGAATGGTCTTGAATTGCGGAAAAACATGATTTCTGATGAGCAGCTACGAAAGAAATCAATTCCATTTATCTTTTTTACAACAAGTGTAAATAGCAGAGAAATTGAACTTGCCTACGAATTAACGGTTCAGGGATACTTTAAGAAACCCACCGACCTGCATGAGATGAAAACCAATCTAAAAATGATTGTAGATTATTGGTGTATTTGTAAGCATCCCAATAGCCACATGCATTAAGCAATTCCTACACAGTTATTACTACTTCTCCCAAATAATTAAATAACTAAATAAATATGATGGTTAAACAGTTTGACATACTTAGAAAAACAAGACAATACGTTTTAGAACTTATCAGTGAACTTACAATGGAGCAATTAAATGAAGTGCCTGCAGGCTTCAGCAACAATATTATGTGGAATCTTGGCCACATGCTTGCAAGTCAGCAAGGTGTATGTTATCTGCGTGGCGGCCTTCCGCTGATTATAGATGAAAAATTCTTTCTTACCTATAAGCCTGATTCAAAACCGGGAGATTCGGTGAACAAGGAATATTTTGAAGAAGTGAAAACATTGTTTTTAAGTACAATCGATCAAATGGAACTTGATTACAACCGCAATGTTTTTGCCAATAACCCATCATGGACAAATCGCTATGGCGTAGAACATAAAAATATTGACGACACCATTAATTTCCTGCTATTTCACGAAGGATTACATTTGGGGTATATAATGGCATTGAAGAGATTGGTTAGCAAATAATTTTTTTGACTGTAATTGCCTTACTCACACTATTCCTTCTACAGAAATAAATTTAAACGGCTTCTTAAACTCACGGTTTACGCTAAATAAAAAAAGCTGCATTAGGCATTTAATTGCCCATGCAGCTTTTTAACATCTATATGATTGGGGTTATAATTTTTGTAACACTGTAATCATACATCAGGCATCAGCCTCAAGATACTCCTGTAGGGTAATTTTACCAGCATATAATAAATTGTACTTATGCTCTTTGGTAAGCCTGGATGTTTTCAGTTTATTTACGACTTCTTTATCGAAAAATAATTCACGAATCATTGCTTTCATAAATTTAATTTAATGCCCGTATAAAAATGAATATTTGAAACGGGCTGTTATATAATAATTTTATTTCCTGGTACACTTTACAATGTGTACTATTTACACATTAATACCGAATTTGATAAAAGGTAACCTTCCATCAATGATAACAGTATGTGACACAAAGTAGCTGTATTGGTTAAAATCATCATAAATACTTCGATAATTTACCTAAATATTCATGTATAATTACCTGGTATTGAAAAGATCTGGTTAAATTAAATTTTAGAAAAATGATAGGGAGAAAAACAAATAAAACAACGGATGATTAGATTATTTACTATATTATTTTTATTATCGTCAATGGGCCTGGATGCCCAGGTAGGCAACTTTACTTTCAAATTAAAAGTTCCATCCCAGACCAGCGCAGGTATTTATTCCAGCGACCAAACGCTTATAAGAACTTTATGGAATTGTGTGCAATATCCGGCAGGCACAATAACTGAAAACTGGGATGGAAAAGATAATGACGGCATACCTGTAACGGGTAAAAATTTTCATGCAACTATTGTATCCAACAACGTAACATATAAGTGGGAAGGCACCATCGGTAACACATCCGATTCCATGTCGGGATTAACCAAACACCGCGGTTATTATCATTGCATGCGGGGACTTGCCTTTAGTGGTAACACAGGATATTTTTGCACAGGTTATAGCGAAGGAGCACCCAGCCTGGCAAAATTTAATATTGCTGCTCCCAATCAAAAAAAGCAATTTTTTACATCCAAAACACAAAGCGGTCAAATTGATTTTGTAGCGGCTGATGACGTAACAGTTTACTGGAGTGTATTTGATGTTTTTTCCCGAACTAATAGTTTTGTTTTTGCAACTAAAGTTTTGAATGATGAAGAAGTTAATTTTAAAAACGGGCATGCAGTAACTGTAAAATATGGAAAAACTTATAACAATGCAATCAGCGAGGTAAACCAGCAGAACGGACTTATTACAGGTTTGGCAGTTCAGAAAAAAGGTAACTATTTATTTGTGACAAGATCAGGGTTGGATGAATTACAAGTTATAAATAAAACCACCGGAGAATTAATTACAAAAGAAAAAATGCCCATTCCACGCAATGTTTGCGTAGATGCAGAAGACAATCTCTGGATGATTTCCGGCATAAATACAGTTGCAAAATATACAATTGATAAGACAGGTAAATTATCGGAAAGTAATATATCGATAGAGGGATTGCTTGATCCGGTTGCTATACAAGTATCACCAGACGGAAAACAAATAGCTGTTGCGGATGGAAGCACCAGTCAACAAATAAAATTCTTTGATATTAATACCACCAAACTGGTCAGCACACTTGGAAATGATGGAGGCTATTTTGCTGATGCTACGGTGAACGATAATAAGTTTTATTTCAATGATGCCAGGGGCAAGCAACAAACTTTTATTGCTTATCAAAACAACGGTTCATTTTGGGTGAGCGATCCCGGCAATTACAGGGTTCAGCACTATGATGCAAAACACAATTTCATTAACAGGATTATGTCGTTGGGAGCTATTTATTCAACATGGGTTGATAAGAATAATATCAGCAGGGTTTGGGCAGACTATATGGAATTTGCAGTTGATTATTCCGTGGCCTTATCCGGCAAAACTGGTTGGAAGCTGGTGAAAAACTGGGGGGCAAACGTAAGTTCAGCTTATGATAAAACTGAAAAATTCAGGTACATAACTACGCTATCCAACGGACGAACCTATGGATTTTTAAGAACAAAACAAGGAAGGGAAATTGTTGAGTTTCCGAAAACAGGGCAGTTAAGATTTTCCGGCGTAACCAGGCGGGGCGGATTAGGATTTTCTATGGAAAAAGATGGCTCAATCAATCAATATGATAAAGGACCGATAGGTGGCGTATCTGTTTTATACAAATATCCTTTAGTAGGATTTGATGCATTCGGAAATCCAACATGGAGTACAATGCCTGAGGTGCTGGCAACTACTCCCCCGTTAACAACAAACGATCCCAACGCTACACCCAAATATGAAAGCGTTACATCTACAGGAAAAGTAATTATCTATGATTATAATTCCGTGCAAAAATTCAGCAATAATAAACCCGAAATTTGGGCAACCGGTTATCACCTTGGAGCCATACAAAAAGGCACTAATAAATGGCTGTGGAAAACTGAAAAAGCAACCAGCAGAAATTATGCAGGGGATTATCCGGGTCCGGGCTATTTCGATATTGGTAATGACGTGAATAATTATGCCGGCGGCGGTTTATGTATCATTGACCGCAGTATCATCACTTCTTATCACGGTGAATTTTGGAAAGCAAGTCAAACCAATAAATACAATCATTACCTCGACAATGGACTTGCCATTGGACAGTTTGGTATTACAAGGCCTGAAACACCCGATCATGCAACTGCCGGCATGGCTGGCAACGCCCTCACGCCCATTATGGTGAAAGGCCCGGCCGGCGATTACTATCTGTATCATGGTGATGAAAGTGATCACGCAGGCGTTCATAGATGGAAGATAAGCGGCCTCAATACAATTAATGAACAGGATGTTCCTTTAACATACATGGCATCTGCTATAGCAGGCAAATCAACTGGCGGAGTAAACCTAATGGCAAGTTTACCGCACGAAACAATGCTTACAAATGACAATGCAGATGGATGGCAACGCAACCCGGCTAATGACATCACCGTTAATAAATACAACAATATTTTTACTGTAAGTACCAATGTATTAAAATATGAACAGTTTGAGAGCCCTGATATTTTTATAAGGTTCTCAAAGCAGGAGCCGGTAACCTATACGGTTACCCGTGACCTTGGTGAAAACCTTGTTTCAACTTCATGGAAATTATCCGGCTACCTTGCATATCCAGGCAATATGCCGAATGGAATAAATATTGAACAATATTTTGAAGTACTGGATAACAATGATAAAGTACTTACTTCTTTTTAT
Organism: Ferruginibacter sp.; assembly: GCA_046590675.1. Classification (GTDB taxonomy): domain Bacteria; phylum Bacteroidota; class Bacteroidia; order Chitinophagales; family Chitinophagaceae; genus Ferruginibacter. The sequence continues at coordinate 19,448 of JBKJUP010000082.1, read as the reverse complement.
GTAGAAATGAATAGGAACATCAAACCGTTTTCAGCAATTGTTTATGGCAATAAAAAAATGATCGTATCCGCCCAGGAAAAAATTATTAGGAAAAACATGTCGGCTTTCAAACAATTTGAAGTGACAGTAAGCAATGGAATTGCAAGTTTTAAGTATGATCATTACAAAATTATAAACGCTCCGGTATTTGACCCGACTTCTAACTGGAAAAGTCCAAAAACTATTCGTTGCAGGTTTGTTGCCCTGGGTGGCAGCCAGGTTTATGGCGCCATCATTGGACTAAAAGAATTCAGTTTCTCAAGAAAATAGGTTTTGTGTATTAGGTAAAATTGAAATATTATAAAAATAAATTGTCATTTGTTTTTATAACTTTGAAATATGCAAGCCTTCTCAACCCCCATAATTGGCTTTATCAGGGATTTCAATTTAAGAGATGCCAAAGACATTGTAAATTTTACCGCTACTATAGAATTAAAAACGAACAACAACATTTCCCGGGTAAGAAGCGACGTTTTTATTTTAAGTGTTGATACCAAAAGTTTAGATGTTGTCCACTTGCTCAATCCCGAAATTGAGCAAATGCATTTCCCAATTATGTTTCAAAGCAAAAGAGAAGCGTTTTCATATATTGATGATATGTGCCTAATGATTGTTGGCAACAATGTTGAACACGGCGATTATGTTTTATCAATTTTCCCGGATAAAAAATAACTTTTGAGCCTGGCCATGATGCATTTGAAACCTGCTGATTCGTAAAAAATCTCTTCGACTCAGAATCAATACTTCCCTCAAGTCATCATTCAATTAGATAGTCGCATTATTTACCTCTTCTGAAAAACCTTAAGTAACTATTTCTATTCTTGTGTTTCCTTTATCTCGTTAAGGCACGACCAACCTTTTGAACTTCAGCAAAAGATATCCCCTGCTGTTAGTCTTCCTTTTTAAAACCTTCTCTTTATTAGAATCGGACCGGCATGCACAATATTTTTCATTCATCCTAAAATTATCGGCCATGAAAACATTCATAAGATTAACCTTAGTAACGCTCTTGTTTGCATCCTGCTATTCAACCTTGCATCTGCATCAATCAGGCATTTATACCATTAAAGAAAGAGATGGTAACGCAACTGAATTTTACGAGGTAGCAGGAAAATACACGGTAGTATCAGATACGTTAAAAAGGAATGACAAAATTGTAATCAACGTAATAAAAGCCGGTGGTTTTAAACGATCAAATAAAAAGAAACCGGATGACACATCCAACATCAATACTGTAGCAAAAGATTGACGACTGTGAAATTTTATTTATTCACGAATAAAATTTTAAAGGCTGAATAATCAATCGGGCGTTAACTTGCAGGCCTAACCATTTACATGAAAGCAGCATGACGGACGCTAAAAAAGCCTTGATCGTATTTGCCCGAAAACCCGCATTGGGGAGGGTAAAGACCCGCCTTGCTGTAAAGGCCGGCCAACAAAAAGCATTGGAAATTTATAAGTTGCTTTTAGCACATACCCGATCCATTGCAACCAGTGTTGACTGTGATAAATTTGTTTTTGTTACTGAAGCCATTGAAGATAATTTCTGGCAGGAATTTACGGTTGAAATGCAGGAAGGAAAAGATCTTGGTAATAAAATGCAACATGCTTTTGAATGCCTGTTTAGTAAGGAATACCAATTGTGTATCATAATCGGGAGCGACTGCCCCGGCCTTTCTAAAGAAATTTTGGCATCCGCCTTTGAGGCTTTATACAACAATGATATTGTGATAGGGCCTGCTACAGATGGCGGGTATTACCTGCTTGGAATGCGTAAAATGATACCGGATATTTTTGTGAATAAAGACTGGAGCACAGATAAGGTTTTTGAGCAAACAATGCAGGATATAAGATCGCATAAGCTTTCCTCTCATTTACTGCCACAACTAACCGATGTAGATGAAATTGAAGATGTACCCGCTGAATGGCTCAAGGATTAGAATATGCAAATTAACCTGGCCCGATAGAAGCATTTGTATCAGGTATTACCTTGGATTGTGTTGTTATAGGTATTTAAATATGGTAGTAATAATCTTATAGCCTGCAAGTACCGTTCCTTTTACGGTTCCGCTTATTTTAGAGAACCCAATCCTAACCCGGTACATCACCGCCACCTCCGTTACTTTCATTTTCATTTTAGCAGCTTTCAATTGCATCTCCACGGTCCAGCCATAGGTTTTGTCCTGCATATTCATGCGTTGCAATGCCTCCCATTTTATTGCCCTAAAGGCACCCAGGTCTGTATAATGTACTTTATAAAATATTCTTATAAGCCTTGTTGCCAGCCAGTTTCCAAAAATCTGCGGCATGGTCATAGAACCTTTTTTTCGGCCACCCATTGCCCTTGAACCAATCACCATATCATATCCCTGGTATTGGATGGGCGCCGTAAGTAAGGGCAATTGCTCGGGGTAGTCAGAATAGTCAGCATCTAAAAACACAATGATGTCGGGGTTTAAATTATGCAACCCAACATATTCCATGCCCTTCAGGCAGGCATAGCCGTAGCCTTGTCGAGGTTCATCTATCACAATAACACCGGCCTTTTCAGCTTGTTGCCGGGTGGTATCTTTTGAATTATTATTTACAACAATGATTGCCTCTATCAAATGCTTTGGTAAATCATTTAATACATTGCCAACAGCATTTTCTTCATTAAAAGCGGGAATAATAACAACGATCCTGGGTGCTCGATCCATACAGATTTATAACGGAGACATTACAATTTTAAAGTGAAGGCTGAAATTTAATCCTTTTTATTTTTTAATAAGCCAATCAGGAATGGCTCTTCATTCAGGCGCATTTCTTCGGGACCGTTCTCTAATTTTAGCACACCACGAGGACAAACAGACGAACAAACACCACAGCCCACACAGGATGAACGAACAATATTTTGGCCCCGTTGTGCATACCATCTTACATCAATCCCCTGTTCGCAATAAGTGGAACAGTTGCCACATGATATGCACTGTCCGCCATTGGTTGTAATTCTAAACCTCGATTTGAAACGCTGAATAATGCCCATGTACGCTGCCAGCGGGCAACCAAACCTGCACCATACCCTGTTGCCCATAATCGGGTAAAATCCTACGCCAATCAAACCCGAAAAAATAGACCCAATAAAAAATCCATAAGTTCCTTTTAGGGTACCGGAGACTGCTTCAAATTTGCCCGTAAAATAAGTATATAAAACAAACGCCGTCATTACGGTAACAAATACCAATACGCCATTAATAAGCCAGCGTTCTATCTTCCATGCTGAAAGTTTTTTAGAGGAAAGATGCCTGAACGGATCACCAGCGGTTTCAGCCAAACCACCGCATCCGCATACCCAACTGCAATACCATCGCTTACCAACAAAGTAAGTAACAATGGGCGCAACAATTAACAACATCAGCAAACCGGTTAACAGGTAAAACATGCCCAATGCGCCACTGTTACGCAAGGAATCCAGGTTTTCTTTGTAAAAAAAACTGTAATTAAGCGGCCAAAAATATTTGAGGTCCATACTAAAATAAGCATCTGGCCTTTGCAGGCTGCTCAGCACTTCCGGTATAAGATAAGCGAAGGCGAGCTGGCACAAAATCACCACCAATGTTCTTACTAAATGATACCGGTTATTGCGATACTTCAACATAAATTTTATGCCAAGCGACAAAACCATCAGTGAATAAAAGGTGCCATACACAAACCATTGCGAAGCAGCATGACCATTCAATAAATAACTCAACGGATCAAACAATCTTACCAAACCTTTATTTTCAGCACCATTATTTCCCATGCCCAGGTATTGAGGAAACCAGTACAGCAACACATAAAACCCGGTTAGAAACACGCCCAACATCCAGGCAAACACTCCCCTGCTTGTGAAGCCTTTTTGCCAAACACCATTGTTTTTAATACCTGCTGTTTGTGAAAGATATTTCCGGGTGGAATACACCACTGTTCCTACCAAAATGCTGGCAAGTGACAGCCACATAAAAACTGCGTTTTGCCCAAACGTAACACCACCAAACGCTACAAGTAAAATAAGGATGCCTACAGCAACTACAGCCAATGCCGTTTTCTGAATGGCATCTGTGCCTTCAGGATGTGGCTGTGCAATGGAAAGGTCTTGATTTGACATATATTAGATTGTGTTGATCCGATAGCTATCGGATGATGAATGTTGAATGATGAATGAATTAAATCACTTCATCAGTTGCAGCAGACGTTTCCAGCTACGCCTGCGTGGTTTTATTTTTTTACCAAAATCACGATTGTATTTTTCTGTGATCACGCTTTCATAAGCTTTGTAAAACTCCGGGTCAAAATTGGCATCAGCCAGGTGTTCAATGGCATAATCAATCGATTGTTGATTTACCAGCCAGTCGTTCAATACTGCATGGCGCAGACGCATCCCATATACATTCACACCTTTTAAAATGCCATTCTCATCAGCTCTTGCTCTTAATGCTATTTTGCCCCCGGCTTCCTCCCAATAAAAATCAGTCATGCCTTCAGGAATTTTTGCGGTAACATCTCCATAAGTCTGGTACTCGATGTCAAGAAATTTAGCTGAATTAAAATAAGGTCCGGGTTTGTACGAGGTTCTATTTTTAAAAATCGTTTTAGCAAGTGTTTCGCCATGCATACGGCCGGTGTACCAAATTTGCTCGATAGGTTTTCTGCCGGGTAAAGGATCTTTGAATTGCACGCAATCACCAATCGCATACACACCGGCAATATTGGTTTCAAAATAATGATTCACCAGTACGCCCCTGTCAGTCTCAATTCCACTGTTTTTCAAAAATCCAATATTGGGCTTTACGCCTATTGCCACACCTAAAAAATCACATGCAATTTGTTCACCATTTTTTACAATGACAGATTTTATCCGCCCCTGTTCATCTGCTACTATTTCCTGCAATTCTGTATTCACTTTCAAGTCAATCCCATGTTCTTTTATATGCCTGCCGATCAATTCCCCTTCTGCTTCGGGCAATACAGTTCCCCAATAAACCGATTCTCTCACAAGCATTGTTACGCCGATATTTTTTGACAATAACATTTCAGCCATTTCAATCGCAATCAACCCACCACCTGCAACCACTGCATGCTTTATGTCTTTGGTATCTGCTTCCATTTGAAGTAGATCCGGGTAACCATACAGTCCCTGCACGCCTTTGCTATCAATACCTTTTAGGTCCGGCATCCTTGATGTTGATCCGCTTGCAATGATTAGTTTGTCGTACACAATATTTTCACCATTGCCGAGTGCAACCATTTTATTTTGTGTATCCACTTTTTCAACAAAACCTTCTACCAGGTGTATGTTGTTCTTTTCCCAAAAAAAATCTTCATAAGGTTTAGTATGCTCATATTTCATGTGCCCCATATAAATATACATAAGCGCAGTACGGGCATAAAAATGTTTGGTTTCTGCGCTTATAACGGTTATAGGCTGGTCACTTCTTTTACGTACATGTCTTGCACATGTAATGCCAGCAATGCCGTTGCCGATTATTACAATTGGGTTCATATATACTTGGTCATTTAAGCTATATTATTAAATCAGCAATGTTTAAAATTCGGATTTATCTTTCACAAATCCCTTATAATTTCTACAGCTTTCGTGAGCTATATATTCATTCCGTAATTTACCCGGTTTTTTATTCATAAGATGCGGATTTTTTACGGTTTTATCGGTTGTTTCAAGCAACTGAAAAAAAACATTTTTATTATTATTTGCCTTCTCCCAACAATGCATACGTTTATCGTAGCAACAAGGTTTCTTATAGATTGTTTAAAAATGATTTTTTGTTCACCACTAGTGGGATTTCATGGCATCTGCTTCCGGTAGCGACGGCCAGTCCAGTGTTTTAATCGGAATACGTTCAGGTTCATATTTTACTTCATCATTTTCCACATTAACGTTTTTACAGAATTAAATTTTGCGAAGATGCTTGTCTTACCGACCTGCATCAAAATGAATAAATATATCGTTCAAGCAGAAAAAAATGAAAAGCCATGTGTAGAAAAAATATTTATTTGCTTTTATTGATTGACACATTAGGAGGCTCATACTGAGCCCGATTAAACTTATGAGTGTTATTATAAACAGGATGCTCCCATGGAGCAACGAATGTAATAATTTGGCAAAAGATTTAATTGAATGAATACTGATTTGCAGATACGATTGGAAAAAAGTAACAAGCAATTTTTTCTCTGCAGCATCGGCGTTTGAGCCACCTGTGGCAAGTCAATAAATGTAGCGCCAAAAATCAAACTGTGTCTTGGCGGGGTTCCTCCGGGGTTAGTTTTATGATTTGGAAATTGTGCGGCGAACTGCCGGTACAAAAAAATTAACAATAATCAACCGATGATTTCAATATAAGATCATTAAACTAAAATACAACACCCTGAGATCCATGTATTACGAGTCAATCAAGACTTTGTATTGCCAAGGTCTGATTGAGTTTACTTAAAGCTCCGTAGGAGCAACCTGTTTATAGCATTTTAAAATAAGGCGGGTATCGGCTCCATCGGAGCCTCCTAAAAATGATCGAATAACCAAATTAATCGATCAGGAAATCAGCAAATATAAAACGATCGCTCAAAAAAATAACAAGCGAAATTTATGTTTGCTTTGATTAATTGATATTGTAGGCGGCTCATATTGAGCCGGTTAAACTTATGAGTGTTATTATAAACAGGATGCTCCCATGGAGCCCCGAATGCAACGATTTGGCAAATGATTTAATTGAATGAATACTAATTTGCAGGTACGATTGGAAAAAAGTAACAAGCAATTTTTTCTATGCAGGATCGGCGTTTGAGCCATCTGTGGCCAATGAATAAATGTAGCGCCAAAAATCAAACTCTGTCTTGGCGGGGTTCCTCCGGGTTAGTTTTATGATTTGGAGATTGTGCAGCGAACTGCAGATCCAAAAAATAACAATAATCAACCGATGATTTCAATAAAAGATTATTAAACTAAAATACAACACCCGAAGATCCATGTATTGCAACTCAATAAATGCTTTGTATAGCAAAGGTCTGATTGAGTTTACTTAAAGCTCCGTAGGAGCAGCCTGTTTATAGCATTTTAAAATAAGGCGGGTATCGGCTCCATCGGAGCCTCCTAAAAATGATCGAATAATTAAATTAACCGGTCAGGAAATCAGGAAATATAAAACGATAGCTCAATAAAATAACGAGCGAAACATGTGTTTGCTTTGATTAATTGATATTGCAGGCGGCTCATATTGAGCCGATTAAACTTGTGAGTGTTATTATAAACAGGATGCTGCCATGGAGAAACGAATGCAATGATTTGGCAAATAGTTTGATTGAATGAATACTGATTTGCAGGTAAACTTTTAGATGCATTTAAAATTTATGAAATACCACTACCCTCTCCGGATTACTTTTCTTTTTCAATGGTAAAATAAAAAACACTACCTGCTCCTTCGGTAGATTCAACCCAAATATCACCGCCCATGCTCTCTACAATTTTTTTCGTTAAGGCCAGCCCCATCCCCGTTCCCGAATAAGTTTCCTTTGTGTGTAAGCGCTGAAAAAGAATAAAAATGCTGTGAAAATATTTCTCATTTATCCCGATGCCATTGTCCTTAACAATAAATTGCCAATGATCAGATAATTCTTTAGCGCTGATATGAATTTGAGTAGGTTTATCTTCCCTGGAATATTTTAATGCATTACCAATCAGGTTTTGGAAAACCTGGTGCATAGGAGCCTTGTAAATACTAAGTACAGGTAATTCATCCACCACTATAATTGCATTTTTTTCCTCCATCTTTTGCCTGAACAAAATCTGAATTTCCTTTATCAATACATTCAGATCAATTAATTTCTTCTTGATCCCTGTTTTTCCCACTTTTGAATACTCCAGCAAATCGGTGATGATGTGCTTCATTCGCAAAGCGCCGTCCACAGCAAACTCAATATACTTTCTTCCGCGTTCGTCTATCAAACTTTTATAGTTCTTTTCAAGTTGTGTTAAAAAACTGCTGATCATTCGTAGTGGCTCCTGTAAATCGTGCGAAGCTACATAAGCAAATTTCTCAAGTTCACCATTAGATATGGCAAGATCCTTTGCATGCTTTTGAAGATCTTCATGCATTTCATTCAACAACACATCTGCCAGCTTTTTTTCCGTTATATCATTCAGCATAACAAGGGAAGCCCTTTTACCATGATAGTCAATCAGGTGACCACTGATATCAACATACATCAGCTCCCCGTCTTTTTTTTGATGCCTCCACACCCTGTTATTAATTCTGCCGCCCGATACTTGCTTTTCAACCAGTTCCTCCAATATACCAAGGTCCTCGTTCAAACTAATATCCCTTAAATTCAGGCTTAAAAACTCCTCCCTTGCGTAACCATACTTTAATAAAGATTCTTCATTACAGTCTAAAATATCTCCTGTTTCGCAATCCCAGATAATCAATGGTACCGGGTTATTTTCAAACAGGCTTTTATACTTTTTTTCTGACTCAATCAACCTTGCTTCTCTTTTTTTCTTCTCTGTAACATCTCTTGCAACACCATACCTGATTTTTTCATTTGCATCCCAATTAGCAGTCCATTCTATATCCACCAATGAACCATCTTTACGTACATAACGATTTTCAAAACCCGGCATAATTACACCATCCATCACACTAGCAGCCCTTGATTGAGTCATTTGGTGATCTTCGTGGTACACGTAATCCATTAAATATTTACCTGTCAATTCTGCCGGCTTATATCCCCATATTCTTTCCGAGGCAGCACTCACCTGGATAAAGTGACCACTTGCATCCACCGCACAAATGATATCAAGCGATGAGTCCATAATTTTACGCAATTTCTCCTGGGCCGCTTTTAACTCAAGTTGATTGATGCTTTCTTCCGTTACATCTTTTGAATAACAGGCTATTCCAAAAGGCACATGCTGAGCATCATACATGGGGCTTAATGTAACCAGTCTATATTCCTGCTGGTGATTGATTGGATTGAACAGTTGCTCTGTAATTGTAACCTGTTTACCGGTAAATACCTGGTTGTAGTAACCTTTCCATTTGTTGTTCCATTCTTCGCCAAACTCTTCCAGCAACACAGTAGCTCCTTCAAGCGGCATGTTGCCGGTCAACATTTTTATGAAGTGTTTGTATGCATTATTGGCCGTAAGCAGGCAAAGTTGATTATCTACTGACCAAATTAAGTCGGCTGACGCATTGATTACAGATTCGTAATTAATTTTATTTCGTTGATTTTCTGCTGTAAGCTCTTCAGCATGCGTAACATCCAACACGGCACAGATAACAAGGCGCTGATCTGTCAGTAATATATTTTTAGTATTTATTATTTTCTTTTCTCCCGATGCTGCTGTAATGGACATATTATTCCATTTCATCCGATCCGGATCGCCACTTGCAATGTCTGACAGTATCTTGTCTTTGATAAAATCCCTGTCAGTTTCTTCAGGATAAACTTTATTAAAAAACAGCTCCTTATCTACAAGGTCCTCTTCATAGCCATAGGTTTCGCTAAATTGTTTATTGATAAAAATCGTTCTGCCTTCACTGAAATCATATACCGCAATGCCAAAAGGAAGATGCTGAAGGATGGTTTCAAGAAATTCTTTCTTTTCGTAAGCTGTCTTAAGGGTTTCCTGCAAATTGGGTATCATTCGTTAAAAGTTAGTGGTATGTTTAAAGGTGAGGCTAATTTACTCACTTTTAAGCTAGCACGAATGACAATTTAAAGAATTTGTAATATTTGGAGATGTCTCCTTTTGATGTAGGGAAATTTTAATCAGATGAAAAACCACTCAGTGCTGAATTTTGTGGCGATTTATTAAAGATAAATGAACGAGCTGAAATGGATATTTATACTGTGCGCCTGATAAAATTGTGCATTGCTGAATATTGATCCAACAGTACAAGAGCCGATAGCTATCGGCTGCGACGCAACGATGCTTCATGCTTATTCTGTTGCCGGGTACATAAAAAAGCATTGCACATTTTTATGCTGCGTAAAGTATAAATTCATGGAGCGAAAAATTGCTGGTTCGGAAGGAATTGAATGACAATGGGAAGATATGCGATCGTTGACTTTTTAGTCCAGCAAAGCTGCTTCTTTAATTAGCCTGGCAGACAAGTCCACAAATTTTTGAATTTCGTTGACATCGGTATTCAGATAGTCAAAATTTTCACCTGCAATCATGTTATGAAGCTTTGTCACTTTTGAACTTGCAAGCTCAAGAATCAGTAATGAATTTCTAATTTTATCATGGATTTTTTTTTCATCTTTTATACGGGTTTCAAAAGACGTGAAATTGTTTACACCGATTCCAATAAATATAGATGCAATACCGGAGATAGCTATTTCCATTGCATTGTTTTGTGTAAAAAAAGTAAACAACATAAAGCTTACGCCAAGCAGGATAAACCCTATTACTCCTGGTTTAAAAAACACCACCCGGAATTTCTTCATATAACTCATACTCAGGTAAGCCGTACGATTCTTGGAATATGTATCATCGCCAGCCTTGCCGGCAATAAAGTTAAGCCGCATATTTCCTGAAGGATTTTGTAAAGTTTGCATCGACAGTACTTTTAAATGAAAGTTCTATTTCTACGGCTGTTAAGTTGAGTATAACATCACTCAATATAACAGCACCCATTTAATACACGAATTAAGAAACAATTACCATACTAATGCGTGTATTAAAATAAATTAAGCGCTCATTGTTGTTAACATAGCACTCGCTTTTAGGTCTGGAAAAAGCAGTCCTACGGGAACGTAGGACTGTTGACAAAACTACCCATAAGAGATTATGATGATCATTCTTATACTGATAAAACTACCATCAATAAAGGCTGAATTAAAGTTGTAATCGTTCAACGGGCATAATTGATCGTTGAAATAAGCAATTCGGATACAACCGTTTTATTATAGCATTCGCTATATTATAAAACTGTATATCATCTGCCAGGAATGGAAAATTTATACAACAATACGAATGATCAAATAATGGAAAAGTTTACGAAAATCATACACACCTGTCGCTGATTGTATACTTTAACTTATCATAGTAGTTTAACAATTTGTAGTTGAATAAATGATGACTAATTTTATACTTCTATGCAAATTATCAGCCTCGTCATATTGGTGCTTATTATATTTTTTACAGTAAAATGGTTATTAAAAAAGAAACCAATTTTACCGGGACCAATACCTGCCAATTTTAAAAATATCCTGTTGGAAGAAGTCCCTTTTTACCAGCAACTGGAGCCGGGCAGGCGGGCAGCTTTTGAAGAAAGGGCATTGAATTTTTTATCGCAGGTAAAAATTACCGGTATTAAAACAACGGTTGAAGACATAGATCGTGTACTGATAGCAGCCAGTGCCATTATACCTATTTTTAATTTTCCGGGATGGGAGTATAAAAATTTGCATGAAGTATTGCTTTACCCCGATTCATTTGATGAAGGATTTCAACAGGAGGGTGAAGGACGCAATGTATTGGGCATGGTAGGCAATGGTGCCATGAATGATGTAATGATTTTATCGCAGCATGAACTGAGGCAGGATTTTTTGAACAAAACCGGCAAAGACAATACGGCGATACATGAATTTGTACACCTGGTTGATAAAACAGATGGTGAAATTGATGGTGTGCCGGAATCTATACTGGCAAAAAAATACATCGTTCCATGGCTGAAACTGATGCACCGCGAAATTGCTTTGATAAAAGACCAGCAATCAGACATTAACCCGTATGGTGCCACCAACGAATCAGAATTTTTTGCTGTAGTGTCAACATATTTCTTCGAACGACCCGAACTGTTCCAGGAAAAGCATCCTGAGCTATTTGATTTGATGGAAAAAATATTCAGGCCACTGGCAAGTACATCAACAGCTTAATGAGGATACTGCAACACACTGTATCAATTCAAATAAAAAGCATTGCTTAATTCAATTTGCTTACGATCATATACCAACATACCGGCATCTCTTAATTCATTGAGAATAATATTTACACTTTGGCGGGATGCAGCAATTGAGTTGCCAATATCTGCATGGGTGAGATAATTATGTAAGATAATTTTTCCGCCAATTTTATTTCCATCGCTTTGTGCCCAGTTTTTTATGAAGTTGATAAGCCTCGATTTGGTGTCGCAAAAAACCAGGTCTGAGTGACGATGTTCAAGCCGGTTCAGCTTTTCCGTTACCATGCCCGCATAACCAATAGCCATCAAAGGATTTTGTTGTAACAGGTTTTTAAAATCCATGTACGTAAACATTCCTAAGCATGCCGTATCTGTTAACGCAGCAGCATACTCGTCCTTTGAGGGCTTTCCATCCAGGCATAGATTGCCAAATACATCGGGTGAAGTAATGATGTCTTTGATCAATTCATGTTCGCCTTCACCAAATGCTGCCAGTTTTATTTTGCCAAAAAAGAGCAGGTAAATTTTGCTATATACACCATCACCAAGGCTGATGGTTTCACCACGGCTAACAGTTTTTACTTTCATCAGTTTCGCCACTTCCAAAATTTTTTCTTCACTCATATTTGCAAATAAAGGATGGTTGCGCAAATAAGTTGATTCAATTGTTGTTGTCATTTGTATTAAATTTTAACCGGAAAACCGGTGTATGCGAAGTATTAATTATTTCTCCTGCCCATTATTGCAAGCTCATTGTATAAAAATTCCTGCGACAGTACGGCTTCCACAGGGTATCACCACATTCATCATGAATAAAAATACCGGGCTCATCTGTTACATTTTTCCTGACTGGCAAATCTGTTGGCAACGAGTGGGCAGCCTCACTTAATACCGGGTTATTATTTGACATGCTTTTCATAAAAATTATTTAGCTGTTTACCATATTGTTATATGCGGTTGCAGGAAAAGCATTTAATAATTCAAATCTCCCCATTTTATAGCCCTTGCAAAATGGAGAATCACCGCAATGGGATGGACAATTCTCCCCTTATAACATATAGTTGAGTTATAAAGTAATTAAGAGCTGGTTTATTAATATTGATGATGCAAACACAGCATTCGTAAATCTGTTACCGACCGTTTGTAAAACACAGTACAATGGCTAACCGGGTAATACGTAACATCTTTCAATGCCTTACAAAAAAATAAAAAATTGTAAAATATATGTGATAGTGGAGATTGGTTGCGGGTTACCTGGAGCAGGCAACGCAGTTTTCAAACAATATTAGTTTTTGGAAAATATTTGCATGCATCCAACAACCATCTTTTTGACAACAAAAAGCCCGATGAACGGATGACCGGACAGCGGGCTTATTGATTTTTACAGCGATGCTGTAATGTTTATAAGGATATTTTAAAAAACGGGGGTACTATTTCTCATACACTATTGCAAACTGCTTTTCAGAAGATATTGTTTAAAAATATTTATAATTAAATAGAAGCTTCCAGTTTACGTATCTGCTTTCTTTTTTCACTGGCAGCTTTATCTTTTTCTTCTTCAGGGCTGTCCTTCGACCTGGTTACTTTACTCATAAAATCTTCTGCCCAAAAATCAATGTCATAATATTTTACCTGCTCGTATAATCGTTCCATGCGCATATTTTTTTCTTCTGTGCTCATCATCAAAGCCTGTAGCAGGTTATCTTTTAGCGATTTGGGATCGTAAGGATTGGTAAGTACAGCATATTGTAATTCAACTGCAGCGCCGGCAAATTCTGATATTACCAACACACCTTTATCGCCTTTCAATTCACCCTGTACGGCAATGTATTCTTTGGCTACCAGGTTTAGTCCATCCCTTAGTGGCGTTATCCATGCAATGTCGGCAACACCATAATAAACAAGTATGTCATCAAAAGGAACGGAGCGGAAAAATAGCCGAACCGGCGTCCAGTCCATATTTGAATACTTACCGTTTATGCGGCCAACAGTTTGTTCCAGTTCAAGTTTAATGGTATCATAAATACTCATCCCTTCTGCAGCGGGTGTACAAATATTTACCAGTTCTACCTTGCCATGAAATTCAGGATACTCATCCAGGAAAGTTTCAAATGCCAGCAATTTTTCCAACGGGCCTTTTACATAGTCTAAGCGCTCTGCACTTACGATCATTTTTTTACCATTGAGCTGGGTTTTCATCTCAGCTATTTTGTTCAGCATCTCACCATCCTTAAATAAATTTTGGATGTATTTAATATTGATGCCAACCGGGTTGGCGCCCATACGAACAATGCGCTGACCGGTATCAACTGCAGTAGTCATCTGGTTAACACCAATAGCCGTGCTGTAGGTTAAATATCTTGGTGCACAGTTTACTTTTTCAAGTACTTCTACCGGGAACAGGCTACTCACCACATCTACAAAATTTTCGACATAACGTGGAATGTGGAACCCTACATAATCGCATTGCAACAAGCTACCAATGATTTCTCTTCTCCATGGAAGAATATTAAATGTATTGGCTGCAGGAAAAGCAGTGTGATGAAAGAAAGCAATTACCAGGTCGGGCCTTAACTGGCGCAGAAAACCAGGCACCATCCAAAGGTTGTAGTCATGTATCCACACAATGGCTCCATTATCTGCCTGTTCGGCTGCCTTTTCAGCAAACCTGCGATTTATATTTACAAAATGATCCCAGTGATGGTGATTGAATTTTGCTTTATCAATAAATGAAAATATGGTTGGCCAAAATGCTTCTTTTGCAAACGATTTGTAAAATACATTTACCTCATCTTTGGTAAGGCCAATTCTTGAAGCCATCAGGTTTGGATATTGTTCCTTGTCTATGTATATATTTCTAAGTTGTTCGCCTTCATGCTCTACTTCCTCCCATGCAATCCATACACCGGCACGCCCTTTCGAAAAAAAGCTTTGCAACGTTGGTAAGATGCCATTCGGGCTTTTGGGTGGTACCCGCTCTACCCTGCCATTAATTTCCACTTTTTCATAAGGGAAACGATGGTACATCATTATTAACTGGGGTATATCGGGACTGTCTTCATACACTGCTTCTACCAAAACTTTTTTTATAATTTCTTCAAATTCAGGAAACGCAGCCATCGATTCCAATATGCCTCCTGCACCTGCTGCTTTTGCATAATGTACATCGGGAATACCTGTTGTGGCTTCTACCAATTTATCTTCCGACTGGCCAACTACCACACCTTTGTAACCACATTGATACATGGCAAGGTCATTCAATGTGTCACCAGCTACCAATACCGTTGCTGGATCTACCCGCAGGTAATTCACCAGCTTGGTAAGCGAAGTGCCTTTATTAACGCCTTTGGGCAAAACATCGAGGTATTTACCAACAGAATATATTACATCACAATCGAGCGGAGCCACCAGTTTACGCACCCTTTCAATGACCGCTTCATCGCTGGTATAAAAGGAGCAACGGCGTTGTTGCGGTACCTCCTGGTAGTCGAGTTCTTTCAGCTCTTTCAGGCTATCGATGATGCTTAAATGGCCCGGCCAGTTTTTTTCAATTTCTGATTGAATGGCATCGATCGGCTCAAGTGTATGCCCGTTAACGATGGTAGCACCTACGTCGCAAATAATATAATCAGGATTTGGTATAATAGGATCATTTAAAATAGGGATAACCGATTCAAGCCCACGACCGGTAACAAATACCAGCGTAGCATCATTATTATCCCTTATCAATCTGTAAAGTTGTTGTCTAAGCAGGCTTTTTCCCCCGAGAAAAGTTCCATCTAAATCTGTAGCTAATAACATAAGTCAGTGTTTAAGGTTAAGTCAATTGATTTTCCAACAGTTTGAATTCATGGTATGGATTTGCATGCTGATGTAAAATCCTGTGGACGGCATTGATAACAGGCATCTTTATTTTTGATTTTGCCTGGAAGGGTGCAAGTTCTTTTGAAGCATGAAAGCCCTCTGCAATCATTTCCATAGCCTGCAGCGCTTTGTTTACATGAATACCTCTCCCAACAAGCTTGCCAAGTGTTCTGTTGCGGCTAAAATCTGAATAAGCGGTAACCAGTAAATCACCAAAATAGGCTGAATGAAAAAGATCACGTTTTCTTGGATCAACGGCTTGTATAAAATTACCTGCTTCTCTCATTGCATTGGATACCAGTACTGCCTGGAAATTATCGCCGTAGTGCAATCCATTTGCAATACCTGTAGAAATGCCAATGATATTTTTTATGATAGAAGCGTATTCAATTCCAATCGGATCATTATTGGCAATGGCATGTGTATTATTACTTTTTAAACTTTTACAAACTTTATCAACCCATTTTGGGTCTTCGGCACTGATGGTGATGTAAGTAATTTTTTGATTGGCAATTTCCTCTGCATGACAGGGGCCGCCCAATACCATTATTTTTATGTCTGATTTTTTTCCAAGGTAATTTTGTAAAAACCGGCTGGGTGTATAACCCGTACCGGGAATAAAACCTTTAATTGAAACTGCCAGTTGCTTATCCACCAACAATTCCGGCTCTATCTGTTCTACTGCTTTTTTAAAATAAGCCGAAGGCACCGCAAATACAATAAACACGGAGTGATCAAGGGCTTTATGAATATTTGTTGTTGCCTGAACAAATTCCATATTCAATGATGCAAAACTCAAATACCGGGGATTGTGGCCGTTTGTCTTTATATATTCAGCCTGTTCTTTATTTCTTACGAGCCAGGCTACTTTTACTCCATTATCGGAGAAAAGTTTTACTAATGCAGTTGCCCAGCTTCCACTACCAATTACGGTCACATTTTTTAGCATGTGCAAAGCTACAAAGCCAACAAAAACTCAAGATTAATTTAAGATTAGAATACAATTAGAAAGAAGGGAGATATTTATATTAAAGCACGATTTTTTTTGATCATAGTTACCTGTAAAATAATGCTGGTTTAACAGCCAACACCTGTGTTTTGGAATCGGCAGGTAACAGATCAGAAATATGCAGGTTGCCAAATATACCAACCCTTGTTTCAACTTCAGGATTTACAATTAATACATCTGCTCCTACTTTATTACAGTATTTTAATAGTGCTTTTGCTTTATTATTACCTTGTAATACTTCACATTCAACCGGTACCATCGACTGGCTCTTCAGGGATCGAAAAGCATTTAGCAGTGTCTGTTTTGAATAAGATGCATCATCATCGCCATTTGTAAAAGTTACCAGCCTTACATTCATTGATTTTCGGCGAAGTGCTTCCAGTATCGCAAGTTTATTACCGGGGAATTTTTTATCTACAGTAATTACCACAGTTTTTATCTCATTGTTGAGCGAACCTGGCTTTGTTGTAAATACCGGAACGCCTGAAGCGGTAGCCAGCCTGCTGGGAACAATGGTATTTAAAAACGGCAATACGGAATGATGCGAATGTTTACCAATAACAATAAGATCTGCATGAAGCTTAAAGGCTTTTTTAGCAATAGCAATTTCAACCGCTTCACCAAAGGCAACCGACGTGGAAACCGGTATATCTTCACGTAACGATTGAATGGTATTTTTTAATTTCAGCAACTTTGCAACTAAACGCTCCTTGCCCTTAATTACGTCACGTGCTGAATAGCCTGAAACAAAATAATGCAGATAACTCATAAAACCTGTCAACTGTACCTGTTGTACGTGAAAAAGATGGATGTTGGATTGATTGCCGATACTGATTTCTAGTGCCTTTGAAATGGCTATATCAGTATTTATTGAAAAATCAACCGGTACAAGAATCGTGTTAAATTTATTGGGCATGTTACAAATATGCGGGTCAACTATTAACGATTGATTAACGGCAAATTAAAATCGCATTAGAACAACTGATAAGAAAAGAATGCCTGCTCTAATGGTATTTTAATGTACACTTAACTACTACTTAATAATTTTTTAGGAATATTGCACCTTTGAGAACAAACACATATTTTAATTTTAATACATTATGGATAAGTTTTGGGATGCAACTTTTTTAGATAATACAACACGTGACTGGCTGATAGCTGCCGGAATTGTTATTTCATTATTTACGCTGGCAAAAATTCTGCGGTTGGTTGTAATAAAAAGGATTCAAAAAATGGCTTCAAAAACTGAATCTACATTGGATGATTTTGTGGTAGCGCTTATTAAAGCTTCGGGCATGCCATTCATTTATATACTAGCAATATATTTAGGCACACAATACTTAAACATTCCAGCAAGAATTGATAAAATCATTCACCTAGCGCTGATATTTGTTTGCGTATTTTTTATCATCCGCATTATCAATGCAGTGATTGCCTATGGCTTCGAACAATTTAGAGGAAGTGGGGACCAGGCAAATCCGCAGGTGAAACAAGCCAAAGGAATTTTATTGATCGTTAAAATAATGACCTGGTTTATGGGTATTATTTTTCTGCTGGGTAATCTTGGATACGATATTACTACCATCATTGCAGGACTTGGCGTTGGTGGTATAGCCATTGCGCTTGCAGCACAGGCAGTGTTGGCCGATTTGTTTAGTTACCTGGTAATATTTTTTGATAAGCCATTTGAAATCGGCGATTTTATTGTTATAGGCGATAAATCCGGCGTGGTAGAATACATCGGGCTAAAAACAACCCGGCTTAAAACGTTGAGTGGTGAGCAATTGATTGCTTCCAATACCGATTTAACCAGTTCACGGGTGCAGAATTTTAAGCGCATGGAAAAGCGGAGAATTGTTTCTTCCATTGGAGTTACTTATGAAACAAGTGCTGAGAAATTGAAAAAAATTCCAGGCATGATCCAACAGATCATTGAGAGCACTGAGAATATAACTTTTGACCGGGTACATTTTGCAAGCTTTGGTGATTTTAGTTTAAATTTTGAAATGGTGTATTATGTTTCTTCAAGTGACTATGTCGCTTACATGAACAGTCAACAGCAAATTAATCTAAATATATTCCAGGCATTTGAAGATGAAGGAATTGAATTTGCATACCCAACGCAAAAGATTTTTGTTGCATCCGAAGCTAAAGATGTTAATGCAAATGGTGTTGCTAGTTCGCAATAAGGATGGTATAATTAAATGATCGGTTAATTTTTAGGAGGTGCAATTAGCTATTTAAATTAGAGGTGTCACCTTTATCCATAAAAAATTTAATTACAATGTCTTAAAAAAAGGTGAAACATCTTCCGCCATTTTTTAAATGCGCCTTTGTTAGGAGGCTCCGATGGAGCCCATATCCGCGTAATTTTACAATGCTATAAACAGGGTGCTCCTATGGAGCTTCACCGCCTTGGAGCGGTGTTATCATGGACCACATTTTCCATCATCGATTGTTGATGATATTTGAACTTTTCTGCTTTCATTTTGAATGATACATTTATTCATTTTAATGCAGGCATGTGACTCACCGACCCTGGCGGGTATTGATTAGTGCCTTTTTGGATTTCAACTTTAAATCAACGTTCA
>JBKJUP010000024.1:0-100819 GCA_046590675.1 Ferruginibacter sp. | reverse complement strand
AGCCCAATTAATTATGGTATTGAAGTACTACGTTTTTACATCCGTGATAAGAAGAAAGGAAAACGGACTGCCGTGCAGGAAAATGAATTAAAGCCTTTGCATGTTGCTGGCAATATGACACAGGTTAAATCCTTCACTCAAAATGTTATTGTTGTAGCCCTGGATAAATTTACTATCCCGGATAAAAAGTTTATGGGCATTCAGATAATGGAAAAGAATGGAGGCAGGCATTTGATGATGAAGCTTAACAACAAAGATATTCTGAAAGCTATACCGCTGCCAGACCTCAAATAAATAAAAATGCCAGTTAATGAAAACATACCTCTAGAGGAACAGTTAAGGCAACTTGGCTTTAAAAACTGTGTTAAGGAAGTAAAAATGTATATTAAAACAGGCAGTTTTAATTTCACCATACCTCAAATCAAAGCACTAAAGGATGACTCCTTGCTGTATCGGCTGGAGTTTGAAAATTCAGGCGATGAAATAAAGTTAAAAAAGTATGGACTCACACTTCAATCAATCAAAATTCCAAAAGCTGTTATAAAAGGTATTGACACAGTTAAACTTGAAAAGCGCCTCGTAAAAGCCGATAAAATTCATAACGATTATTATTCAAAGGATAAACCGGTACCTAAAGAAGAAACTAAAATAATAGAATCAACGAACAGGGATATTCATCAGCTTTTTGATACCGGTGGAGCCGCAAAAGAAATAGTCAGGCTGCTGATGTTTAAATTCTGGTTGGCAGATAATTATAAACAATACATCCCTAACCCGGCTAGGCTTAAAGAAAATTACGTGGCTGAAATAACTATAGATTGGAATAATGGCAAAATACTATCGGCAGATGAGGCATATAATAAAGTGAAAGAAAACTTCCATGTACCTAAAGTAAAAGAAATGACCGAAGAGCATGTAATATCCGACAGCGTATTTGAACAGGCGCAATTTGAAATTGCTTTTGGAAGGGAATGGGTGGCTTATAATACCGTACCATATTTTCTTGATAAAGGAGATGTTCAATTTTTTAAAAACAGAGATGAAGCAGAAGAATTTTCAGCAAACAATATCAGCGAATACGATGACTACCAGGTTATCAATATTACATCCATCCAAGACTTTTTGTTACAAATACCTTATGGAAGGTTTGAGGAAAACAGGTTAATCAATTATTCAAATAAAAATGTATCAATCATGAACGAAAAAAATTATGGCTACCTGAAAGACCAGTTAAAATATACTGGCTTTGGTGAGGGTCTTCAGAATGACCTGAAGGAAAAAATGGAAAAACAAACACCGGATTTTCAATTGAATCACTCCCAGAAGTTTGGAAAAGATGAGGTGTCAGCTACCCTTCATTTTAAAAAATCCAATGAATCGGAAATGTATTTTTTTAACAAGTATGATGCTGCTATTAAACCTGAGAAGGAGGCAGATGCAATTCAGCAAACCTTCTACATCAATAAAGAAAGTAGCATCACTTTGAAAGAAGCCTACAACCTGATGAATGGAAGGGCTGTGAACAAGGATCTTACCACCAAAGAAGGCGAAAAGTACAATGCATGGGTGCAGATGGATTTTAAAGAAACAGATACTAATGGCAACTTCAAGATGAAACAATTTCATCAGAACTATGGCTACAACATAGAACAGGCATTGGCTAAATTACCCATTAAAGAGTTGGCAACAGATACCGACAAAGCTGCATTAATACAATCATTACAAAAGGGAAACCGGCAGGCTGTAACCTTTGCGCAGGAAGGAAAAGAACAAAGACAGTATGTAGAGGCAAACCCACAGTTTAAATCCATCACCGTATATGATGGTAACATGCAAAGAGTAAATAACCAGGTTCAAAAGGAAAGAGAATCATCAGGCCAATCTACCAAACAGGATGTAAAAAAAGATGTAAAGATCAAAGATGATGAAGCTGAGGCTGCTCCAAAGAATGGACAAAAATTAAAAAGAAAAAAAGGCGTATCGGTATCATAAAAATTAAACTTTGGTTGTGATGAGTGAGCAGGTGTTGTTGGTGGAATTTTTCAAAGCAATAGAAAGTGACCCGAGAGTTAACAGCAGGCACGTAAGTCTGTATGCCTCTTTATTTAAGTTTTGGATGAATAGGAATAGTGATGGCACATTGGAATTATTCAGCAAAGAGGTAATGAATGTTTGTAAGATTTCTGCCAGCAGCACTTATCATAAAACCATTCGTGAGCTGCATGAATTTGGGTATATCAACTATGATCCGTCTTTTAATCATAATCAAAGGAGCCGGATTTGTTTAAGAAAAATTAATCGCTACGAAAAAAGTAAAGCCCTTTAAAGGGCTTTTTTACCGGAATGAATTTGTGAACAGAAAATAAAAAAGGAGGTGTGAGATGGAAATTTGTGAAAGTGAAAAAATAACTCCCGAAAGAGCACTTGATATTTTAAAAAAAGATTGTATTGAAGTTACATTAGAAGAGGCGAAATTTATACTGGAATTTTTTTATCAAATGGCTGATATTGTTGTAGAACAATACCTGAAAAAGCAAGTTGAATTACCTGAATATTTTTAATTGCTAATAATATTAGTTATCTTGCAGTTACAGCGAAAGTCTTTATCAGCAATCATTAGAGCTAAAAGTTTGAATGAATCTTTCAGTATTTAATTTAAAGAAGTAGTTATGAAAATAGCAGATTTATATATCCGTGTTAGCACGGATGAACAAGCAGATAAAGGTTACTCACAACGTGACCAGGAAGAACGGTTGAATAAATATTGTGAGATAAATTCAATCAAGGTAAGAAAAGTGATTTTTGAAGACCATTCTGCTAAAACATTCATACGACCACAATGGACTAAGTTATTAATTGATTTGCGCAAACAAAGGGGTAATTCTGACCTTGTTCTTTTCACTAAATGGGATCGGTTTAGCCGAAATGCCGGCGATGCTTACCAAATGATAAGCACTTTAAGAAAATTGGGTGTAGAGCCGCAGGGTGTAGAACAACCCTTAGACCTTTCTATTCCCGAAAATAAAATGATGCTTGCATTTTATTTAGCAGCACCCGAAGTTGAAAATGACCGAAGGGCATTAAATGTATTTAATGGAATGAGACGTGCAAAAAAAGAAGGACGTTACATGGGTACAGCTCCTTTGGGTTATGTAAATAAAATAACTGAAGCTGGAAAAAAATATATTGCCCCAAGAGAAGATGAAGCCAATATTTTGAAATGGGTATTTGAGGAATTAGCATCAGGAAGACTGAATACTGAACAGGTTTGGAAATTGGCACGGGGAAAAGGATTGAGCAGGGGTAGTAAAAATAATTTTTGGGTAGCTATCCGTAATCCTTTGTATTCTGGTAAAATATTTATTCCGAAGCATAAGGATGAAGAAAGCCGCTTTGTACAAGGGCAACATGAGCCGTTAATATCAGAGGCTTTATTTTATGATGTACAGGATGTATTAAATGGACGTAAAAAAGTACAACGCACTAAACTTATTGTTGATGATACGTTGCCTTTACGAGGTTTTCTAATTTGCCCTAAATGTGGCAGAATGCTAACAGGTAGTGCATCGAAAGGTTGTAAACAAAAATATTATCATTATTATCATTGCAATTCATTGTGTGGTGTACGCTTCAACGCAAAAAGAGTTAACGATGATATCGTAGGGGAAATCAGAAAATATGTAAGCCCTTTACCAGAATTACAACTTTACAAAGAGGTCATTGTATCTGTTTTTAAAGCAAAAACACGTTTGCAGCGTAATGATGTCCAGCAATTGAATTCCCAACTTAATGAAGCAAACAAGAGGCTGTCTAAAGCAAGGGATTTATTGCTTGCCGGTGATATTGAAGCAGATGATTATCGCACAATAAAATCAGAGAGTGAAGAAAAGATTAACAGGCTTGAAGTGCGACTAACTGCGTCGGTTATGGATACAACAAACCTTGAACCTTTATGGGATAAGGCTGTTAGTAACCTATCTCAGTTAGATATTTTATATACTCAAGGAACTGTGATACAAAAACGTAAAATAATTAGTTCGATGTTCCCCGAAAATTTAACTTTTGACGGATTTCAATATCGAACTAATCGTATAAATGAGGCAATCAATCTTATCTACTTGATAGATAGGAAATTAGGAGTCAAAAAAAATGGGACAAATCCGAATATTTCAGATTTGTCCCAAGAAGTGAACTGGCTGGGACTCGAACCCAGGACCCATACATTAAAAGTGTATTGCTCTACCAACTGAGCTACCAATTCTAATCCGATACTGTAAAAGTAACCCGCTTTATTTGCGGAGTGCAAAAATAGGGCAAAAACATTTAGTGCCAAACTTTTTTACAAATCTTTTTCCCGATTAGCAGATAATAATATCAAGTTTGTTTATAAACAGCCAATGAAGTAACTTATTTTTGCGTATATTATTAATATTATGAGTGATTTCTTTAAAAATAAAGTAGTTGCATTAACGGGTGGGAGTGAAGGCATTGGTAAAGCTTTAGTTGATGCATTGATACCATTGGGAGCCAAAATTGCTACCTGCGGAAGAAACCAGGATAAACTATACAATTTGCAGGTGCAATATTCAAATCAATTGCTGCACACCATGGTGGCTGATGTAAGCCGTTATGATGATTGTAAAAACTTTATTGAATCAACCATTGAAATTTTTGGTGGAATTGATATACTGATTAATAATGCAGGCATCGCCATGAGGTCGCTTGTAGTTGATGCAGATGTAGAAGTGCTAAGAAAAGTAATGGATATTAATTATTTTGGCACTGTTTATTGTACAAAACTGGCGCTTGATTCATTAATAGAAAGAAATGGAATTGTTTTGGGAATGTCGTCAATAGCAGGATACCGGGGCTTACCTGGCCGCAGTGGTTATTCTGCTTCTAAATTTGCAGTAAATGGCTGGCTTGAGTCGCTGCGTACCGAACTGCTGGATACCGGAGTAAATGTAATGTGGGTTGCACCAGGATTTACCAAAAGCAATATTCGCAACGTAGCACTTAACAGTAGCGGACAAGCGCAGGGCGAGAGTCCGCTGAATGAAAGAAGTTTGATGAGTTCGCAGGAATGTGCCACCCGTATTCTTCGGGCAATTGAAAAAAGAAAGAGAACAAAAGTGCTTTCCTTTAGTGGCATACAAACCGTCATTTTAAATAAACTTTTCCCTTCTCTTACCGATCGGTTGGTTAGAAAATTTTTCTACAAGGACGGTGTATTGGTGAAATAATTAATTCTCATTACGTATCAGCCACAATAATACCTGTTCAACACAGATTTCATTTATTAATTAAAAAACCTTTTACTATATAGATGCCGATCATTACCCTTACTTCTGATATTGGCCAGCACGATTTTCTTGCTGGTGCAGTTAAAGGGCAACTTTTGCAGGCAAATAATTCTTTTACACTGGTAGATATTACCCACCAGTTATCGCCTTTTAATTACCCGCAGGCAGCTTACGTTTGCCGCAACGCTATAAAAAATTTCCCCAAGGGAACTTACCACCTGATACTGGTTAATTTGTTTGATGAAAAACCAGACTACATGTTGCTGGCTGAACATGATGGGCACTATATTGGCTGTGCAGATAATGGATTACTTACAATGATACTGGAGGAACTTCCGCAGAAGGTAGTTTCACTTTCGCTTGAAAAAACAGCACAAAAAGATACGCTTTATTGCACCAGTGTTTTCGCCAGGGCATTCAATGAATTAAGTCACGGAAAATCACTTGCAGAAATAGGTGATGCCGACGTTTCCATACAGGTTAAAAATGCGTTAAGGCCACAATTAGGTAACGATTGGATGGAAGGGCAAATCATTTTTATTGATAATTTTGAAAACGTTATTGTAAACATTACCCGTGAAGATTTTGAGGAGCAAAGAAGAGGGCGAAGTTTTAAAATAGTTTTTAAAAGAGATGAGGTAATTGATAAAATAAGTGACACTTATGCAGACGTTCAGGAAGGTGAAAAGCTAGCATTATTTAATTCAGCTTCCTACCTGGAAATTGCCATCAATAAAGGAAATGCAGCCGGGCTGTTTGGTTTACAAGGCTTTTCTGAAAAACAAAACCAGGGTCAGAGCCAATACCTGAACAACCGCCTGTTTTATCAAACCGTAAAGGTTTACTTCGACTAATATTCCAGGTTCAATTATTATAATTTATTGGAAAATCTTCCCCGTTTACTTGACATTTTTAAAAAACATATCGTCTGCCCCGCTTACTGATGAAGAATTGGTGGCTGCCTATAAAACCAGCGGCGATATCAATCATTTAAGCATTTTATATCAGCGATACATGGACCTTGTTTTTGGCGTATGCCTTAAATATTTTAAGGATGCAGAAAAAAGCAAAGATGCAGTAATGGATATTTTTGAAGAACTGTCCATTAAGTTAAAACAACATGAAGTGGCTAATTTTAAAGGCTGGCTGCACGTAATGGCACGAAATTTTTGCCTGATGCAATTAAGGAGCCCGAGAAATCTTAAAACCACAGAATTTAATACAGAATTTATGCAATCCGGGCAAATCACACATCTGGATAATGAAGCATTGGAAAAGGAGGCTACATTTAAAAAACTGGAAGCTTGTATGGATAAATTACCGGCAGATCAAAAGCAGAGTATCCAGCTTTTTTTTGAAGAAAAGAAGTGTTACAACGAAATTGCTGAAATAACGGGGTATGAATGGAACAAGGTGAGGAGTTATATACAGAATGGTAAAAGAAATTTAAAAATCTGTTTAGAAGAAAACGCAGAATAGCCAATTACAAATGGCGCAAAAATGAGCGAAGGAAAAACAAATATCAACTACACTGCTGAAGATATTCAAAACTATCTTTCAGGCAAGCTAACTGCGTCAGACATGCATGCAATGGAAAAAGCTGCCCTTGATGATGCGTTTTTAGCCGAGGCAATGGAAGGATATGATGCAATGAAGGATACGGATCTTCAACCACATCTTGCCATTTTAAGAAACAATTTTGATAAAGAACAAACTGCAAAAGTAATTCCGCTAAATGCTCCCAGGCATTTTAAAGTTTGGAAAGCAGCCGCTGCAATTGCAATCATTATTGGCGGACTTGGTATCACCTATTTGCTTACGAGCAACAAAACACCCGCAGATAATACGCTTGCAAAACTGGAATCGAAAAATGACACTCCTTCAGTAACTGAAATTGAACCGATAAAAACTGATTCAACCAGGTCGGAAAAATCAGCGGAAGTTGTAACTGTAGCACCTGAGTTAAAAAAAGCAGCATCGACTGCAAACGACGACAAGACTGAACCTGTAAGAGATACTACATTTATGTATCGGCCTTCTCTCAGCAAAAACAAAACTGATAAAGACCTTGCAGGCGGAGGGTATATTAATGATGTAGAAAATAATAAAAGTGATCTTTCAACCTCCAACAACGCCCAGGTATATGAGTTGAATGAACAGCAAGCAAATGCCGCAAAAAAAAGCAGTTCCGCTAAAAAAGAAATCGCTGCAGTTGCCAATGCATCAAAGAAAGCAATTGCTCCGGCAAATGAATTTATGGCGCAAGTTGTAGGACCAGACAATGCCCCTTTGCCTTTTGCAAATATTACAGTACCAGCAGAAAATACAAGCACTTACTCGGATGCAAAAGGTAATTTCAAATTGATGTCAACAGATACTTTACTAAATGTTGAAATAAAATCAGTGGGATATGTAGCAGGGAATTATACGATCAGGGCGAATACACCAAATGATAAAATACATTTACAGGAAGACCAGTTGGCATTAAAAAACAAAACAATTATTAGTGGCAGAGTATCTTCAGGCGACATCACCAAAAGAGCCGTGTTGCAGGCTGATTCAACCATGAATGCGGAACCTGCAGATGGCTGGAATAATTATGGCACTTACTTATCCAACAATATATACATTCCCAATAACAGCTCGCAGCAAAAGTTACATGGCGAAGTTGAAGTATCTTTTGATATACAAAACAACGGGGCCATCACTAATATAAAAGTTGACAAATCGCTTTGCGAAGATTGCGACGAGGAAGTATTGAGGGTTATAAAAGAAGGTCCTCAATGGAAGGTAAAAAAAGGTAATAAAGCCACCGCCCGGTTAAAAGTAAAATTCTAAACTGAAGCTCCCTTATCGCTTTCAGAAAAATGTTTGAGAAGCATTGTAGTATCTTAGCAAAAATTAGACATTATGAAAAAAATTATGACGGCTGTATTGGCATTTACATTTATGTGTTTGCAAAATTCTACGGCACAGGTTACCTTTCCGCAACCTTCCCCAACACAAACAATAAAACAAAATTTTGGATTAGGATCGATTGAATTGGTGTACTCCCGGCCCGGGGCAAAGGGACGTAAAGTTTTTGGCGATCTTGTACCTTATGGTAAATTGTGGAGAACCGGGGCAAATGGAGCTACCCGTATTTCATTCTCAGATCCGGTAGAAATTGACGGCCGCAAATTAGATTCAGGTACCTACGCTATCTACACAATTCCCGGTGAAGAAAGTTGGGAAATTATTATCAATAAAGGTTTTAATAATGCCGGTAGTGCAGGTTATAAAGAGTCGGAAGATGTTATACGTTTTAAAACAGAACCTGTTAAAACCAAAACAAAAGTAGAATCATTTACCATGGAGTTTACAGATATGAAGGCTGAAAGCTGTTCATTGCAAATGACCTGGGAAAAGAAAGCAGTGATAATCCCAATCAGTGTAAATATTAAAGAAAAAATTCGTGCTCAAATTGATGCTGCAATGCTTACAGACAAAAAGCCTTACTGGCAGGCAGCGCAATTCTACAACGAGTTTGATAAAAATTTAGCGAAAGCTTTAGATAATATCAGCAAGGCAACGGACGCAAACCCGGATGCGTATTACATGTTCTTGTACAAGGCAAAAATTCAAAAAGAAATGGGCGACATTGCCGGCGCAATGGCAACTTCCAAAACTTCATTGGCACTTGCCAAAGAAGCAAAAAATGATGACTATGTACGTATGAACGAAAAGTTGCAGAAAGAATTAAAGTAAGACCCGTGGCGGTCAACAAATCATAACCGAAAGCCCGCGTTAAAGTGTTTTAACGCGGGCTTTTAATATTGGGCTTGCGGCAATTGTTCTTAGTGAGGGCGATAGGCTTTAACGAATGTCTTTGATTTTATTAGGGTTTTGTCGCCCATCTTTTATCGAGAGTATATGAATTTCTGTCTCAAAAATTTCATAAAAAATTAAGTAGTCGCTTACTATTTTTATTCTTATACTTTCAGATGTGGTTCTTTTTCCAATAAAGGGATGAAGAGAGATAAGTTGTATTTTTTGTAAAAATAGCTTATCAAGTTTTTCACTATATCTTGTAGATTTATTTCTATTTACCCAATATTCAAGAATTTGAAACCTTTCTATCAATGCTCGTCTGGACCAAACTATTTCCGTAACCATCCATTAATAAGTTGATTGGCTTCTGCATTAGTAAAGCTGTCGCCATTTTTAATTTGTCGCCTGGCTTCCTCTATATCAGATTTTTCTGATTCTGAAAATATGTAAACATTCGAATCATCTATTTCTATATCCAACAATCTTGTTGCTTCTTCTAAAAGCACATTATCATCAGTTTGACGAATCTTTTTAATTATTAATTCTTGTAACTCTTGATTAGACATTTGTTCTTTTTACCAAATTTAATAAAATAATTTAAAACATACCACCAAAAGGATGCAGTTAAAAATGTCGCAGGCAATGTCATCTCAGACCATTCTTCTCATTCAGTATAAGGAGGAGCTCATACATAAATGAACCAAACTTAAGCGTCCACAGATTAACCCGTGTTGTCTTTCTTAGTGCAAACGAATAAACTGAACCCTTCGTTCCATTTCCATTACAAAAACCTCTTCGCTATTACCACCCAGTCCTCCATATATGTCCCGGCTCTTTTGCTTTTTCCCTTGCCAATTATAGAATCAAAATAGCATTTAAAACCTGATGCCAATATTAATACCAAGCCCTCTTAAACCCGCCCAGGGACCACTTACTCTTATCTTAGCTCCATTAGCATCTACAGAATAAGAATCGATGATTTTTTTAAATGGGTCATCTGCTTTTAAACTTTCAATCTCGTCTCTTAAATCTGCCTGTTCTGTTGGCGTAAGTGTAGTAACTAAATCAAGGTTTCCTTTTCCGCTACCATAAGCAGGTCCAATGATCCACCAATCCAGGTACACAGTTTTACTCAGATTC
The DNA here is from genome assembly GCA_046590675.1 of Ferruginibacter sp. Taxonomy (GTDB): domain Bacteria; phylum Bacteroidota; class Bacteroidia; order Chitinophagales; family Chitinophagaceae; genus Ferruginibacter. Next base: position 90,566 of record JBKJUP010000024.1, on the reverse strand, counting down.
CATTGAGCGCCAAATAATACGCCGCCTGTAGTGGTTTTAATATTTCCGTTAAATATGCCGGTTTTAGTATCATAGTCAACTGGCAGATCTGTTTTATAATTGGTGTAATTAGCATAAGGTGCTATGTAAAACCCATGAAAAGCACCCTTTCTTCCAACATAAAAACGAATTTCCGGGGTAACTCCTGTGCTACCCAGCCTGATTTTATCAACCGGAACATTTGGATCGTCAATTGCTTTTTCGATTGAACTTAAGAAAGGCAATTTGCTAAAGGGCATGTAATGAACATTGGCAGCAATTGTGACGCTTCTTGAAATCTTGCGCTCGTATTGAAACGAAAAATTTTTAAATACCAATGCAGATAAATTGACTTTAATGATATTATTTTTCTGACGATTGATAAGCGTATCGCTTGTTTGGGAAAATACAGTTGTACAGAAAATAAGCAATAACAGGCAGACCGAAATTCTTTTTAGTGTTTGCATAAGGAAGATTTAAGTGCAAAATAAATTAACCATGCAATAATAGTTAAATATATTATAAACAGTATAAACCTTTTGCCTGTGTACATTTAAAACTTCACAAGAGCTACATCCGATAGATCGGATTTTAAATGCACCCTTTTCATTTCTTAAATAAACAGGTAATTGCTTCCTGATTTATCACGGGTTTTTAGCACTTGCTTTAAAAGACGGCAACAGTAATTGCAATAGCAAACTCAGTATGATTACCAGCAACGCACCTATTACATTCAACCACAAAAATGAAATAACATCTAACTTATAAATAAGTATGATCAATAATTCGCTGATAACAGCGGCTATAAAAACAGCATTGGCCTTAACTTGTTTTATCCAAAAGGCAACCAGGAATATGCCCAATATAACGCCATAAAATAATGAGCCAAGAATGTTTACGGCTTCTATCAAACTATTGCCCAGGTTATGGGCAAACATTGCGACAATGATTGCAAAAACACCCCAGGCAAACGTGTACCATTTTGAAATACTGTAGTCCTTCGCCTCTGTGCAGTGGGGGTTAATATATTTTTTATGAAAATCAACGACCGTACTGGAAGCAAGCGAATTGAGTGCAGCCGCAATGCTGCCCCATGCTGCAAGAAATATCACTGCAATCAACAATCCCACCAATCCTTTTGGCAAATTATCAATTACAAAACGAAGGAAAATAAAATTGGTATCATTGGCTTCATCACCCGGAATGGCAGCTTTTAAAACAGTTTTATACTGAGCCCTTAATTCGCCGGCCTTTACCATATCGTTACCCAACACTTCGTTGTATTTCTTTTCAATAACAGCAAGCGAATCGCCATAAACAGTTTTGCTGGCCAGGGCAACTTTTGCATCGTCAAAATATACCGGAGCCTTGTGATGTTGGTAAAAAGAAAACACCAGTATCCCAACCAGCAATATCAAAAACTGCATGGGCACTTTTACTAGTCCATTTACCAACAATCCAATCCTGCTTTCTTTGTCTGATTTTGCAGTCAGGTATCTGCCCACCTGGCTTTGATCGGTACCAAAATAACTCAGCGCTAAAAAAAATCCACCAATAACACCGCTCCAGATATTATATTTATCCTTCCAGTCAAAATGCCCATCCGTAATACCGGAGGTGATAATATTCATCTTCCCTTTGTTACCAGCAATTCTGATTGCCTCAGTAAAACCAATATCATCCGGCAGCAACGCTACTACCATGTACCCCGCTAAAAACATTCCTGAAATAATAATAATCAGTTGCAACTGCTGCGTGTAGGCCACCGCTTTAGCACCGCCACTCATCGTATAAATAATGAGTAAACCGCCCATCACCAGGTTGGTGTAATAAATATTCCAACCCAGCAGCGAACTTAAAATAATGGAAGGTGCATAAATACTGATGCCCGTAGAAAGGCCACGGGAAATTAAGAACAATGCCGAGGTAAGTGATCTTGTTTTTTGATCAAACCGGTTCTCCAGGAATTCATAAGCAGTGTACACTTTTAAATTTCTGAAAACAGGCACAAAAAAAATGCTGATAACAATCATTGCCAGAGGCAAACCAAAATAGTATTGCACAAAGCGCATTCCATCGGTATAGGCTTGTCCGGGTGCGCTTAAAAAAGTAATGGCACTTGCCTGTGTACCCATTATACTCAACAGCACCATATACCAGGGCAATGAGCGATTGCTTAAAAAATAACCGTCCAGGTTTTTTGTAGTGCGACTTTTATAAATACCATAAATGATAATGCCACAAAGCGCTGTAACCAATATGACCCAATCTAACTTACTCATTTGTACCAGCTTTGTACCATAAAATTTCAAAGGCTGTTGATTGTAACCGAATAAGATCTTTATTATTCAATAGCATTCGCCAATGTTTATTTATAATGTAAGGTTATAAAATAATACAACGTAACCTGTAGTACCAGGAATAATGTAACCCCGATATACCATTTGCTCCAATATGACTTTTCGTTTGACATTGTATATAATAAGCAATTTTTTTAGATACTAATTATTGCGCTACCTGCCGGCTAATCAACTTTGGTAGGTTTGAAAGTAGTCTTTTTTGCAGCAGTGCCCAGCGCTTTCGGTGCAGGCTTTGCAGGTGTTGCAATTAAATTAGCAAACAAGCGATAGGCTCCAGGCACACCTGCAGGCAACTCCCTAAAGAAAACCAATCCGGTATAAACAAATCTTCCTTTGCCATAATTACCAATGATAAGACTGCCTTGTTGTTCATTTTCGCCTGCATCCCTCATACTCAAAATCTCCTGGTAATTACTGTCCACTTTCTCGGCATTGTAGATACTTCTTTCCTGTATCCATCCTTCAAAATCTTTTTGCGTTATTTTATTCGGATAATTTAATGCAGGATGTTGGGGCAATAAAAAGTTAACGGTAGCTTCTTCATCAGTAACACGGTTACGTGTAATTGTAAAAGGATAGGGTGACATCTTTGCTTTTACAGGGCCAAGTTGGTTACTGGTATTGTACTGCGAAAGTAATACCCCTCCATTATACACGTAATCCATCAAGGCATCATATACATGATTCATCCATTCGTTGGTGTTATAGGCACGCACACCGGTTACAATTGCATCAAATTGTTTTAAATTATTCGCCCTGATATCAGCTTCATTCAGCATTACTACTTTATACCCCATTTCTTCCAATGCTTGTGGAACCTTATCGCCGGCCCCGGCAATATAACCTACTGTTTTACCAGCAATCTTAAAGTCCAGTAACACTGATTTTGTAGTGGCCTCTTTTTGATATACAATCGTAGGTATATGATCGTAACTGATAACGCGTTTATACGTGCCCGATCCCACCAGGCTATTGGCGTCATTTACCAGCGAATCATGAATGATTGCATTGGTAAGTGTGTTGCTGTTTTTAGGCAGGTCAATTTTAAATGTAACCGTTTTATCTTTTACAAGACTACCTACCGGCATTTTTTTAGTAACATCATTGTTACCTGATTTATCGGCTATTATTGTTTTTATGTTGTTACCATTCTTCAGATCTATGTTGGGTGTAAGCTCCAGGTCAACATACATTGAATCTTTATTTTTAAACAAATAAATATCTTTTTCAAATTTAAGATCTGCTGCAGGAATTACACTTACAGGTTGATATAACTCTCCTTTTACCGGATCGGTATACCTGTAACGCAGTGGTTTTTCAAAAGTAAATGGTTCATTATTGATGGTCATTTTAAACGTAACAGACAGGGGTTTATTTTCTGCCATGCCAATCATTTGCTGATCTTTCACATTAAAACTTCCCTTATCCATCGGGGCTTCCAGCCAATAAGGTTGGGTTAATGGATATGCCGGATTAATGTAACCTGTGTAATTATTTATATTATTATCATTCGGTTTAAGCTCACCAACCGGCAGCCAGTTTCCATCAATATTTACTTCTACATTTTTTACATCGGCACCGGTACGGTTGTTTACGAGTATATTAAATTTTATGCTATCACCCTGCACGGCGAATTGATTGTTGGTTGTAGCATCTATAAATAATCCACTGCAAGCTTCAATCATTTCTTTAATTTCCTTTAGCTTTTCTGCTTTCCAGTAAGCATCATTCATTCCATTTACATGCTTGTATAAATTCACCAGGGCTGCTACAGAATTTTGTGGCTTCTCATCAGAAAAACTATTAATGATTGCAGCCGTTTCCTGTTGAATCATTTTTGCCTGCAACTCCGGTAAATGATCATCTGCAATTCTTGACCAGGAAGTATTTACTCCTTCCATCAAATCATTCACAGGCTTATCGCCTTTTGTGGTACTAAAATATTCCACTGCAACGCCGCGTTGTGCCGGTACACCAAAGCCCTGGCTTTTATGTTGGCTTCTGCCAAGTGCAGCCATTTCTCCGTAACTTTTTCCCAGTAAAGGATTGTACCCACCAACATCGAGTTTATACTGATCTTCACTTTGTGTGTTAGCGCCGCCAAAATTGAAGGTGTTCCACAACAAGCGTTTAGCCTGCCATACAGTTACACCTTGTTTTAATTGTTCGGGAAACATAGCAGGATTGGCCGCAGCGTCAAATGCTTCATGCGCCAGTATTGCGGAAGCAGCGTGATGTCCGTGGCCTGCTCTTGTATCAGGAGGAAAGCGGGTAATGATCACATCAGGTTTAAACTTGCGGATCACCCAAACCACATCACTTAATATTTTATCGTGGCCCCAGGTTTTTAATGCTTCATCGGAAGTTTTGCAAAATCCAAAATCGAATGCACGGCTAAAAAATTGTTCAGCTCCATCAATGCGCCTGGCTGCCAACAATTCCTGTGTACGAATCAAACCCAGGTCTGTACCCTGTTCATCACCAATTAGATTTTGTCCACCATCTCCACGGGTTAAACTTAAGTAGCCGGTTCTATATAATTTTTCATTAGCGAGGTAAGCCAGCAAGCGGGTGTTTTCATCATCCGGATGAGCAGCTATGTATAATACCGCACCTAATGTATTCAGCTTTTTTAATTGCAATAATATTTCAGAAGATGTGTAAGTTTTTGGCGTTTGGGTATAAGCAGTTACAGAACTAAAAAACACTAAGAAAATAATCAGGCGTTTGAGCATAAAATTTTATTAAATAGCGAATGTAAGGTATTGAATTACTTATCCCATACCGTTTATAAAAAGAACCGTCCCCGTTGCATACGGAGACAGGTTTTTTAACAATTACTTTTATGAATTATTTCAATTACTGTCCCACAAGAAATACAGCATTGCTGAATAACAATTTTCCATTTTCCCAAAAATTACGAAATATAGGATCATCTGCAAGGTACACAATTGAACCGCGTCCATATTCCTGCACCCCGATGGAAAGCCCCTCTTTAATCTTTTCTTTTAGTTTGGCCCCAACAAAACCGGCTACATAACTATCCTTTTTTATCACACCCACATTCCAGCCATCTTTCAAAAATTCGTACATATTTCCATCCTGCTTCAGGGTATAAAAATAATCAGGAAAACCTAAGGCCAACGGATGCGAATTATCCAATTCAATTTTATAAATCGCCCCGGCAATATTGCTCATAATTCCATTGTGTTCATTTTCTTCAAAACGTTTTAACTCAGCATAAGTAAGTGGCTTCTCTTCTTTTTTATCTTCACCCTCTTCCTTTTTTAATTTAATTCCCCAATCGCCTTTTGCCATTTGAGCAACTGCATTTTCCATTGCAATTACTTTACCCCCTTGTTTTAACCAGCTTTTTAAATCATTGGCCTCATCTTTCTCAGACAGGAAATTGTACCTGCCATCGGGTAAAATAAGCACATCAATATTTTTCCAGTTTACCCTGCTGATGTCTTCAGCATTTATCAATGTAATGGGATAATTTAATTGCTGATCAAACAAGTACCACACTTCTCCGGCAGCCGAGGCAGTTACGGTTTTGCCCGTGAGCATCGCTACATTTGGCTTGCTGATAAAATGTACTTTTTCACTCCCGAAATCAGCACCGATATCTACAAAACCAGTTGAGATGGCGGCTATCTTTACTTCAAATTTTTCAGCCGCTTTTTTAAACTCATCCAACTTATCTTCATTACCCTTTTTTAGGATGATAAGCGCACCTTTTTTATATTTAATTCCATTAAAACTAAAATCCTTTTCTGCAAATCTTACACGCATGCCTGCATTAATAATAGCAGCTAAAAATTTTGCATCTTCAAACGATGCATAGTTTACAAGATAGCCATAGGACGTTTCCGGAACCCCGGTATTGTTTTGTTGAGATACGTATGTGGCAAAAGGTACTTTATCTTTTACTGCATACGCCTGCAGGCCATAAACATAAGGCAGGGCCCATGCTGTAATATCGTAAGTAGCCGAATCAATTAGTTTAGAGGCAGGCTCAAATAATACTTTTGCCAGTACCCCTTTCGACTGGAAAGTGCTTATCACCATGGCATTGGTTGTAGAAAAAGTTTCTTCTTTACCGGTGAAATAATTAAAGCCTTTGATAGAACCGGCAGTTGATGTACCATAAGTAATGCCATTTAAATCAAGCAACTTTTTAAGTGCATTAATTTTGTTGGTATTTACATCTGTTACAACAAAAGATTTGTACTCCCCTACTCCATTATTTCTACTATTATCAAAAAACTTTTTAAATTCATTTATTACCCTGGCCGAATTTTTTGAAACAACTTCAAGCGTACCCATACTGGTTGTAAAATGATGAGCAATCCTGTCTTTTAAAGTGAGTGTGTCGCCATTTGCCATTACCACGGCTGCGCCTGCACGTGAGCCTCCGCCCTGCTCAAACGTCATCCCGATGCTTCCATTGTAAAGCGGGTATGTATCGCCGTAAGATGGATAAAATAAATCAAATACTTCTTTGGTAAAATATAACCAGCCATTGGCGTCGAAATACTTTGCATTATTTTTTCCTATCTCCACCTGGAAACTTCTTTGAAAAGGGGTTATTACTTCGTGGTATGGTTCAGCAGCCGGCGCAAAATAATACGGATTATTGTAGCCTTGCTCGTGGTAATCGCTGTGTACTTCTGGCATCCATTGATTGTACATCAGCAATTTTTGACGGGTTTCTATTTGTGTTTGCCAGGCCCAATCCCTGTTGAGGTCAAAATTATAATGGTTATATCTTCCTCCCGGCCATGGCTCACTATGCTCCCTTGCGTTAGGATCCGGATTTACATTTTTACCAAACATCTGGTTTACCCAGTTCACATAGCGGTCACGGCCATCCGGGTTTATGCATGGGTCTATAATAACAACCAGGTTCTTTAAATATTCTTTTGTTTGTGGATTTGCAGGATTTAATAATTCATACAATGTCTTCATTGAAACTTCGCTGCTGCTGGTTTCGTTGCCATGCACATTGTAACTAAGCCATACGATAGCCGGTGCATTTAAATCAGCAGGTTTGTCTGTTAATATTCCCGCCAGGCGCAGGTTGTTTTTACGTATATCTTCCAGTTTAAGTAAGTTTTCCGGCGAGGCAATAAAGGCCAGCAGCAAGGGTCTTCCTTCGTTTGTTTCACCATACTGTTGCAGTTTCATCATTTGTGGAACTGCTGCGGCTGCCTGTTGAAAGTAACTTACAATTCTATGGTGAGGTGTATATTTAGCGCCTAACTGATAGCCCAAAAATTCGGTGGGACTTTTAAGTTGTGCAAAGGGCACCAACATAGTACAAAGCAAAATAATGAGTAGTAATCCTTTTTTCATTCAGTTTTATTTTATCCAGGTTTAATTGAAATTCTTAATTATTTTATAAGGGTAACCGTAGCTTAATTCAGATGCAATAATATTAAGGTACATATTGTATGCATAACCTCTAATCTAAAATATTGTTGCAAAATAAACAAAGCGGATGACTTTCATCACCCGCTTTAAAGAATAAAATATCAATTAATAAATTACAAGCTAATATTCAATCTTGCAAAAATAAGTCTGCCATTGAATCCAAACTGTGATACATTTCTTGAAAATTCAAACTGGTTGTTATTACTCAGGTCGATTGTACCGGGAGCACCGTAGCCACCTCCAATTAAAGGTCTGGCCGCAGTTTGTGTTTTTAAGTTTTTGTCTGGATACAGATCAAAAATATTATTAGCACCAACTGTTATACTATAACTTTTATTGATTGTATAAGCAAGTGAAAAATCAGTAATCACTCTGCCATCAAATGTTGGATGTTCCGTTGCAATAAACTGGTCGTTCACAAAAGATCCTTGCACAATACCATCTCCATTAATATCGGCTGTATTGGGATCAACTACACTTCCAAAAAATGTTTGGCGCATAAATATTTGCCATTTACCATAATCCAGGGTGTTTATAATTGCCAACTTGGTACGGGGTACTGCAGACTCGAGGTAAATACGGCTTGCTTCATTAAAATAGTTGTTTAAGTTGCCGGTGTTTTTCAGGATATCTGATGCAGCAATTCCTCCAACTTTATTTGTTTTAGAAACAGTACCTGCGATATCAGTTTTTAAACTGAAATTATCAAATTTGAACCTATTGGAAACGATGAAATCAATTCCTTTTGATTCGGTATTAATTGCATTTGTAAAGAAGGTAGCCTGTGTAGCATTTGCCTGGTCAAATAATTGTTGTAATGTCAGCAAATCGCCGGTAGGTGTACCACCCGGGCGACTGAATTGCCCTGTAAGAACAATGCGATTGTTAATTTTTACGTAGTAACCATCAACAGTAAACGTTAAGTTAGAATGTGGCACTTTATAAGTGAACCCTGCACTGTAGCTATGAGAATCTTCCTGCTTTAAATTTGGAATACCAAAAAGTTTGGCTGCTCTGGAATCGTTGGTAAACGTACCAACTTCGTACCCAATTCCGCCCAGGAACTGGGTAGCCGTTGAGTTATAATATTTCTGCTGTAATGAAGGCGCCCTAAAGCCGGTAGCAATTGCACCTCTCAGGTTAAGCCCCTCAGCAATTTTTACTCTTGTTGCAAATTTGTAATTGAATGTACTTCCAAAATCAGAGTAGTTTTCGTAACGCACTGCGGCGTTTAACAAAACTGCTTTTGTAGGATTCAATTCTACATCCACATAACCTGCGCCGCTTGTTCTTCCTTCGCTCAAAGCATTTTCAGGACGGAAGCCAGGGAAAACCTGTGCTCCACCGGGCCTGCCCGAACCAAAGAAATCTGTTGGCAACTGGCTGGATGCCGTTGTGGGCGTTGCTGCGTTACCGTTGATATCAAAGCGTTCGTAAGAATCCTGTGTGCCTGCAGCTATTTTGTAATTCTCCGATCTTAACTCACCGCCAAATGCAAAGTTAAGACCAGCCATTACATCAAAATTTCGGGCAATGTCAAGGTTAACCGTATTCTGCAAAAAAGCAAGTTTACCGGCATCAAAAGATGTTGGAGATTTTATCCCCATTGTTGCATTGGAAGTATTTTCGATGATGTACTTGAATTCGTTGCGGCCAAAAGTATTACTTAAGTCGTAGGTCCAGCCGTTCCCAACTTTACCCCTGATACCCGCTGCCAGTGATACATCTGTAATGTCAGATGCTATTTCGGGTAAAAATCCATTTGGATAAATTTCAGTAAGTGTTCTGTTTTGGTTTGGCCTACGGTAAAATCCCGCTGCGTTACCGTGACGAAGACCATATCCACCAAAAGTATAAAAGGTATTTTTGTCGTTAACCGGTAATTCGGAGTTCATAAAGAACTGACCACTTCCCAATTTTGACTGACCAATTCTCATGTTGAAATCTCTTCTTTCCAAACCGCGGTATGCCAGTTCATTATCGGTAACATTTGCATTAAGAATACCCTGTAAATCATCAATGGTGGCAGCATTTTGAATATTGGTTTGCTGAGCAGCCGACAGGTAACTTACCTGTGGAGCATACTGCTTAATGGTGCTGATGATTTGTGCAGTGTTAGGTGTGTTGTTGATATTGCTGAACAATGTAGAAAGGTTGGTACCACCTTTCAACGCTCTTGCTTCAACGGCGTTGTAAGCATTAAAAATACTTCCGTTAAAATCTGTTGCACGGCGGGTGCCTTCTCTGATAATACCACTACCGGTAAGATTGATAAAGCCTCCTTTTTTTCCAACGGAAATACCATAATTCAAATCAACCTGGTATTGGGCACCATCTACGCCACCACGAAAATCGTTGGCACCTTTAGAAAAGTTGCCTGCTGAGTAAACGGATGCCGTAAACTTATTGATACTTTTTTTCATCACCACATTGATAACTCCTGCAATGGCATCAGATCCATATTGTGCAGCAGCACCATCTCTTAACACTTCAATTTTTTCAATCGCAAACGCCGGAATAGCATTTAAATCTGTACCTACAGAACCACGGCCGGGTGAACCATTTACATTTACTAAAGAAGAAGTATGCCTTCTCTTACCATTTAATAAAACCAATACCTGGTCAGGTCCAAGGCCACGAAGCTGGGCCGGATCGATGTGATCGGTACCATCGGCAACGGTTGTTGTATTAGATGTAAAAGACGGAGCTACATAATTCAAAATCTGGTTTAGGTTTACCTGTGGAGCAGATTTTAATTCGCTCATATTAAGTACATCAACAGGCACAGCCGTCTCGGTAGAAATACGCCTTGGTCCTCTTGAACCAATAACAGTTACCGATACTTCCTGTGTAGATGCAACGAGGCCTACAGAAAAAAAGCTGGTAGATCCGGCAATACTGATTGTTTGGCTGGTGTAACCAACATAACTGATTACAATTGTATTAACGCTATTGCCAACTGTAATTGAAAAAGTGCCGTCGCTTCCGGTTGTAACGCCTTTTGAGGTACCTTTTGCGGTAACCGAAGCCGACATTAAAGGTTGGCCGCTATCGGCGTCGAACACTTTTCCTGTTATAGTTTTTTGGCTTATTGCCAGCAGGGGAAACAGCATTAAGCATAGCATGATAAAATTTCTCATATTTTTGTTTTGTTTGGTATCTATCAAATTTAACCCAAAATACTTGCAATTAAATAATTTAGATAAAAACAACAGCACATGATCTTACAAAAAAAGAGCACATTTCTAATAATAAGTTTGGTTGTTTTTCAGCTAAATCTTTTTTCACAGAAAATTGATTCAAAAAACTATACAGGTCAAAAAAAGGCAATGTGTAAAAATGGGTCCGTAGTTTCTGCTCACCCGTTGGCCAGCAAGGTTGGTATTAGTATTTTAAAAAAGGGTGGTAATGCTGTAGATGCTGCAATAGCAACCCAGTTAACCCTTGCCGTTGTGTACCCCGGAGCTGGAAATATTGGCGGAGGTGGCTTTATGGTGGCACATTTACAAAATGGCAAAAATATTACAATTGATTACCGTGAGAAGGCACCAGGAAAAGCAAGCCGTGATATGTACCTTGATGAAGCCGGAAATCCCAAAATGGAATTATCGCAGGACGGGCATCTTGCCTGTGGCGTGCCTGGCACCATTGCCGGCGTATTTGCGGCCATGCAATATGCAAAACTTCCCTTCAGCCAGTTGATTCAGCCGGCCATCGACCTTGCTGCTAAAGGATTTGCCATTACCGCCAGCCAGGCGAATGACCTGAACAAACTAAAACAGGAGTTCATTCAATTAAACACATCAAAGCCTGCATTTGTAAAAGATTTGCCCTGGAAAGCCGGTGATATACTGATTCAAACAGACCTTGCCAATACATTAAAACGTGTGAAGGCATTGGGAGCAAAAGGTTTTTATGAAGGCAAAACGGCGGATTTGATTGTAAATGAAATGAAGAAAGGAAATGGCATTATCAGCTATGCAGATTTGAAAGGATACAAAGCGGCTGAAAGAAAGGCGCTGGAATTTGATTACGAATCTTTCCACATTGTTTCGATGCCATTGCCAAGCAGTGGTGGTATTATATTAGAGCAGGTATTAAAAATGATTGCCGGCAAAAACATACGTGCAATGAAATTTCAATCGCCGGAAAGCGTGCAATTGTTGGTGGAAGCAGAACGCCGCTCCTTTGCCGACAGGGCAGAATACATGGGCGATGCAGATTTTATTAAAGTACCTATAAAAACCCTGGTAAGCCAGCAGTACCTTGATGACCGCATGAAAGATTTTGTTGCTGGCAAAGCAGGAAATAGTAAAGATATTAAGGAGGGTAAAATTAATAAAGAGAGTGAAGAAACCACTCACCTGAGTATTATTGATGCCGCAGGAAATGCGGTATCTGTTACCACTACACTCAATGGATCTTACGGCAGCCGCACCGTGGTAAGTGGCGCTGGTTTTATATTGAATAATGAAATGGATGATTTTAGTGTAAAGCCCGGCGTACCTAATATGTATGGAGCGGTAGGTGCCGAAGCCAACGCAATAGCACCCGGCAAACGAATGCTAAGCAGCATGACCCCCACCATAGTTTTAAAAAATAACAAACCCTACCTGGTTGTGGGCACACCGGGAGGAACCACCATTCCTACAAGTGTAATACAATCCATCGTAAATATGATTGATTATAAAATGACACCGGAAGATGCGGTAAACAAACCTAAGTTTCATCATCAATGGCTGCCTGATGAGGTTTTTGTTGAAAAAGATTTCGACCCAACAACCATTACGGCACTTGAAGCGATGGGCTATAAAGTGGTAAAACGTGGACAAATAGGTAGAACCGAATTAATTGAGATATTGCCGGGAAAAGCAAAACCCATCACCGCCATTGCCGACAAACGGGGGGATGATAGTGCCGAAGGTTATTGAGGATAATGTTGAGGTAAATAATTAAAAAAAAGCCTTGTAAATATGGATTCATTGGAAACGATTTTTCTTGAAAGCGCTCTTAAAAGACTCGGTTATTATAAAACATTGGGCGAGCAAACATTTAGCCAACTGAGTGATGCTGATTTTCATTTTATACCCAATGACGAGAGCAATAGTATCGCCATTATCATTCAACATATATGCGGTAATATGCTAAGCCGCTGGACCGGATTTTTAACTACTGATGGAGAAAAGGAATGGCGAAAAAGAGACGAAGAATTTGAGCAACTGAAAGCATCTAAAGCAGATTTGATTGGTATATGGGAAAAAGGTTGGCACTGCTGTTTGAATGCCATCGAACAATTGCAACCGGCAGATCTGTTAAAAACCATTACCATAAGAAACGAACCACTTACAGTTGTGGATGCCATCAACCGCCAGTTGGCGCATTATCCCTATCATGTAGGGCAGATCGTTTACATTGGTAAACTTATAAAAAATAAGGACTGGCAAAATTTGTCAATGAAAAGAAACCGTTGAGCCTTGGCTCATTTTGCTGTGAATGAGCGCAATCATTAACATGGTTGTTTGATAATAGCGACACTCATTGATCTTGTTATAAAAAAATTTGTGAAAGCTGCGGTTGTTAGTTCATACCTGTAATGCCCGCACTATACAAACTGTTAATTTATCTCCATAATGCTATCAATTACCTATTAATGCTGAACAAGATGTTACATTTTTGGTATTGATTTTGCCCTAAGCAGCGTATGCGTTATTTTTACAGCAATTAGCAACACACTCTTCCAAAAGCATGAACATAATAAAATGGATTTTATTAACGCTTATTTATTGGTTGGTGCCTGCTATCATTTTAATTTATGTTTATCCGGCTTACCCCGCCTGGGTTACAGCAATATTACTATTGGCCGGATTTGTTTCCTGGGTTTTTGTATTTAGGCGGGCAATCCAAAAAGTCTGGTTTTTTCTATCCTTTATTTTGCTGTTGATATTTACCTGGAGTTTATTGCATTTAACATTCGTCCAAAATATCATTGTGGAAAAAGTGTCGGCAACACTTTCAAGCAAAATGAATGCAACAGTCAGCATCAACCACATCAAATATCATTTTTTCGACAAACTTCAACTGGACGGCCTGTTGCTTGAAGATCAGCAAAAAGACACTTTATTGTATGCCGGTGCAGCAACGGTAAACATCACCGATTGGTTTTTTATAAAAAATAAGGCCACGTTAAATTATGTCGCTTTAGATAATGCATCCATCAATTTAAATAGAACTGACTCGGTTTGGAACTACCAGTTTTTGATTGATTATTTTGGAAGTAATAAAGATTCTTCTGCCAATAAAGGCGGAATTGCATTTGATATTAAAGTATTGCAATTAAAGAATCTTCGTTTCAATCAAATAGATGAATGGGTGGGCCACGATATGCGGGTAGCTGTAAAAAGTCTCGACCTGCAGGCAGAGGATGTAAATGTAAATAAGAAACAAATTCTATTAAATACACTTGTTTTAGATGAACCGGTATTTGGCCTGTATGATTATGATGGCAAACGCCCCGATTCGCTGAACATTAAGAAGCCTAAAAAAACACCGTTAGTTCCTGACCAGTTTCAATGGAACAATGCGGGCTGGGTTTTTAATGTAAACAGTATTGAAGTAAAAAATGGCATTTTTGAACATCAAAGCCACACCGACCGGGATCCCTATTTAGACCGCTTTGATGGAGCCCACATGCGGTTTGGTGATATCAACGGCAAAATGAACCATATCCATTTTGCAAAAGATACGCTTACAGCAGACATCAGATTAGCCACCAGGGAACGCAGTGGATTTGAAGTGAAAAAGCTTGAGGCCAACATGAAATTTACGCCTGAAATAATGGAGTTCAACCAGCTTGACCTGGTAACCAACAAAAGCCGGTTGGGTAACTATTATGCCATGAAGTATAAAAGCTTCAATAAAGACATGGGCAATTTTATTCATGACGTTACCTTGCAGGGAAATTTTGTTGATAGTAAATTAAATAGCGATGACCTCGCATTTTTTGCACCTGAATTAGGTTCCTGGAAAAAAGTTTTTTTATTGGAAGGTGTTGCAAAAGGTACGATTGATAACTTTTCTGTCAAGAGCATGAAAATAAACAGCGATCATTCATTTGTTGATGGCGATATTGCTTTAAGAGGGTTGCCGGATATTGAAAATACCTTTATTGATTTTAGGGCCAACGAATTAAAAACTACTTACCAGGATCTGAGCGTACTAGTTCCTTCACTTAAAACCATCACCAATCCCAGGCTAAGCAACCTTGGCAATATCAATTACAAAGGAAACTTCACCGGGTTCATCAATGACTTTGTGGCTTTTGGAACCATTGACACCCGGCTTGGAACAGTAACAGGCGATATCAATTTGAAATTGCCCCACAACAAGTCACCTATTTACCTCGGTAAAATATCAACGGTTGGTTTTAAGCTGGGAGAATTTTTCAGCAATACACAACTGGGCGCCATTACATTTAATGGTAAAGTAAAAGGAAGCGGATTTAAAGAAAGTGATGTAAATGCCAATTTTGACGGTAACATTAGCAGTGTTCAATTTAACGGTTACCAATACCAGCACATTATATTAAAGGGTGATTTTCAGAATAAATTATTTAATGGGCTTGCCAGTATCGACGACCCCAATTTAAAAGTGGAATACCTGAAAGGAACGATCGATTTGAGTAAGAGCAATCCTCAATTTGATTTTGATGCAATAATTGGGGTAGCAAATCTGAAACAATTAAAACTTACGCCGGATGATTATTCATTGGCCGGGCATTTTAACCTAAACTTTACCGGTAGTAATATTGATAACTTTTTAGGTACAGCAAAAATTGGAGAAGCAAGTCTTTCTCACAATGGCATCCCTTTGTCTTTTGATTCGCTTGTATTGCGGTCATCACTTGTTGGTGATCAGAAATACCTGACCCTTCGTTCCAATGAAGTAGATGCAGACATTACCGGTAATTTTAAAATAATGGAACTGCCGGAAGCTTTCAAAGTTTTTTTAAACAGGTACTATCCTGCCTATATTCAGAAAGCTGCTAACAATTTGAGCGATCAGGATTTTTCTTTTTTAATTAAAACAAAAGAAGCGGATGCATACATTCAACTATTAGATAAAAGACTGGGTGGATTTAACAATACAACCATTACCGGCAATCTAAACCTTAAAGCAAATGATTTAAATATCAATGTAGATGTTCCACAATTTAGTTATGGCGGAAAAGTGTTCAATGATATCCGCCTTGCCGGCAGGGGAAATCTTGATTCGCTTTTAACCAATATTGATGTTGGCGAAATTATAATAGACGACAGTTTACACCTTCCTGCATCTACCCTGGCATTTTCTTCTAAAAACGATGTTTCAGATATCAGTATACAAACCAGGGCCAGCAAAACCTTTGGTGATGCCGCCATAAATGCACAGGTCACCACTTTGAAAGACGGTGTAAAAATTCATTTCTTCCCTTCTTCATTTATCATCAACGACAAAAAATGGCAACTTGAAAAAGATGGGGAACTGGTACTAAGCAAGGCTTTAGTAAGTGCCAGCGAAGTGAAATTTGTACAAGGCAATCAGCAGGTCATTATTTCTACAGAGCCATCAAGCTTATATAACTCTAACGATGTATTGGTACTTCTGAAAAATGTAAATATTGACGATTTTGTTCCCTTTGCATTTAAACAACCCAGGCTGGAAGGTATAGCAAATGGCAATGTGAGGATCATGGATCCGTTTGGAAAACAGTTCATCGAGTACAACACAAGGATTGAAGATTTCAGGCTGGATGGCGATTCTATTGGTGTAGTGGCTGGCAATGGAACTTACGCAGCCGCGTCGGGTATTGCAAAATTTAAACTGGATGCAGAGAATAAAGACAACCGGTTTAAGATTGAAGGTTTTATCAATACAAAAGATTCTACCGGAAATCAAACAGATATTTCGTTGGTATCTGAAAGACTTAATTTATCTATTCTAAATAATTACCTGGGAAGTATATTTTCTGATATCAGCGGCATTGCAAATACTTCTGATCTTAAAGTTACCGGAAATATTAAACACCTGGCTTTAACAGGCACCGCTAACATTATGGATGGATCAGTGAAGGTAAACTATACCCAATGCAAATATTCATTTACAAATGAAAGCATCATTTTTAATCCTGATGAGATCGATTTTGGAAGTATAAAGCTGAAAGACACTTTGAACAATACTGCCACATTGAGCGGTAAATTATACCATCGTTTTTTCCAGGACTTTTCTTTTGATAACATCACTTTTGAAACCAATAAACTATTGGTATTAAATACTACTAAAAAAGACAATTCTCTTTTTTATGGCAAGGTAATCGGTAATGCAAAAATGACTATGAATGGCCCGATTGATAATTTGGTGATGAACATTTCCGGCGAGCCATCTACTTCCGATACCAGTCATATCTATTTATTAAGTGGCAGCAGCCTCGAAAGCGGCTCTGTTGATTATATTGATTTTATACAGTTTGGTTCTAAAATGGAAAATGAGTTTAAGGGTAAACTTTCTACCAATATTGTGGTGAACATGATGTTAACGGCCAACCCTTCCTGTAAAATTGATGTAATACTGGATGAAACAACCGGTGATATTATTAAGGGAGAAGGTAATGGCTTATTAAAAATAAGAGTTGGCAACAGGGAGCCGCTTAGCATCAACGGACGATATAATATTACCAAAGGTGAATACACCTTTAACTTTCAAACATTTCTTAAAAAATACTTTACGGTAAATAGTGGTACCATTGTTTGGAACGGAGATCCATTGAATGCACAGATAAATCTTATTGCCGAATACCTTGCAAGCAATGTAGATTTTAAAAACATTTCCGTCGGCAGCGAAACCCGGGCCAAGGGCGATGTGGTAGTGATGGCGCATTTAACAGAAACCCTGACCAAGCCGGTTATAGATTTTGAATTTATTTTACCGGAATCAAATGCCCTGCGTTATAATTTTATTGTTGTAAAAAAATTGCAACAATTTAAAGAAGATAAAAATGAATTGAATAAGCAGGTAACCTCCCTGTTATTATTTAATTCATTCATCAGCAGTACCCAGGGTTTCCTGAATGTAAGCAGCGGGTACAATGTAATTTCCAGCACAATTGGCGGCGTAGTTTCCAATGCGCTTTCCGGCTTTTTTAATAAATTTCTGCAAAAATATGTAAAGAACACTTCCCTTTACCTCGACCTGAATACCAGTGTGGGGGCCGATCTTAACAGTACTGTGGCTAAGTTGCAGGCAGCAGCAAAAAGTGGATTTGTGTTTACCTTATTAAACGGAAGGCTGATCATTTCGGCGGGAGTAAACCTGGATTATAACAATCCATATTTAATTAATACAGGCAGAAATGTGAATTTATTTATCACTCCGGATATAACCGCAGAATGGCTGCTAACGCAGGATGGCAGGATAAGATTGGTAGGATTTAACCGAACTAATTACGACCTGGTAGGCCAGCGTATAAGAACCGGTGTTAGTTTATCGTACCGCAAAGATTTTGACAGGCTAACACAGTTATTTGCAAAAGACGAAGAAAAAAAGAAAAACCAGGCGCTCATAAACAAAGCTGCGGAATCGCAATAATTCCGCAGCTTCAAATTATATCTCACAACAGTTTTGCTCCTCCATTTAATGAACATTCCTATCGTGGAGCATTTTTACAGAATAATTTAATGGACTCAATGTTCGGTCAATATATCGTGGCCTAATTTATCCCTTTTGGTTTTCAGGTATTTCTCATTGTGTTCGTTTGGAACAATTTCGATTGGCACTGTTTCTACCACCTCAAGTCCGTAACCCAACAAACCTGCACGCTTACGTGGGTTATTGCTCATCAGTTTCATTTTGCTAATGCCCATGTGCCGCAAAATTTGTGCACCCACACCATAGTCCCTTTCATCCATTCCAAAGCCCAGTTCCAGGTTGGCCTCTACAGTATCCATACCCTGTTCCTGCAATTTGTAAGCTTTCAGTTTATTGAGCAGGCCAATTCCCCTGCCTTCCTGGTTCATATAAAGTACCAATCCTTTACCGGCCGATTCCACCATTTTCAATGCTTTGTGCAACTGATCACCACAATCGCAGCGCAACGACCCTAATATATCGCCGGTCATACAACTGCTATGTACCCTTACCAATACAGGTTCGTCTTTTGACCATTCGCCTTTTTTTATTGCCAAATGAATTTCACCGGTATTAATTTGTTGAAAAGCTACCAGTTCAAATGTGCCGTATTTAGTAGGCATTTGCACTTTTTCTTCTTCTTTAATCAAGGTTTCTTTGGTAAGCCTGTATGCAATAAGGTCTTTAATTGATATGAGCTTCAGATCAAATCTTTCGGCAATTTCCATCAACTGGGGTAATCTTGCCATAGATCCATCTTCATTCATAATTTCTACCAACACCCCGGCAGGCTCAAAACCGGCCAGTCTTGCAAGATCAATGGTTGCCTCTGTATGGCCCGATCTTCTTAATACCCCACCTTTTTTTGCCCTTAATGGAAAAATATGTCCCGGACGGCCTAAATCTTCTGGTTTGGTATTCGGATCAATTAGCGCCTGCACCGTTTTGGAACGGTCAGATGCAGAAATTCCAGTAGTACACCCATGGCCCAATAAATCAACACTCACGGTAAATGCAGTTGCATGAAGGGAGGTATTATCACTTACCATAGAGTGCAGGTTCAACTCATCACACCTTTCTTCGGTTAATGGAACACAAATTAAACCCCTTCCATGGGTACTCATAAAATTGATAATTTCAGGTGTAACCGTATTAGCTGCCGCTACAAAATCACCTTCGTTTTCCCTATCCTCATCATCTACCACTATTACTAATTTGCCATTCTTAATGTCTTCAATGGCACTCTCTATACTATCTAACATTTTTAAAATTTAAGTGCAAAGTTAACAAGGATTAACCTTGAATGGATTATCTGTCACATTTCGATATTGGGAATAGTTTACAATTTATTAATTCAGCCGATATGCAGCATAAAACCTCCAACAGTTGCCTTTGGATTGTTAATATTTTTAACTTTTCGGGCAGAATATCTTTTCTTTGCCAACCTAAAACAGAATTATGATGCTTTTAAAAAAACTATTACCACTGGTATTTGCATTGTTTGCGTTCGCCGGTGTAAATGCCCAGATTACCACAAGTAGTCTGACGGGTACTGTAAAAAATACCCAGGGTTCCTCACTTGTAGGTGCTACCATTACTGCGGTACATACCCCTACAGGTACCAAATACATTACAATAGCAAGAAAAGGCGGTGTCTTTTCTATTGCAAATATGAATCCCGGCGGGCCTTACACCATTACGGTTTCCAGTGTTGGTTATAAAAGCTTCACCACAAACGATATTACCCTTTCTTTGGGTGAAGCTTCTGATCAGAATTTTCAGTTAGTGGAAAGCTCCGGTAACCTGGAAGAAGTAGTGATCACAGGTACACGTACTTTACCATCGTCTGGTAAAGGTGGTACTGAAACAACCATCGGCAGGGATAAAATGGCCAACTTACCCACTGTAGGTAGAAACATCGCCGACTACCTGAGGTACGTGCCGCAGGCTAAAGTAACTGGTGATGGTGGCATTTCACTTGCCGGCCAAAACAACCGATACAACTCCTTTTACATCGATGGTGCCGTAAATAATGATGTTTTTGGTCTTTCTGCCTCAGGTACTAATGGCGGTCAGTCTGGTATAGCTCCTATTTCTATCGATGCCATCGATCAGTTCCAGGTGGTATTATCTCCGTACGACGCGGCGTTGGGCAATTTTACCGGTGGTGGTATCAACGCCATTACACGCAGTGGTACAAACACTTTAACCGGTTCGGTATATCATTTTTTCCGTAACCAGGGGCTTTCCGGAAAAACTCCCGGAGTTGATAAAAAAGACGCTACCAAACTAGCTAATTTCTCTAATAAGACTACCGGCTTTAGGTTAGGTGGAGCAATTGTTAAAAACAAATTGTTTTTCTTTATTAACGGTGAAATTCAAAGAGATCAACGACCTCAGCCATACGATTTTAAAGGATATAATGGAACTTCGACAGCTTCGGATATTACTGCTTTAACTTCTTACCTGAAATCTACTTACGGATACGAGCCGGGAGGGTATTTAGATAATCCTGAAACTGTTGAAGCTAACAGGATTGCCACAAAATTGGATTGGAACATCAATTCAAAAAACAAATTAAGTCTTAGTTATCGTTACAATGATGGTTTTAGAAACAACACTTCAAGGAGCAGCAACTCTACCATCAACTTCCTAAACAATGGTTACGCATTCCCTTCTACCACGCATTCCGGATCTGCTGAATTAAACTCACGTTTTGCAGCCGGTTCCAATAACAAATTATTAGTAACCTTTACCAATGTTACTGATGACAGAGGTGCTATCGGCGCAGCATTCCCAAGGATTACTATCAATGATGGTACTGGAAAACTGATTTTAGGTACGGATGAATTTTCTACCGGAAACTATCTGAAGCAAAACAACCTTGCCCTATTTGATGTATTTAAAATATACAAAGGCCAGCACACGCTTTCTATCGGTACTGACAATGAGATCAGCAAATCAACTAACATCTTTATCCGTCAAAACTACGGTTCGTACGTTTTTCCTGATTTAGCTACATTTATGTCTGGTGGCAACGCGACTACTTATAACCGTTCTTATTCTTTGTTGGACCCAGGTAAAAGTGGTGACGAATCTGTAAACGGTGCTGCTAAATTCAACACTTTACGTTTAGGATTTTTTATCGGTGACGAAATTAAAGTAAATAGCCAGTTGACAATAACCTTAGGTTTACGTGCTGATAACACAAAGTTTCTTACTACACCAAAAACTGACCAGTTTTTTAACGACTCAGCGTTGGGTAAATATGCAAGCTACTATGATATGCGTGGTGCACGTTCCGGCCAGATTGCTGATCCCAAATGGTCGCTTAACCCAAGAATTGGTTTGGTGTACAAAGTACCCGATGAGTCACTTACCATACGAGGTGGTTTTGGTATGTTTACCGGAAGAGTTCCATTGGTGTGGCCTGGAGGAGTGTATAACAACAATGGTATCAGCATTGCAGGTATCAGAAGCAGCAATGTTCCGTTCAAAGCTGATCCTTTTAACCAGTACACGGCAGCCGATTTCGGTATAAATGTTCCTGTACCATCCGGGCAGATTGACCTGATTGCAAAAGATTTTAAAACGAACAAAGTATTCAGGGCATCTTTAGGCATTGATAAAATGCTGGATAGAAAATGGAAATTCTCGATGGAAGGTATCCTTACAAAAAATATCAACGAGATCAATTATACAAGGGTGGATATTTTGCCTCCAACAAAAAAAGCAGTAGGCGTTGATCAGAGAGATGTGTACGATTTATCCGGAAGTTTTGCTAAATCAATTCCCATTAGAGCCAATGGCAGCTCACCTTACACGGGAGTTTACCTGTTAAACAACAGGGAGGGTAAAAAAGGATTTTCTTACAGCCTCACTACTTCGCTTGATAAAAGCTGGAGCAATAACTGGGCATTCAACGCTAACTACACTTATGGAAACTCTGTTGTAGTTAACGAAGGTACCAGCTCGCAAAACAACTCTCAATGGCGTTTTATGGAAGCAGTAGGCGGTAGAAATAATATTGGTCGTTCTACAAGCGACTATGATCTAGGACATCGAATTAATGCCTATGTTTCTAAAAAATTCACTTACCTCAATAAATCAATGGCTACAACTGTATCCCTTGTGTATAATGGCCAAAGTGGCAACCCCTACAGCTATGTACTTAACAAAGGCCTGGTAAGAGATCTGGATGATTTTGAAACAAACGACCTTATCTACATTCCAACTCAGTCTGATTTAACCAGCATGGTATTTCTTTCTAACACAACAGGTGGTGTTACTTACACGCCGCAGCAACAGAAAGATATGTTTAGCGCCTATATTGACGGCGATAGCTACCTTAGCAAGCACCGTGGTGAGTATGCCGAACGTAACGGAGCCCGTTTACCTTTCACGCATGTAGTTGATTTAAAATTACAGCAGGATTTCAATCTGAAACTAGGTGCCAAAATTTACCAGTTACAGGTTACTTATGATATATTCAACTTCACCAACTTCCTGTTTAGGGATGCCGGTAAGCAATATTTCATTTCAAATGACCAATCAATTATTCTTAATTTTACTGGTTATGTTAGTTCAACTGATCTTACTCCACAGTATAAATTTACGCCGCCAGCTACTGGTAAACCGTACACAATTTCTGATGGAGTATTTAATAGCTCAAGATGGACCAGCCAGCTTGGTGTTAGATTGAGCTTTTAAGTAGCATTTAAGTAATACGCCTAAATTTTAAAATAATAACAGCTTGCGCCACGATGAAAGTCGTGGCGTATTTTTTTTTAGGCCGATGCAGCACAATGATAAATAAAAAGCCCTTAGTCCCCAATGAACCCACTGTGTAAAAAACACACATTAAAAAAATCTATGTCCCCTCTGCTCTGTTTTCTTCTATCTATATAAATTTTCAAAAAAAACAACCAAGTAAAAATTTAAACACACATTTTATGAAACGCAAATTGATCATTATGCTGACAGCCATTCTAATGGTTTCAGGATACCTGGCAAGTGCCCAGGAAACCACTTCTGAAATACAGGGAACTGTATTTGATAACGGCAAAACACCGATGGCAGGCGCCACCGTCGCCGCCGTTCATCAGCCAACGGGTACAAAATATGTAACAACTACCCGTAAGGATGGCCGTTACAATTTACCCAACCTGCGTATTGGCGGGCCTTACGAAATCACTGTTTCCTTTGTTGGCTTTAACGAGGAAAAACAAAACAACATTACCCTGTTACTTGGCCAGGAATTTAAAGCAGATTTTGCAATGAAAACCTCAGCAGCTACTTTATCGGAAGTATTGGTAACCGGTAGAAAGCAAGACAATGTTTTTAACAACAACCGAACCGGCAGCCAGGAAATTATTAACCGCACACAAATTGAACGCCTGCCAACCGTAAACCGTTCTCTGCAGGATTTTACTAAACTGGAGCCAACTGCAAACGGCCTTAACATTGGTGGCCGCAGTAGCCAGTACAACAACGTAACTGTTGATGGTGCTAACTTCAATAACTCATTTGGTTTATCCGGAACATTGGGCGGGCAAACAAACTCAGAGCCTATTAGCCTTGAAGCCATTGAACAAATCCAGGTAAACATTGCACCTTATGATGTAACCCAGGGTGGATTTTCCGGTGCTGGTATTAACACAGTTACAAAAAGTGGAACCAACGTATTTAAAGGTTCACTGTACACCTACCTCAAGGGACCCGGTACACAAGGTTATAAAGTAGGAACAACTACACTTACCAAACCTGAATTTAGTTTTAACACAAGAGGCTTTTCTGTTGGTGGACCAATTATAAAGGACAAATTATTTTTCTTTGTTAGTGGCGAACAGGTTAGGCAAACGGCACCCGCTACAAGTCTGGTTGCGTCTGATGCAACTCATGCTCCGGGAGGAAATTTTTCGCAGGCAAATGCAGATACTCTGGCTATGCTAAGTGCATTTCTGCAAGATGCAAGCAAACACACAGGCTGGAGTTTAGATCCGGGAGCGTTTCAAGGTTATTCTTTTGAAACAAAAAGTGATAAGATCACTGCCAAAATTGACTGGAATATTAATAAGAGTAACACGCTTACTATTAAATACAATTATTTAAAATCATCCTCTGATCAGTTTGCGAGTAATAGCCGCCCAGGTAGCGGACAAATTACCGGTGGACAACCAGGCACTACTTCAATGCCATTTTTTGGAAGTGGCTACCAGATCAACAATAATTTTAATATTGTAATTGCTGAGTTAAATACCCGCTTCGGAAATAAAGCATCCAACAAATTACAGGTTGGTTATACAGCTTTAAGAGATTACCGTGCACCACATTCAAATAGCCCAACCTTTCCTTTGGTTGACATATTAAATGGCTCAGGTAGCATCTACACAACATTTGGTTACGAGATGTACACTTACAACAATAAGTTAAACACCAACGTATTTCAATTTGCTGACTTCTTCAAATTTTATAAAGGGGCACACGAAATCACTGTAGGAACGCAGGATTATTACAGGAAGTATGAAAATGCTTTTGCTCCAGGCTACCAGGGTGTTTACCAGTTTAATTCCTTAACTGATTTTTACAATAGCGTAAATACAGGAGCGGCTAACGCTAAGAGTTATTACCTGCAGTATTCAGCTTTACCAGGTGGCGAATTTCCTTTTGCGTATGCCGGCTCCACGGAGCTTGGATTTTTTGCCCAGGATAAATGGCGTGCGTCTAAAAACTTTACACTTACTTATGGTTTACGTGCAGACTTAACGCTCTATAAACAAACCTTTACAGACAATCCATATTTTGACGCCCTTACTTTTAAAGATGGCAGTTATAATATTGGCAAGGCACCAAAAAATACACCCTTATTATCTCCAAGACTTGGATTTAACTGGGATATAAAAGGCGACAAGAGTATCCAAATCAGAGGCGGCGCAGGTATTTTTGCAGGTCCTCCTCCATTTGTTTGGATCAGTAACCAGGCAAGTAACAATGGTATCCAGTTTGGATCATTTACCACTTCGAATGTCGCATTCAATGCAAATCCTACTACTTACATCCCCGCAGGTGGTTTACCAAACTCATCTTACAGTGTAGCATTGGTGGATCGTAATTTTAAATATCCACAGGTATTAAAAGCCAGTCTTGCATTGGATAAAAAATGGGCCGGTAATCTGATCACTTCAATAGAAGGTACTTACTCAAAAGACATCAATGCGGTTTATTATTCTAACATTAACCTGGATGAAAGAAATGCATTTGCTTTAGGTGGTGCAGATAACAGGTTGCGTTATTTAACCGTATCTAATTCCAACAAATACTATCATGGTACTACATTAGATAATCCAAACCTGGGTAATGCTATCTTAATGAAAAATACCAGCAAAGGCTATTCTTATAACTTAACAGCGAGGATTCAAAAAACTTACAAGAACTTTTTTGGAAGTGTTGCCTATACATACAGCCAGTCAAAAAATACGGCAGAGTTTGGCAGTACAGCATCTTCACTTTGGAGTGCAAGAGGTGTAAGCAATACAGATCCTAATGCTGCAAACCTTGCCAATGCTGCATTCTATCAACCTCACCGTATCATTGCTTATGCATCTTATAAAATTGCAACGGGCAAATATGCATCTACTTCAATTGGTGCAATCTTTGAAGCAGCTCCTGCCGGCGTTTCTTCTTATGTGTACAATGGTGACTTAAATGGTGATGGTAATACAGGTAACGACTTAATCTATATTCCAAAAACTGCCAGTGAAATTAATTTGGTAAAGGTTAATTCGGGAGGTTTAGGTACAGGTACAGGCACTGCTACAAGCCCTGTTACAGATACAAGAACTTCTGCACAAATCTGGAATCAGTTAAACAACTTCATCAACCAGGATCATTATTTAAGCGGCCACCGTGGAGAATATGCTGAAGCAAATGCAAACGTGGCTCCTTTTTACAAAAGACTCGATTTAAATATTACGGAAGACATTTCCGTAAAAACAGGAAAAGAAAGACATACACTGCGCATTTCCGTAGATATCGTAAATGCCGGTAACCTGTTAAACAAATATTGGGGAACTTACAAAACACCTAACTTAAATAACTTTCTTAAATATGAAGGTCTATCAGCAGATGGCAAAACGCCTAGTTTCTCTATGACATATCTCGATAACAAAAATCAATTGCCACTTTCAAACAGTTTTAAAGACAATACAAATATTATCTCCCGCTGGCAGATGCAGATTGGGCTGAGATATTTGTTTAACTAATCAATTCAATCTATTTATTAAAAATGTCGTGGCTAATAACCATGACATTTTTATTTTATGCAATTCAAAGTTTTCTTTGGGGTTAAATGAATTAACAATTTCTTTGGAAGACTCTTTACAGATAGAATGGAATATGTAAAGCATCTGTTATACATTGTAGCGCCATCATAAAACGTTGTTGATTTGACTACAAAGCGACCCTTACTTACTTGTTGTTTTATTTTATTGAGTACACTTTTTGCAGGTGCGCAGGAATATTTACTTACAGGTAAAATAACCAATCCCCGGCTGGAACCGCTGGCCTACGCATCTGTTCATATTAAGGAATTACAAACGGGCACTACCACGGATATGAATGGCAATTTTAAGCTCCAATTAGAAGCAGGAAAATATGACGTGGTGATTGAAATGATGGGCTATCAATCGCAATTGCTGACTATCATCATCACCAAAGATTATGTACTCAACCAGATACTGGAACCAGAAAAAGGGAAGCTGTTAAGCAGTGTAGAAATTATCGGTACCCGGAAAGACCATGCAGAAGAAATTGTACGCAACGTAATTAATCATAAAGAAGAATTGCTGCAACATGCCGGCACTTACAACTGCAATATCTACATAAAAGCTACTGATCAAAATAGCTTTGTTGACAAACAAAAAAAGAAGCCCACCACAGAAACAAAAGAACAAAAAGAATTGGCTGCTATGAATATGGCAGAAGTTTACCTGGCGGTTGATCACGCTTTTCCCAATAAAATAAAGGAAGAACGAACGGCCGTAAAAATCAGGGGAAATAGTGAAAGCCTTTTTTACCTCACTACCACAGATGGTGATTTTAATTTCTATCAAAACCTTGTTCAGGTACCGGCACTTTCGGCCATGCCGATGCTCTCCCCCATCAGCAACAGTGGCCTCATTGCTTACAAGTACAAAACATTAAGAACAAGAAAGGAAAACAACCGGATAATTTATACCATTAAAGTAACGCCAGGCAAACTGGGCAATGCCCTGGTAACGGGAGAAATGGAAATCATGGACAGCGCATGGGTGTTACTTAGTTCGCATTTTGAACTACCAAAATTTCACCTCATTGAATACGATTATTTTTCTGTTGACCAGCAATACGAATGGGTAAACAATAAAGCCTGGATGCCCGTAAAAACCGGGTTCAATTATCTCACGAAAGCAGGTAAAGGTTCGCTCAGTGGCAGTACAGTAGCCATTTACAGCGATTATAAAATTGACACCAGCTTTGCAAAAAATCATTTTACAACTGAAGTAAGTTCTACCGCACAACTCGCTTATGAGAGAGACAGCAGCTTTTGGGAAACGATTCGAAAGGAACCTTTGTCATCCAAAGAACTGGCCTTTATAAATTTTAAAGACAGTGTAAAAAGAGCACATACCGCTACTCATTATCTTGATTCAGTTGATAATTATAATAATAAAATAACGCTCAAAAAATTATTCATTGATGGTGTTGACAATCATAACTGGCGCAAAGAAAGGCTGATGGTTTTTGCAACCATACCCGATCTGTATCAGCCGCTTCAATTAGGTGGTGGACGGTTTGGTGTTAACTTCTTTCTCTTTAAAACTTATAAGAACAAAAAGAATATCAGCCTTAGTACCCGACTGAGTTATGGTGTAAGAAATAAAGATGTTCAGGGCGCTATTGGATTTTCAAAATTGTATAACCCTTTTAGCAGGGGATATTATTTTATAAATGTTGGCAGAGAGTTTAGCCAGATATTTGAAGGCGATGCCTGGATCAACCAATTAAAAAGAAGCAATATCTATTTAAAACAGGGCATTGAGTTTGGTCATAATGTAGAGCTGCTAAATGGCCTTGTATTGACAAACAAATTTGAATTTACCCGTCGCCTGAGCGTTGCAGATTATAAAACAAACGACAAATTAGATTCTTCATTTATTGGCCGTGGCCTAAGCAATAACCAGGCAATTCGTTTTGACGCTTATGATGCATTTTATAATACAATCGGTTTGCAATACACACCTTTTCAAAAATATATTCGTGAGCCAAAAGAAAAAATTATACTGGGCAGCAAGTGGCCAACTTTTGGTGTAAGCTGGCGCAAAGGCATACCCAACATACTAGGCAGTAAAATTGACTTCGACTATCTTGAATTTGGAATTACACAGAAATTAAAACTTGGGCTGGCTGGTGAATCGAGATATACATTTATCAGCGGTACATTCCTCAGCAAAACGGACTTAAGGTTGGTAGATTATAAATATATGCGTCGGGGTGATCCCTTACTTTTCCTTAATCCTACATTAAGTTTCCAGGCACTGGATTCTACCTTTCCTGTTTTTCGCCGCTTTTATGAAGGCCATTACCTGCACCAGTTTCATGGAGCCATCATTAACAAAATTCCTTTCTTAAAAAAGTTGAATTTAATGGAAGTAGCAGGAGGAGGAATTTTGTATGTACCTGAACGAAACATCAGGTATGCAGAACTCTTTTTTGGCGTAGAAAAAATAATCCGCTTTTGGCGTGACCGCTACAAAATTGGGGGATACATTGTAAGCAGCGCAGCAAACAAATTCAGCAATCCCATTCAATTTAAACTTGGGCTGGAGGTTTTTAATAAACGAAAAAATAGCTGGTATTAAAATGCATTGTGTTGAATGTTTAATGATAAATGTTGAATGGATGAACGGCTTAAGGTTATGAGCGACGAGTGAAATACATTGTGTTGAATGTTGAATGATAAATGTTGAATTCAACATTCAACATTTATCATTCAACATAATTCTGTCCAAATCCCCATTTCAAATACGCAGGAAATGCATTTGCCCAGGTGGCTACATCATGCCGGCCATCTTGTAATTCAACATATTTTATTGCATCGCTTTTATATCCTTTTAATTGCAATTCTCTTATCAGGCCAACGGTATCATCAATTGCGTCAATAATTCCGTTGTTATTTCTGTCTGCAGTTTCATCCTGCGTACCAACCTCAAAAAAGAATTTCAGCCAGGGTTTGTAAGTTCCTTCCCTTACCAACCGATGCATGATGCGATGCAGGTCTTCATCAAAACCAGGATCATGCTGATCCTTGTCACGCCACCAAAACGAGCCACTAAAAATTCCGGCAGTTTTAAATTCTTTGGAATGATTCCATACAATATCCATTGCACTTAATCCTCCCAAAGAAAATCCTGCATACGATTTATCCTTAAACGAATGCGTAAAGTTCTTTCGGATATAAGGCATTAATTCTTCAAGTATAAATCGGGCATATAAGCCCGCTTTATTACCACGGCCGCCATAATCCAATACACCGGCGGTTCCATATTCATTCTTTCTATCTGCGGAGCAATGAATACCTATGCAAAACAATGGCACAATAGCTTTTTGTGTATAGAGTATTTTTAAAATTTCTCCAAACTTCATGGTAACCAAATCCTGTCCGTCGTTGATTAGCAGTAAACTTATTTCTTCGGAAATATCCACGGCCAGAGGTAAGTAGCAATCTATTTTTACGTCTCGTTTAAGAAAAGATGAGTATATATTGTGGTGCTCTATACTGACATTGAGGTAAGTGGTAATTGGCATTGGCCAAAATTAAGAAAAAGATAATACAGTAAAGTAGCCAATATGCTTAATAGTTTCAGCTATGCCAACCAGCAGTATCCAAATATAATTGCCGGCTCATAAAAATGTCATAGTAATGCCTGCAATCCAACCCTGAAACACCAACGCTGCCTTCGGATTAGGGATGAACTATATTTGGTTTATTACCCTTTAAAAAATATATTTGAATAGCGGTACTTCGTCTCACTCCATTATTATTTCAATTCACACTCAAAAAATATTGTATGAAAAAAATCGGTATCCTTTTCGGAAAAGAAAGAAGCTTTCCTGAAGCTTTTATAGAAAGAGTAAATAGTAAAAACATAGAAGGAATTTTAGCAGAACAGGTTTACATAGATAAAGTTGTACAGGGCAGTAGCAGTGGTTATGCGGTGATAATAGATCGTATTTCGCAGGACGTACCATTTTACCGGGCCTTTTTAAAAAATGCTGCACTATGTGGTACTGCTGTAATCAACAATCCATTTTGGTGGAGTGCCGATGAAAAATTTTTCAACAACTGCCTTGCTACAAAAATAGAAGTGCCCGTACCTAAAACTGTTATCCTGCCATCAAGAGATATGCCCGTTGATACTACCAGCGACTCTTTCAGTAACCTGGCTTATCCACTTGACTGGAGTGCTATTTTTGATTACATCGGCTTTCCTGCATATATGAAACCTTTCGCCGGTGGCGGATGGAAAAGTGTTTATAAACTTACAGATGTTGATGACTTTTTTGACAAACATTCAGAAACAGGCGAACTGGTAATGATGTTGCAGGAAGAAATTATGTTTGAAGAGTATTATCGTTGTTATTGCATTGGAGGAAAACATGTACGTATAATGAGTTACGAGCCACGCAATGTACACGCTGAACGCTATGTTGCCAACTTTAATCCATCTGAAGAAAAAATAAAAATGATGACTGAAATTGTACTGCGTATCAATCATTATTTAGGCTACGATTTTAATACCGTGGAGTTGGCATTAAGGGATGGCGTGCCCTATGCAATTGATTTTTGCAACCCTGCTCCCGATGCTGAAAGAACAAGTGTAGGAGAAGAAAATTTTGAATGGGTTGTAGAAACGGCAGCCAATTATGCCATTGAAAAAGCATTGGCCCAGGTAGAAGGTGCAGATAATTTAACATGGGGTGAATATGTAAAAAGAAGTGCAACAGGCAAGCCTCTTTATTAACCAATTATTTCAGTACATCAATTGCAAACTCAGCTACATTTCACCATTACAACTTAATTAATAAAAAATGGCACATATTTCTTTTAAGAATTTTACAGTTGGCGTAGAAGAGGAGTACATGGTGCTGGACCCTGAAACCAGGGAACTGAGAAGCCATGAACAACAGATTGTTCACGAAGGCCAAAAAATAATAAAAGATAAAGTGAAAGCAGAGATGCACCAGGCCGTAGTGGAAGTGGGTACAGATGTTTGCCAGGATGTGGATGAAGCATTTATGGACGTATCTACCCTTAGAAAAACCATCAGTAGTATTGCTGAAAGTTTAGGTTTACGAATTGGTGCAGCGGGTACACATCCTTTTAGCCATTGGGAACGCCAGTTAATAACAGATCACATCCGGTATAGCGAAATAATCAATGAATTACAGGAAGCAGCAAGAAGCAATCTCATTTTTGGGCTTCACGTGCATGTAGGCATGGAGAATCGTGACCTCGCCATACACATTGCCAATTCGGCCAGGTATTTTTTACCGCACATCTATGCGTTAAGTACCAACTCACCTTTTTGGGAAGGCAGAACTACCGGATACAAATCATACCGGACAAAGGTATTTGATAAATTTCCCAGAACGGGCATACCAGATTATTTCGAAAGCATAGAAGCGTACGACAATTATATTAAGCTGTTGGTAAAAACCAACTGCATTGATAACGCAAAAAAAATATGGTGGGATATTAGGGTGCATCCATTTTTTAATACGGTTGAATTTCGCATTTGCGATATTCCGATGACCGTGCAGGAAACCATTGCCATTACTGCATTATTCCAGGCAATATGTGCCAAGCTATATAAATTGCGTAGCCAGAATCTCAACTTTATGATGTACTCACGTGCATTGCTAAACGAAAATAAGTGGAGGGCAAGCCGCTATGGCATTGATGGAAGTATGATTGATTTTGGTAAAGAAGCCGAAGTAAATACCCGGGTATTGATTTATGAGTTACTGGATTTTGTGGATGATGTGATTCCACATTTGGGTAGCCGGCATGCCATCAATTATGTACATAGAATGTTGGAACAGGGAACCGGTGCCGATCGGCAACTGGCAGTTTTTAAAGAGACCAATAATTTAGTGGATGTGGTAGATTATATTCAAGGTAGCTTCCTGGAGGGATTATAAATCTTTTCTAATAAAGTATAGCTTGTTTTAAATAAACCTGAAAATATATACACATTACCGGTTGCTTCTATAAATAATAACCAACATTTTAAATGAGTGTACTAAGCGCTTAAGCGCTTACAGATCCGCTTCTATCTTAATATTATTTTTGCACAATGAGCACACCAGGAAAACGAGGAATACGCATCGCAATTTTAGACCTTTACGATGGAGCTGCCAACCAGGGCATGCGCTGTATCAGGGAAATTTTAGACCAGTTTAGTAATGAAAGCAAGCTGGATATTAGTTGGGATGAATTTGATGTACGTGGCAAAGTTGAAGTACCCGATCTTAGTTATGATATTTTTATTTCAAGTGGCGGCCCCGGCAGTCCCTTAGATAGTGAAGAAACAGAATGGGAGAAAACCTATTTTAACTGGATTGGTGAAATTGAAAGTTGGAACAAGGCCAATCAACAAAAAAAACATGTTTTTTTTATATGCCACTCTTATCAATTGGCCTGCAGGCATTATGGTATTGCCAATGTTTGCAAAAGAAAAAGTACAGCATTTGGTGTTTTTCCTGTTCATATATTAAAAGGCGGAAAAAATGAATTGGTATTTGAAGGAATGAAAGATCCTTTTTATGCGGTAGATAGCAGAGATTACCAGGTTATAGAACCCAATCAGCAGGTACTAAAACAAACCGGCGCCACCATTTTAGCAATCGAAAAAGAACGGCCACATGTAGATCTTGAAAGAGCTGTTATGGCTGTTCGTTTTAATGATTATATGATTGGTACACAGTTTCATCCCGAAGCCGATGCAGTGGGCATGAGCTTACATTTGCAAACAGAAGAAAAGAAACAAACTGTTATCAAAAATTATGGAGAGAAAAAATGGAACAGTATGATTGAGCAATTAAATGACCCGGATAAGATTATGTACACTTATGCGCATATTTTACCTAAATTTTTACACCTGGCTGTTGACAGTTTCTAATTATACTTTACGTAGCATAAAAATGTGCAATGCTTTTTTATATACCCGGCAACAGAATAAGCATGAAGCATCGTTGCGTCGCAGCCGATAGCTATCGGCTCTTGTACTGTTGGATCAATATTCAGCAATGCACAATTTTACCAGGCGCAAAGTATAACAACATTTCTATTCAATTTTTTCAGCAGGGGCATCTGCAATTAATATAATTATTTTTAAGCCGCTTAAGTAAAAACGAAAATCATCCTAATACTTATCATTCATGCAAAAAGAATTACGGACAAGATTTAACCAGCAGTTTACGGAAGAAAAATACAACGCCTTTATTGATGAATTAGACTCGCTTAAACCCGGCGCACTGGATTTTAGAGTTGCCGAAACACCCATTTTTGTTCCAAAGGAATTTAAAGAAAAAATGCTAAGCGCCTGTGAAGACATCATTGATGTAATTACAAATCCAAACTTTAAATCGCTTACAGAAAAGTCAATTCCCGCAGATATATTGATACCCGGCGAAACAGCTTATCCTGAGTTTGTTGTTTTTGATTTTGGTGTATGTGAAAATGAGGCTGGAGAACTGGAGCCACAGTTAATAGAGATGCAGGGCTTTCCAACATTGTTTGCCTTTCAGGCATATCATTCAGCCATTACAAAGGATTATGCGGCTACACCTTCAACGCATAGTTCTTACTTAAATGGCTATACAGAAACATCCTATTTACAGGCATTGAAAGATATCATTGTTGGCGACCTGAACCCGGCCAATATTATATTGTTGGAAATTTATCCGGAGAAACAAAAAACAAGGATTGATTTTTATTGTACCGAAAAATTATTAGGCATTAAAACTGTTTGCTTAACAAAACTAATTGGCAAGGAAAATAAATTATACTATGAGGATAACGGCCAATTGATTGAAATTGAAAGAATTTATAATCGCCTGATATTTGATGACCTGCATCAACAGGAAGGACTTACGGATATTATTGATATGACTAAACCGTGGGAAGTAGAATGGATATCGCACCCAAATTGGTTTTACCGCATCAGCAAATACACGTTACCATTCATCAGTAACCCTTATATTCCCACTACCTACTTTGTAAATGAATTAAAGCAAGTTCCTCCTGACCTTGAAAATTACGTGTTGAAACCACTTTTTTCTTTTGCAGGAATGGGCGTTATCATTGATGTAACTCCATCAGATATTACTGATCTGAAAGATCCCGAAAACTGGATTCTACAAAAGAAAGTGCAATACGCCGCTGTTATTGAAACAATGGATGAACCTGCTAAAGCAGAAGTACGCTTATTTTATTTTTGGAAAAAAGAATGGGATCGTCCCAAAGCAGTACTAAATTTATCAAGACTTAGTAAAGGGAAAATGATTGGCACACGCTACAATATGGATAAAACCTGGGTAGGTGGAACTGTATCTTTTTTTGAAATTTAGTCTGTCTCACTTTTCCAAACAATGTTTAATGTTGAACCCCAATAACCCTTAAATAATAACCCATGCAAAAAGGCCTCACCCGATTTGAATTTTTCCTAAACCAATTGCAATTATTATTAACTGCTGCAGCAAAGGAAAAAAATCCTGCACTCTGGCTTTACCGAAAGGGTGCCCGTACGCCGCTTTTTATGTTGGAAGCGCTTTCAAAAATGTATGCCGACATTCATAACAAAAAAAGATTTGAAAAAATAAATGAGCACTTTAAGCTGGTAGAAGATGCCCTGGGTGCCATTGATTATTACGACAATATCGCAAAGGACCTTCAACCTAATAAAAAAGTTCCGGCAGAGATGATCACTTATTTACAGGCAGAAACCAGGGAAAAAATTCAAAGCCTTAATGAAATACTTACAGAAAAAGATTGGTTAACAACCGAAAAAAACAGGTTGGTAAAAATTCACAATAAACTGGCAAAAGCAGACTGGTTGGATGAAGAGAAAGAGATAGAAGCTATCAAAGAGTATTATGGGTTTGCTATTTATGAAATAACTGAATTTGTAAATAAGAAGGAATACCAGTTTGAAAGCATGGAAGATGATGTACATGAACTACGCAGAAAATTGCGCTGGTTAAGCATTTATCCGCAAGCATTGTCAGGCGCTATTCAATTGGATAAAAGTGGCAGGCAATCCCGCCAGGTAAAAAAATATTGTATTCCTGAAATCACCAGTTCTCCTTTTAATAAGATGCCGGATATTGGCAACAACAAATATGTATTGCTGTTAGATGAAAACTATTTTTACGCACTTAGCTGGATGATTGCGGAACTTGGTAAAATAAAAGACGATGGTTTATATATTATTGCTGTTAAGGAAGCGCTGCAGGTAAAAACAGATATGGACGACGAAAATGCATTTACAAAAGCTTATAGCATACTTGGCCGCAAACAAACGCCACTCCGTGAACTACTCGACAAAGCAGCAAGCACCTGCAAAGTATTTTTTACGGAGCAAAATCTTGAGCACCTGGTAAAAGGCATAAAAGATACCGGCGATGCTTAATTGCACTTGTCAAAAAACTTTGACAATAAAATTTATGTTCCGGAAAAACCTTCGGGTCAAAACTGATTTTTTGTAAAAAAAAACGCCCCAATAAAAATTGAGGCGCAAAATAACATTATGCTCTTTGTTTAGCCGGTGCTTTTTTCTTAACTTTTTTCAGTGCGGCTTCGATTGCTTTACTTAACTCTTCATAAGTTGCACTCCCGTTAAAACGTTCGCCGTTAACAAAGAAAGTAGGTACATCCTTTACTCCCCTGTTTAAGCCTTCACGCATATCGCCCTGCACCTGCCAGCCATAAGTTGCATTTACCAACTCATCCAAAAAACGCTTGTTTTGTACGCCAGCTTCTTTACTATGTAATTTCAAACTGGTTGTACCAAGGCTGCGGCGGTTTGCAAATAAAATATTGTGCATCTCCCAAAACTTACCGTCCTGGGCCGTTGCTACAGCAGCTTCACCTGCTTTCAAACTACGTTGGTGAATATTGGTCATTGGAAAATGACGGAAATTAAATCTAACCTTACCTTCAAATTCTTCCAATATTTGCTTTACTACCTCATTAGCTTTAGCACATGCTTCGCTTTCGTATTCTCCAAACTCTTCTAATGTAACCGGTGCATCGATATTTCCTACAAATACATCTCTAGGTTCAATGATCTCAACTACCTCTTTTTTAAATGCCATATAAATTGTTTTAATTGTGTGCGTATTTAACCCGAACAAATACCGGGCTTGTTTTTTATCTTCCCTTCAGCTTATGCCTATATTTAAATAATAATATGACAGACCTTAGCAGTTCACTGGAAGCGTATGAAGATAATATTATTTGGGTCTTTTCACCTACGAAATCGGTAAATTTTCCCTAACACATTATCCACATACCTGATT
This sequence comes from Ferruginibacter sp., assembly GCA_046590675.1. GTDB lineage: Bacteria > Bacteroidota > Bacteroidia > Chitinophagales > Chitinophagaceae > Ferruginibacter. The sequence goes on along the minus strand of JBKJUP010000024.1, from coordinate 53,472 downwards.
ATCAACCAGTTATTTTTTTAGCCCTGATTTTTTTATCACAGTTTTAAGATCTTCCTTATATCTTTTGTGTTTTTTCTTCCAAACTGGCCTCATTCCTGAATACCACTTCACCATCGAAAACATCTACCAGCACCGGGGTGGTTTTATCAATATCTCCCGACAAAATTCTTTTACTTAACTGATTTACGATGGATTTCTGTATCAGTCTTTTTAACGGCCTTGCCCCAAATTGGGGATCGTACCCATTTTCTGCCAGGAACTCAAGTACATATTCACTAAAGTCAATAGTTATACCAGATTGTGCAACCAGCTTTTTTAATGACTGCAATTGTATTTTGATGATATTGGCTATTTCCTTTTTCATCAGCGGCTGAAACATGATTATTTCATCTACCCTATTCAAAAATTCGGGTCGAACAGTTTGCCGCAAAAGATGCATTACTTCAGCTTTTGTACTTTCAACTACCTCAATTTTATTCTGCTCGGTAACTTTATCAAAATTTTCCTGTATAATGCTACTTCCCATGTTACTGGTCATAATTATGATGGTATTTTTAAAATTAACCACCCTGCCTTTATTATCGGTCAGACGGCCATCATCCAGTACCTGCAGTAAAATATTAAATACATCCGGATGGGCTTTTTCAATTTCATCCAGTAATACCACGCTATAAGGTTTACGCCTAACAGCTTCCGTTAGCTGGCCACCTTCATCATAACCCACGTATCCCGGAGGTGCACCTACCAGCCTGCTGACCGCATGTTTTTCCTGGTATTCGCTCATATCTATCCGGGTCATCATACTTTCATCATCAAACAGGTAATCTGCCAGTGCCTTTGCAAGTTCTGTTTTACCCACACCCGTTGTTCCCAAAAATATGAAAGAACCAATGGGCCTTTTAGGATCCTGCAAACCTGCCCTGCTTCTTCGTATGGCATCACCCACTGCCTCAATTGCTTCATCTTGCCCCACCACTCTTTTATGCAATTCATCTTCTAAGAATAACAGTTTATTTCTTTCGCTTTGCAACATTTTCATAACAGGAATACCCGTTGCTTTTGCAACGTTGGCGGCAATGTCTTCCGCATCTACTTCTTCTTTCAACAAGCGCTTTTCGCTTATCTCATCCAACAATTTGGTTTGATCATCTATCACTTTCTCCTGCTCCTGCACTTTGCCATATCTTATTTCTGCAACTTTTCCATAGTCGCCTTCCCTTTCGGCCTTTTCCGCAGCAGCTTTTAAATCTTCAATGGATGCTTTTGCGGTTTGTATTTTTTCTACCACCTCTTTTTCCTGTTGCCACTTAGCCTTAAATGTGTCACGCTGTACAGCCAAATTGGATATTTCTGTATTCAGTTCTCTTAACTTGCTTTCATCGCTCTCACGTTTAATTGCTTCTCTTTCAATTTCAAGCTGGCGGATCTGGCGTTCTAATTTATCCAGTTCTTCGGGCATTGAATTCATCTCCAGCCGGAGTTTTGCAGCACTTTCGTCAATCAGATCAATAGCCTTATCCGGTAAAAAGCGATCAGTAATGTAACGATGTGATAGTTCCACTGCCGCAATGATGGCTTCATCTTTTATCCGCACATGATGATAAGTTTCATACCTGTCTTTTAGCCCACGCAAAATAGACACAGCATCTTCTACAGTAGGTTCATTTATCAACACTTTTTGAAACCTTCTTTCCAGCGCTTTATCTTTTTCAAAGAATTTCTGGTATTCACTTAACGTAGTTGCACCAATTGCCCTCAACTCTCCCCTAGCAAGCGCAGGTTTTAAAATATTTGCAGCATCCATGGCTCCGTCTCCGCCGCCGGCACCAACCAATGTGTGAATTTCATCAATGAACAAAATGATATCACCATCGCTGGAAGTCACTTCTTTAATGACTGACTTTAACCGCTCTTCAAACTCGCCTTTGTATTTTGCGCCTGCAATTAGCTGGCCCATATCAAGCGCATATATAATTTTTGATTTTAAATTTTCCGGTACATCCCCGTTTACAATCCGCATTGCCAATCCTTCTGCAATGGCAGTTTTACCCACACCCGGTTCACCCACCAGTATCGGGTTGTTTTTACTTCTCCTCGATAAAATATGTAAAGTGCGCCTGATCTCTTCGTCACGGCCAATTACCGGGTCAAGTTTTCCGTTTCTTGCCATTTCAATTAAATTCTTTGCATACTTATTCAATGCATTAAATTGTGTTTCCTGTGTTTGAGAAGAAATGGTAGACCCCTTTCGCAAATCCTTTATAGCAGCAATCAAACCTTTATCGTTTAGCCCTGCATCTTTTAACGACTTGGCGCTATTATCATTGCCCTGTAAAATGGCGAGTAACAAATGCTCTACACTCACAAACTCATCGCCAAAGGTTTTTAAATCAGAAGCGGATCTCATCAGCACATTATTCGCATCCCGACTCATATTTTGAGCAGGATCTCCGTTTTGAACTTTCGGTAATTTATTAATGCTTTCATCAATTTTACTTTCAAGGAAATTGACGTTTACATTATTTTTTTTTAGTAAGAATTCGATGGGTGAATCATCATCACTGAGGAGCGCCTTTAACAGGTGCTCTGTTTCAATATTTGCATTTTTATTATTAAATGCAAGTTGCTGCGATTGCCCGACAGTCTCCTGGGCTTTAATAGTGAAATTATTTAAGTTCATATCTTAAAGTATTTAATGTTTTAGTTAATAAATCTTTTTATGTAATCAAAACTTTACCCAATTCCTTTGTTCAATCCTATAATTATGCTAAAATTTCGTACCAGTAGGTTCAATAAAATGTTTACTGGTTTGGAGTAAGGTTATTGATGGTAATTTTCAAATAACTTTATTCATATTATCAAATTCATATCCAAACAACTTAATAGGTAACTATGTCATACAAAACAACCCGAAACTGCCTTAAATGCTTACTGGTATTGAATTTCATGCTACTATGTCTTGTTGGTAAGAGTCAATACAATTTTAGTGAAGCTGATCAGTTATTAACGGCCAATCAAAAGTTATTGGGTAATAATATAGTAGCATTGATATACAAGGATGGAAAAATAATTCATCAAAAAGAGCTGGGTGAATTTACAGTAACAACGAAGGCGCCGATAGCCAGTTGCAGTAAATGGCTCACCGCCGCCTTAGTAATGACTTTTGTAGATGAAGGCAAAATTTCTTTAGATGATAAAGTGAGTACTTACCTGCCCATATTTGAAACTTATGGAAAGTCGTATATCACTATCCGTCAGTGCCTGTCGCACGAAACCGGAATTGCCGACAATCAGCGCATATTGGCGAAAATAATTCAACGCAGAAAATTTGAATCGCTGGAAGAGGAAGTGAATTCCTTTGCAAAAAAAGAAATTGATACCAACCCCGGAACCAGTTTCTATTATGGCTCAATCGGTTTAAACATTGCGGGAAGGATATTGGAAGTTGTAGGTAAAAAAAGATTTGAACTGCTGATGAAGCAACGAATTTTTGCGCCACTCAATATGAAGGGTAGCAGTTTTGCGCCGGAGAATTTTGCAACAGATCCATCGGGTGGGGCAGTTTCAACTGCTGCAGATTACGTGAACTTTTTAAGTATGATATTGAATAAAGGTATGTTTGATGGAAAAAAAATTTTAAGCGAAGCTGCCATTGCCGCAATGCAAAACAATCAGACAAAAGACGTTACTAAAAAATATGCACCGCAGGCTGGTGAAGGATACGATTATGGATTGGGTGAATGGATACTTGCAACAGATGCTGAAGGTAAATCTATCGTGGTTGCAAGTCCCGGGCTTTTTGGAACTTTCCCTTATGTAGATAATTGTAAAAAATACGCTTGTATATTTTTCGTAAAAAACAGGCTGGGTGAAGAAAGAAAAGATGTGTACCTGCAAATAAAAAATGCCATTGATAAACAATTGCCGGGAGCCTGCAACTAATATATTTTAATTGATTCATTCCTTCACTTATAAATGATTTGTGAGCATCCTGGACCAACATACCCAATTAATAAAAAACATTGCCAGCAAACTGGGGTTTAATCATTGTGGTATTGCAAAAGCTGTAAAACTGGAGGAGGATGCCCGACACCTGGAAAACTGGTTGAACAAGGGTATGCACGGGCAAATGCAATACATGGAAAACCATTTTGATTTGCGGATTGATCCGTGCAAATTGGTACCGGGTGCTAAATCAGTCATTACCCTATTGATGAATTATTTCCCTGCTGAAAAACAATTGGATGCTGCACCAAAAATTTCCAAGTATGCTTATGGAAACGACTATCATAATGTGATAAGAAATAAGTTGAAAAATTTTTTAGCCGAAATGAGGACATCGATTGGTGAAGTGGATGGCCGAGGATTTGTTGACAGTGCCCCGGTGATGGAGAGAAGCTGGGCGCAAAAAACCGGGTTGGGTTGGGTAGGAAAAAATGGCAACCTTATCAATAAAAAACAAGGCAGTTTTTTTTTCATTGCAACATTGATTGTAGATCTTGAATTAAATTATGATTCGCCCTTTACGGGAGACTACTGCGGTACCTGTACAAAATGTATTGACAGTTGTCCAACTGAGGCGATACTGCCCGATAAAGTAATCGATGGCAGCAAATGCATTTCCTATTTTACGATTGAATTAAAAGATGCATTGATACCGGATAGCATGAAAGGGAAATTTAATGATTGGATGTTCGGATGTGATGTATGCCAGGATGTTTGCCCATGGAACCGGTTTTCAAAACCTGCATCAGAGCCGGGTTTTGCGCCAATAGCTGCCATACTAAATTTAACTACCAACGACTGGGAAGACATGACGGAAGAGCAATTTAAATCTGTCTTCAAAAATTCGCCACTTAAGCGAAGCAAGTTTGCCGGTATTAAACGCAACCTGCACTTCATCAAAAAATAGTTAAAACATCCAGCCAATTTTAATCGCAATGCGATTCAGCGAATATTCATCTTTTATGGGAATATTTTCTATCCTGTTTAATTCAGGATTCCAGATATGATTATCTACCATTTGAGTAAGATGTTTACTGGTAAATGCAACGCCTAAAATAACTGCCTGTTTTTTCACCGGCGCCAGGTAATCAATTCCTGCACCATATAATAACCCCGCCTTGTAAGGTCCGGGCTTGTTATTAAATTTTGTTTGTTGAGAAGAAAATGGAAAGTTAATGCCGGCGTTACCCACCAATTGCAGCCTTCCGTTACCTCGCAACAGATCATATCTTAGTTCCCCAAAAAGGGGGATTGATGTATGATAATAATAATCGAAACCACTACCGATTCCTGTAAATAAATGATTGCTTAATTGTAAACCATTCACGGTATTTAAAGCAACCGAAGTGGTGCTGCTCCCATTCAAAATACTTATTGTGTTAAATGAATGGAACCTATTTTTGACCGCAGTTGGTTTGTTGGCATTTTGAGCAAAAACACTCAAACGCGCCACAATGAGTATGAATAAAATCAGTCCCTCTTTTTTCATAATACTTACGATTTGATAATGTTGATCCTGCTAATCAACTTAATGTTATTGATGTCATTATAATCGTATTGATAAATACCTTCATCTGCAACTACAATGGCTATGCCCGCATTACATATCACATCAAAAGGATTGATACCGGTGACTTGCTTAGTGAGCTTAATGTCATAAACATTGGATACATTAAAAACTTTTAAGCCGCCTGCACCATCACATATAAAAAGGTGGTCACCATCTTTACTAAGGCCCTTGGGTTCCGTCATATCGTAAATTTTAGCGAGTGCCGGCTGCAGAATATTTGTAATATTCACAATATCCAATTCATTCCTTTGAAGAGCAGTGGCTCCCCAACAACTTGAGGCATCCGTTGCTCTAAGTGTAACATAGGCGTATTCATCATCCGCAATTACTGGGTCATTAAAACATGCATGCGCAAAGCTTCCAAGACGTACAGGATTTCCCGGATCTGTAATGCTATAAATGAACATACCTGTTTGAGATCCGATAAATAATTTATCCTTTAGCGGATAAATTGTCTCGATGTTCCAACCCGGGGAAATTAAATTTTTCATTACCGGATCAAAAGAAGAACTGATATTAAATGCAGAAAATGATTCCCTGCCAACTGTGTACAAATAATTATTTACAATGGTGAATCGGGCCATTGATCCACCAACACCAACCACTGAAGGAGCAGTTGAATTATTTATTGCAGTAGAATACCAGGCCAATGGCTGGCCGAGATCTTTATTTCTTTGCAGTTCCGACGCATCGGTGGTTTCCCGCTTTAACCAATCTACTACATATTTAGAGGTGTCATTGGTGCCATAGGTCAGTTCATCCCTTTCCCTGAACACTTTGGGAATTACTTTTCTCAAAACTGCGTTGGCTGGATCGTTTATATCTATGCAAACTAAGTCGCTGAATAAATCGGCGTACAGCGTATTGTCTTTAACGGCAATATCAATGTTGCCGGGTATTGCAATAAACGAAAGATTTACCGGCGATTTTGGATTACTATTATCAATTATATGCACGCCTTTGTTAAGTTCATTTACGAATATATAATTGCCGTATAAAAAAAGCTTACCTGTTTTTTGCAAAGGTTGCGGCGATGAACTTTTTATACTTTGCCATACGGCTGCTTTACTTTTATACACAGGCAAAAAATAAGTATAGGTTGAATGCAATTTGTCTTTTACACAACTTTGCAGAACGATACTAACAGCAATTACCAGTAACACCTGTAATGAATATTTTTTCATAAGCTAATTTTTATGTTGATCTGTTTTATAGACTGACAAGGATAAAACAAAGACGGTTGCATTCAACTGCAATAACTTCACGATTATTTTTTTCCGATTGTCTTTTGCAAATTAATTCCCAGGTAGCTGTAATGCTTTTTTTGATAAAAGCCGCCTGCACTCATTGATCCAATGCCAAAATTGAGTTCTGGTCCTAAAAGAAATCGCTGGCTGTTATGCTTACTAAAATCAATCAACAGCTTAGAAGATAGATTAATGGAAGTCTTTTTAAAAAGGGAATTGTCTTTATAATAATAGCCGGTTGATGGATTGTATTGTAAAGCATTGGTGTTTATCAACTGGGTGAGGGTAAATCCTGCATCAAAATATATTGGCACTTTATTTTGCTTCGAAATCTTCCATTGCAGACTGAAGGGTACTTCTATAAAATGAAAATGATTGTTATAATTAAAACTCTTTCCGGCTCTGTAATATACTGTAGCAGTACTAAAAGCACCAGTACTGTCAAATCGGTTTCCGATAACCATCTTGGTTGAGTAGAACTTATAATTAATACCGGTTACAATACTTAACCTCGGTGAAACAGGTCTTTTTACAAATGCGCCAATTACAAACGCTTTATCCAATTTGATTGCTGAGGGCTTTGGAGGAAAGCTTGAATTACCAGAACTACCCGTGCCGTTGTTTACCTGCGAAGGATCGGCAAAAACCTTATCCTCCCCGGCTGAACTTAAACCCACGATACCAAGGTAACTATTGCGGGTGGTTGACATTCCCAATGAAAGATTTAAACCAAATTGCCATTTATTTGATTGTTTGCTTTTCATTTTCGTATTACTTCCAGAAACAACTAACTGTGATTCTTTAAAGTTTTGCAAAGCTGCTTTTAATTGCAGGATAGAACTATTATCATTTATGGTAACCGTGTGGATGACGTTATCAATTCTGCTTATCAATAATATTCCAGCGCCATCAATTTTTGGCAGGTATATGCCTGGTTGTACCTGCTGATTCTGTGTTGTCGGTATTGCGTTGTTGGATACCTCATCTATTTCACCGCTGCTAATTAAAGTTGTTGTTTTTGCCCTTGTTGTTCCCTTTATTTTCCTGGTGAATTTGTGTTGAGTTCCTTCAATTACTTGATGGCTGACTTTAAGTGAATTATCAGTTTCGATAACAATTTCCTGAACATTTTTTTGAGTTACTGGCTGCGTTTGTTTGCTAATTTTGTTTAATAATTTATCTGCTGAATTTCCTTCGCCGGCTCTTTGCGGAAAACTATTTATTTCAGCATTCTCCTTTGCTGTATCTGAATTATTTTCTGAATATTTTTTCACACTATCATTGATTGCATTTTGATGTTGGCTTTGTATTTTATCAGCCGTTGACAATTTGTTGGTTGCAGGTACAAATGAAAAATTCCACCAACCGATGCCGGCGGTTCCCAATAAGAGCGTGATAAAAGCAATCATGAACAATACACGCCAGTTTCTTTTCTTGCGCTTAATTTCAAGTGCTACATTTTGCCACACTTCGCCTGCAGGAGTTACTCTTAACTCCTCCATCTTTTGCTGCACCTGTTTTTCAAAATTATTTTCCTGCATACTTTTCATTTTTTGACAAGGATGAATATTTGCCAATCCATTCAATCAATAAATACCTGGCCCTTGCATATTGCGATTTTGAAGTACCATCACTAATGCCCAATATTTCACCAATTTCTACATGCGTATATCCTTCAATTGCATATAAATTAAAAATGGTTTGAAAACCTGTTGGCAATTGCCGGATGAGTTCTGACAATTCTTTTGTGTCCAGTTTTACAATGGGGTTGTCGTCCGAAACTAAATGCAAGGGCATATCTGCAAACACCATTTCGGAGCGATAACGTTTGTTTCTTTTTAAATAGTTGAGGGCTGTAGTAACCATTATCCGCCTGATCCATGCGCCTAACTCGCCAGATGCATTGTACTTACTTAAATGATGGTAAACTTTTACAAAACCTTCCTGAAGAATATCTTCTGCATCACTGATAGACTTGGTATAGCGATAGCATACGCCCAACATTAAGGGTGCAAAATGCTCATACAATTGCTGTTGAGCGCTTGGGTTTTGTTTCAAACATTCTTTTACCAGTAAAGTATAGTCCATTATCTATGCTATGATTGGTTGACAATCATAATTTAAAAACAGTTGCATAATAAGGCAAAATTAAAATAACCAAATTCGGTTTGCAGCAGCTTTAGTTTTTTTCGAGGTAATCTTTCAACCCATGCAAGGCCTGTTCGTAGCTGTTTCCGGTAAGCTGATCAATAAAAATTCCATAAAACTTTTCCCAGGGATACCAGTGTAATTTTGTGACTGCACGCCATTCTACCTGGATAGCATTTTTTGTTTCTGTAGGTACAATTACAATATCATTTTCAACATCATTTTCACCGGAAGCCTTAAATAAAAACTTAACCGATGTAGTATCAGCAGCTATTAAGGAGAGATTGATTTCTTTTCCACGGTTAACAATCACACAGGTTAATAGTTTATCCGCTAATCCGGCTGCTACGCAATTTATTTTTGCAGAATCAACTGTAAAAATAGGATGCCATTTTTCCCAGTTTTCAAAATTGGCAACCGATGAATATATCTCAGCCGGAGTTATATCATTAATGATAACCGCCCGTGACACCATCACCCTTGAAGGAATTAATAATGAAAACAATGTTATGATTACAAACAAACCTGTAATACCAAAAAGAAAACCTTTAAATAATCGCATAATTAATTTATTCCCATTTAAAAACTTTAACGGCCACAGCATAAACCAGCACGCTCCACAGTAATAATATACCAATTTCATTTCTTACATCCCACAAACTCTGCCCTTCAAAAGCCACGGCTCTCATCGCTGTATTTAAGTGGGTTAGTGGTAATGCTTTAGAGATGGGTTGTAACCATTTTGGAAATGCTTCAACACTAAAGAATGTGCCGCCGAGTAAAAACTGTGGCAAAGTAAGTAAGTTGGCAAACGGAGGAATGCTACTATCATTCTTTGCGAGGCCGCTTACTATAAAACCAAGACCCATAAAAACAATGAGGCCAATAAAACTAAGCACCAACATTTCCAACACAGTTGTAACACCATTTATCAATGTAAATCCAAATAAATATTTACCTGCTGTAATAATTACAATAGCGGTAATCATATTGAAAATAACCCTTGCTAACCCTTCTCCCAATACTATAAAAGTGCGGCTGATTGGTGTGGCAAAAAAACGTTTTAGTACAAGTGTATTCCGTAAATTAAAAAACATAAAAGCCACTCCAAATACACCTGAACTCAATAAAGAAAATCCAAGCTGGCCAGGTAAAATAAAATCGATCGTTTTGTATTCTCTTATAACTTCCACATCCTTTTCATAGTTAAAATCGGTCGTTGCAAAAGTTGGTCTATTTTTATATTTTTCGTTACTTATTTTATTAATTATGCTGTTTACAACGGGGAAAAACTGAGGCCATTTATCGTTGCTGGCTGTAGTTGTAGCCAGGCTATAAGTGTAAGCAGGAGTATCTACCGAATTTTTAGTAATATTCAATACACCGGTAATTTTCCCCTTCACCAAATTTGTTCTTAATTCCGCATCATTATTAAAGTAAACAATCTTTATCCTGTTATTGGATTTTATAGAATCGAACAGTACATTGCTTGTATCGCAGTTTTTATTTAAAGCAATTTTATAAACGGGAACACCGCCATTGTTGCCAATAAAACCAAATACCAATATAAAAATAAACGGAAAAGCAAAACTGAAAATAACTGCCGAAGGACTCCTGAATATCGCTATCAGACTGGCTTTTGTAACAGCCATCATAGCTTTTAACTGACTATATCTTTGCATTCAATTTTATAATTAAAAAAGTAAATCTATTGTAAAATGAAAAAATAATTTTTAAAACCCAGACAGATGTCGTATATTTGAATGACAAATGACAGAGTATGAAAAAAGCATCAACTTCAAAAAAAGCAATCGCTTATACGCAAAATGATACTGTGAGCAAAGTTAGTGAGGCAGTTCCGGTTTATAAAGTAAACATTCGGGCTATGCCATCGGTAAAAGATTTTTCTTATAATGAATTTAAAAAAATTGCAGAAAAAACCCCTTTTACGCAAGCCGAATGGGCCGCTATGTTACAAGTAAGTGAGCGCACCCTTCAGCGATATGCAAAAAACAATGGAAGTTTCGCACCCATCAATGCAGAGCGGTTTTTACAAATTCACCAGGTACTTACAAAAGGCAAAATCATTTTTGGTTCAATAGCATCCTTTTATGCATGGATTCATGCCAACCCACCAATGCTGGAAGGAGACCTTTCTTTTAATTCACTTACATCTTACGAAGGAATACAAAAAGTATTAACCCAACTAGGCCGTATAGAACATGGTGTACTTGCATGATAGTATATCGATTAACAAGTGGAGCACATATCGATGACCTGTCGGGCACTGGTGCAAAATTATATGGCGGACGGTGGAATTCTGCAGGCATTCCTGCTTTATACACAACCGAACATATTTCCCTGGCAGTATTAGAAATTCTGGTTCATATTAAGACTTATGGCCGCCCGGTTGACTACCACCTGGTAACAATAGAAATACCCGAAACAGTCAATAAACCAGTTATCATTGAACCTCAAAAGCTAAAACTTAACTGGCAGGATGATGCAACTTATGGACAATTGATTGGTGATGATTTTTTAACCAGCGGTAAATCCCTCCTTTTACAACTGCCTTCTGCAATCATAGAAGATGAAAATAATTTCATGATAAATCCCAGGCATCCAAAAGCTGATCAAATAAAAATACTCAGTACTAAAAAATTTATTTTTGACAAAAGGCTCTATTTAAATAATGAATAATTCCTATTTATTACTTGGTAGCAACATGGGAGACAGTAATCACCAGTTGAAAAAAGCCATACAACTCATTGAACAAAAAATTGGAAAAGTGACCCGCAAATCGGGCCTTTATCAAACTGCAGCCTGGGGCAATACGAATCAGCCTGATTTTTTAAACCAGGTAATTATTGTAAAAACCAAACTATCGGCTCCGGACCTGCTGGAATGCATCTTGCAGATTGAGGAAAGCCTGGGCAGAATTCGAACAATAAAAAATGCTCCAAGAGTGATAGATATTGACATCCTTTTTTTCAATAAGGATATTATTTCAGAAAAAAATTTAGCCGTACCCCACCCGGAAATAGCAAACCGCAAATTTGTGTTGATTCCAATGAATGAACTTTCGCCAAATTTTAAACACCCAATTTCGAAGAAAAGCATGCATCAGCTTCTATTAGCATGCATTGATAAATTAAATGTGAAAAAAGTTTTAACCGCTTAAGTGATATTTCCCTTTATTTTGCCATAGCAAGTTATGAAGTATAGTTTTGTTACAATAGAAGGAAATATTGGCGCCGGGAAAACCACGCTAGCACATTTGCTAAGTAAACATTTTAATGCCAGGCTCATCCTGGAGGAATTTGCAGACAATCCTTTTTTACCTAAGTTTTACGAAAACCAACAACAGTACGCCTTTCCGCTGGAATTGTTTTTTATGGCCGAGCGATACAAACAGTTAAAAGATCTTTTGCAGACGAAGGACATGTTTCAAAACATTACGATTTCAGATTACCTGTTCACCAAATGCCTGTTATTTGCCAAGGTTAATTTACCCAAAGAAGAATTCAGGCTTTATCAAAAACTGTTTGATATCATTAATCCACAGATTTTACAACCAGACATACTTATTTACCTGCATACACCGGTAAAAAAACTGCAGGAAAATATTAAAAAAAGAAACCGAGAATATGAGCAAGGTATCGCCAACGACTACCTTTTTTCGCTGCAGGAAACTTACACGCAATATATAAAGCAGCACAACATTAAGACTCTTTTTGTTGATACATCCAATGCAGACTTTTTAGGAAATGAAGAACATTTGCAGGTTATTATTGATGCCCTGGACCATGAATACGATGAAGGCCAGCATTATTTAACGTTGCCGTAGAAGCGCCCCAATCCCTGAAGGGGAGTTATTTCCATGCTATATTATTTCCAGTTTCGCTATTGATTTTTATTAAAAAAATCAGTAAAAATATTAACCGCACAAAAAATCCCCTTTAAGTGCCGGGGGCTTAACTTTGCGTCCTACTAATTATTCCAAAACTTGAATACTTCCCCGTTATCAGTATTAAAAATACCAGAGTTCAGAAACTTTGTAATGGGGCGTTTTGTTTTCATTATGGGATTGCGAATGATGGGTACGCTGGTATCCTGGTGGATGTATGAATTAACAGGTGACGCTTTTTATATTGGCATGATTGGGCTTGCAGAAGCCATTCCTGCAGTATCACTTTCCCTGTATGCGGGCTATGTAATTGATAAAAGTGAAAAAAGAAGATTGCTATTGCGTACTGTTTTCCTGTATGGAATCTGCTGTATTATTTTACTGGGTTCATCTACCCATTGGTTCAATGAAGAAATGGGCAAAAAGCTGGTCATCATTTTTATTTATACCATTATTTTTTTCACAGGCGTGATCCGGGCTTTCTCAGGGCCCAGTTTTGGTGCCATCATTGCATCATTGGTTCCCAGGGAAATGTTGATTAGCGCATCACAACTTAGTTCTACAACCTGGTTAATAGCCAGTATAAGCGGGCATGCCACCGCTGGTTTTTTAATTGCTCTGTTTCGTGTAACCGGCACATTTGTCGTAATCATTTGCCTCATATTTACCGGTTTGTTTTTATTATCAAGGCTAAAGGAAAAGCCACCGGGCATCACTGCTGAAAAAAAAACAATGGAGGCTGTAAGAGAAGGATTGAAATATGTATTTAAAACAAAAGAGATACTTGCAGCACTTACACTTGATCTTTTTGCGGTGTTGTTTGGCGGTGCTGTTGCCATGGTTCCAGTTTATGCAAAAGACATTCTGCATGTAGGTCCCATTGGCTTTGGCTGGTTAAATGCGGCATCCGATATTGGCTCCATCACGATGGTACTCGGACTTACACTTTCGCCTATGCGCAGAAAACAGGGCATTAAATTATTATTTGCTGTTGCAGGTTTTGGTGCCTGTATCATTGTATTTGGAATTTCCAAATGGTATTGGGCATCCTTTGGTGCACTATTGGTTAGTGGAGTTTTAGACGGTGTAAGCGTGGTAGTTAGAAGTAATATTGTTCAGTTAAAAACACCTGATGCATTGAGGGGCCGGGTTATGAGTGTTAACTCCATGTTTATTAATTCATCCAATGAAATTGGCCAGTTTGAAAGTGGCGTGGCCGCAAAACTTATGGGAGTAGTCCCTTCCGTGGTTTTTGGCGGCTGTATGACCATCATAGTAGTGGTAGCTACCTGGTTTAAAGCGCCTTCCTTAAAAAAGCTTGAGTATTAATTTCTGCCCGGGTATTTTAGAGACCGCTTCTAAATGATTTTTATGTTCACCAGTCCCGAGCTATCGGGAGTATTTCATGGTATCTTCATCGGCAGAGTTTACACTGAGGAACGAAGTGCACTATTCAAATTCATATTTTATGGCATCATTTCCCGCCCTAATTTTTTTTGCACAATTAAATTTAAAAGCGTCCAGGCTATTAACAACAAATGCAGCGAAAGGTTGTTGTTGAATAATTGACGGGCTATTTACTGTCACATTGCTATTAAAGCATAAAAATATTCGTAACTTTCTTTTAACTAAATAATTGGTTCTTATGCAACGCAGATCATTTATACGTAACAGCGGCCTCACTTTAGCTGCACTTGCTTTTTTAACCAATCGCTCATTGGCAGGTTTTATGCAAGATCCAACCTGGAAAATAAAGATGCTTACCGATGACATTGGCGTATTTACTGAAAAAGGTGGAACCATTATTTTTATGATTTCCCAAGATGGCCTTGTGGTCGTTGACAGCCAGTTTCCTCAACAATCGCAACACCTGATTGATGAGTTGAAAAAAAGAAGCGAACAACCTTTCCGGTTATTGATCAATACCCACCATCATGGGGACCATACTGCCGGAAACATTTCTTTTAAAGGTTTAGTACCACATGTACTGGCGCACGAAAACTCAAAGATCAATCAGCAGAATGTTGCTGTAAAAAGTAAAAACGAGGATAAACAATTATATCCCGATCAAACTTTTACCACCACCTGGTGCGAAAGCATTGGTAAAGAAAAAATTTGTTGTCATTATTTTGGTGCCGGGCATACTAATGGCGATGCCATGATTCATTTTCAGCATGCTGATATTGTACACATGGGCGATCTTGTGTTTAACAGAAGGCATCCGTTTGTAGATAGAAGTGCAGGAGCAAGCATGAGCAACTGGATAAAAGTATTAGATAAAGCAGGCACTACTTTTAGTAAAAAAACAACCTTTGTATGTGGCCATTCCGGCGAAGGATATGACATTGTAATAGCGAAAGATGATCTAAAATCTTTTGGTGATTACCTGGGCAAAACACTAAAATATGTGGATGGAGCAATTAAAGCGGGTAAAACAAAAGAAGAAATATTGAAAGCAACCAGCATTGATGGTGCCCCGGAATGGAAAGGTGACGGCATTGAACGTCCACTTACTGCCGCTTATGAGGAACTTACTTCGTAGCAGCCATCAATTTTTCAATTACAAAATAGGTGATAGGGCAAAAGGTCGAATTTTTTAATGCCATCGGCTGACGCTTCAGTAAAAAATCCTCATCAGTATACGGGAAACGTTCACAGTCGGAAGGCCGCACATCGTAGATGCTGCAATAATTATCTTCCCCTAAAAATGAACATGGAGCGGCACGCATTACATAATCACCTTCTTCATCTACACGCAGGTAATTATTAATCAGGTCGCCATCTTTCATTTTAAGATGTTTGGCTATGCGTTTAATATCAGGAGTTTTAAATCTTGGCGAGTAACCTTTGCAACAGTTGCCACATTTAAGGCAGTCTATTTTTTCAAAGGCTTCTTCGTTTAAATCAGGCAAAGCCTTTAGAACGGCATTTTTGTTTGCCCTATGTAAATAATTCTTATATAATTTTTGACGTTCGCCCGATTTTTTTTCCCAGGCCCTTAAAAGTTCATCACTCATAATTATTAATTGGCAGACTAAATGTGGAATCTACTACTGTAACTTATTCCTTAATTTTCCACAGATGCAAAGTAACGAACATTCAGGCACCAAATCTTGTTGTCTTCATGTAATTTTGCACGGTCAATTTGTGTTTAAACGTTGAGTTTTGCTTTTCATCCCGCATTTAAGAAAATAGCAACACCATAAAATTGATAATCAGCTTAAAAACCCTTTACAATAAAAGTTAAATAATATCCAAAGTAAAGAATTTAGTGCCGGTAGTAATAACAAATTGATGGTGATTAACCAGGCTGAATACACATTATAATTATATAAACAGAACTATGAATCTTTTCGAAAAACAACAGAGTGAATTTACTGGCAGACATATAGGAACGAACAGAACCGAAACTGTGGAGATGCTTTCACAAATAGGTATGAGTTCGTTGGATGAGTTAATCAGCAAAACAATCCCCGATAACATTCGCATTAAGGAAGACCTTAATATACCTCCTGCTGTCAGTGAATTTGAATACCTGAACGAACTGAAAAAAACGGCGGCCAAAAACAAAGTATTCAAAAGTTATATTGGAGCAGGCTATTACGATACGATTACCCCGAGCGTGATATTAAGAAATGTTTTTGAAAACCCGGGTTGGTACACAGCTTATACGCCTTACCAGGCAGAAATTGCACAGGGTCGTTTGGAAAGTCTTTTAAACTACCAGACAATGGTAAGCGATCTTACTGCTTTACCAATTGCCAATGCAAGTTTACTGGATGAAGGTACCGCCGCTGCTGAAGCAATGGCCATGTTATTTAATCATAAAAACAGGAATCACGATCATATTACAGCCCCTAAATTTTTTGTAGATAACAACATATTTCCGCAAACAAAAGACATATTAATAACGAGAGCAACGCCTATTGGAGTTGAATTGGTTTTTGGAAATTTTACAGAGGCTTCACTCGACGAATTATATTTTGGCGCTATTGTTCAATATCCTGATAGCAATGGATCTGTAACAGATTTTACTGATTTTATTACAAAGGCGCATGATGTAAATGCAATGGTTGTAATGGCAACAGATTTGCTGGCACTTACATTATTAACCCCTCCGGGAGAAATGGGTGCAGATGTGGCGATAGGCTCTTCGCAAAGACTCGGTGTGCCGATGGGATTTGGTGGACCGCATGCTGCTTTTTTTGCTACAAAAGACGAATTCAAACGCAATATACCCGGACGTATCATCGGCGTTAGTGTGGATGCACAGGGCAATCGTTGTTTAAGGATGGCTTTGCAAACCAGGGAACAACATATCAGGAGAGAAAAAGCAACCAGCAACATTTGTACTGCCCAGGCATTGCTGAGTAATATGGCTGCGATGTACGTAATATTTCATGGTGCACCGGGATTAAAAAATATTGCCAAAAGAATTCACCTGCTGAGTCAGCAACTGGAAATTGAATTAGTTGAATTGGGGATTGAACAAATCAATGCATCTTATTTTGACACACTAAAACTAAAAATAAGTGATGTTGCTAAATTGAAATCGGAAGCAGAGGCGCATGAAATGAATTTCAATTATTTCAAAGACGGAACTGTAAGTATCAGTTTAGATGAAACTACCACCTTAAAGGATATAGCTGCTATTGCAAAAGTCTTTGCTGCATCTTTGGGCAAAGATCACGAAGCGACAGCTTCGCAAGAATTTACTACTTACAAGATCCAGGAAAATTTAATAAGGACAAGTTCATTTTTACTACACCCTGTATTTAATACGCACCACAGTGAAACTGAGATGATGCGTTATATAAAGTTCCTGGAGAATAAAGACCTTAGTTTAAATACTTCGATGATTAGCCTGGGAAGTTGTACGATGAAATTAAATGCCGCAACGGAATTAATACCGGTAAGTTGGCCGGAGTTTAGCAGGTTACATCCATTTGCTCCGAAAGATCAAACAGCAGGATACCAGCAGATTATTACCGAACTGGAAAATTATTTAAGCACCATCACCGGGTTTGCTGCTACTTCCTTGCAGCCAAATAGTGGTGCACAGGGCGAATATGCAGGATTATTAACCATCCGTGCTTATCATGCTTCCAGAGGAGAAAGCCATCGAAATGTAGTGTTGATACCGATCTCTGCACATGGCACCAATCCTGCAAGTGCAGTTATGGCGGGGATGAAGGTAGTTGTTACCAAATGTGATGAGGCTGGGAATATAGATGTTGCAGATCTGAAAGCCAGGGCTGAAGAACATAAAAATGACCTTGGTGCATTGATGGTAACCTATCCCTCTACGCATGGTGTATTTGAAGAGAGCATCAAAGAAATTTGCGAAACCATTCACCGTTTTGGTGGACAGGTTTACATGGACGGCGCCAATATGAATGCACAGGTTGGCTTAACCAGTCCCGGCATGATAGGAGCTGATGTATGCCATTTAAACTTACATAAAACTTTTGCCATACCACATGGCGGAGGAGGACCGGGCATTGGGCCAATATGTGTTGCCAAACAACTGGCCCCTTTCTTACCTGGTCATGTAAAAATGGAGAATAACGCCACAAACACGCATGCAATAAGTGCCGCACCTTATGGAAGTGCCAGCATATTATTGATCAGCTATGCTTACATAAAATTGCTGGGTGTAACAGGCATACGTACCGCCACTGAATATGCTATTTTAAATGCCAATTACATGAAGTCTAGGTTGGAAAAATATTATAAGATTTTATACACCGGGAAAAATGGCACGGCTGCTCATGAATTCATTGTTGACCTTCGGCCGTTTAAAGCCAGTGCAGGTATTGAAGCAGAAGATGTAGCCAAACGCCTGATGGATTATGGATTTCATGCACCAACACTTTCGTTTCCGGTGGCAGGCACACTGATGATTGAACCAACCGAAAGTGAAGACAAATCAGAACTGGATCGTTTTTGTGATGCGTTGATTAGCATACATGATGAGATAAAGGCAATTGAAACTGGTAAAGCTAATAAAAAAGACAATCTTTTGAAAAATGCACCGCATACTCAATCTGTGATTTGTGCAGACGAATGGTCGAAGTCGTACACAAGGCAACAAGCCGCTTTTCCGTTACCATATTTAAAAGAAAATAAGTTTTGGCCCGCAGTAAGCAGGGTTAATAATACTCATGGCGACCGTAATTTGATTTGCACATGCGAACCAATAGAAAGTTATTTGGAGCCCGTACTAAGCTAAACTTCTAAATAAGAAACATTCAATATAAAAGTTCAATCTAAGATTGGACTTTTATTATTTAGTGACGGCTACACAATATGAATATCGCTTGTGATTGTAAAACTTTTACCACCCACCTACCCTTCAATATTAATAGGTAGTGAATGGCGTAAAAGCTAATACAAGCTTTATTATAAAATGGAAATAGTAGTGAGTATATGGAGATTTGTATCGGGGGGACTAAAAAATTCGGCAACTTCACCAAAACTGCCGGACTTAAAGTAAAGTCCGGCGTTCGGAAATATTTATAGGTAAACTATAGTAGTAAAATAAACGAACTGCCTGAAACAGCTATTGGACTACGACTTTGGCAAAGTAATGCGATTAAATTCTGCACCACTAAAGATTTTTGCAAGCCTGTTATCCTGTGATTGTTTCCACTCATTGATGTTAGTTTCAGAAACAATTCTCCAGAAATTCTTCGACTTTAAATCTTCATAATCAGGCGACTGAACGAAAATTCCAAGTATGGTATTTCTTTTTTTGAACTCGATCTTCACTGCATTTTTCGCCAAATGACCACTTTCGATGAATTTGGCAATAACATCATTAATCATAATTTTTTTTTGCAAATGTAGTCTTTTTCAGGCTAACTTTTAGAAGTATTCTAAAGCAAGCCCCCGTTTGGGAACCGATTCCCGTAAAAACCCAACCTTGATACGATCACTTTTTCTATCAATCAAAAGCTCATCATTTTTGAAAATTTCATTTTACCAGCTATTCTGCCATTTAAATTAACATGCTCATTTTGATACCACTAAACCATTATTTTTGTGATACAACTATTAAACGTAACAATGAAGATATCCACGTTTCTATCGCACCAATGGCTGAGTTTCTGGAGAAGCCGTAATGCCAATAAAAGTTTAGTCCTTCAAATTATCCTTGGTATTTTTTACTTGTTAATTTTCCTCGAAGTTGCCGGATTAGGTATTTTCCTACCGATTATTTTAAAAGAATCATTTCCCGATAAAGCACCAATTCCACTTTTTACTTCCTACCTTATTTACTATTTTCTTATTGGATTGTTATTAAGGTTCCAAATGCAGGAGTTGCCTTCATTAAGTATTCAACCTTACCTGGCAAAGAATATCAGCAGGCGTACAATGCTTAGGTTTTTAAATGTGCGTTCATTGGTTCACATCATTAACTTTTTACCATTATTTGTATTTATTCCATTTTCATTGATTGATATTCTGCCGGTATATGGCAAAATTGCAACAGGATGTTTTTTAATAGCAATGTTTGCGTTGGTGATCAATAATCATTTTCTTAATATGTTTATCAAGCGTAAAACAGTTAATAATTTATGGTGGTTATTAGGAATGCTTGTTTTTATTGCCTGTTTAAAAGGTGCAGATTATTTTAAATTATTATCGCTTGAGAAAACATCTTCAGTCATCTTTACCTCATTTTTAAATTACCCGGTGCTTTGCGTGTTACCCATCGCACTGGCGATTATTACTTTCTTAATAAATAATAATTATTTGCGTAGTCATTTGTACATAGAAGAGCTGGTGAGTGAACGAAAATTAAAATCTGGAAAAACTTATTCCTTTCTTGATAGATTTGGTGATATTGGAGATATGATGGCGTTGGATATTAAACTGATCTTTAGAAATAAACGACCAAAATCATTGATCATATTATCTGGCGTTTTTTTGTTTTACGGCTTTATTTTTTACCCTAAATACATTGCTACTGATAGTTACAGTGTGCTGTTTCTTTTTGCATTATTAATCACGGGCTTGTTTATATCTAACTACGGCCAGTTTTTATTTTCGTGGCAAAGCAGTCATTTTGATGGTATGATGACCTATAACACTAACATGAAAAAATACATAAAGGCTAAGTTTTCCCTGCTAATAACAGTTTGTACACTTCAATTATTGTTAGCCAGCTTTTATGGCTTTATGAGTTGGCGAATAATTCCTATCCAACTGGCGGCCTATTTTTATAGTGTGGGTGTTAATACATTTATCACCATCTATGCAGCCACCTATAATTATAAAAACCTGGATCTGGGTAAGTCGGCCAGTATGAATTTCCAGGGTGTCGGAGCCATTCAGTGGTTGCAATCTTTGGCAATATCTTTTGGGCCGGCCATCATATTTTTTCTGTTAAACAAATATTTTGGATTCTGGTCGGCTATTCTTTCAATTTCTTCATTAGGCATAGCCGGACTAATTTTTCATCAACAACTAATCAACTGGTTGGCACAAGAGTTTTACCTGAGAAAACATAAAATACTGGAAGGATTCCGGGAAAAATAACTACCGCACACATCAAACTAAAAACTTAAATCTGCATTTAAAAATGATAACTGTAAGCAATTTAAAAAAATCGTACAAAGGGGTTATTGCGGTAAACATCGATCACCTCGAAATCAATTCAGGCGAAGTAGTTGGCCTGGTGGGAAATAATGGCGCCGGTAAAACAACATTTTTTCGTTTACTGCTGGATCTTATCAGGTGTGATGAAGGAGAGATTTTTTCTAAAGGATCATCTGTTACCAAAACGGAAGATTGGAAATCTTATACGGCTGCGTATATTGATGAGGGTTTTCTAATTGACTACCTAACCCCGGAAGAATATTTCTATTTTGTAGGAAAATTAAACCAC
Organism: Ferruginibacter sp.; assembly: GCA_046590675.1. Taxonomy (GTDB): domain Bacteria; phylum Bacteroidota; class Bacteroidia; order Chitinophagales; family Chitinophagaceae; genus Ferruginibacter. The sequence goes on along the minus strand of JBKJUP010000024.1, from coordinate 31,702 downwards.
TTATCAAAACCAGATGTGGATGATTTTCTGAAAGAATACCTGCTATTTTTTGATGATTCAATTTTGAACAAAGGGAAGTACATCAGGGATTTTTCTAAAGGCAATCAATTTAAAATTGGAATAGTTGCTGCTTTATTGAGTAATCCCGAGCTATTAATATTAGATGAGCCCTTTGCCAACCTCGACCCCACCACGCAGTTAAGACTAGTTGAGATGATTAAGACAATGGCACTGCAACACCAAATGTGCATCATTGTTTCCAGCCACGATATTAACCAAGTTTCTGAAGTTAGCAGTCGCATATTATTAATGGAAAAGGGTGTAATTATCAAAGACATTGCGGGTGGCGATATGGCTTATGATGCCTTAGTTGATTATTTTAAAGTAAAAACAGCCCAATAAATTAGCAATTTCAAATAATTAATTATGGTAAATTTCGGACAAATATTAATTAATTGATATGTACAACATTGTGTTTTTAGGATAAGCTGAAAATTGAGGACCTACTTGTTGACCGGCAACTCAAATTACAAATTGAAGTTTAAAACAAATCCCTATATTTGCACCTTATTTAATACAATACAATTTTAAAAATGGACAAAACACTAGGTACCGTTAAGTTTTTCAATTCTGAAAAAGGATTCGGTTTTATCAAGCACGATGATTCTAACAAAGAAACTTTCGTACATGTTAGCGGATTAATCAATGACATTAAAGAAGGTGATCGCGTTGAATTCGACCTGCAAGAAGGTAAAAAAGGTATGAATGCCGTTAACGTTAAACTGATCTAATTATATTTGATCTTTCTTAATAAAGGTATTGGGCTGCTAAATTATTAGCGGCCCTTTTTTTGCCACTGCTGGTTACACTTTTGTTAAATAGCTTATATAATTAAGCAGCTGTATAACCTAATGGCTTTAAATTTGTAATTCAAAAAAGAAAAAATATAAAATGAAATTTACTAAGTCGATTACACTTTCTCTTGCAGGTACTCTTTTATTAAGTGCTGTTACCCTTGCTCAAAAAACATCCGGGAAATTGTCTCTTACTAAGGGTCAAAAGTTCCAGATTGATAATAACATCAGTTCTGTAATTAACCAGGAAATGATGGGTCAATCCATCGAAATTACCATTGATGCCAAAATGGTACACCAGGTAGAAGTAAAAGACAAAAAAGATAAATCTTATGTGGTAGCATCCACATTAACCAAGTTAACAACCAATGGTAGCGCAATGGGACAAAACATGAGTTTTGATTCCGAGAAAAAAGAAGACCTTGAAAGCCCAACTGGCCAAGCCATGAAAGACCAGATAAATGTGGAAAAGCAAGTGGAACTGAATGAAAATGCTGATGTTATCAACGGTGAAAAAATTGAAAACAAGCCAGCTTCCGGCGGTATGATGGATATGGTAAATAATGTAACCGGTGCAGAAAGCGATGAAAGTAATGGTGCAAAAGCCGCTTTTGAAGTGATGCCGGCAGGTAAAAAAGCAGGAGATACCTGGTCTGATTCTACCATTACAGATGAAATAAAAACATACCGGACTTACACACTGAAATCAATCAATGGAAATGAAGCTACTGTAGCACTAACCGGCAAGCAGATTACAAAAAAGAAAGTTGAGCAGCAGGGAATGGAAGTAAATGTAAGTATGGAAGGGAAATTATCCGGTGAGGGTATTGTGGACATGAATACCGGCATCGTAAAGGAAAGAACTTTGGTTATGGATGGTACGGGAAGTGCCGAAGTAATGGGACAAAGTATTCCTGTTACCACTAAAGTAACAACAAAAACAACCGTTACAAGTAAGTAAAATATTATTATTTGAATTAAAAAAGCCAGCTTTTTAGCTGGCTTTTTTAATTTCAACAAGTTAATGCAGCATTCAAATTTATTACTGTTTGCTATCTAAATACCTGTACGCTAAAAATAACAGTATACAACTAATACCAACTATCCACCAAAGTAAATGATACCCAAAATGCTCTGCTACCTGGGATCCGATAAATGGCCCGACAGCCTGGGCAGAAGACCATGCCACAGTGTATAGCGCCGCATACTGTCCCCTGTTTTCATTAGAAGTTCTCGCTATCCAGTAAGCATTCATAAATGGCATTGCTACAATTTCTCCAAGGGTAAGCACCATAACAGAAATAAACGCAATGATTGCACCGCTAGCCAGGGGTAGATTTAAAACAAGGTAGGCTATACCAACCAATACCACGCCGGTTGCCATGTATTTTGCCGAGCTCCTCCTACCCTCCAATTTAAATACAATCACCATTTCAAATAAGGCTATCAGTAAGCCATTGACCGCCATTATCATCCCGATTAAAAACTCTGAAAGATTCAGGCGCATTTTGTAATAAACCGGCACTGTGGTAAAGAGTTGAAAAAAACAAATGGCAAACAAGATGGTGATACCGGTAAAAAATAGGTAGGGTTTGTCTTTATAAGCAGAATTGCTTTTAGCGACAACTGTATCGGCTGTACGCTGTTTTACCAGTGTGTCTTTATTTTTTGCAGGAGACAGCACCAGGTATAAAAGCAGTGCCGCAAAAATGTTTGTAAACCCATCTACCCAAAACAATAGCTCGTACCGGTAACTTGCGATAATGCCTCCAATTGCACTTCCAAATGCCCAACCCAGGTTAACAGCAAGCCGGTTAAGCGAATAGGACCGGATGCGATTTTCACTCTTACTATAATGTGCAATCGCCACAGCATTTGCCGGCCTGAATGCCTCATTGATCATACTTAAGAAAAAAGTTGCTATGCAAATGGCAGTATAACTTTTCATTTGCCCCAGTACGATAAACATGATGCCACCACCAAGGAGTGTAAAAAGCTGTATGTAGTAATAACCAATTTTATCCGTGAGCCTTCCACCTGCCAGTGCTCCCACAATGGCCCCTGCCCCAAACAAACTCATTACAAAGCCAGCCTTTCCAATACCTACACCCATTTCCTGCGTCATATACATGGTCATAAATGGAATAACCATTGTCCCACTTCTATTAACCAGCATTACAAGCGACAACAGCCAGGTGTTACGTGACAACCCGCCGTAAGAATTTTTATATAGATTGAAGGTGGAAACTAACATTGCAGTTTGCAAATATATTTTAATTAACTGCTATCAGGTTTACAGAAAATAGAATGACGATGTTTACTGAAAAAATAAATGAAAGAGCTATTCTATAGCGCAGCTAAATGAAACCCGATAAAGCCTATTGTGCGTTTAGGCTTTTACTCTGTCACTTGAAATACATTGTTAATAATTTTGTTAATTGCTATTTTAGTCCTTGGTACATTATCTTTTGATAAATAGTCTTTTAATTTTGTCGCAATTATTTCTGGTCTTGGATTATCTGTCAGTTTAGGTGGCTTTTGTTGCAGCCACAATGCTTGATTTTGTCTGTCGCCAATCGTAGTGCAAAAAATCAATCCGTCGATTGCTACCAAACTTAAAGGTCGTCCAACAGTTAACCATTTGTCTGCTCTAACCCAACTGAACTTCGAACTTGCAGCAAGTGTCCCCCAATTTGCACTAATATTTTTTGTCCTGTGAATTACCTTCTCTATCCAATCAAGTGTTTTGTCACTTTGGAGATATAGCAGGGCTGAAATATTCTCAGATAAATTCTTATCGTCCTTGCTTTCAATTTCATTTGTCAATATTTCAAATGCTTCGTCTAAGTCAAAGCATTTTGCTATAGCTTCTGCAAAAATCAAGAGTTCATTTTCTTTTCTGTTTGCCCACTCTATTCTAACCCAATCTTTTGCTTCCTTACCAATACCTTTTGCAACAACCTCATAGGCTTTATAGTTAATAGCTCTGTTGTATTTTACTTTCTTGTCAATGGTTTTTAGCGTTTGCATTTTGTCAAACTGACTGAGTTGTTTGATTACATAGCCGCCTGTGGAATACTGAACAAATGCAAAATCTATAAGTCTGTCAAGGTTATGTTTGACTTGCTCAAAGTTTGGAAAAGGAAATTTGTCAGCTTCTAAAACGTCAATGTCTGGTTGAGTTGCTTCTCCTGTTTCGTAATCATAAAAGTCATCGTGTAAATAAAAGCTGTGCCCGTGAATTGCAGTTAAATTAAAAAACTCCAATGGTCGCAAAGCTTTATTTACAAGTCTGTCAAAACAAGGTCTGCACAAACGATAAGGGTTTTGTCCTTGGTTAGCAAGTTGCTCAACTTCAAAATTATTTATGTTACAGCTTTCACATTTCATAGGTGATCTCGTTTAGTCTGAAGGAAACACAGTTATTTACATAAACCCAACCATGTGGGCATCATCATTAAGTTCATCGCTCAATCAGGCAAGCCCGAGCTTTCATTATTTCTTTTCAATCAATTCAAAACGGTCCGTTTTTGGTAGTCTTTTAAAAGCTTCCCGGAACAGTTCGGGTGGTTTGGCAAGTTTGCGTAGATGGGTATCTAACCAGGCTCCATCAACTGTAATAATTGCTGCAAGCGTATCGTCATTTTTCCAAAGCTCATGCACCATTGTCCAGCGAGACATATTAGCGGTCGATTTATCCAGCTTTAAATTAATCATCAGTTGGTCGCCTAATTTTATTTCTCTTTTAAACAAACATTCTTCCCGAAAAATAATGGGACCAATATTATGCTCCAACATAAATTCTGGCGTAATGCCATTTTCATTTAAATACGATACCCGGCTAAATGCTCCATAATCATAATAAACGGAATGCCTCAGGTGAAAATTAGGATCAAGATCGCTCCAGCGTACCTCCGGGTTCTTTTTATATGCCTCCATTTACAATAGATTTTACAGCAAATGTAAAATAAAAAGCACCCATTCAGGCCGGGTGCTTTTTATAAATAATCAATCCTTTATACTAATTCAGATTTAAGATTTTATCTTTTGGATACCGAACGCTATAACTGATCCGCAGCTTCTTTACTTCACCCGGTGCAAGCTTTAACTTCCAGCTTAGTACGCCCGTTTCTTCATTGTTTACTGCATCACTTCTTTCCAGCAATTCTACATTGATATCTTTATCCTGTGATACCGGATACTGATCTTTCACCAGTATATTAATCTCATCTTTTTTATTATTTCTCACAGTAATCTCGTAAGTAAATATTTGCTTTTTATTAGCTCCTAAAAACTTAACGCTGCTATAATCAACCAACTTTTCTTTTTTAATGACCACTCTTTTATCTCTTCCCATTGTTAGGTTTAGCGTATCCCGTGTTGACGATGGATCTATAAAAGACTTGCCGATATAGGTTCCTTCGAAAATGATATTTGCTTCACCTGGTAACAGGTTAAGTTTTTGCCAGTCTCCAATTTCTGCCAATAAAAAAACATCCTTGTCAAGTTTCGGCACTCCATAAAATTTATAATTTGCTTTTACCTCTTCCTCTTTTAGTATTGTAGTTTGTGCCTTTCCGTTAGTAGGCACATCATAGGGCAGATCAATATCAAAAGTTACATCCAGCTCTTTATCCGATACAGTAATATAATCATCAAGGCCATCTTTTAATGTAACCAATACTACTCCGTTCGCACCTCTTGATCCATAGATTGAACTGGCAGCATCATTTTTTAAAACCTCCATTTTTTTTATTGCCTGGGCATTTATTTTCCCAAATTCTTCAGCAGACATCTCTGAACCATTTACAATGTATAAAGGTTCACTATTAGTTGACACGGAGGAATTGCCCCTTATGCCAACTTTTTGTGTTCCGTACCCTATTATCGCAACTTCATTCAAACTATTAGAAACGCCGGCTGCTCTGCCCTGCAATCCCAACGTACTGTTATAATAATTTACCGGGTTTACATAACTTAAAAACCAGGTGCTAAACAAAGGTGCATTACCGGTTTGGCTGGGGATTGAAGTAGATAAACTCAGCTTTACCTGCTTCCAGTCTATACCGGTAGTTTGAAAAATTTTTGCCCTGTAAACCAGTTTCAAGGGACTCTTAATGCTTTCTGACCGCAGGTCGTAAAACGGCGTCCAGTAAGCATTACGGGTTATGTAGGAAATATTAAAATCGTACTTACCGCTAACCGAACAGTTTAACTGTAATACAAGCCTGCCCGCTGTTTTTGTATTTTTTTTCTGTTCTTCAACAAGCTGTTGATTTAACCTAATTAGCTGTACATTCATTTTATTCTCCTTCTGAAAAAGTACCGCCAGTTCCTCCTGCAACTCCATTGATTTAACTTTATAATAGTCCATCAACTTCATCAGTTCAGTTACACTCAATCCTGTTTGTGATCCCTTTATTTCTTTATTGGCTTTTAACACGGTCAGCAAATCGTTCATCACTGATGCATTTGTTTTTATTTTTTTCAATGATGCATTTACGGTTTCAATTGAATCTTCCAGCATAAGTATAACCGGTGTTTTAATTTCCTGTTGCAGATAATCGGTACTAAACTCAATGCCCATTACCGTTACGTTTCCACTGCAATTAACCTGTATGCTGTTTGCATCGAGTGTGTTACTGATGTTTTCAATGACAAGTTCGTTGTTACCCTTCATAATATCAGCCCTGGCAATATGGTTCATTTCTGCACCTATTCTAAAAACGGTTACATTGGTTAAACTGGCTTTAACATTAGTTCCACCATCTGTTGCAAATGATAGGGACATGCTGGAAATACTTAATAAAAGGAAAATTATTTTTTTCATATTAGATGTTTCGAATTCAGATGCATTTCTAAAATGAATTACATACAGCATCAAACATTCTGTATAAAAAAAATTCTCTTTCAGGAATGAAAAAGAAAATTAAACCCCTTCTATTCGGAGAATAATAATGTAGATAAAAAAACTGCTTCTCCCCTAAGAAGCAGTTTGAATTTAAGTCTGTAAAAAGATTATGGTGGGAAATGATACCATGAAAATATGAACTTGAAAGGAGCACTTCGTTTCTCAGTGTAAACTCTGCCAATGAAGCTGCCATGAAATAGCAATGCTGGTAAACAAAAAAACATTTCTAAACAGGCTCTAAAGAGAAAATTTTTATCTCCCTATAAGCAATGTATGCTGCCAGTTATTTATAGACATTACATTGACATCTGCTATCAAAAATTGATGTTCACTTTTGCTTTCACTAAATTTTATATTTCATTTGCGCAACAAGATCCTGGAAAACATTGCTTTTTTTTATTGCCGGATTCCAGGCTAGCCCCATTTCAATCAGGTCTAATTTTTCAGTAATTGTTGCCCCGGGTTTATTTTTTTCATTTGCCATGATGAACACCGTATCTGAAATTGCCAATGAATTTTCTATATCGTGACTTACAATGATCAATGTGTTTAAATCATGTAGGGTAGAAATTTTCATCAACAGGTCCACTACCTTATCAATCACCAACACATCCAGGCCAGAAAATGGCTCGTCGAGTAAAATAAATTTATTGCTGGTGAGTGCCTGCTGCAAAATACTTACCCGCTGACGTTGCCCGCCTGATAATTGCAATGGAAATTTTTCCAATTGTTCGGTAAGGTTAAATTTATCCGCATACTCTGCAATGATGTTTTTCTTATCAGAAGGGGTGTAATTTTTATCATTGTGTTCCAATGCAATTTCTAAATTCTTGCGTATGGTTCTATGGTTGAATAAAATATAGTTTTGTGACACTACGCCCACTTCTCCTTCCAATACTTCATGCATATCCGCACCAATACAAACGGAACCGATTGTAGGCTTTTGCATACCTGCCAGTATTTTGAACAACTGGGTTTTACCAATGCCACTCCGGCCAATCAGCGACACCACCTGGCCCTGTGCAATATCCGGCCGCACAATGTTGTGCATGGTAAAATTGATATCCCTTAGAATTACTTTACCGTTGTATGAAAGGCCTACGTTTTCGGCCTTTAACAACACTTCATTTATATGATAGGTCATTTTGATCTCAATTGAATTTTAGTGTAAGGAAATAACCAGTAGCGCAAAGCGCCCAGGGTATAATCGAAACATACACCGATTAAAAAAATAATTAACAGAATGGCAAACACAGTTGAAAGATCAATGTATTTATTTGACTTGATTAGCATTGTACCCAACCCTCCTTCACTCATACTCAGGCCTTCCACCATGGTGATCATCATCCATGCAATGGCAAAATTTTGCCGCATTACTTCAAACACCTGGTCCAGCCGTCCAACAATAATTACTTCCCACAACATGCGCCATTTATTCATTCCAAGTGTGGAGCACAATTCAAATTCCTGTTTATCTATTCCATCTATAACCGATAAAAAAGAGGTTACAAAAAAGGGCACTATCCCAAACAGTAAGAGGCTCAGTTTTAGCTGACTGCCATCTGATGTTAAAAGAGTAAATAAAAATATTAACCCGGTTAAAGTAAGGTAGCGACACTTGATTACAAATTTGGCCAACGGCTTAAAAAATGGAATCAATGAAATGTAGCTTATGATCAATGCAATAAACAATGCGATAAACATTCCTTTAATGGTGAGCGTTAAACTCATAAAAAAGTTATCCCAAAAATTGCCGGATTTAATTATTTCCATAATCCGCCAACCTATTTTACCTGGCGAAGGAATTAACCCGCCACCCAGCCACTGCCAAACAGTAAGTACCAGTACGATCTGTGCAAACACAAGGATCAACATGTTGCTTCTACTCACAATGCCAAAAGGTTCAAAAAAAGATTTTATCTGTTTCATAATTCAGGTTTTAAAAAAGGTGGAAGTGAATCCTGCCGTGGTTTGTCTTCGACTACTTCTTGGCGTCAACTTCCACCTTGTTATTATAATATTATTGTCCCAGCACTATCTCTACCCGCCTGTTTTCGGCCTTGCCGGCTGCAGTGCTATTATCAGCAATTGGCTGGTTGCTACCCATACCTTTACTTTCAATTCTTGCAGCAGTAATGCCTTTAGATTGCAGGTAGCTTTTTACGCTGGATGCTCTTTGCTCAGACAGACTCTGATTGGTGATTGCAGCGCCAACATTATCTGTATGGCCATACACACCTATTTTCAGGTTTTCTGCAACTACTGAACTTTTTAAAATTTCGTCCAGCACTGCATAAGACTGAGGCTTGATGGTAGCGCTACCAGTTTCAAACTGAACCTGGAAAGATTTGGATGAAACCTTATCAGTAATGGTAGGCGCATAGGTGATACCGATGGTTTTACCTTCCATCAATTCAGGATGGTTTACTATCACAGACTGCATGTAAGATTTGTCAATCATTTTTGCATAGTCAGGATAATTGGTCATGTACTCCGGATACATTTTAGAAAGAATATCTCCGAATGTTCCATATACAATTTTGTACCTGTCCAACCCGTCTTTACCCAAACCAAACATGGTTGCAGCATCCGGCAGGTTGAAAGCCATCGAGCCACCCAATTCCACATCAATTCCCTGGATGTCCTTTTCAGTAACACCATTGTAATATTTCAACCAGTAGTCACCAGTTTCTTCATCATACACTTTGGCACTAACGCTTGCAGCAAACGCTTTTGCATCGCTGTAGCTACGCACCTGGTCGCCACTCTGAGAAAGTGCCATAATCAGGTTTTCCAAATCGGTACGATGATCGTTTGCAAACTTCCTGATGGTGATGGTGATATTGGGCATCTGGGTTGAATACTGCCTGGTAGAAGCTATGTTTATAAGCCCTCCTTTTTTACGGGCTATGTTCACGTCTCCCGGTGTCCAGGTGGCAACACCATCTACACCCACTGTTGTATCACTACTCAGTTTTTTTCCATTCTCCACAAAAAAGCGTTTCTCCTTATACCCTGTGATGTACTTATTTGCAGCATCCAAAAAATCACCTGCTGCTACCAGGTTAATCGCATTCCTGTCGAATGTTGTTTCATCAGGGTTTACTTTCAAACCATTGTCACCAGCCCATTTCAGCAGGATATTCATGTCACCGTCTCTTAAGAAACAGCTAACAGTTTTACCAATTGCGCTATGTGGATTGGCTTTCCATGCTGCCGGCCCCATCAATTTATCTTCGCCATAACTTTTACCCATTGAATAAAAAGCAACAGGCTGGTATTCGGGGCCAAGTGGTTCAAGCTCTTTGCTTAAAGCACTGAAAAAAGAAGGCATACCATCACCCATATACGAAGCAAACACCCCTTCACTGTTTGGATTATTTTTATAATCCGATGCAAACTTTACAATGTCGGCAATTGACTTATTACAGTCGTCCTGCCTGATGATATTGATCTGCATTTTTGCATGGTCGATGAGTGAGCCTTTGGTAGTTAAGGCACCACCATTGGCGTACATCAAAGGGAATTGCGAGTTCCACGCCATCACATCCCATTTGATTTTTGTGCCCCCATTTATACTTGGCTTATCAGAGGGAAATGGTAATTTACTGGCAGCGGTACCTGTTAAAGATGCTTCCGGTGCATCGGGTAAAACCACCTGTCCTATTTCGGTAGATACTTTGGCTTCTTTGGGCCTGTTATCCCACCACATTGTTTTAGCGGCAAATAAGCCACCAAGTAATATTGCTATTCCAAAGACTTTTCCGGATGTTTTAATTTTTACTGACATTTTATTATAGTTTTAATTAGTTTAATAAATCATTATAATTATCATTACTTACTTTACCGGGTACACGAGCTTCGTTAGACGGCTTCCACTGCGGAACAGTTAATTTTAATTCTACTTCAGGATCGTAGCTTTCAAGCATTTTAAGACCCTGCACTTCAAAAGTTGCGTTGTCCAGATCTATGCTTCGCATAAAATCTGTTGAGTAGCTGATAGCCTTTTTCATTCCTGCCAGTTTACCTGCTATGTCATCTTTCAGGTACTCCATACTTTGCTCAACCATTAGCTTCTTTTCAGGATCGCCCTTAAATATTTTCATGGCCGAGTTGAGCGCCTTGTTGCCACTGCTTACAGATTTGTACAAGTCTCTTTTAAGGTCCAGTTCATTGGTGGCGTCCTCAATGAGGTAGCCACTGTTTTTATGAACCTTGCCCAGGTAATCTCCAATTTTTGCAAGGTTGTCCCTGATGGGTGCCAGTTGTTTGAGGTACTCATTTATCCGGGACACCTGCCTGGTTGCATTGCCCAGTTCCGGCAACATGTTATTTTCTTTTGCGGCTTTGGCCCGGGATAGCATGTGGTTCATCTCTTTTTCTTTTTCAGAGAGCTTTAGAATAATCTTTTCTTTCTGCGACTCTACATCCACGCTTTGGATATATAATTTTTCACGTTGTCTTTGCATGTCCATGATGTAGTCTTCGGCAATGATGAAGGGGTCCAGTTCTATCACAAAGCCTACTAATCTTTTCATGATTATTTCGTAGAGATAAAAAAGGCTCATCCTTAATTTTCTATGCGTAATGCAATAAAGAAATATCCCCAGGCAAACCAGGCCAATGCTGAAGTTGAGTGTGTTCCAAACAACAGCGCTGAGTATTGGCATTACATAGTAACCGGTCAGGATTAACAGGCCAAGTCCAATAATAAGTCCTGGCTTGCCTCCCGGACGATTCCAGTATGATTTTAATTTATCCTGCGGTGATGCAGGAAATACATTTTTTTCCATCTTATTTTAGTTTATAAGTTTGATTTAATTTTTCCGATGTCATTTGCCAGCTTAATTAACATGGCGTCACATGCCACATTGTATCCATGCTGGTTGTTATCAATTTTTGTTTCAGCCTCCCTTATTTCCTTTTTAAGGGCAGTAATTTTTCCTAGGCTTTCACTGTTTTCCCTGGTGAGATTTTGAATCATTTCAGCGTTTGTTTTATTTCGCTTTTCTAATTCTTCGATGGAGGTTCTACGTCCTTCTATTTCACCCATTACTTTTGTTTTTACAGCCTGTTGAAATTCCTGTTTGTCTTTATCAATAACCTGCCGGTATTTTTCAGCACTGCTAACCAGCATCTCTTTACTCATGCCCTGAATTTTTAAGGTTGAGTACACTGCAGCCATCCTGATATTTTCATCGGTTACTGCAGCTTCCAGGGTTTCCATCATTTTGTAAAATTCATAATAGTCGGGACCTGGCAGATTTGCCTTGTCAAACAATTCTTCAAAATGCCTTTCAAATTTTTCGAGATCACTCTCGTTAATATGCGCTTGTAGAGTTTTTTCAGGATGGTGAATCCTGGTAGAAGTTAGCTGCAGCGGTAGTGCGTCATTGTCTTTAAATGCAGCACCGGATTTGGTTTCTTCAGGCCCAAATTCTACGAACAGGCCCAAAGCTTTCCTTAACATATTTGACATAATACGTTTGGTTGATTTTTGGTGAAAAAAATTGTGGAAAAATCTACAGCATAGGAATACATTTCAGTGCAGTGATCACTGTGCAGTTAAAACAATTCTTAAACTGTAGGGAAAATATTTAGAACACGAAAGGAGGAGGCGTGTTGAAATTATTTAGAATAAAATCACTTAAAAAATATACAACCTTATTGGTATGCTGTTTCATTTCTTTTGAAATAAAATATTAAAATACACTTCGGATTACTATCCGTTTTTTGAAAAATTATTTGCGGGAAAACTTCCAGGGATACTGGAAAAGATTTAGCACACGAAAGGAGGAGGCGTGTTGAAATTATTTAGAATAAAATCACTTAAAAAATATACAACCTTGTTATTATTAGGTTTCATCTTATTTGATTGTCTCATTTGATTTGAGGACGTAAAGATGTTACAATTTTGTGAAATTTCAAAATAAATCGGGATGAGTGGTAAGCAGATATTAAAGCCAGCTATCAGCGGAATGCCGCTTTCACAAAGGGTATAAGCAACGTGGACCAAATATAATATTGCTTTCCTGAGGGGTGCAGCCAGTCGCTTGCGATCAGTGACATATCAGTAGCTGCCTGCCTGCTTGCCGGGGTAACATCCACATAGTTGCAACCTGCAGCAAGCGTAATGTCTTTGTTAATTTTATTGTAAGCATCTATCTCTGCAGCAATAATAGCTCTATCAAATCCGCTGGCAAATGGAGTAACACTATAGTCCGGAATAGACAATACAAATACGTGTTCTTTCTTGTTACCTGCATAAACAATTGACTTGTTTAAAAGCTCTGTAAATTCAGAACGATATAAATCAATTGACTTGTGTTGATATTGATTATTTACACCTATCAATAACGTTACTATATCGTAGGTAGCTAAGGCTGGTAGTGTATTATTTATGCTGTTTAATAAATTACTGGTGGTCCATCCGGTTTGCGCAATAATTTCAGGCGAGGCAACCTTTATAGAATCGTACAAAAGCAAGTTTGCTGTTTGAACAGGAAACCTGTCGGAGGTGGGTACTGATTGTCCGATGGTATATGAATCGCCTAAAGCGAGATAGGTTTTTTCGGGTGATGTTATTACCGGAGGTGTTGCAGGCGCCGGCATAGTTCCTGGATTGTTGTTGTAGGCATGATTATCCTTTTTACTGCATGACAATAAAATAACTAATAACATTAAGGGGGTAAAAAACAATTTAGCCATACGTATACATACGCCGTTTCTGTAAAAAAAGTTCTCATAAAAAAAGCCTCATTACTGAGGCTTTTTTTATGATTCAATATTATTTGTATAATATTTCGTAATACTCATCTGCCATCCTGTTGCTCTCAAACTGCACCTGCACATCGTCCATACCATTTTTTACAATATGCCTCCAGGTATCCTTGTCTTCATAGTACATCGGCAGTATTTTATTTTCCAGGATATCATACAACATATTCAGATCATATTCGTCCTGGTCATGCACATGCATATTTTCATAGTCCACGGGAGGAACCACAAAGCCGTTATTGCCATCATTAATAAATTCGCAGATCCATCCATCGTTGGTACTTACATTAACAGCACCGTTCATAGCGGCTGTCATTCCACTGGTACCACTTGCTTCTCTTGGAACCCTTGGATTGTTAAGCCACACATCAGACGCCTGCTTTAAGCGTTTGCTCAAGGTCAGTTCATATCCAACACAAACAGCCACATTCTTATACTGCTTACTCAGATGTACCAGGTGATTAAAATCATTGATAGCCGGATAATCCAATGGATAAGGTTTACCTGCCCAAATTATTTGAACAGGATACTTAGGATTGTTTAACAAGGCCTCAAAACGTTTGTGATCTCTTGTTAATAATTCTGCTCTTTTATATCCTGCAAAACGACGTGCCCAAACTATTGTCAATACATTAGGATCCATCAGTTTACCTGTTTGATCAGCAACAATATCCATTGCACGCTTTTTCAAAAACTGCTTTCTATCATCAAACCAAACATCGTTTTCTTCTACCTTGGCTTTGTACAATTGCTTATCGGCCCAGTAGCGCCAGTTTTGAGCATTTGTAATGGCCTTTATTTCGCAGATATCGGAATACTTGCCCCACATTTTTCTGCTTACTTCGGCATGCAGTTTTGAAACACCATTTGCCAATTTCGCAAATCTCAATGCTGCTAAAGAGTGATTAAACTGGTCATCATCAATGCCGGTCATTTTTCTTACGTCATCAATACTTACGCCACAGAAATAACTCATTTTGTGACACAGGTGTATGTCATGTTTTTCATTACCTGCTTCCTCTGGTGTGTGCGTTGTAAATACAAGGCGCTTTTTAACATCAGCAAGATTGCCGAATTTTCTGTATAAGTAAAACGCGGCGCTTAATCCATGCGCTTCGTTCAGGTGATACAATTCCGGATTGAAATTAATTTCGTCCATTAACTTGGCTCCACCCACACCTAATAAAATAAACTGGGCAACTTTTGTAGCAACGTTACCATCATATAAACGATGTGTAATAGTTTGGGTTACATAATCGTTTTCAGGCAAGTCGGTACTCAGCAAAAACATGGGAGCACTTTTGAATGTTTCAGGATTCAGGTACCATGCTTTCACCCAAATAGGATGATCATGAATATTAATCTGGAACTTGATACCAGTGTCTTCTAAAAAATTGTAATTTTTTTCGTTCCACTGTACTTGCAGGGTTTGATCGGCGTTCCTGGCCTGGTCGTAGTATCCGTATTTCCATAAGATACCAATTCCTACTAAATTTTGTTTTAGTTCATAAGCACTGCGCATGTGAGAACCAGACAAAAACCCAAGTCCGCCACTATAAATTTTTAAAGGTTGATGAATGGCAAACTCCATTGAAAAATAGGCCACTCTTTTCTTGTAATTTTCATTTACAGCGTAAGGGACTTTAAAATTGTAAAAGCTCATAATTAATTAAATTGGATTGCAATATTAAGGCAATTTCAGTAAATGAGGGCGTTTGATAGGTTTTTATTGTGTCATTGTTACACGCATGAATAAATTAACTAAACAACCTGATTTTCAAAATTTTGCACGCCATCGTTAAGCATTAAAAGTAATGATTTCATTTAAAACGTAAAATCCTTTCTAATATTATGAGTAAAGCCTTCCGAAATTGTAAGAAAAGAAATTACTGCAATACGATCGAAAATATCTTTTATGCCCGGTTTTTCATTCTATTATAATTTGTTACGGGTAGCTCACCAGCATTCGCTTACTACTGTTATTACGTTCATTGTTTAATATTTACACAAGCATCTACCGGTTACCATAAACATAATCACTGAAGGATGTTGCAGCGCTCACAGAATTTGTTATTATCAAAAATAATTTTTAGATTCGTCTAAAAATTTATTTAGATCACATGAACTATTCAGCTTCGGAAGAAAATTACATAAAAAGTATTTATCACCTGCAGCAACAAAGCGAACTTGTTAATACCAATTCGCTTGCGCAAGAACTAAATACCCGGCCAGCGTCGGTTACGGATATGCTTAAAAAGCTACACGTAAAAAAGTTGCTGGAGTATGAAAAGTATAAGGGTTTCAGGTTGAATGCCACTGGCAGTAAAGTTGCATTGAGCATTGTAAGAAGGCACAGGTTGTGGGAATATTTCTTAGTTACCAAACTTGGATTCGCCTGGGACAAAGTGCATGTGATAGCTGAAGAACTGGAGCATGTAAGTAGTATAGAACTCATTCAACGCCTGGATGAATATCTTAACTTCCCCAAAACCGATCCACATGGCGATCCTATTCCGGATGTGCATGGCAAGGTGCCGCATATTAGCCAGCTAAGCCTGGCAGATGTTGCTGAAAAGAAAACTGCTTTTGTTAGTTCAGTAAGCAACCAGTCGCCTGAAATGCTGGAATTATTAAAACATTATAATATCAAAATAGGTACTTCCCTAAAAGTTAATAAACGTTTCAATTTTGATGGATCTGTTGAAATAAAAGTTCTAAAACAGGCAGCTTGTGTAATAAGTGAGCAAGTCGCAAAAAATATTTTCGTTCATCATGATTAAACATTCCCACACCGAAACATCGCTTAGTGAAGTACACCAAAGCGTTGATACGCACAAAAAAGTTGGATGGAGAAGAATTCTTTCCTTCCTGGGGCCAGCTTACCTGGTGAGCGTAGGTTATATGGACCCGGGTAATTGGGCAACAGACCTGGCTGGCGGTAGTAAGTTTGGTTACAGCCTTATATGGGTTTTGTTGATGAGTAACCTGATGGCTTTACTGCTGCAAGGCTTGTCAGCAAGGCTTGGTATAGTAAGAGGCAGAGACCTTGCACAAGCTAACAGGGAAGCATATCCCAGGGTAGTTAACTTCTGTTTGTACATACTTGCAGAAATTGCCATTGCAGCCTGCGACCTTGCGGAAGTATTGGGGATGGCGATAGGCATCCAGCTACTCACAGGATTGCCGCTTGTGTGGGGCGTATCCATTACTGTACTGGATACATTTTTGTTGTTGTATTTGCAGAAAATGGGTATCCGTAAAATGGAAGCTTTTATTATCACCCTTGTTGCAGTGGTTGCCATTTCATTTTTAATTGAAATTATTTTTGCCAAACCGGATCTTGCTGAGATTGCCAGCGGATTTATACCCACAGCATTGAATGATGAAGCACTCTATATTGGAATAGGAATCATTGGCGCTACGGTAATGCCACACAATTTATACCTGCATTCTGCCCTGGTACAAACACGTAAAATTGACCGCAGTGATGCAGGAATAGGACAGGCACTTCGCTTTAACCGAATAGATACCACCATTGCCTTAAACCTTGCTTTTTTTGTGAATGCGGCCATACTGATTTTAGCAGCCGCTGTATTTTTCAAATCGGGCAATTCGCATGTTGCTGAAATAAAAGAGGCACATCGGTTATTGCCAGGGTTCCTGGGCAATTTAGCCCCTAAACTTTTTGCCATTGCATTAATAGCTGCGGGACAAAGCAGTACCATAACCGGCACACTTGCAGGGCAGATCATTATGGAAGGCTACCTTAGCCTACGTATTAATCCTTGGGTAAGGCGCTTGGTTACAAGGCTGCTTGCAATAATACCAGCCTTGCTGGTAATTATTATTTATGGCGAAGACAATGTGGATGCCTTGCTGGTACTTAGCCAGGTAGTACTAAGTTTACAATTAGGGTTTGCAATTATTCCATTGATACATTTTGTAAGCGATAAAGTTGCCATGGGTAAATTTGTGATTAAATGGCCAACCAAAGTAGCCGCATGGGTTATTGCTGCCGTACTGGTAGTACTAAATTTGAAAATGTTGGTAAATGAAGCAACAGGTGTATTTATGGCGGATAATATGCTACCTAAAATTATACTGATCATACTTGGGCTGTTATTTTTAACTTTATTGGGCTATATATTTTTCTTTCCTTTTTTCAAAAAATTACAAAAAGAAGAAGCCTTACAAATGCATACCGGAACCGATACGATTGCCAACCTGGTAATTCCTCAATTCAATAAAATTGCCATTGCGCTGGACTTTAGCGCCAATGATGAAAAGTTATTATCCTTTGCCATTGGCCAGGGAAGAGAAAAAACAAACTATGTACTGGTGCATATCGTTGAAAGTGCGTCAGCTAAATTACACGGAAGAGACAGCGATGATTATGAAACAAGAAAAGATAAAGAAAGAATGGATATGTATGTGAATCAGCTTCGTAAAAAAGGCTTTGCAGTTGAAGGCCACCTGGGATTTAGAAACAGATCAAAAGAAATTGGAAGAATTGTAAAAGAAGTGGATGCCGATATGCTTGTAGTGGGCGCCCATGGCCATACAGGGCTAAAAGATTTCATTTATGGAGAAACTGTAAACAGTGTGCGACACGAATTAAAAATACCGGTACTGATCGTTAATATTTAATTTCATTGTTATTTGATCAAGGAATTAACTAGCCGTTTGTTCTTTTATTGCAAGTGAAAGTTGTTGGGAAATTTTACTATCCCAGGCGGCTTGCTTTTCTGATATTTTACTATGATCAGTTTCACTGTCATATTGATTTTGCATATTGCTCATTTCAGTTACTGATTGATTATAAATTTTCTGGATAACTGCTGCATAATTACTGGTGGTAAAACTGGCATTTCTTAATTTTTGCATAAATGATATGGTATGAATAAATGCAATATCGAAATGCCCCTGCTCATGTTTTAATATGTACGCTTTTTTATTAGCATTTTTTACCCAGGAATCTTTCTTTGAAAAACTACAGTTAACATCTATCACCAGCTCTGTTGCCTTTTCATTTCTTCTGAATAAAAGATTTACGCCAAAGCCGGCATTGGTTATTGCTGCAGCATCACTGGCTTCAACGGGCTTTCCCTGAAAATCGCTCCAGTTAAGCATTTTATCTACGGTGTAATGAATGTTGTTACTATTTTTCTGATCAACCGTTGCAACATAATTTACCACCACGTTTAATTTTTGAGCCTTTACTGTAAACGCCAGTGAAAAAAAAGCTGAAATAAAGAGGATCTGTTTCATGTGCATAATATTTGCTAAGCAACGTAATAATTGTCCTTTTAAAACAGGTTTGAAGAAATTTGGCGTACACTTAACAGGAAATTGTTGTCTAGGTTTCAATATAGTCGAGGTCCTTACCAAAGGTTTCATCTGTAAACCAGGCCGCAACAATACTAACAACCATCACTAAAGCACCCGTTATCCATCCTGCGGTAATATAATCGCCGGTTATAGTTTGCAACCATTTGAACAATAATAATACAAGTGGCAAGGCGCCTCTTACCATGTTGGGTACAGTAGTAGCTGCGGTGGCCCGAAGGTTTGTACCAAATTGTTCAGCAGCCATTGTTACAAAAATTGCCCAAAAACCTGTTGAGAAACCTAAGGCTGCACAAATAAAATACATGCCGGCGGCTGTTCCATTTTGTTGAGTAAAATAAAAAATAATGGAAATAATGGTGAACAGATAAAAGATAAAAAGTGTCTTCTTTCTACTCTTTAACCAATGGCTGACAAACCCTACCAATACATCTGCAATGGCGATGGCTATGTAGGCAAACATAGTAGATTTTTTAGGCAGTACAGTTTCAGAAAAGCCGAAGGCTTTTGCAAAGTCATTTGAAAAAGCAATTAATATTCCAATCACGTACCAGGTGGGCAGCCCGATTAAAATTGCCAGCATATATTTCCTAAACCGTTGCCTGTTATTAAAAAACATAAAGAAATTGCCCCTAGCTACATCCAGCTTTTTCACCTGCTTAAACATACCACTTTCAAAGACGGATATACGCAAGAGTAAAAGACAAAACCCAAGTCCGCCCCCAATGAAATAGCATATACGCCAGTTGAAATTTTGAGAGATAAAATATGCTGCTACAGCACCCGTTAGCCCAATGCCGGCAACCAGTGAGGTACTTAATCCTCGTTTTTCTTTGCTAACTAATTCTGATACAAGTGTAATACCTGCACCCAACTCGCCAGCCAGTCCAATGCCGGCTACAAAACGTGTTAGCGCATACTCATTGACTGTATTTACAAAACCGTTGAAAATATTGGCAACAGAATATAAAATGATGGAACCGAACAACACACTTAACCGGCCCCGCTTATCACCCATTATACCCCAAACAATTCCTCCAATCAGTAGTCCTATCATCTGGATGCTAATGATAAACTCTCCATGCGATTTTACTTCAGCCGTAGAAAAACCCATTTCAGTAAGGCTGTCAACCCTTACAATTTGAAATAGCAGAAGGTCGTAAATATCCACAAAGTAACCAAGGGCGGCTACTAAAACAGTAATGTTAAAGATAGAAGCAGACTGTTTCTGAGTCATATAGCTAAGCGGTGATATCCGAAGTTGATTTTTCTTTTTTACCGAAGAATAATTTAATCAATATGGGAGCAGTTGTAATCAACACAATTCCAACTACAATTACTTCCAGGTGTTCTTTCAGGTCAAAGTTAAACCATCTCAAAAATAAAATTTGTAGGTAATGACCGGCAAATAACATTGAAAAAACCCATGCAAATGAACCAGCAATATTATACAAAGTAAATTTCTTTTTATCCATCGCCACTATTCCCGCAACAATTGGCGCAAACGTTCTGATGATAGGTAAAAACCTGGCCATTACTACAGCGCCTCCCCCATGTTTATCATAAAATTCTTTAGCCTGAAACAAATATTTTTTCTTGAATAAAAACGTATCCTTTCTTTCAAAAAGAAATGGGCCACTTTTTCTTCCAAACCAATAGCCGACAAAATTGCCCAACACTCCTGCAAGAGAAATGACAATTCCTAAAATGATTAAGTTCAGAACTGGACTATTGATTGTTAAGCCCATTCCAGTTTTCACAAGGCTGTCGCTGAAAATACCGGTTACAAATAACAAAGAATCTCCCGGTAAAAAGAAACCTGCAAATAGTCCTGTTTCCGCAAAAACAGCAAATAGTATAAACCACAATCCGCCATTATCAATGTACCATTGTGGCTGCAATAACTGGGTCCAGTGAAAATCTAACAAAATGAATTGAAGCATAAAATAAAATAACGCTGATATAAAAATTTAATATTTCGAAGCAATTGCTAAGGGTAATTAAGTACGTATAGAATGCTAAATTCCAACCACAATAATCATTCTACTTATCCTACCCATGTTTTAATTCACCTTCCCATTTACTAACTACGGCTGTTGCAACACTATTACCAACCACGTTTGTAGCACTACGTCCCATATCCAGTATTGGATCAATTCCCAAAAGTAATGCGATGCCCGCTTCCGGTATGTTAAATGTTGCAAGTGTGCCGGCTATTACAACCAATGAAGCCCTTGGTACTCCTGCAATACCCTTACTTGTAAGCATCAACACCAATAACATTGTAAGCTGCGTGGGTAATGGAATATGCATACCATAACTTTGCGCTATAAACAATGATGCAAACGTCATATACATCATACTACCATCGAGGTTAAATGAATAACCTAGTGGTAAAACAAAACTTACAATTTTATCATTACATCCAAAGCGTTCCAGCTCTGTCATTGTTTTTGGAAATGCAGCCTCACTGCTTGATGTACTAAATGCAAGTAATATTGGCTCCTTAATTCTTTGCATCAGGTTTAAAATCCTTTTGCCAATAAATAGTGAACCGGCCAATACTATCATTATCCAAAGTACAAATAAGCCAAAATAAAATTCTCCGATAAAAATTGAATAGGTTGTTAGAATACCAATTCCCTGTTTAGCAATAACTGCAGCCATTGCACCAAAAACAGCTACCGGCGCAAATTTCATAACATAACCAGTTAACTTCAAAATGACATGTGCAATTGAATCCATCGCATGAATTACAGGTTTTGCAATGTCACCCAGGGCCGCAGCAGCTACTCCGAAGAATAATGCGAATACCACAATTTGCAATATTTCATTTTTTGCCATTGCGTCTATAACACTGGCAGGAAATACATGGTAGAAAAAATCTTTAAGTGACATTGCTGCCTTATCTATCCCGGTGCTTTCATTTATATCAGGTAATGGCAAATGCATGGCAACACCCGGTTGAAAAATATTGACCAACAGCATACCTAACAATAAACTCATGAGGGAGGCTGATATAAACCAAAGCAATGTTTTCCCCCCGATTCTACCTACCGCTTTAATATCGCCCAATTTAGCTACACCCACTACAAGCGTAGTAAAAACCAAGGGTGCTACAATCATTTTTATCAATCTTAAAAATATATCTGCAAGTACACTAAACCATTCCAGCTTTTTATCCCGTGATTTCAGGTTATCATTTTTCTGTATTGAAATCAATTCTTTTTGTAGCTGCAATTCTTTGTAAGCAGGATTGTCTTTGTCAGCAACAATTGCCAGTTGGGCATCGATACTTTCCAAAGAATCAGATAATATTTTGATGCCTTTAAAACCATTGCTTTCATCACTGCTACCCAGTAAATCCTTTTCAGCCACCATTTTTTGTGCTATAATAGTAGCACGCAAATCACTTAATTTATTATAAAGTGTACTATCTTTTTGCTTTTCAAATTGTCTTATTTTTTCATTTAAAAAATTAGCCTGAATTTCAGCATTGGCAATTTTTGTATTCTCTTCTCCAACAAAATTTTTATTCAGGATAAAACCGGCGATAATTCCCGCTATAAGTGCAATACCAATATATAATGTGAGGTGGTTTCGTTTTACCGGCTTAATTTCCATAAATTACAATTTCGATCGCAATATAATATTTAATACTTGTTATCGGTTCCGGCTATTTAAAAAACTAAGATTGGTAACTCCATTAAAAATTTTATTGTTATTTTTCCAAATCGTTTTATACCAAAATCAAAATAATATATGAGCTTATTTGAAAAAAAACCGATAAAGGCATTGATGGATGAAGCAGGCGAAACGGGTACGGGTTTAAAAAGAACCTTAAGTGCCGGTTCGTTGGTAGCGCTTGGTATCGGTGCTATTATTGGAGCTGGATTATTTGTAAGAACTGCAGCGGCTGCAGCTCAAAATGCAGGGCCATCTGTAACAATTGGTTTTATTGTGGCTGCCATAGGTTGCGCTTTGGCAGGACTATGTTATGCTGAACTTTCATCATCCATCCCAATTTCGGGAAGTGCTTATACCTACACCTACGCAACCATGGGGGAATTACTTGCCTGGATAATAGGATGGGATCTTGTGCTCGAATATGCGGTAGGTGCTGCAACAGTTGGTATTGCATGGAGTGAATACCTGAATAATTTACTGGTAAATGTACTGCATGTTAAAGCCATTGCGTATGCATGGTGTCATTCGCCGTTTGAAGTATCTGCACTAACCGGTGAGCATGGGTTTATCAATTTGCCTGCTTTGGGAATAGTAACCCTTCTAAGTTTACTATTAATAAGAGGCACACAGGAATCGGCTTTTGTGAATGGAATAATAGTAATTACAAAAGTTGCTATTGTAATATTAATAATAATACTCGGATGGGGATTTATAAATCCCGCAAATCATGAGCCGTATATTCCTGAAACTTCTACTTATACTGACCACCAGGGTATAGGTCATAATTTTGGAGGAATCATGGGAATTCTTGGTGCCGCAGGAGTGGTGTTTTTTGCATTTATAGGCTTTGATGCAGTAAGTACAGCGGCACAGGAAACTAAAAATCCCAAGAAGGCAATGCCCATCGGAATTTTAGGCTCGCTTGCAATTTGCACGGTTTTATATATTTTATTTGCACACGTATTAACGGGCATGGCTCCCGTTGAATTTTTCAGAACCACTGGTAAAGAAGCTTCGGTAGTAATGGCGATTAATAGCTTTATGCCTGGATATGGCTGGTTAGGAAATTTAGTAACCATTGCTATCCTCGCCGGATTTTCTTCTGTTATATTAGTAATGTTGCTTGGACAAAGTCGTGTATTTTATAGTATGAGCCGGGATGGTTTATTGCCAGCCGTATTTAGTGATGTTCATCCAAAATTTAAAACGCCTTACAAAGCCAATTTAATAATTTTAGTTTTAGTAGGACTATTTGCAGCGTTTGTACCGGGAGATATCGTTGGTGATATGACAAGTATTGGAACCTTATTTGCATTCATGCTGGTATGTGCCGCTGTTATCATACTTAGAAAAACTGAACCTGACCTGAAAAGAGAATTTAAAACGCCTTGGGTGCCAGCAGTTCCAATCATGGGTATTGTTGTTTGTGCTGCCATGATCTTCGGACTGGGCTGGACCAACTGGTTAAGATTATTTGGATGGCTGGCCATTGGATTTGTTATATACTTTGGTTATAGTCGAAAGAATAGTAAGCTCCGGAAAAAGGATTAATAATCCTCATTATAGATTGCGTTAAATAAAAGATCCCGAATTGATTTCGGGATCTTTTATTTAATATCCTTCAAACAACCGAAAGGATAAAAGCCTGAATAAGAGGATACCTGCGGCGTTTGTTTCATTACATAAAAATGCGCCATAAAAAATTACGACGCACTTTACTTTTATACAAAACGGTTAAATCATTAAAACGGCAAATCATCTGCAACCGGAGCCGTGTTTACCGGTTGTGGCTTTGGAGCCGAATTTTCATAACCAGACTGTGCATAATTACTTTGCTGCCCCTGGCCTGTTGGCTGTCCTTCCCCGGCATTACCTCCAAGCAATTGAATATTTTGAACCCGCATACGCAGTGTGGCTGAAGCCTGGTTGTCTTTATTCATGTATGCATCTGCCTCGGGTGAACCTTCTGCGTACACTGTTTTCCCTTTGGTTAAATACTGCGCAACTGCAGTCTTGTCTGTCCAGTAAGCACATTCAACCCAGGTAGTACGCTCCTTTTGATTTCCCAGGCTATCCTTGTAACGCTCGGAATGGGCCACGCTGAAATTGATTACATTTTTACCATTTACTTCTTTTACGATGCAATCTTTACCAAGATTGCCAACGATTTGTAGCTTGATCATAATTGTGTGTTTTTTAAATTAATCGATGTATCTGAATTTGAAAATTATGAAAACTTACGGGATAAAACTTTGCTAATAATTTCATCCTAAAAAAAGCTGGATAAGTTCTTAATTACTTTTTCTAAATGCTATAAAAAAAGAATTTCTAACTTAAAACATCGCTTAGTTTAACTTCTTCTTTAAAGTAGTGACCTGCGTTTGTAAATTACTTACCATGCTCGCCAGCGAATTCATATCCCAACGTTGCTGTGCACTTACCTTGCTGATTACCATTTGCGCCTGCCACAATTCTACAACATCTTCTGCATTAACCTGGTAAGGCTGGTATTGAGGATTGTCACTTACAAGGGTAAGTTTATTTTTTGCCCTGTTATTTTTTACAACTCTTTTATAAACAATACCTTCACTTCTGCTAATTACAATATAGGCCTGGTCACTTTTGATATCGTCGGTATTATCCACCTTCTCTCCCACAATGATACTCCCACTTGGAGTGGGCATCATACTATCACCAATAATTTCAAATGCCCGGTAATTGCCACCAGAAAGCATGGGAAGTGTGAATGTATTAAGCTCATCTATAAATTCATTATCTGCATAACCAGCCAGGTAACCTGCTGCCGCTTTTACCGGCACAAAATGTATGATATTCCGGTCTGCCGTCATCATCTTTTGCTGCCTTCTTTTAGCAAGAAAACTATTACCGGTATTACTCAGATCCTTCAAAAGCAAATCATCCAGGCTTAATTTAAAAATATCGCCTACTATTTCAAGTACTTCCAACCGGGGATCTGCCCGTTCTTCTTCATAAGCACCAATGAGCGAACGTTTAATGCCAAGCTTAATG
This sequence comes from Ferruginibacter sp., assembly GCA_046590675.1. Taxonomy (GTDB): domain Bacteria; phylum Bacteroidota; class Bacteroidia; order Chitinophagales; family Chitinophagaceae; genus Ferruginibacter. The sequence continues at coordinate 6,097 of JBKJUP010000024.1, read as the reverse complement.
GCAAATTCCTCTTGTGTCCATCCACGAAGTTTGCGTAAATATTTTAGATTTTGACCTGCCTGTGACATAGTACAACTAATTTGATTAGCACAAATATACTAACTTTTTTAGCTAATCCAAATTTTTACAAAATATTTTTTTGACAGTTAAAAATTGACACAATAACAAATATTTACTAAACAATACCATAGCCCTTATTTTTGTAAAAAAATAAACGATATGCAATTAGTATTGGTGCTACACAACCTGTTAAGATGGGCCGTATTATTATTTGGCTTATGGACGCTGTTAAATGCAATTACCGGACTACTAAGCAAAAGAGGTTATACAAGTGCGGATAATAAAAGCAACTTATTTTTTATGATCAGTTGCGATATCCAGTTGTTGCTGGGATTGATCCTATACTTTAGCAATTCATGGTTTGACCGGTTGAAAGATTTAGGAAACAACATGAAAGATCCCTACAATCGCTTTTTTACAATGGAACATGCAAGTATGATGATCATTGCATGGATACTGGTTCACGTAGGGCGGGCATCGGTGAAAAGGGCATCTACTTCTTCGGCTAAACATAAACGCATGCTGATATTTTTTGGATTGGCCTTATTGCTAATACTGGCATCTATCCCATGGCCGTTCAGAGAAGCCATTGCAAGGCCTTATTACAGGTGGTTTAACTAATTGACCATTGACCCAATATTTTGAAACTAACAACTAATATGGCGAAGTCTATAAATAAACCAACAATATTAATTACCAATGATGATGGAATAACAGCACCGGGTATTCGCAATTTAGTGGAGGCTGTAAAAGATCTTGGTAAAGTAGTGGTGGTAGCACCAGATAAACCACAGAGCGGAATGGGACATGCTATCACCATCGGACAACCATTGCGTATGAATAAAGTACAAATGTTTGAGGGGGTAGAATCGTGGCAGACAAGTGGTACTCCGGTAGATTGCGTTAAGCTGGCAGTTGATAAAATTTTACATCGTAAGCCAGATCTCTGCCTGAGTGGCATAAACCACGGTTCTAACCATTCTATCAACGTAATATATAGTGGCACAATGAGTGCTGCTATGGAAGCTTCTATTGAAAGCATACCAAGCATTGGTTTTTCTTTAATGGATTATAATTATGAGGCTGATTTTGCACCTGCAAGGCACTATGTTAATTTAATTGTAAGCAGCTTATTAAAGAAAAAGATGGACAAACACCTGCTTTTAAATGTAAATATCCCTTCTGTTCCACTTGAGCTTTTAAAGGGTGTAAAAGTTTGTCGCCAGGCCTATGCAAAATATGAGGAGGACTTTAAAGAACGAAAAGATCCACATGGAAAAAAATATTACTGGCTTACAGGTGCATTTGTAAATTTTGATAAAGGAAAAGATACCGATGTATGGGCGCTTGAAAATAATTATGTGAGCGTGGTACCGGTACAATTTGACCTTACCAATTATAAATTGAAACAACAATTGGAAAAAACCTGGAAAATAAAATGATATTAAAAAAAGATAATTTTTGGTTGGGCGTAGTGCTTGGCCTGTTGGCTCCGATCATAGGTTTTTTTATATTTAAGTTAATTAAATACAGCAGGTTTTCTCTGGTTGAAATGTACCAGTGGATGACACTAAACCACAACCTGATTACAGCATTTGTAAGTGTATCATTATTTGCCAATGCTGTAATATTTACATTGTATGTAAATGCCAGAATTGACAAAACAGCCAAAGGGATATTTGCAGTAACAGTAATTTATGCAGCAGTGGCACTGTTAATTAAATTTTTTGGCTAACACCCCAATAATTAAATATGTCAAAGCAGTCGTGGTTTAAGGATTGGTTTAATTCTCCATATTATCATCAACTTTATTTTAACAGGGATGAAGTTGAAGCCGCTGCTTTTATTGATAAGCTCATCCTGCATTTAAAACCTAAGCCTGCAGCCCGTTTGCTGGATGTGGCCTGTGGTAAGGGCAGGCACTCCCGCCACCTTGCACAAAAAGGATTTGATGTTACAGGCATTGATCTTAGTGAAGACAGTATTGCAGAAGCATTGAAGTTTGAATGTGAAACATTACATTTTTACCGGCACGATATGCGATTACCTTTCTGGATTAATTACTTTGATTATGCCTTCAACTTTTTTACGAGTTTTGGGTATTTTAAAACTGAAAGAGAGCATGACAATGCGATTCGTACCATTGCCCAGTCTTTAAAAAGTGGCGGATGTTTTGTATTAGATTACCTCAATGTTCATTATGCTGAAGACCATCTTGTACACCAATTTGATCAGGAAATTGATGGCATCAATTACTTTATAACAAAATGGTTTGACGAGACTCATTTTTACAAAAAAATAGTGGTTGAAGATGAAGCCCTGGTAGAACCACTGGTCTATACAGAGAAAGTTGCCAAATTTTCCCTGGGGGATTTTACAGATATGCTGGCCTACCAGGATTTGCAAATTCAGGAAGTTTTTGGCGACTATAATTTTGCAAACTATGATGTAAGGAAATCTCCCAGGCTGATATTAATTGCAAAGAAAAAGTAACAATTTATCCCGCTGAATTTAATTCGCAGACTTTGGCTAATTTTGAAATTTTTACTGTATAATAATCTCTAATACATAGTCGCCATTTAATTTACCATTACAAATCCTGACTCCAAAGGATAGCGCCACCTTTTATTCCATCCCTGTTTCCCAGAATGGTAATGTTATCATCCAGTTTAAAATCTATTTTATCTGCATTGCCACCGCTGATATACAGGTAATCGTAATTAAATACAACCTTTAAAATCTCAATCACTTTTTTCACCCGTTTGTTCCACTTTTTTTTACCAATCCTGTTAAACTCTGCTTTACCAATGTATTGATCGTAATCTTTCTTTTTAGTAATAGGGTGATGTGCCACTTCCAGATGCGGTAATAATTTACCGTTGTTAATAATTGCCGAGCCAAAACCAGTGCCCAGTGTTATTACCATTTCCAACCCTTTTCCTTCCATTATTTCCAGTGCCTGAAAGTCAGCATCATTTATAGCCAATGCCGGTTTTCCCAACAGCAGTTCAATATTTTTTGACAAATCAAATTCTGCCCATTCCATTGTACCGAGATTAGGTGCGGTTTTTACAATTCCGTTTTTAATGTATCCGGGAAAACCCACTGATATTTTATCGAAGGAGGGAAAGCCCTCCGTAAGCTGCCTGATTACTTCCATCACCTTTCCCGGCGTAGATGGCGTAGGGGTTGACAACTTTTGGTATTCATTCAAATAATCACCTTTACTGCTGAGTACAGCCGCTTTAATATTTGAGCCACCAATATCAATGGAAAGAATTTTTTGCTGGCTTGCCTTTTTATTCATTTGTCTGTTATTTAAATTCTGAAAAAACTAAAACAATCGATGGCCAAAAAATAACCAACTCAATAAAGCTTTAGCAAAACGTTTAATGAAAGTACATCAATGTTTTTTTATTCCCCGAACAAGTATTCAAAAACTTAGTCAGCAACAAATGATATGGTTAAATCAAGGTCTAATATAACAATGGTATTAAATGTCAAAAAAATATTACAAAATTCATCACCAAAAAACATAACAGGTGTCCCATATTGTTTATTGCAATTGATACATAAACGTTGATTTTGGAGTTGCAAATTAGAAATATGCTTCAATGATGATAACCGCATATTAACACTTAATTTTACGACACAATGCAATATTTTATTTCAATTCAGCCAGACTCACAATTGGTAAATTTTTTAAAAACCGTTGATCGCTGGTTATTTACAAAAGTCAATCACGATTGGACAACACCTTTCCTGGATAATGTCTTTCCTGTTTGGAGAGAAGCCATTACCTGGGTGCCTTTATATATCTTTTTATTGCTGGTAATGTTTATCAATTTTGGTAATAAAATATGGCCATGGATCGTTGGTATGGCAGTAACCATTGCATTAAGTGATCAAATAAGCAGTCATCTTTTAAAGCCCTTGGTACAAAGGCCAAGACCATGCCATGACCCAATGCTGGCTGATCATATCCGGCTATTATTAAAATATTGTTCCAACAGTTTTAGCTTTACCTCTTCTCACGCTACCAATCACTTTGCGATAGCTTTTTTCATTTACCTGACCATGAAGGAATATTTTGGCAAATGGGCATACCTGTTTTTGTTGTGGGCGGCCACTATTAGTTATGGACAGGTTTACATTGGTGTTCACTATCCGTTAGATGTAGTGAGTGGAGCCATTCTTGGAACAGGCATCGGATCTTTCACCGCTTATGTGTTTAATAAAAGATTTGGTCTGCCTCCCTTGCAACAAAAAAATAATAGCCTCCAAAGCGTATGAATAAAAACCTGGCTTTAAAGATCCTCGGGCTTTGCATCCTTACCTATTTGATGGGGATTTTCTTTGTTCCCCTGATGGATATTGATGCTACGCAATACGCATCTATGAGCCGGGAAATGTTGCTGACCGGCAACTACCTGCAATTGTATGATCTTGGCAGAGATTACCTGGATAAACCACCTATGTTATTTTGGTTGAGTAGCCTGAGCATGTATGTTTTTGGTATTCATGACTGGGCCTATCGCCTGCCCTCCTTTATTTTTTCTTTGTTGGCATTGTATAGCACTTATCGCTTGGCGTTACTATTTTATAAAAAAGAAATTGCCTATTTAAGTATTGCTGTGCTTGCAGCCAGCCAGGCCATGTTCCTGATAAATCATGATGTAAGAACTGATACCATGCTAATGGGTTGGGTTACCTGCAGTATTTGGCAGTTGGCAGAATGGTATCAATTTAAAAAATGGAAGAACCTGGTGCTGGCAGCGGTTGCTATTGCAGGCGGCATGATGACCAAGGGACCATTGGCATTAATGATACCGGTATTTGCTTTTGTTCCCCACTTAATTTTAAGACGAAACTTTAAAGAATTTACCAGGTGGCAATACCTTCCAATGCTTGGCATCATTGCATTGTTACTCATTCCAATGAGTATTGGATTATATCAGCAGTTTGATATGCACCCCGGTAAAATGATCATTGATAAAAAAATCAATTCCGGCCTTCGCTTTTTTTACTGGACACAGAGTTTTGGCCGCATCACCGGCGAAGACAATCATCGTGAAAACGGCTACCTGTTTTTCCTGTTACAAAACATGCTCTGGAGTTTTTTACCCTGGATATTATTTTTTATTGCAGGCCTGGTTACTTCAATAAGGTCTGTCATTCAAAAAAGGTTTCTTTTAACCAATAAAGAAGAGTGTATAACGCTGGGCGGATTTGTGGTTACTTACCTTGCGTTGGGCAGTAGTAAGGTTCAGTTACCGCACTATATTTTTGTTGTGTTCCCACTGGCTGCAATTATTACTGCCAATTTTTTATACAAATTAGCTTACGAACGGGAATGGCAAAAATTAAGAAAACCTTTGTTTATTTTCCACGCTGTTGTTTTCTGTTTGCTTTGGATAGCATTGATATTATTGATGACCATTCCATTTAAATCCATTCCAGTTTATGTAGGCGTTTTTGCAGGTGCAGGCCTGGTGGCATTGTTATGGATTATTTTTTCAAGGAAAATAATAGGCTTCAAAATAATGTCGATTTGCTTTTTCACCTCTATTGGTTTAAATATTTTTTTAAACCTGGCATTTTATCCTTCTTTACTAAAATACCAGGCAGGGAATGTTGCAGCAGATTTCATTAACGAAAAACAACTACCAAAGGCGCAGGTATTTGTATGGGGCAACATTACAGAGGCACGCAATTCCCTTTACTTTTATGGGGATTATTTTTTCAAAAAAATTAATAACTCACAAGCATTAAAGCCTGGCGATTATGTGTTGGGCAATGCTGTTGATTTGGATGAACTGATCAAAGAAAAAACCGTTGATACTATTTTTAAAGGCAATGGTTTCCCGGTAACAAAATTGTCTTTAAAATTTTTAACTCCATCGAAAAGAGCCGGGGAAATGCAGCCATTTTATATTATTAAAATTAGATAATGAATTTCTTAATAAATTAAAGTTGGAAGTACAAATGGTTTCAATTATTAATTGGGAAAAGATGCCATGAAAAGATGCAGTACAAG
>JBKJUP010000053.1:0-91325 GCA_046590675.1 Ferruginibacter sp. | reverse complement strand
ATCGAAGCACAACGTGCAGAGATCATGAGTAAGCTGGAGAAAGGCCAGGTATTAGAAGGAACCATCAAAAACATCACTGATTTTGGTGCATTTCTTGATCTTGGTGGCTTAGATGGCTTGTTATATATTACTGATATCTCTTGGGGACGTATCAACCATCCAACAGAAGTGTTGAAGATGGATCAGAAACTGAACGTGGTAGTATTAGATTTTGATGACGATAAAAAACGTATTAGCCTTGGCTTGAAACAACTGACTCCGCATCCATGGGATACGCTGAGCGAAAATATTAAAGAAGGTGAAGTAGTGAAAGGTAAAGTGGTGAACATTGAAGACTACGGTGCTTTCCTTGAAATTATGCCAGGTGTTGAAGGTTTGGTACACGTAAGTGAAATTACATGGGCCAACACTCCAATCAACGCTAAAGAATTCTTTAAACTAAATGATGAGTACGAAGCTAAGATTGTAACATTGGATAAAGACACTCGTAAGATGAGTCTTTCCATTAAGCAAATGGCCAACGACCCATGGAGCGAAATTGACGTCAAATTCCCTGAACACAGCAAGCACAGTGGTGTGGTTAAAAACATCACTCCTTACGGCGTATTTGTTGAATTAGCTACTGGTATTGGTGGTATGATTCATATCAGCGATTTAAGCTGGCTGAAACGCTTTAACAACCCGAACGAGTACACTAAAGTGGGCGAAACAATCGATGTAATCATTATGAACATTGATAAAGACGGCCGCAAGTTACAACTGGGTCATAAGCAAATTGAAGAAGATCCATGGAATTCACTTGAAAGCACATTCCCTGTAGGAAGTATTCACGAAGGTACCGTTACTAAAAAAGATGATAAAGGTGCTGTGGTACAATTACCGTACGGACTTGAAGGATTTGCTCCAAACCGTTTACTTACAAAAGAAGATGGTAAGAGCATTGGTGCCGATGAAATTGCAAAATTCATGGTAATTGAATTTGACCGCAATGACAAACGCATCGTTTTAAGTCATACACGTTTGTGGGAGCAAGTGATTGAGGAAGAGAAGCAAGCGGTAATGAAAGAAAAAAGAGCTGATGCTGAAGTAACCAAAAAAGCTGTAAAAACGCTACAAACAAAAGTAGAAAAATCAACTTTAGGTGACCTTGGTGTATTAGCTGGTTTGAAAGCAAAAATGGATAGCGCCGCTGCCGACCAGGCTGCTGCTGATCAACCTGCTGTTGAAAAACCTGCTGCTGTTGAAGCTGCAGTTGCTATGCCTGCTGCTGTTGAAGCTAAAGCTGAACAACCTGCTGTTGAAAAGCCTGCTGTCGCTGAAGATGAACAACCCGCTGTTGAAAAACCTGCTGCTGAAGAAGCCGCAGATGATGCAACAGAAGAGCCTACAGCTTAATAATCTTTTAAGATTAATTCATACAATCCCATTGCCAAAAGCAATGGGATTTTTTTGTGTGCCGCACTTAAATATTTTTATTAACCCGGCTAAATATCCCTGGTTAAACTTCAGTGGCGTCGCACGTTTGAAAATTTGTATTTCAATTAAGCCTTACCCATATTTTATTGAAACAATTTAATAACCTTCTTTGTAATAAGCAAAATTCACCGCCACACAAGCACAATTCACAAAGAACTTAGCCATGTATAATTTACCTTTGCACTATGGATAATTTTGAAAAGTATTCCCGGCTAATGCTGATGATTGTGGGAGGAATAATTGCCTTTATACTAGCCGTGGCTTTGGTGTTTTTTGCACTGCGTTTATTCTCTATTGCAGTATTTCATATTCCGGGCTTCGACTTCTTGTATCAACTTATCATTGTACTGATACCCTACTTTGTATTTTTTGCTGCTTACTATTATTTGTTTGGAAGAATCAAACTTTCCAAATCAAAAGCTTCCCGCATTTCAGCCAGGATTTTAATATTTTCTGGAGCACTATTCTGCACATTGTCGATGATATTATCTGTAGTTGCTTTTTTAAGTGACACAAAAAGCTGGACCATCACATTCAGAGAAAATGAACATTACGCTTACATCATTCAGCTAATCGTATTACTGATCATTGCTGCAGCACTAGCCGCCGGAGATTCAAAAGAAAAAGACTGGATGGAGAGGGGGGAGAGTATTAAGGTTGAGGAGTAGTTATTTGTTGATGGTTCATAGTTCATGGTTCATAGTAAGACAAGAGCATTCGAATTGGAATGATTAATTGGTTAATTTGATAGCGGCTACTTTGTTAAACACTCCAAACTTTTCCAAATAGATTTCTTAAGTAGAATACAATATTTTAAAAAAATACAATTACTGAAATGAGTAAAAGGATTTACACAGGATTTTCATTTTTTGAATTTGTTTGGAATCTTATTCTTAGAGTTGTTTGTGTTGTCGGACTTATTTATGCTTTATCTCATTATGAGGAAAACCCATCAGTTATTATAATTGTTGTAATACTTTGCGTTCTGTTTATTTTATTTATAGGCGATGACCAAATTATAGTTTATAACGACAAAGTAACTCAAACGACAAATTCTTTTTCTTCATTAATAATTAAATCGAAAGGCACAACATACGACATTAGTAAAATTAAATCTGCATTTTTAGAAACACCTAATAAATCAACTGCGACAGAAATTGGTGCAACGGCTGTCTTATCGTTAGTATTCCCAAAGCGAAATCCAAATAGAGACAATACACATCCAATTTATTTTTCTTTGAAAAATGGAGAAACTGTTAAGTTTGATACAAACTTAGAGAGTAGCAAAATGAAAAAAATAGTTGAGATTGTAAACTCATTCACAAAATAAAATAGCCACAACAGTCGATTTACGTTGCATATATAAGTTTTAAAAAAGACTTTCGATTATCGCAATATTCAGGCTTGTTCAATGTAATCATACTATGCATTTTCCATGAACAATGAACCATCAACTATGAACTAAAAGGGACCTTCAATTAACCACCACTCTCACCCGCTACTGCCCTCGCCGCTATCCAACCTGTAGTCCATGCATTTTGAAAATTAAAGCCACCTGTTACGCCGTCGATATTTAAAACTTCGCCTGCAAAATATAAGCCTGGCAGTATTTTGCTCTGCATGGTATTGTGATCCACTTCTTCCAGGTTAATTCCACCTGAGGTTACAAACTCTTCCTTAAAAGTGGTTTTGCCGGTAACAGGAAATTGATGAGCACAAATATTTTTGATGAGTTTGTTTTGTTCTTTAGCAGGCAGATCTGCCCAACGCAAATCTTCATTTACACCCGACAGTTGCAACAGGTATTGCCACAATCGCTGCGGTAATGAAAAAGGATTTCTATTGACTATTTTTTGAGCAGCAATGTCAAATCTTACCTGTTGAAATTTATCTTTCAAAGTTTGCTCATTGTAAGCGGGCAGCCAGTTTACCATTAACTCAAATTTCCAGTTTAGTTTGGCGAGCTCTCTTGCACCCCATGCCGATAATTTTAAAATGGCTGGCCCGCTCATACCCCAATGCGTTATTAATAAGGGCCCTGTTTCTGCCAATTTAGTTCCTGCAATTTTTACTGCAACCTGCTCCACTGTAATACCCATCAAAGAGGTAATATCATTTCCCGGCATGTTAAAAGTAAATAGGGAAGGTACAGGTGCAGCGGTAGTATGACCAATGTTTTTGAGCCATTGAAACTGATCAGATTTGGGATAGCCGCCACTGGCTATGCACACATAATCGGCAACAATATTTTCTCCATTTTTAAATGCAATTGCCAGTTGATCATTCACTGCTTTTACTTCGGCCACTTCTTTATTCATCATAATTTCTACGCCATATTTATTAACCTCACTCATGAGGCAATCAATAATAGTTTGCGATGAATTGGTAACAGGAAACATTCTGCCATCCGCTTCCGTTTTTAACTCCACTCCTCTTTCTTTAAACCATTGTATGGTATCCGTAGTAAAAAAATGATGAAAAGATTTTTTTAAAAAACTGCCGCCTCTTGGGTATTTTTTTACCATATCAGCAATGCTGAAACAACTGTGCGTAACATTACAACGTCCCCCTCCGCTAATCCTTACTTTGCTTAATAGTTTGCTGGTCTTTTCTATAATAAGCACCCTTAAACCGGGGTTCATTTTTGCAGCATTAATTGCACAAAAAAAACCTGCAGCTCCGCCACCGATTACTACTAATTTTTTATTATCCATTAAATTTAACTGGTACTTTAAGTTTCAAAGATAGAGGGATTGCGAATGTAGCCGGTAGATTAATAATAAGGTGGGTGGGAAGCTAAAGGGTTAGTTAACTCATCACTGTTCCACTCAAATAATATTTTGCATAAAATAACCAGCAAGGATAAATGCCCTGCTGGTCAAGTATATATTATATTCTGTAAACAGTTATTTAGTAGGTGGAGCGGCTGGCACTTCCGCCCAGTTAACACCATTTTTAATCCTGGATATCTGCGTTTCTGTCACCTTAAATTGCTTTGCTAAATGGCGAATTAATTTACCCTCGTTTAGCAACTTTTTAATCAACATCACTTTTGTAACAGATAGCTTGGTAGCTCCTGAACTTTCTTTACGCCTGCCATCAGCGTAAGTTTTACTGGCAATTACATTGGGACTAAAACGCTGGTGTTTGTAATTTTCTTCGGGTGTCATCCATTTTAAATTGGATTTCCGATTGTTGAATTTGTCATAATCCAAATGGCCCACAACCGTATGATTTTCTGACGGCTGATTGATAAAATACTCAGCTACTAAACGGTGAAATAATGCGTGGTAGTGGATTGTACGATCCTTAAGATCCTGTTTAAATTTCTTGCTGAGACTATCCTGCTCCTTTCTCCAAAATGCTGTAGCCTCTTCCAGCGCATTTTTCATTTCTTTATAGCCAGTTTCCCGCGGTTTGTACTGGAGTAAGCTGGCCTTTAATTCCTTTACTTTATTCCGGCTTTTTAAAACTTCAGCCTGCAACTTTATAAACTTTCGCTGAACCTTTTCGTCCCGTGGATGAAAAAATTTCAGGCGTATAATCTTATAGCCGTTAATAAGGGAACCTTTCAAAATTTTCCCCTTGGAAATTTTGTTAAAGGTCTTTACACGTCCATAATTTGAAACCTCTATTCGGGTTTCATTTACAAATTCAAAGTCAAATACGATGGGCTTCCATTGTTCGCCCGGATAATTTTTCTCCATATAATAGCTGGTTTTGCCACATGAACATGTGGACATTTAATTATTGGTACGAAAAAAATAAGACGAGTAGTTATAGGGGTACAGAAGTCAAATTTATGTTTGCTTTTTCAGCAGCTTCTATTTCTTTAAAGGAAGATAAAATGTCTGCTTTTCCGCGTTGAATACAAATGGTATGTTCGAAATGTGCTGCCGGTTTGCCATCTTCAGTACGAATGGTCCAGCCATCTTTGTCATGATACACATTCTTGGTACCTAAATTTATCATTGGCTCAATTGCAATTACCATGCCTTCCTTAAGCTTGGCGCCAGTACCTCTTTTTCCATAATTGGGTACTTGTGGTTCTTCATGCAAATGACGGCCAATACCATGGCCCACTAACTCTCTTACCACACCGTAGCCATGCTCTTTTTCTGTATAATTCTGCACTGCAAAAGCAATATCACCCACACGATTACCGTGGGTCGCTTTCTCAATTCCTTTGAACAGCGATTCTTTAGTAACGTTCATCAACTGCCTAAGTTCAGGCGTAATTTCCCCAACTGCAAAGGTATAAGCACTGTCTCCATGAAAACCATTTTTGAATGCACCTACGTCAACAGTAACAATATCACCTTCTTTTAATAAATCCTTTGTAGGAAAACCATGCACTACAGCATCATTTACAGAAATACAACAAGCAAATGGAAAATCCTGGTAGCCTTTAAAGGAAGGCTTTGCACCATTATCCATAATAAATTCATCTGCAATCTTATCCAATTCCAGTGTTGAAATACCCGGCCTTACAATCTTTGCAACTTCAGCAAGTGTTTTACTTACCAGTAAACAACTTTCCCGCATTAGTTCAATTTCTGCTTTTGTTTTATAATGAATCATGTCAATGCTAAATTAAAAATAAAACCCCGACAAAGTTAGTCAGGGTTTTAGAAATATAATTTTTCTTTTAATTAAATTAATCTGGCAGCTTAAATACAACCAGTGGAATATTACATTCCAGAAGCCACGGTTTGTCTTCCCTGAATTCTCCCTGTATTCATCAATCCATCATACTGGCGCATCAATAATTGTGTTTCAATTTGCTGCAAAGTATCAAGGATAACCCCAACCATAATCAGTAAAGATGTACCACCATAGAAGCTGGCAAATCCTTGCTGCGTTTTAAACACCAGTTGGAAAATTCCCGGAAGAATACCTACAAATGCAAGTAAAATTGCACCCGGTAAAGTAATTCTATCCATAATGGTTCCAATATAATCGGCTGTTGGCTGACCAGGCTTAACACCCGGAATAAATCCATTGTTACGCTTAAGGTCTTCAGCCATTTGCTTTGGATTAAATATCAACGCTGTATAAAGGAATGTAAAACCAATTACACACACTGAATAAACAATCATATAAACCACGTTCGTATGATCGGTAAAATACTTTGCCCATCCACCACCTGTAAATCCAGAGAAAATAGTTGGTAAAAATAAAATAGCCTGTGCAAATATGATTGGCATTACACCAGATGCATTCACTTTTAAAGGGAGGAAGTTTCTAGCTCCGCCAAATTGCCTGTTACCAACAATTTGTTTGGCGTAGTTAACAGGAACCCTTCTTGTACCTTGTATCAACATTACCAATCCCATAATGATTGCTATTAAAAATCCAATCTCTACAAGGAATATTAAAAGGCCACGGGCACCGGTTACAGATCTTGAAGACCACTCTTGCAGGAATGATTCAGGAAGCCTGGCTAAGATACCCATCATGATGATGATGGAAGTACCATTACCTAAACCCTTATCCGTAATTTTTTCGCCCAACCACATTACAAACAATGTACCTACAGTAAGAATAACCACAGTGGAAACAACAAAGTATGCACTGAAAGAAGGAATTAATGCATCAGCATTACCCGGACTCTTTAGGTAACCGATATAAGCAGCCGCCTGGAAAGCAGTTACAATAACAGTTAGATAACGTGTCCATTGATTAATTTTCTTTCTGCCACTTTCTCCCTCTTTCTGTACTTTCTGCATTTGCGGAACCAGGATGGTCATCAACTGCATAAAGATAGAAGCAGATATATAAGGCATAATTCCTAAAGCCAGGATGGAAGCTTTAGAAAAAGCGCCTCCAACAAAAGCATCCAACAAACCCAACATGCCCGATTTGGCACTTGCAGTTAAATTGGCTAATTTATTAGGATCAATTCCCGGAAGGACAATAAAAGAACCTATACGGTAAATAAAAATCAACAATAAAGTGAATAATATCTTATTACGTAGCTCCTCTATGCTCCAGATATTTTTGAGTGTTTGAATGAACTTCTTCACAGACTTGACAAGATTTAATTGTTTGCGTTAAACTAAAAAGACGCTTTTCGCACTGGCCTTATTTCGGCAAGCAGGAATGCGTCTGTAAATATCGGAAATTTATTTAACTATCTCTACGGAACCTCCTGCAGCTTCAATGGCAGTCTTTGCATTTGCGCTTACAGCATTTACTTTAAAGGTAAATTTCCCTTTTAATTCTCCTACACCTAAGATTTTAACATTATCATTCTGGCTTATTAAACCATTGATGTATAGATTTTCCAACGTGAATTCGCTGATGTTGTACTTCTCTGCGTAATGATCTACCTGGCCCAGGTTAATAACTTTATATTCTACACGATTGATATTTTTAAAACCACGTTTTGGAACACGACGTTGAATGGGCATCTGGCCACCTTCAAATCCCATTTTACTTTTGTAACCTGCACGGCTTTGGCCACCTTTGTTACCTTTTGTAGAAGTTCCACCTTTACCACTTGCTTCACCACGACCAATACGCTTTTCTTTGTGTACTGCACCTTTCGCTGGTCTTAATGTATGTAGTTTCATATTATCTTTTTGATTTTGTACTTACGGGGTATCACCCCTCGCAATTTATTATTGAAATATTTGTATTAGAGAAGTCAGCAATTAAGCTATTTCTTCAACAGCTATCAGGTGATTGACTTTTGCAACCATACCTAAAATTTGTGGAGTTGCCTCTACTTCAACTGAAGCGTTCATTTTATTTAAACCAAGCGCTACCATTGTTCTTTTCTGACGATAAGATCTGTCAATTACGCTTTTTACCTGTGTTACTTTTATCTTTTTCATGACCCTGACCCCGAAAGGATTTTGGTTTTTTGATTTAAGATTCAGCCTTACCATTACTCCCCTTTAGGGGCCGGGGGCATTTTATCCGTTAAATACTCTTTTTAGAGAAACGTTTCTTGTTTTTGCAACTGCAATTGGTTCACGTAAAGTAGCTAAAGCCTTAACTGTTGCTTTTACCACGTTATGAGGATTTGCAGAACCAAGACTTTTTGCCAATACATCGGTAATACCAGCAGCTTCCAACACAGCTCTCATACTTCCTCCTGCTATTACACCAGTACCATGGGCAGCCGGTTTGATAAATACTTTTGCTGCACCTTCCTTTGAAAGTTGATCATGAGGTATAGTACCGTGCATGATAGGAACTTTAATCAGGTTCTTTTTTGCATCTTCAATTCCTTTGGTAATTGCTTCCTGTACTTCTTTAGCTTTTCCCAAACCTTGTCCAACAACACCTGCTCCGTTACCTACTACCACAAGGGCAGAAAAACTAAATGCACGACCACCTTTGGTTGTTTTAACAACACGGTTGATAGAAACTACTTTCTCTTTCAACTCCAGGTCACCGGCTTTTACTCTGTTATCGTTTGCTTTTAACATGTATAGTTCTTATTAGAAAATTTAAAATTAAAATTGCAACCCACCTTCTCTTGCACCTTCAGCCACTGCTTTCACACGGCCATGATAAATATAACCACCACGATCAAACACCACTGTTGTTATACCTAATTCAGCAGCTTTTTTTGCGATAGCATCACCCACCAGTTTGCTCTTTTCTGTTTTGTTTACTTTTTGAGCAAGGATGTCTTTATCTCTTGATGATACTGAAGTAATGGTAACTCCGTTTTCGTCATTGATCAATTGTGCATAAATTTCAGCGTTACTTCTGAAAACACTCAATCTTGGTTTTGCTGCAACACCGTTGATTTTTTTGCGAATGCGAAACTTAATCTTTTGTCTTGCACTTGATTTGTTGTTCATGTTCTTATATTTTGCCTCCGATACTGCCGGAGATTTTAACTCAAACCCTTTAGAGGTTTAGAGAACTAAATTTGTTATCGTCTTAAAGATCTTCTTTTCCCCTTTAGGGGTTAGGGGCTACTTATTTACCCGCAGACTTACCAGCTTTTCTTCTCAATACTTCACCCTTAAATTTAACACCCTTTCCTTTGTATGGTTCAGGCTTACGTAATCCACGGATCTTCGCACATACCTGTCCAAGTAATTGCTTATCTACGCTTGTAAGTGTAATGATTGGATTTTGCCCTTTTTCCTGTGCAGTTGCAACAGTCAATTCTTTTGGTATTTCAAAAATGATGTTGTGAGAATAACCTAAAGCAAGATCCAGAATATTACCCTGGTTTGCTGCTTTATAACCCACACCCACCAATTCAAGTTGTTTTGTAAATCCTTCAGTAACGCCTTTTACCATGTTACTTACCAATGAACGGTATAAACCGTGCATTGCTTTGTGACGGATCTGGTCTGTTGGACGAGCCAGTTCAACGGTGCCATCTTTTACCTCTAGTTTGATATCTCTATCTACCGCTTGCTTTAATTCTCCCTTCGGACCTTTAACTGTAACCACGTTGTCTTTTCCAAGGCTGATTGTAACGCCTGCCGGAAATTCAACTGGTTTTTTTCCTATTCTTGACATAGTCGATTTTTTAGTTTGTTGTTATTAAATGTCGATTCGTGTTCAGCCACGACTTAGGCTTAATTGTCAAATCATTGATTATATATAAATCTCAATAAGAGATCTGAATACTAGTAAATGTTACACAATACTTCACCACCCACATTCTGAGCCCTTGCTTCTTTATCGGTCATTACACCTTTTGATGTAGATACAATTGCAATACCCAAACCATTCTTTACTCTCTTAAACTCATCTGGTTTTGCGTAAGTACGTAAACCCGGACGTGAAACTCTTTCCAGGCTTTGTATTACAGGCAATTTTGTAGATGCATCATATTTCAAAGCGATCTTAATTAAACCTTGTTTATTATCATCTTCAAACTTATACTTAAGGATATATCCTTTATCGTACAAGATTTCAGTCATACGCCTTTTAATATTAGATGCAGGAATTTCTACAATACGATGATTCGCCATTTGTGCATTACGAATTCTTGTAAGAAAATCTGCTATCGGATCAGTAACCATTGTTATTTCAATTATTTGATTAATAAATTTTCAATGCGATATCCAATGATATCAATTGGTTGAAACCTGCATTTCGTATCTGTTTTGCTAACACGAATGCGGAATCATTTTACCAGCTTGCTTTGGTAACCCCGGGAATTTTTCCTTCCAAAGCCATGTCTCTGAACATATTCCTGGATAGAGCAAAATGCCTCATATATCCTCTTGGACGTCCGGTTAACTGGCAACGGTTTTTTAATCTTACCGGTGACGCGTTTTTTGGTAACAGGTCTAAAGCTGCATAATCGCCGGCTGCTTTTAAGGCTGCCCTTCTTTCAGCATATTTAGCGACCATTACTTCACGCTTTCTCTGCCTGGCTTCAATTGATTTTTTTGCCATGTTATATTTACTTTTTAACGTTTTTAAAAGGCATTCCTAATTCTTTCAACAATTCAAATGCTTCTTCGTTGGTACTTGCTGTTGTTACGAAAGTGATATCCATTCCGGTAATTTTATTCACCTTGTCAATATCAATTTCAGGAAAAATAATTTGCTCTGTAATTCCCAATGTGTAATTACCACGGCCATCAAACGACTTGTCGTTGATACCTTTGAAATCACGTACACGAGGTAAAGAAACAGAAACAAATCTGTCCAAAAATTCAAACATCTTTACTCCACGAAGCGTAACCCTTGCACCAATTGGCATGTTCTTACGCAACTTAAAGTTGGAGATATCTTTTTTACTCATGGTAGCTACTGCTTTCTGACCCGTGATCGTTGATAATTCTTCAACGGCAATGTCAACCAGCTTTTTATCAGCTACAGCACCATTCACACCACGATTCAAACAAATCTTGGTAAGCTTAGGCGCCTGCATGATGGTTTTATAACCAAATTTTTTCATTAAAGCAGGTACTACTTCTTTAGTGTACTTATCTGCTAACCTTGGAGTGTAAGTTGCTGTGCTCATTATTTTATAGCCTCCCCTGATTTTTTAGATACTCTGATTAATTTTCCGTTTTCCCTGCTACGTTTTACTTTAGTAGCTGCGCCGGCTTTTGCATCCCACAGCATCACATTAGATATGGCGATAGGAGCTTCCACTTTAACAATACCACCTTTAGTGTTTTGTGAAGTTGGTTTGGTATGCTTGGTAACGATGTTAACACCTTCTACCAATACACGGCCCTTTTCCAAAATTACTTCCATCACTTTACGTGGCTTTTTAAGGTCCTTGTCTTCACCGGTAATAACTACTACGTTATCGCCTTTTTTAATGTTGAACTTAGGTTTAAATCTTGTACTCATTTTATTAATGCGCCTTTCGGCTTTTTTTCTTTATTTGTAACCGGCTTTCTCAGCCTTAATCAACATCGTTGTGTCACTCACTTGTACTATTATTTCACTGTTCATCTTCTTCTACCAAGCCCCGTACAATTCTTACAAAGAACAGGAGACTTATAGAACTTCAGGAGCAAGAGAAATAATCTTCATGTATCCCTTATCCCTTAATTCCCTGGCCACCGGCCCAAAAATACGGGTACCTCTTGGCTCGTCCGAGTTGTTCAATAACACAACTGCGTTATCATCAAAACGAATGTATGAACCATCTTTGCGACGTAATTTGTTTACTGTTCTTACAATAACAGCCTTACTTACAGTACCTTTTTTAATACCGCCGTTAGGTGTTGCATCTTTTACAGTAACAACTATTTTATCACCGATTTTAGCGTAATCCTGACCAGAGTTGCCCAACACACGAATACACAACACTTCTTTAGCCCCACTGTTGTCCGCTACGTTCAATCTGCTTTCTTGCTGAATCATTTTTTTTAGCTTTTAGCTTTATGCTGTTTGGGTTTATTCAAACAGTAAATATTATATATTAAAACACTTATCCTTTCGTTAGCACAGCCAACACAAACGGACTTATTATTTTACTTTTTCAATTACTTCTACCAGTCTCCAGCGCTTAGTTTTGCTCATCGGACGTGTTTCCATGATCTTAACAGTATCACCAATGCTGCACTCATTCTTTTCGTCATGTGCATGAAACTTGGTAGATTTTTTTACGAACTTTCCATAAAGCGGATGCTTTACTTTTCTTTCTACTTTCACAGAAATGGATTTGTCCATTTTATTACTGGTTACTACGCCAACCTTTACTTTACGTAAATTTCTGTCTATCGGTGTTGCTTCAGTAGTTGTTGTTACTTCGGTCATTGTTACTAAAATTTAAGGTTTATGATAAACCGAGTTCTTTGCTTCTTAATGCTGTTTTTAAACGGGCGATATCTTTACGTAGTAAACGCATGCTTACCGGGTTCTCCAGGGGAGAAATGCTATGAGCAAACGCTACTTTTTTCAAACGTAGTTCGTCTTCAGTAATCTTAGCCTTCAGGTCTTCAACTCCCAGGCTTTTAATGCTCGTTACAAAATCTGACTTCTTTGACATTTTATGTTAATTTGAAATTTGAAAATTTGAAAATTTGAAAATCATTTGCTGCTATTCATCCGCACATCTTCGCATTTTCTAATTTGCTAATTGTTTATGCTTGGTAATCTCTTCTTACTACAAACTTTACCGCTATTGGTAATTTTTGTGCTGCAAGTTCAAATGCTTCTTTTGCAACCTGCAGAGAAACACCATCAGCTTCAAATAAGATGCGGCCTGGTTCTACTACTGCTGCCCAATATTCGGGGTTACCTTTACCTTTACCCATCCTTACTTCAGCGGGCTTTTTAGTAATTGGTTTATCCGGGAAAATTCTGATCCAAACGTTTCCTTCACGCTTCATGTGACGCGTCATTGCCTGACGTGCACTTTCAATCTGCCTGTTGGTTAACCAAATTGGCTCCATTGCTTTTAAACCAAATGTACCAAAGGAAATGGTTGCGCCTCTTTTGGCTGTTTCCCTGATACGGCCCTTTTGTGCCTTTCTATGTTTTGCTCTTTTTGGTTGTAACATTTTTAATAATTTGAAAATTTCTCAATTTCGCATTTGCTCAATTGAGCCAGTACGATATTTTCACTTTGTTAATTAATTATCTTCTTCCACCTTGTCCACCACCACGATTTCCACCCTGGCCACCGCCGCCTCTTCTATCACCACCGCCGCCACCGCGTCTGTCATCTCTTCTATCACCACCACCACGGTTATCAAATCCTCTTTCTGGTCCACCTTCTTTACCACCGCCGGCTAATATATTTGGATTAAGATCTCTCTTGGCTAATACTTCACCTTTACAGATCCATACTTTAATACCTATTTTACCATAAACCGTTTGTGCAAATACATTGGCATAATCAATATCCATACGCAAAGTATGCAACGGTGTTCTTCCTTGTTTGATTTCTTCGCTACGGGCAATTTCAGCACCACCTAAACGTCCACCAACTCTCACCTTAATTCCTTCTGCACCCATTCTTAATGCTGATGCGATAGACATTTTAACTGCACGCTTAAAATTGATCCTTCCTTCAAGCTGACGGGCAATTGTATCCGCAACAATCTGAGCATCCAATTCAGGACGACGGATTTCAAGGATGTTAATTTGCACATCATCTTTACCGGTTAATTTTTTCAATTCTTCTTTAATCCGGTCAACCTCTCCACCACCTTTACCGATGATGATACCTGGCTTAGAAGTATGAATGGTAACAATCAGTTTGTTAAGCGTACGCTCAATAACGATTTTAGATATACCACCTTTATTGATACGGGCATTCAGGTAAGTTCTGATCTTATGATCTTCAATTAACTTGTTACCAAAATCTTTTTTGTGTGCATACCAATTACTGTCCCATCCACGGATGATTCCTAGTCTGATACCAATCGGATTTGTTTTCTGACCCATATTGTTGGTTAATTCGTTTTAATTAATTTTATTAACTTTTGCTATCTACTATTAATGTAACATGGTTGCTGCGTTTACGAACCCTGTAACCACGACCTTGTGGTGCCGGACGCATACGCTTAATCACTCTTCCACCATCAACCATCACAGTTTTTACAACCAGTTTCGCATCTTCAGGCTTAACGCCCTCATTCTTTTGCTCCCAGTTATTGATAGCACTCTTCAATAACTTGTATAAAGGAACAGCCGGGTGCTTGGTGTTAAATTGTAAAACGCCTAAAGCTTTTTCTACTTCCATTCCACGAATCAGATCCACCAGTAAGCGCATTTTACGTGGTGATGTTGGATAATTGTTAAGTTTAGCTACTGCTTCCATTTTATATTTTTGTTTTAAGTATTAAGTTGTAAGCTTTCAGTTATGATACTTTTTGCCTAATCCTTATTACTACATCTTTTTACTTGAGTGACCCCTGAAATTTCTTGTTGGTGCAAATTCACCTAATTTATGTCCTACCATGAACTCAGTAACATAAACCGGGATAAACTTATTTCCGTTGTGAACTGCTAAAGTATGTCCTACAAAATCCGGAGTAATCGTTGAGCGACGGCTCCATGTTTTAATAACACCTTTTTTGTTTTTCCCTTCGTTGATTGCTAACACTTTTACTTCGAGGTTAGCATCTACATAAGGACCTTTTTTTACCGAACGAGCCATATTATTATTTTTTCTGTTGATTTTCCCGATTCATCACCAGGACATTTTAACAATGATTGATTACTTATTTATTGCTGATCTTTCTACCGTTTTTACGTTGGATGATCATTTTATCTGATCCTTTTCCTCTTGTACGTGTAACCTGGCCTTTTGCATATTTACCGGTACGGCTACGTGGATGACCACCTGAAGCTCTACCTTCACCACCACCCATCGGATGATCTACCGGGTTCATCGCTACAGCTCTTGTTCTTGGTCTAACACCTTTCCACCTGTTTCTACCTGCTTTACCTGCACTCTCAAGATTATGATCGCTGTTACTTACCACACCAACTGTTGCGTAGCAATTGATCAATACTTTTCTTAACTCACCACTAGGCATTTTAATAATACCATATTTCTCTTCCTTATTCGCTAACTGAGCACTACCACCTGCACTACGTACCAACTTTCCACCTTGTCCTGGTTGCATTTCAATGTTGTGAACCATTGTACCCAAAGGCATAAATTTCAACTGAAGTGCATTCCCTAATTCCGGAGCAACATTATCGCCACTTAAAACTGTAGCACCTACCTGCAAACCGTTTGGAGCAATGATGTAACGTTTTTCACCATCAGCATAATTCAATAAAGCGATGAATGCTGTACGGTTTGGATCGTACTCGATACTTTTAACAGTAGCCGGAATATTTTTCTTATCTCTTTTAAAATCAATGATACGATACATGATCTTATTACCGCCACCCATGTAGCGCATAGATCTTCTACCTGATGAGTTACGACCTGCCGTATTCTTCTGTGCTTCAAGCAAAGACTTTTCCGGAATGTTGGTAGTAATTTCTGCATAAGCATTACCAATTCTCCAACGTGTTCCTGCTGTGGTCGGTTTGTATTTTCTAAGTGCCATTTTAAAGTATTTCTCCTGTATCTCTTACGAGACTTTGGAACTTTTAATTTATTAATCTCTGCGTTTTGCGGTAGCAGAATTTACCATCCTTTAATATCTTAAACAGTACAGACTAAACTGTTCCGTATAAATCAATTGTTTCGCCTTCAGCTACGGTTACATAAGCTTTCTTTTTAGCGGGCTTTCTGCCACTAACCACACCAGCCTTTGTGTTACGTGATTTAGCTTTTCCTGGTGTTACCGATGTATTAACATTGATAACCTGAACGCCGTAAAATTCTTCCACAGCTTTCTTAATTTCCAGTTTGTTAGCTTTTCTGCCTACCACAAAAGCGTAACGATTCATTTTTTCAGTTTGCTTGTTTATCTTTTCAGATAAGATCGGCTTTATTAAAACTTCAGACAGTTTCATAACTCTAATTTGATAATTTGTTGATTAGTGAAATTGCTAATCGAAACCTTGTTAACTTTTTTATTCATTTAGTTAGCATCAGCGCTAACCCGTTACTATGCTTCTACCGCTTCTTCTTCTTCAGTAAATACTTTCGCTACGCTTTCAGTAAAAACCAATACGGCGGCATTTACAATATCGTAGGTGTTTACATCACTCAACAAAGTACTCTTTACACCTTTAATATTTCTAAGGCTTAAGTATACGTTCTCGCTATCTTCCGGTAATACGAACAAAGCTTTTTTATCGCTAACCTGCAGGCTCTTCAAAATACCGGCAAACTGTTTTGATTTTGGAGCTTCCATTGTAATATCTTCAACCACAACAATGGCGTTTTCTTTTGCCTTGTAACTTAAAGCACTGATTTTAGCCAGGTCTTTAACTTTACGATTTAATTTAAAATCGTAAAGATGAGGCTTTGGTCCAAAAATGGAACCACCACCTTTATATATCGGACTACGTAAATTACCTTTACGGGCACCACCGGTTCCTTTTTGCTTCACTAATTTCTTAGATGAACCGTTTGCCTCTGCCCTTGTTTTTACTTTATGCGTTCCCTGACGCTGTGCAGCTAAATATTGTTTTACAGCCAGGTAAATAACATGGTTATTTGGTTCTGCACCGAAAATTTCTTCAGGCAACTCAATCGTTCTGCCTGTTTTAGCGCCTTCTATATTTAAAATATCTACTTGCATGATTATTCAGATTAGTTCGTGTCAGAAACACGATTGTGTGTTACTTCTTACTTTTGGATTAAAACGATTGAACCATTGTGACCCGGAACCGAACCGCTAATTAATATGTAATTCTTTTCAGAAAAAATCTTAACTACTTTCAATCCTTTCATTTTCACTTTGTCTTGTCCCATACGTCCACCCATTCTCATTCCCTTAAATACCCTTGATGCATCTGATGAATTACCAATAGAACCCGGAGCTCTTGAACGGTCATGCTGGCCATGAGACTGTCCGCCCACACCATGAAAACCATGACGCTTAACAACACCCTGGAAACCCTTTCCTTTAGTGGTACCAACAACTTCAACACTATCGCCTTCGGCAAAAATGTCAACAGTAATTGTTTCACCAACGGCTTGAGTGAATTCGCTATCGCGTATTTCTTTTACTACTTTTTTAGGGGAAGTCTGTGCTTTTGCGAAGTGGTTCACTTCGGCTTTGATGGAGTGCTTTTCTTTCTTGTCGCCAAATGCGATCTGGAGGGCATTGTAACCGTCAGTTTCAACGGTCTTCTTTTGGGTAACTACACATGGGCCTGCTTCAATGATTGTAACGGCAGTTTGCTTGCCTGTTGCATCAAAGACACTGGTCATGCCAATCTTCTTTCCAATAATACTTTTCATTGTATCTTTTTTTTATCCAGCGCTGTTTCTTTCAAAACAGATGGATGTTCAATATTTAATTATAAGAACTAACCTTTTGCCTTCCCATTTACCAGAATTACTTCAAAGTACCGGGAGGTTCATCAGGCCTTTATCTCAACATCAACACCACTTGGCAGGTCTAATTTACTTAGCGCATCAACCGTACGGCTGCTGCTGGTGTATATGTCTAACAAACGTTTGTGTGTACACAATTGAAACTGCTCACGTGCTTTCTTATTTACGTGAGGAGAACGCAATACAGTAAAAATTTTCTTGTGAGTTGGTAAAGGAATAGGTCCTGTTACAACTGCACCGGTACTGCGTACCGTTTTTACGATTTTCTCAGCTGACTTATCAACCAGGTTATGATCGTAAGACTGTAGTTTGATTCTGATTCTCTGTGACATATTTAAAGAACTTTAAACTTTCGTTTTTTTAATTTGGAGTGCAAAGGTAAGGGGTTGACTTGAAACAGCAAAACCAAAACACAAAGTTTTTTTAATAATTCTTAAAATATTTGAACGCTACCAGCAAACTCAATACCGGTGCGGATTGTACAGCAAAATGCCTGGGTAATTCCATCGGAATTACCAATGAAAAGGACAGTTTCAGTTCTATCCGTAAATAAAATTCAGTCTTACAGGGAAATCAATTTGTAAAAACCACCTGATCCTCTTCTAAAATTGGCAGGTTTTTAAAGCGGAGTATAATATTGGCCACCGTTACAATATCCTTCTGGCAATAAGTGGCAATGCGTTGCAGATTTTTTTCTTCCCAATATACTTTACCAACCATACTCCCATCGATATCATCTTTGGGAGACGGAACATTTAATGCTGCAGCCAACAACTTTAAAGAGGTGTAGTTTTTATAATCGCCAAAGCGCCAGTACTGAAAAGTATCAATCATATTGGTTTCCCAGGGCTTCATATTCTGAAAATCGAGGTAGGTTGGAATGGGCAGTCCATTTACCAATAGCCGGCGGCACAAATACGGAATATCAAATTCTTTAATGTTGTGCCCGGTAAAACTCCAGCGGTTATGCACAGCTTCCAATTGATCCACCGTATTTACAAAATCCTTCAACAAAACTTTCTCATCATCGCCAAAAATCGATTTTACCCTAAACTGGTGGCTGCCTTTATCTTTTTTGAAATAACCAATACTGATACAAACTACTTTTCCAAATTCGGCCATTATACCGGCCCTTTGTGGATAATATTCAGCAAATGAACAGTCGTCGGGCAAGGACCGTATTACTTTTTCTTCCCAAAGGTGCTGCCATTCGGCAGACATGGTTTCAAAATCTTTGTGAGATGATACGGTTTCAATATCAATGATCAGGAAGTTTTCTAAAGGCATTTTTACAATCATAGCGCTGCTTTATTAGCTAATATAAATAAAGGGCTGCTGTAAAACAACCCTTTATTTATATCCTAAATCCTTCCCGGGAAGAAAACTAAAATGTAACGCCCACAAATAGCTGTATTGACTGGCTTTTCCATTTTTGCTGATCATCTATTGCATTTAAATTAGATAAACCAAGTTTATACCTTGCTCCTAAATTAATCAAGGGCAACTGTATCCATAAACCGCCGATTGCGGACCAATCGCCGTTTTTAAATAACTTACCGTTATTTTTCAAACTGTCAACAGTTTGCTTTAACAACCCTCCATACGCAGGTCCAAATTGTAGTTTTACCCGCCTGCTCTCCCCTACATTGATGTTGAGCAACAGCGGCACTTCAAGGTAATTTAATGTGGCATTTTTCTGACTTCCATCTCTGAAAAGATCATCATATATATTTGAAGCATCATCAGAAAATTCGGAAGACGATTGTACAAAATTCACTTCCGGCTGAATGCCAAACCTTTTGCTAAAATTAAATTGTAAAAAACCTCCCAATTGATAATTATAGTTAAACCCAGCCTTATAAGATTGCCCGGTAATTTTATTGATATTAACGCCACCCTTTGCGCCGAATCTGAAAAACCTTTCATGTTCAGTATTTATATCACTCTTCTGCGCTATTGCGTTGATGGAAACAATTAATAACAATGTGGTCAGCACTCTTTTGATAAGCATAATGATGATTTGGGGAATGAGTTGCCAAAATTGTACCAAGGATGGGTAATGAAATGTTTGAGTGAGCTTGGCTTTCTTAAATACATTTTTTTTGTCCGGGCTGTTAACCAATGTGGTGCATCGTTGGTCTGTCCCGATTTTTCGGGAATCGCTCTCTTGTACAATATACCATTGGGGATCTTTAATTGCGTTGTAAATTAGCAAGCTCCCTTTTATTTTCCTTATTCGGCTCCGGATATCCACTTATTCAATTTAAGGCGGCAAATTATGGATACAAGAAGCTCTTTATAATGATTTTTTTGAAACGCCATTGCCCTAAAGCTACTCCTTCACAATAAAAAAGGCACCACAAATTTTAGCTTATAACAGCTAAAACTTGCAGTGCCTTTTAGCAAATTACTTATTTATTGAAAGCACCCTTCAAATCAGAAGCCGCTAAAGCCTGTGCATCCTTAGCCTGGGGCAGCACTGTTGCCATTCCAAAAAATTCGTGCGTAACACCAGCAAATGTTTTTGAATTTACTGTTACACCTGCTTCTTTCAATTTATCCGCCAGCATTACGCCTTCGCTTTGCAATGGATCGTATTGGGCTGTTATCACTGTAGTAGGTGGTAAGTTTTTGAGGTTGGCAGTTACCAATGATATCATGGGTTTTTTACCATCGGCAGGACTGTTCAAATATTTTTCAAAAAACCAACTCATCAGCGGACGGTTTAAAGGTTTTGCATCTGCATTTTTGGTGTATGATTCTGTTGTAGTATCGTAGCCTGCAATCGGGTAAACCAATACCTGGTACACCGGCATGGCCGCACCTTTATCACGGGCCATCATACTTACAGCACAAGCCAGGTTGCCACCGGCACTCTCACCCACCAGGGCCACATGCTTAGCATCACCTTTCAACGATGCTATATTTTTTAATACCCATTCGTAAGCTGCATAACTATCATTATGTGCTGTGGGATATTTAAATTCAGGCGCCTGCCGGTATGCCACTGATACTACAACTGCACCTGTTTGATCTGACATTCCCTGTGCTGATGCATTGTAAGTATCCAGGTTGGCAATAACCCAGCCACCGCCATGATAGTAAACTATAACGGGGAATGGCCCGGCACCTTTGGGCGTGTACACCCTTGCATGGATACTTCCACCATGTACCGCTATATCTACCCCTGAGGTATCACTCATTGGTGTAGGCATTGGTATGTTGTTGTCTTTCATTACATCCATCACAGCATCTGCCGGTGAATGTTGTTGCCTGGCTTCAGTTGCGGGAAGCGTAACCAGTGCCGGATCTCCATAGCTCACAAGTTTTTCAATGACTACCTGCATTTCTGGCGTCATATCTGGCGCCCAGTCTGGTTTAGGCCCTTTGGGAGTCAGGTTGCCCATTGCATGGTTACTGTCCATAGAGGTCATTGTAGAATCTGCGTTGGCTGTAGTGGTACTTGTATTGGTGTTGCAGGACGAACTGAACAGTACGGTCGAAACCATAATAGAACCAGTAAGTGTTTTTAGAAAAAAAGATTGCATAAAATTGAGTTATTAGATTTTGATTAAATAAATATTGATAACCTGTGTACAAATTCATGCCATGCTTTTTATAAGCTAAAAAACGCGTTATAGGTAAAACACTTTTGCTAAACTGTATATTAATATCTACAAGATGTCCTTATTTCTTATTCAAAAAAGAAAAAGTGAGCTGCAACAAACAAGGGGATTTACAATGCAAATAATGGGATGGTGGCTTTTTCCAAAAAACTGAATCCATTAATATAAGAGGTTTTCATCATAACAATAAACAGCCAATGCTTTAGTAAAAGTAAAAAAGGTGAAGCCAACCCAATTACACTACATTTGCTTTCACCTCAATCCACCGCAATCCTTTCGAAATTTTTGGTTACCATGCAAGTGATTTTTAACCGTTAAATTTTTTCATGAAAAGTGATGAATACATTCCTTCCCCGCAAAAACTTGATATTCTTCTTGCCGATGACGACAACGACGATTGCCAGTTTTTCAAAGAAGCATTGGATGAACTACCGCTGCATACTCAACTCACGGCCGTACACGATGGCGAACAACTCCTGCAACTGCTCTCGAAAAAAATGAATGACCTTCCGCATGTCCTTTTTCTCGACCTCAACCTGCCACGCAAAAATGGTTTTGCATGCCTGGAAGAAATAAAACGCAACGAAAAATTAAAGGAGCTACCGGTTATTATTTTTTCCACATCTTATAGTGAACACATTGCTAACCAGCTTTACAAAAATGGAGCTCAATATTATATCTGCAAGCCTGCTGATTTTTCTCAGCTAAAAAAATTAATTCTGCAGGCACTTACATTTATAACAAAAGAAAATATTTCACAGCCTTCCAAAGAAAAATTTTTGCTCAGCTTAAAATCAATGATGCTTTGATAGCTTAAGGTAAGATCCATGAAAAAAACTAAAACCATACCCGCCACAAACGAACTACCCGAACTGCAAAGTGTAAACGAAGTATTGAAAACCGGAATGGAAGAGTTGCAGAGCGACAATGAAAAACTAAGCGTTGTAAACCAGGAAATGATCGGCTTAAATGCACAGTTAAAAGAAGCAGGGAATTATGCCGAAGCCATTATTGCCACCATACGTGAGCCGCTACTGGTGCTTGACAGCCACCTGAAAGTAAAATCTGCCAACAATGCATTTTATAAAACCTTCGGGGTAAATGAGCAGGAAACAGCAGGAAGATTATTGTATAATTTGGGCGATAATCAATGGAACATTCCTGAGTTTCGAAAGGTGTTAGAAAATATACTCTCCAAAAAAATATTGTCAGCAGATTTTGAAGTGATGTATAAATTTCCAGATGTTGGTGAGCGGCTAATATTATTGAATGCCCGTGAAATAACAAGAGAAGAAACAGATGAAAAATTAATCCTGCTCTCCATTGAAGATGTAACGGAAGAACGAAAGCACCAACAAAAAGAAAAGGAACTACTGGTAAGGTTTGAAAATTTAGTATTGCAGGCTCCTATGGCGATGGCAGTTTTCAAGGGTAAGGAATACATCGTAGAAATAGCCAACGAACATTATTTAAAAATAGCAGGTAAACAAGCAGATTTTATAGGCAAACAGCTCTTTCTGTCGATGCCCGAACTAAAAGCCCAGGGCATTAAGAATTTAATGGATGATGTAATGCAAACCGGGAAACCTTATTATGGAAACGAATGGGAAGCTTACATCACCAAGGATAACAAAAGCAGGCAAGGCTTTTACAATTTTGTTTTTCAACCAACAAAAGAAAATGATGGAACAGTTACAGGAATAATGGTAGTAGCAAATGAAGTAACCGAGCAGGTAGTTTCACGAAGAAAGGTAGAAGAAAGCGAAAAACGTTTTCGCAACGTGGTAGAAAAAGCTCCATACCCGATCTGTATTTTAAAAGGAGAAGATATGGTATTGGATGTGGCGAACGAACCTGTATTTAAAGTGTGGGGTGTAAATAAAGAAGCACTCGGCAAACCCTTTTTGGAAATTATTCCCGAAATGAAAGATCAGCCTTTTATGGGTTATTTGCTGGATGTGTTTCACACAGGAGTTACGCATTATGGTGTAGAAGAGGCGGCACATTTTACCCGTGAAAACGGGGAAAAAGAGACTATTTATTTCAATTTTGTTTACCAGCCCTACCATGAAGACGATGGCAACATTTCAGGAGTAATGGTACTGGCTACCGATGTTACGGAAAACGTTTTGGCGAGAAAGAAAATAGAAGACAGCGAACAACGCTATAGCGAAATGATTTATTCATCCCCTAACCTTATTGCCATTTTAAAAGGAGATAATTTTATTATAGAAATTGCCAACGATGCCATTTTAGAAATATGGGGCAAGGGAAAAGATGTAATTGGTAAACCCTATTTGGCTGTGCTACCCGAACTGGTAGAACAAGGCATCGGTGAAATGTTGAAGCAGGTTTATACAACCGGTGTTCCGTATTATGCCAATGAATTGCCGGTTACCATTAACCGCAATGGAAAATCACATTTCAACTATTACAGTTTTAATTTCCAGCCCCAACGCAGTGCTACCGGCGAAATAGAAGGCATTGCCATTATTGCTTTA
Source organism: Ferruginibacter sp. (assembly GCA_046590675.1). GTDB lineage: Bacteria > Bacteroidota > Bacteroidia > Chitinophagales > Chitinophagaceae > Ferruginibacter. The sequence goes on along the minus strand of JBKJUP010000053.1, from coordinate 67,347 downwards.
GAAGTGTCGCCGCAGGCAGAATTAAATTTAAAAATAAAAGACAGCGAAGAGCGCTTCCGCAACCTTGCCGATGATAGCCCTATGTTTGTTTACCTGATAGAGCCAAATGCAGAAGCTACCATCAGTTACTGGAACAAAACCTGGCTTAATTACACCGGGCAAAGTTTTGAAGAAGCCCTCGGCAATTCATGGAATGGCATCATTCACCCCGATGATGTGCCGGGTGTAATGGAAGTGTATGTGCCCGCTTTTGAAAAACGCCAACCCTATTTTTTACCCGGCATAAGAGTAAAGCGGCACGATGGGGTTTACAGGTGGCACATGGTAAAGAGCAATCCCCGCTATTTGTCCAATGGAGAATTTATGGGATTTATTGGCGTAGCTGTTGACATACATGAACAGAAATTAGCTGAGCAGGCATTAAAAGAAAGCGAAAGGCATTTTAGGCTGATGGCAGATTTGATGCCCGCAAAAATCAGCAATGCAAATGCTGGAGGCGACGTTACTTATTTTAATAAAGAATGGTTAGAATTTAGTGGATATAGTTTTGAAGAATTAAAAGATTTTGGTTACCATAAAATGTTGCACCCGGATGAGCTGGAGGAATTTCAACAACGCCTTCAACATGCAGCTGAAACCGGTTCTGTTTTAGAAATGGAAATGCAATTTCTGGATAAAAAAGGAAACTATATCTGGCATTTAAATTTGGCATCTCCGGTAAAAGATGAAGAGGGCAATGTCAAAATGTGGGTGGGTGTTACCACTGATATTCAGGCACAGAAAAAGCAGCGGGAAATATTGGAAGAAGCTGTAACGGAAAGAACAGGTGAGTTGCAGAAAGCCAACGAGGACCTTTTAAAAATGAACAAAGAGCTTGAAGCCTTCACTTATGTATCAAGCCATGATTTACAGGAGCCGCTTAGAAAGATTCAAATCTTTGCGGGAAGAATGTTGGAAAAAGAAAATCAAAACTTATCCGGCAATGGAAAAGAGATGCTTCAACGAATGCAGGAAGCAGCCGAAAGAATGCGAACGCTCATTCAAAATTTACTTGCCTTCGCAAGCCTCGGCACTTCAGAAAGAAAATTTGAAAAGACAGACCTTAATAAAATTATAGAAGAAGTAAAGCAGGAACTTAACACAATCATTGAAGAAAAACAAGCCATGGTTGAAGTAAAGGAAATGTGTGACGTAAAAGTAATCGCCTTCCAGTTTCGCCAGCTCATGCTCAACCTCATCAGCAATGCACTTAAATTTTCAAAACCTGGCATACCGCCGCACATAACAATAGAGAGCAGCGTTATAAAATACAGCAACCCAACCGATGCAAAACTGCTGCCTGGTAAAGCATATTGCCACATTACCATCATCGACAACGGCATCGGGTTTGAAAAAGAATACGCCGAAAAAATATTTGAAGTATTTCAAAAACTTCATATCAAGGAAGAATATGCAGGCACGGGCATCGGGCTTGCGATCGTGAAAAAAATAGTTGAAAACCACAACGGCATCATCACCGCAACAAGCGACCTTGGTAAGGGAGCAAGGTTTGATATTTATATTCCGGCATAAAAAAACATTATTCCGTTCCTGGTCTCCGCTCTTTCACCACTGATGGCGTAATAATCTTGTTTCATTTAATGACGCCCGGCACAGAAAACACATTTCACAAACCTATACCTCATCCAGCGGCTGGCAGTTTGCTAAAGTCCACTGATTGTTTACAAATACATTTACTTAAAATTCCAAAATAAACATACTTTTAGATTGAAAAACAAATTTGCTGACAGTAAGGATATTTCGCTGTTCATATTGAGATCAGCCCGGCATAAAGTAAAATTTTTAATAGCAGGCAGTGTAACCACGAGATTAAGAAGAAAGGTCTTAGTATTTTTTAGAAAAAATCTATGCTGATTAAACCGCCCAATTTCTTCTGATTCTTTACATATTATTACTTCAACAATTATTTTTTGCATGAAAAATATTCTTCTGGTGGAGGATGACCTGGAAATTGCCAGTTTACTTAATCTTCATTTTAGTTCCAGGGATTATAACCTGATAGCTGCAATTGATGGGGCAAAGGCAAAAAAGGAACTATTGAACAACAACTTTCACTTAATTATTCTCGACATTACCCTGCCCGATACAAACGGAATGGACCTTTGTAAATTCTGTAGGAATAACAATGCTGATGTACCTATTTTGATACTGACATCGCATGGCGAGGAAAGTGATAAAGTTTTAGCGCTCGACCTTGGAGCCGATGATTACGTAACCAAGCCATTCAGTATCCTTGAATTAATGGCCCGGACCAAAGCCCTGTTAAGAAGAGGAGAAAAAAATCAACCGGCTACCACCATTGAAAAACGGGTAATTACTTTTAAAGACCTGACGGTTGATGGTGTAAAAAGAAAAGCTACCATTCTGGGAGAACGACTTGATTTGACACTAAAAGAATTTGACCTGTTGTTGTTGCTGGCCAGTAACCCCGGTAAAACTTTTAGCCGCAACGAATTGCTGGAGCAGATATGGGGTGTTGCATTTTTAGGGTATGAGCATACCATCACCTCTCATATTAACCGGTTAAGAATAAAAATTGAAAACAACCTTCACAAGCCTGAATATATTTTAACTTCATGGGGAACAGGCTATCGTTTTTCAGAATGAAAACAAGAAAGTTTACCATATTCAGGAACATAAGTATTTTAGTATTTGCACTAATATCATTGCTATGCCTGTTCTTCGTGGTGGTTACTTACCTGGCTACAAAAAACTTTCATGAGGCCAGCATGCAACTACTTAACAAAGATGTTGCGGCACACATAGCAAAGTTTACCTCCCCTTATACAAATGACGGAATAAACACACGCAAGGCCGATTCAGTTTTTAAAGATGCAATGGTGATTAGCCCCAGTGCGGAAGTTTATTTTTTAGATACTGCCGGTTACGTAATAGCTTATCATCCCAACGATAAAAAAGTACAGGTAAAATTATTGCCGCTTGCAAATATCAGGGAGCTTATTGAAGCTAAAGGAGAAAAATATATTAAAGGGCCTGACCCTCGTGACCCTGAAAATCCAAAGATTTTTTCTGCTGCAGAAGTTACAAGCAATGAAAAAAAATTAGGATACATATTTGTAATTCTGGGTAGCAATAAAAATATAAGCAATATGCTTTATTCCAGTTTTTTTGGCAGCCTGCTTATTAAGGTTTTTTGTGTTATTCTTATTATTTCTATCATCTTTAGTCTTATTTATTTACGGCAGATAAGGAAAAGTTTTAACGGGATGATCGCCGTTTTGGAAAGATTTCAAAACGGCGATCTGCAGGCCCGGTTTGATGTTAACGAAAACGAGGAATTAACCCCGGTAACTGATGCCTTTAACAAAATGGCCGATCTGCTGGCTTACAATATTGACCGGCTTACCAAATCTGAAAAGGAAAGAAAAGACTTTATCACCAACATATCGCATGATTTACGTACCCCGCTATCTATTGCAAGAGGCTACACAGAAACCCTGTTAATGAAAAATGAAACGCACCTGGCAGCGGGGCAGCAGGAAGCATTTTTACAGATGGTACAACGAAAACTGAAACAAGTGGAGCACATGGTACAGCAGTTATTTGATCTGTCAAAAATGGAATCTGCAGAATTTATACCTAAAAAAGAACCCTTTATATTTTCTGAAATAGTTCATGAAATTATCTATGCTTCATCGGCCGGCGCATCGGAAAAAAACATTCAGCTTGACAGTTCACAATGCGAAAGTACCTGCTGGATACAGGCTGATGTTGGCATGATGGAAAGGGTAGTTCAAAATTTATTGATTAATGCCATAAATTATACTGAAGGTGGTGGTATAATTAAAGTATCTCTTTCAGAAGAAGCGCCCAGCCTCGTTTTTAAAATAGACAATTCAGGTGTTGCTTTAAGCGGTGAATTGATTACCTGGATCAACAGCTCCGTAAAAGAGAACGAGAGTTTAAGCAGGCCACCCTCTTCGGGTATCGGGCTTATGATCGTAAAAAAAGTGCTGGTACTCCATAATTTCCCGGTAATGGCTGTTGCAGACAATCAAAAAGGCAACAGCTTCACCATTACTATTCCCGTACTTCCCAATACAAAATAGTTAATAAAACTGTTGCAGTTTTTAATACTAAAAACACATAATCGTTATACTTCCGTGACATCTTTTCTGCTGCTTTAGTCTTGCTTTGCACAGTCTGGCACAGGTCATTTTCAGCGTATATCTTTTCTGAAAACGTCTCGCTGGGCGGCACTTTAATAAATTTATTTACACTTCTTTACTTATTTAAAATCACTCCAAATGAAATTACTATTCATGTTATCCGTAAGTCTTACTTTTTTAGTCTTAAGCTTTTCATCCTGTAAAAAAGACGGTGGAACTGCTGTAATGAAATTACGTAGCCTCCCTAATAAACTTGAAAGTGCTACCGAGATAGATACTGTAAATGCTACGGCAGTATTACCGCTTTACCGCGGACAAGATGCGAACGGTGGTGATGTTTTTTACATAATAACAGAATCCAACGACGTAGATAAATCTATTGAACTTGGTGTAAACTGGACGCCAAAATTAGTGCATGCCCTGGGTACCGCCGCCACGCAAACAGCGACACAAGTGACCGGCGGAGCAGCAAACCCCAATAATTTTCCCATACTGAAATTTTCAGGTAATGTAGATTTTTCACCTGTTAAGAAATTAGTTCCTGGTCCATTAGGCTTCCCCTTAGATCCTGCTACAGAGCCCGGTTCTGTTGGAGATGCTCAATACAGCCCTTTGGTTACGTTTGATGGTAAAATAATATACAATGCCTCCCACTTAGCTAACAGCACAGGCGTTCATGAAAAGGTAATGAGTATGGATAAAGTAAATATGACTGTTAAAATTCAGCTTACCAGGGGATATTATGAAGGCTTTAAAATTTTGTATTCTAGCACCGAAACTTCAGATAATGACATTGCCGCACTTGAAGGCGGTACCTGGGCTCCTAATATGGTAGCAGCGCCCAATCCCGGGGACGATAAATCTTTTCGGTCGGCACGTGAAGCATTGGTACCGGTGATAAACGGGCCAATGGGTAAGGACAATCCAAACAGGCAGGGCCTGCGCTCTGCGGTAGCAGGAGAAGGCGATCCGCTTAACATTTTTCAGGAACAGGCAGGATGCGAAGACGCAGATGACCCCGGTGCATTTTGCGATGCTGCGGCTTACAGCCCATTATGGGATGTGCATCCGGTATTGTGGACCGATGCAGCTATTGCCGCAGGAATGAGAACTTTGGTTAAAACTGATAAGGCAGAAAAAATTGCCCCCATTAATATTATAGAACTTTATGCTGATGGCCATGTGGTAGCAGGAGGTATGGGTGTACGCAATGCATCCCTGGGTGGACTTAATGCTGCCGGGCCGGCAGGCGGGAGGGGTATCATTGTTAACTGCCCAATCATTTTTGTCCCTGAAGCAGCCCGGTAGCTGATTATAATATTAAAATGATGCAATAAGAACTTACAGGATTAATTAAGCGTATATCAAAAGGTTCTATTTTTTTAAACCGGTAACCATCAGTTTAACTGTGGAAACCCCAAAAAATTTTACATGAAAAAGTTATTGATTTTATTTGCTGCATTTACTTTAAGTGCAGGTGCATTTGCCCAGGAAAAGATGGACAAAATGGACAAAAAAATGTCTCATAAAATGGAAATGAAAGATTGTGTAATGATGAAAGAAGGGAAGATGATGGTAATGAAAGGCGGAAAAACAATGTCTATGGATGAAGAGATGACCATGAAGAATGGAACAATGGTAATGAAAGACGGATCGGTTAAAATGAAAGATGGCAAAACGATGATGATGAAAGAGGGTGATTGCATGATGATGGACGGAAAAATGACCAAGATGAAGATGGGTAAGCCCATGAAACACAAAATGTAATTGTACTTGTTTGAGAAATAAGAGCCCGAAAACGCAGGGCTCTTATTTTTACCCGTTATTATGTTTGATACTGGGCTTTCAGGCATTCCAGCCAATCGACTACTGAAAATTCAACTTTCACCGTTATGAATTTATCTCTCATTGCTACTAATTTTTTAACATCAAAATATATACTTTCCGGTACACCCTGTGAAGCCCGGCCAGCCATCAATATTCATTAAAACTAAGCACAACGGTTGTGCCGGCTGCAATGCCATGGTTGTCCACTTTATCGATGGTTTCTAAAGTTGCGTTTCTTTTATTGAGCGAATTGTCGAGGTCTAATCTCGACTGGCTTAGTGTTACACCCTTTGGTTGATGAACAGAACTGTGGTGTTTATTTTTATGTTGTGCAGCATGCTCCCTGCCAATGCCGTTATCATCAATGATACAAGCTACAATCCCATTTCTTACTTCCACACTTAAGTTAAAAAATCCGGCACCTGCTTTTGGCATCAGGCCATGCCAGATAGCATTCTCAACAAAGGGTTGCAGTATCAGCGCCGGTACCTGTATAGATTTTATGTCAAGTTTGGGATCAACAGAAAAAGTATAGGTAAACTTATTTCCAAAGCGCATACACTCAAGCTGGGTATAAAGCCTGCATATTTCTATTTCATCATAAAGGCTTATCTCTCTTTTATCCATGTTTTGCAATATGGTTCGTAATAGCTTCGAAAATGTAGTTAAGTAAGTGATGGCCTTATCGTCTTCCTTTTGCTGGATAAGCGCCTTGATAGAATTCATACAATTGAAAATAAAATGAGGGTTCATCTGTGAGCGAAGGGCCCTTGCTTCAAGCTCAATCATTTCATGTTGCATGGTTGCCTTTTCTGTAAGTGATTGTATCAGTTCACGCTGGGCCTTTGCCTTTTCATTTCTGAAAAGTTTAATGCGGTCTGCAAGTGCTATAGATAATAACACCGCTTCTACACCCGAGCCAGCCTGGAGTGCATTAACCGTAAAGTGGTTATAAGGAAGCAGGTTAAAATCTTTCAGAATAAAAACGATGATACTTACCAGCAGCATGGTCCAGGCAATTAAAAAAAACTTGGCCGGCCTGAAGCCTTTTTTTAAAATGATAATTGCCGTAATAAAAATAGATATCACTGATGTAAGGGAAACGATCTCCATAATACTGCTGCCAATCATAAAATATCTGGAAGCAATTATTACAATGGTAATAATATAGGCTGCCGCTAAACCTATCAATATTTTATGCAGGAAAGGAGCGTTTGATTTTGTATCTAAAAACGATAGCACAAAAAGAATTGCAGCAATGCCCACCAGCGACGCAAAAATATCTTCGTACTGGTTAATGGCAGGTATATTGGGCCAGAAATATTGAAATGCATAGCCATCCATTGATGCATTCAGCAGGGCAATTGAAAAAACATACCCTACATAAAAAAGGTACGATTTATCTTTTAGTGAATAGTAAATAAAAAGGTTGTAAAGCACCATCAACAGCATCAATCCATAGTAAATACCATCTATTAAAATACGGGTACTGTCTGCTTCATAAAAAGTCGTAAGCGAACCTGCATACAAAGGAAACTGGGTGCCTCTAAGATGCATTACCCGGATGTAAACTGTAGTAGAAGCACCTTGTGCAACATTGAGCGGAAAAACATAATCGATGTGCTTTACAGGCCGCTTATTAAAAGATTGCCAGTTGCCCGTATGGTATTGCGCTGTTAAATGCAGGCCGTTGGTTTCATAGAATTTTATATCGGTTAAAGGATTGCTTGCAATTTGTACATACAGCCGGTTGGCTGTGTTATTGATAAGGGTTGATCTTATCCAATAATACGAAGCTGTTAATCCAAAGCTGATGGTTTGTTTATTTACCTGCTTAAATTGAAAACTATCCTGCTGCCGGAGAAGCGTTTCAATGGTAAGCCCACCATCCGGGTCTTCGATATATTGTGCGGTATATGCAAGGTTTACCATCTTATCAATATTCGTAATCACTAACTGGCTTTTAACTGAAAGCATTAGCATGATCAATATTGATAGTAATGATAAACGCATGTTACATGATTCGTTAATTTTTATCCTGTGAAGATGATTTTAAACCAAGATGTATAAGCAGGGCTCCTTTTCTTGCTTTTGATACCATTAGTTTTTCATTGGTTGTAATCGTAACATATCCCCCGTCTGTTCTGCTGTAATGGGTTATTGCAGTAAAGTTTACAATGGTGGAATGATGTATGCGCAGGAAAATTTCTGCCGGCAGCAACTCTTCAATATCCCCCAATGTTCTTGAAATAAGCATCGGTAATTTATCTTTCAACACCACTCTTGTGTAAGCGCCTTCAGCGGCACAATACAGTATGGAAGAGAGTTCCTGGAATTCATATCCGTCGGAAGTAGGCAGGGCAATCTTCTGCTCCGGTGCAGGCTTTTTAATATTGGTTAGCAGGTTTTGTACATGGTGCATGCCTGCATCGGTAGATATTTTTTCTTCCACTTTACGCACTGCCGCAATAAGATCTGCCGCATCAACTGGCTTAAGTAAAAAATCGATGGCACTAATGCGAAAAGCTTTGGCAGCAAACTTATCAAATGCCGTGATAAAGATGATGCTGAAATTAATTTCGGGCAATAGTTCAAGCATTGCAAATCCATTTACCCAGGGCATTTCAACATCTAAAAAAAGTAATTGCGGCTGGTGTTTCTTTATAGCCAGTATGCCATCTTTTGCAGAAGTGCAGGCGCTTACAACATTTACATTGGGGCAATTCTTTGCCAGGTCAGCTAATAAAGAATCAACGCAATGTTGTTTATCATCTATAATTATGGCATTGATCATGGCAGGTTTTATGCTTAAATCAAAATAATTGCGAAGCAAATTTGGCTTTAAAGATATAGCAGGAACCATGTTTTTGCAATGCCCCTATTCGACAAATGTTACACTTAAAAGAATTTTCTGCTATTGACCTTATGAACAACTCCGGCAAGTACATTTCACCTGTTCCATTTAATATTATCCCGCAGTAAGAAAAAGTCGGTTGTTAGGTGATGCAGGCCAATTACCAAGTTAAAACTACATTCTATCAACTGTGTATTTTAAAGGCAGCCCATTGTAGATAGCTTAGCACTCAGAGAGCAACAGGGAGCATTTAAAGCAACAACAGCAAAACAAATCCGGTAAAGTAGTTAAGCCGGTAACCAGTTTTTTAAATGAAGCAAAAGACAGTGTAGCAATAGCCCCCAGGCATACAAAACTATTTTACAGAGTCTTCTTCAACATCCGGTTTTTGGGATCAGTATCCTGTATCAACCATCATAAAATTCAACATTCCTCACCAGGGTTTTTAACCTGCAACAACCTGTTATTTCCCAGGCGCCGGTTGGTATATAAACCATGCCCGATATAAAACCATTGTGCTTGAATACAAATCATTCAACTAAAAAATCAAGTTATGAAAGCATTATTCTGTTTACTGATCATAATCCTGGTTTCAGTAAAAACCCAATGCCAGACAACCCAGGTTAGCGGCAGGCTGGTGAATATTGAAGGTGAAAAATTACCAGGCGTTTCTGTACTTATTAAGGAAACCCGGCAGGGCACCGTTACGAATGACAACGGCGAATTCAAGCTTGCTTCAAAAAAGCCCTTTCCCCTCAACCTGGCATTTACGCTCGTTGGTTACGGCCCTGTTTCCATGCTTGTACAATCCGCCGCTCCGCTAACGATCAGGCTGCAAAAACAGGAAGCACTGGGCCAGGAAGTTGTTGTAGGCGCAACCCGTAACGCAATAAGTTCACTGGAATCGCCGGTATCAATAGAACGCCTTGGACCGGCAAGTCTGCAAACCACCGCAGCAGCCACCTATTACGATGCTATTGCCAATTTAAAAGGAGTCGATTTTACTTCCTCGGGACTTCTGTTTAAAACACCGTCCACACGTGGGTTTAATGGCAGTGGCAGCACCAGGGTAAATCAATTGGTGGATGGCATGGATAACCAGGCGCCGGGGCTCAATTTTTTTGTGGGCAGTTTTACCGGTTTAACAGAACTGGATGTCGATAATATAGAGTTGCTGCCCGGTGCTTCATCGGCCTTGTATGGCTCGGGCGGTATGAACGGAACCATTTTAATCAACAGTAAAAATCCTTTTACTTACCAGGGCCTCAGCATACAGGTTAAAGAAGGCATCATGAATGTTGATAAAAAGCAGCGCACTGGTGTTACTGCTTATCATGATCTGTCATTAAGATGGGCGAAGGCTTTTGCAAACAAGTTTGCCGTAAAGATTGGTGTGCAATATGTAAAAGCCAAAGACTGGCTGGCAAATGATTCTGCCGATTATCTCCGTGTGGGCAATACCGGGCATGTGATAGCCGGAACACGACAGAGCAATCCAAATTATGACGGTGTGAATGTGTATGGAGATGAAACAACAACAGATATCAAACCCTATATTCCTGGGCCGTACCAATCGCTTTTTCCGCAAAGCCACATCAATGTGTCCAGAACGGGTTATGCAGAAGCTGATATAATAGACCCTGTAACCAGCAATCTTAAACTTACGGGTGCACTTCATTATAAACTTACTTCAAATACCGAAGCATCGCTGGCAGCTTATTGGGGAAAAGGCAGCACCGTTTATACAGGCAGTGACCGGTACGCTTTAAAGGATGCGATTATTGCACAATACAAAGCAGAAGTAAAAAATAAAAACTGGTTTGCAAGAGTATATACCACGCAGGAAAATGCAGGTCATTCCTATGCCTCCACCACATTGGCCAGGCAGTTTAATGAAAGGTGGAAACCAAGTGGTCAATGGTATAGCGAATATATCAATACTTATGTTCCGCTTTCGCTTATGGGCACACCTGATGCAGAAGCACATCGTGCGGCAAGGGCCATGGCCGATAAGGGAAGGCCGCTACCAGGCACACCACAATTTCAGCAGATATTTGATGAACTAAAGAAAACCCCGATATCAAAAGCTGGCGGCATGTTTCTTGACAAAACCGACTTGTGGGTAGCAGAAGCGCAATATAACTTTAGCAACATTTTTCATTTCGCAGAAATAATTGCTGGTGGAAACTATAAAAAATTCATCCTTAACTCGCAGGGTACAATTTTTATTGATACAGCCGGCACCATTTCCGAATCGGAACTGGGTGCCTATCTGCAGGCTACCAAAAAGTTATTCAACAACAGGCTTACCATCGCTGCATCCGGGCGCTACGATAAAAATCAAAACTTTAAAGGGAAGTTTACACCACGGTATTCTGCATTGATAAAACTTGCCCGTAATCACAATGTCCGGCTTTCATACCAGTCGGCTTACCGTTACCCCACCACGCAACAGCAGTATATATACCTGCCTATAGGCAGCAATGTTTTCCTGCTGGGTGGCCTTCCATGGATCAAAAATATTATAGGAAAGCAGGTGTATGAAACGGACGGCACCCCATATACCTACAAAGAATATAAACCCGAAGTTGCCAGTACATTTGAAGCTGGTTATAAGGCGTTGATTGCAAACAAACTTTTGATAGATGTGTATGCCTATGCCAGCCGTTACAAAGATTTTATAGGCCGTAAACTGGTGGTGAACCCGGCTGGTAATGTTTATGTGATATCTGTAAACAGTCAAAATAAAGTAAGAACTTATGGATACGGTGCCGGGCTAAATTACCAGCTTACCAAAACCATATCAGCAGCAGCAAATTTTTATTCAGATAAAATAACCGATGTACCCGTGGGCTTTATTTCAAGCTACAATACACCGCAATACCGGGCTAATGCAGGCATCAGCAGCACAGGTATTGGTACACAAAAAAAATGGGGCTTCGCTGTACAATACAGGTGGCAGGATAAAATTTCTTTTGAAAATGATTTTGCCAACGGCTTACTGCCTGCTTTCTCCACCATTGATGCACAGGTAAATTATAAGCTGCTAAAAAACATGGCGGAGCTAAGGCTGGGCGGCAATAATATCGCAAACCACTATTACCAAAACGGGTTCGGAAGCCCGGCAACAGGTGCTTTATATTATGTGGCACTGCGGTTAAACCTGCTATAATTATTTACAGACTAATAACTATCACGTCTTTCATTTTAACTAAGGCATCATAATCTTTCAATTTTTAAAACTTAATTTATGCAACGAAAAATATTACTGATCGCAGTTTCTTTAACCCTGCTTTTTCTTTCCTGCAAAAAAGAAATTGAAGATAACAACGCTGCTCAATCAGAAGATAGCGCTGTTATTTTAGACAGGAAAGAAAACCCCCATTTGAAGATTGCCATCGTTTCAGACATTCACTACATGCATCCTTCGCTATTGGTAAATGGCGGCGCTGAGGGCACTGCATTTCAAAACTACATCGCCCAGGATCCTAAACTGGTACAATACAGCGATCCGATATGGAGGCAGGTGGTTTCAGAATTAAAAAACGAACGGCCCGATATTTTGCTCGTACCCGGTGATATTACAAAAGATGGTGAAAAAATTGGCCACCAGGCAATGGCTGGCTTTTTCGCCGAATTGGAAAAAAGTGGTACAAAAGTTTTGGTGATGCCAGGCAACCACGATATCAACAATGCAAAAGCAAAATTGTACAATGGTAATAATGATTTCCCGGTGGCACAAACAACACCGGCGGAGTTTGCAAACATCTATGCCCACTTTGGCTACAAAGAAGCCTTGTCAAGAGATGACAATTCGCTCAGCTATGTGGCCGAACTAAAACCAGGCTTACGCCTTATTGCAATTGATGCAAGCAAATATGAAGAATATGGCCCTTCGGGAGATGTGGCAGCAGGCAGAATAAAACCGGCCACCCTCGTCTGGGTACTGGAACAAATTGCTATTGCCAAAAGTCAAAAAATAGAGGTATTTGCAATGATGCACCACAACCTGATAGAGCACTATGCAGGCCAGGCAACGCTGGATCCGGGTTATGTAGTGGACGACTGGCAAAATGTAGCTAAGTCGCTGATGGATGCCGGCTTAAAAATTATTTTTACCGGTCACTATCATGCCAATGATATTTCTTCCTACACACAAAATGGTAAGGAGATAACAGATATTGAAACAGGCTCACTTGTTACAGCGCCCATACCTTACAGGATCATTACGTTAAACCGCTATATGCTGGAAGTAAAATCTACCACTGTAAAATCAATACCGGCCAGTTTACCGGGTGGTTTAAGTTTCCCCAAATATGCCAATGGATTTTTGTCGCAGCACCTTGATGGTTATTTCAATTATTACCTTACTTACCTGTTAGGTGTTGATCCTGTAATTGTCCCCTCTGCCGTACCACTGTTTAGAAACGGGATAATGGCTCACTTTGTAGGTGATGAAGAAATGCCACCGGATCAGCGCAGGAAAATTGAACTGTTATCGAAGTTGCCACCGGGGAATTCAGTAGGCCCTACGCCAGATATACTCGCCGGTATTGTAACAACCTTATGGACCGACCTTGGTATAAGAGACAACATCACCAACGTGAAATACTAATACCCTGAAAGCAAACCGGCGGAGTATAACTTCTCTCATGCCTTAGTTTCCGCCGGTTACTTTATTTCCTTCAGTCTCAACAGGCAACCGCAAACCTCAACAATTTTACTCTTCACTATTAAACAACGTCAACATGGAACAGTTAACTATTTACCTATGGCATTGGCTGTTTATTTTCAGCATGCTTCTACTTTTTTATTTTGTGCCGATAACCATTGCATACTATGTTTTGTATGTCCGAAACAAGGAGCAATTCAGGCGGTTTAAGATCCAGCATAAATACCCGGCCCGCAAACAAATTAATTCGGAGATCAGGTATTCTTTTCTTGCATTGTTTATCTTTTCTGTTGCAGGCTTATACATCTATGAAGCCGCACAAACAGGCCATACAAGGATGTATTTTAAGATCAGTGATTACGGAGTAGCTTACTTTATTTTTAGCCTCGTGATGCTTGTGTTTATAAACGATACCCTGTTTTACTGGACCCACCGGTTCATGCATTTAAAAAGCGTTTTTCGGTATATACACGTTGTACACCACAAATCAACCTGCCCCACACCCTTTTCAGTTTTTTCATTTGGTGCCGGCGAATCTGTTTTACATGCTACTGTATATACTTGTTTTGTTTTTATTATACCGCAGCACCTGGCAGTGTTTGTAATCTTTCATTTATACAATATGGTTTCAAACGTTGCGGGCCATGCAGGCTTTGAATTTTTAAGCTGGAAGCACAGGAAGCAATGGTTCTTTAACTGGCAGAATACAGTAACCGGCCACGATGTTCATCACAAGCATTTTAATTGCAACTATGGCAATTACTTCGTTTTGTGGGATAAGTTTATGAATACATTGCGGGAGAAAGAACCGGTTAGAGAAATAGAAGCAACTAAAAAAAGAATCAATGAAGAGCGCTGGCCCGGCCCCCGCCGCCATCAAGAAAATGCTATCGAAAATGACATCATCCAACTTCCCGAGATTTAATACTGAGCTTATTTCCTGCCAACTGAATACCTGTGAATAACAAACTATAGGCTGCTTTCAAGGCCTTATAAAAATTAATGTATATTTTTTTTAATGGCGTTTCTATTTCATCCTCACAAATACTTTACCTTTTGCACGGCCTGCTTTTATATAAGCCAAAGACTCGATGGAACCACGGTTACAGCCAATGCTGTTAACAAGAATTATATGGATGCAGGACTTTATGATAAGTCATTTTAACAATCAGTTTCCAGAAGGAATAAAGCAAACGGCACAATAGGTTAAAGAAGGCAAATTAAAATTTACAGCAACTACAGAACATGGTTTTGAAAACTTACCGGCAGCTTTACCTGGTTTGTTTAAAGGAGAAAATACCGGTAAGATCATTGTTGAAACTTAAGCCCTTATTCCGGGTAATTATAAAAAGGTTCTTTTACCCGATTGAAGGTTTCAAAATAAAAAAACACTTCTCCATTAAAACCTGCAGCGCGGTTTAGTTTTATCATTTGTTGCATTAAGTCTTTGCTTGCCTGGTAACCATCGCCTAAAGAAGTTAAGATACCCGGAAATACTTTGCGTTTAATTTTTGCAGGTAGTTGTTTCGATAAGTCTTTTAATAAGTTTTCATACGCTTCAATTTTGTACCGGTACAATTGCGGGATAATATAATCTGCATAACCATCTTTTAGCCATGCAGGCCAGTCCTGTAAATACTGTTCTTTACTCCACGGATATATGCTCGGTGCCCAGGATACAATGCAATTTGGCTTCATTTTTTTTACATCGTTGTACAATGATTTTGCAAAGGCACTAAGCTGATCTGCCTTCCATTGCATCCATGCTGGTTCGTTGTATTGTAAGGGAGCATCTTTGCCGGTTTGCTTTTTATACAGTGCCAGTGTTGCCTCATCATATCCACCTTCGGCTGGCATGGCCGGCAAACGGTCATCACCTTGTATACCATCCACATCGTACTTTGTTACTACCTCCGCCACCAGCTTTTTCATAAAATCCTGCACATCGGGATCAATGCCGCTCCACCAATAAAAATCATTCTTTTGTAAAAGCTCCCCTTTGCTGTTGCGGCCCGCCCAGGCAGGATATTGCTGAAGCCACTTTGTATTGGTGTCTTTATAAGCATAAGAAAAGCCAAACTCGAACCAGGCATGCACTTTCAATCCCTGCTGATGCCCTTCTTTGATGATGGCGTTGATAGGATCAAAACCTTTATAGACGGTATCCTGCTTTACACCTATATAGGATTGAAGTACTTCACTTGGATACATGGTAACACCGTTGTTCCACACCACTACAAAAATTGTATTGAGCCCATTTTTCTTACACAATGCAACCGTCTTTTTAATATCATCTTCCGACGAAAGCGCATTACTTGCCACATTGGTTATCCAGGTGCCCCGGATAACCGTTTCCTTCGTAGTTATTTTTTTGGATAGTTGACAGGCGTTAAAAAGCAAGACAACCATTAAAGTGAAAACAATAATTCTACAGCGCATGATTATTTGTTTTTGTATTCCATGTAGCGGTTGTATAAATGATGTGCTGATGGATACATCGATTGCGGACTCATAAAATGAGAAAATTCAAAGGTGATCGCTTTTTCGTACCCAACTTTTTTTGCCAGGTCTAATTTTAATTGCAGCTTTTCAAATTTTATGGGTAAAAATTTAATGGGTATATCCCGGTCGAATGTTTCGCAGTTTGTCCATGCTTGCAGTTGATGCTTATCTGCCAGTTGTTTATTTAAAACCAGGAATTCCTCCAGTTCCTGTAAAAGGATATGGCCATCCTGGAAAGCTACCGCATCAACGGCGCCGTTTATTCCATCGAATATTTCATCCCATTCACGCTCATGCTCCCGAAGAGAAATGCCTCCTTCTTTTTTTAAAATTGCTTCCGATGCATTTACCGCTTTTCTGCCATCTATATAAGGAGAAATAAAAGTACTAAGGTTACCACTGATTGCTTTGCAATGTGCTCCCATAGCATGAATGGCGTTGATCACTCCTTTTGTTTTCCGGCTTATTTCCATGCTAAGATACCAGCCTTTAAAAGATGGATGATGCCCATATTTTTTCCATACTTCTTCGGTTACGAATTTATTGTCATCAATATCAGTCAGCACATTTCCCGTATCCCAAAATTCACCACTGTCATACAGGCCAAAATAAAAATTCATTTCATATTTATCTGCCAATGATAAATACATTTCAACCAGGTCAACAGGCGGAGTAAAACAATGATGTTTTTTTATCAAAAAATCAGAAGGATAAGTAAGAAATTTTCTGTATCCACAGCGTATCAAAATCACCGAATCAATACCGGCAGTTTTCATGTGTTGAAAATCTTTTTCCCATTCTGCCCTGCCCCAGTTTTGGTGTGGTATATCGTGACTTATCTCATCTAAAAATGTTCCGGTAATCAGCATCTGTATTAATTTATTGTTGGTCAGTATTTGTATCTGTTTCTTATATTATTTATCCCATTAATGAAAGACATCAAGTGTGGATTCGCAAAAAAGAAAGTACCCAATTTTTAATTCTCGAGCTTGTCATACCAATTGAATTTGAGGAATAATGTAGTAACAGCAAAAACCGCTACGCATATTGCTACCTTATCCCACTGGCGATACGCAATATAAAGCGGCATCACCACCATACTCATTTGCCAGGCAATTCCAATTAATACATTTATGGCATCTCTGCCAAAGCCTGTATTGTGCCTGAAACCAGGATCTTCTTCCCTGCACCAGGCTATAACGGGTTTCCAAAAACCCCAGGGCCTTGTCTTTTTATAAAAACCGAGTAGTACATTTTTTTCAACTGGTTTTGTCAGCAGGCATCCGAGCATACAACCCAGCAATGATACAGCGAAAATAAAAATAAATGCGATCAGGTTTTTAGCCTGTGTATCTACAAGTGGCTGCAGCGAAGGAATTATTTTTGCCAGCCATTGCACAACCGATGGGCCAACCATGGCAGCAATCATTCCGCTTAGCATTCCAAAGAAATAACCATAACCGTTGAAGCGCCACCAAATCCACTTTAATACATTGGGCGCTGCATACCCGCCATAGAAGGCGCCGGTTACAAATAATATAATGCTGTTTAAACTGGTAATTTGTGTGCCCACCAATATACCGATGATGACGACTACAAAAGAAACGATCTTACCAATTTTTACATAGTGGTTATCCGTTTTATCTTTTGCGAGGTAACGCTTGTATAAATCATTCACCAAATAAGCAGGCGCTACATTTACAAATGCACTGAAGGTACTCATAAAAGCCGCCAGCAAACCGGCAATGATTACTCCCTTTACGCCTGTGGGCAACTGTGCTACAACCACATTAAAAATGTATTCGACCTTTTGCAAACCTGCAAGAGAATTGGGAATTTCCCGGACGGCTAATAAGGAAATACCACCAACCATCAAATACAAAGGGATGAATAAAACAAGGATGGTAAAACCACTCATTTTAGCCGCATCTTTTGGAGATTGAGAACTTAAGGAGCGCTGCATATCAAAACCGGGCACTGGCCCTGCAAGGCTTGCCAGCAAACCTTTTCCGATCATTAAACCTACCATGCCCGCAATCATCTTAAAGCCATTTTGAACGGTTTCACTTTCAATGATCGCATAAGGCACCGGCCAGTTATAGGCAATTTCTTTTTTGGGCCAGAAGTCGAGCCAGCCATCCGGAATAAATTTTTGCACTGTGGCATTGTCCACCGCCGTCATGCCTAAATACAAGACAATAAAGCAGCAAATCGTCATGATAATAAACTGCATTACTTCGGTAGCCACTACACTATAAATCCCCCCTTTTACGGCATATAAAGTGGTCAATAAACAAATAGCAGCAGAATAGATACTTGCACTGCTTACAAGTATGGAACCACCACTAATTAATGAAATATCAGGGAGCATTTGTGCAGCAAGGCCACCTATGCCGGTAAAAAAAATCCCGATAGAGATAATCACTTCTGTAACGGCAAATATCACGACAATGATGTGGCTTAATTTCCCGCCTTTTTCATCTCCAAAACGTATGCGCATCCATTCTGCGCCGGTCATAGCTCCGCTTCGCCGCAACCAGGCCGATAAAAAAATCATCACAAACACCTGGTTCCAGACAGGCCATACCCAGGGAATCCACACGCTTTGAATTCCATACATAATCAACAAGGCTACCCGCCACGAAATGGCATTTACATCAAACATACCACTGCTGTTACTGAGGCCCAGCCAGTACCATTTCAGATTATTATCACCGATAAAATAATCTTTCATTCCCTTAGCCTTGCGGCGGCTTACCCAAAAGCCCACCAATACGCTGAGGAGTATGTAAACACCGATGATCAGCAGATCTGCAATACCAAGACTCATGACTATTAAGTTGGTTATAAAATTTAGTGCTAATTTACAAAATCGGGTTGTTGCTGGTTAAAAGGATCCAGGGTTTCGTTTAGCAATACAGCCAGTTCTGCCCTGGTAATATTTCTTTCTTTGTCAAAATTTTCCAGGTTCCAATCCTTCCATTTTACCTCATCTATTCCTGTTTGTTTATTATCACTTAACCTTTTTACCAAGGCAATACTTTCTGCAATGGTAAGGCTTCCATCTTTTAACGAAACAGTAAAACCAGCATCAGTTAATCCCTTTTGTAGCTCCGTTTTATTTACACTGGAATCGGGATAAAACCAGGTTTGATTGGCCCATTTATAAGGAATACCTCTACCTCTTAAAATACCCGTTGCGCCTATTTTTTGTATGGCTATAAAATGTGGATGATGAATGCCTGCATCGATATAAGGCATGATGAGTGCATTGGCTTTCAACAATTCGGATTGTACCGCACGAACAGGTATTTGCCTTGCCTGTTTATTTTCCTTTACACAAAGTGCAGCCAATACCCCTGCGGCCTGCCCGGTTAATAAAACAACGGGTTGCAACCTGGTAGTTCCATTTACCACGTTGCTTACGCTTATGCTTTTATCGCATACAATTAAACCATTTATTTTTCCAGGAATTAAACAGCCTAATGGAATATTGTAAGATGGAATTGGAAAAAACTCCAGGTGTTGTGGTGCTCCGGGATTTTTTTTATGATGGTGATCTATCGGGTAATCACCCACTGCGATGCCACTGCGATAATCATGATAGTCAAATGGCTTTGCAACCTGGTTGATTGTAAGCCTCGCCATTCCTTTTAGTCTCCTGCCTTCCCGGTAGTACGGCATGATGGCCAGGTGATCGGCTGTTGGAAACTCATCGGTAGCAAGGCCTAAATTTTTAAACCCTAATTGTGTTTGAATAAAATAAACGAATCGCAGGGTTTGTTGCTTTGCCTTTACCAGTTCAATTTTTCTTTGCACCGGTGATAAGGCAATTACATTAAGATAAGTATCATTCCCTTTTTTAGGCCAGTTAATCATGTATTTGCCATTGGGCAATTTTGCATATTCAAGCATTTTTTGTGCATCTACATTGGGTGCTTCAAGGTTTTTATTAATGTAATAATCGGTACAGGCACCGTCAAATTCTGATGCGGTATAGTTTGCAGGCTTTGGAATAGTCTGATCTGCACCCTTCCCATAATCTTTTAAAATGGCCACCCAGGTAAGGTCCTGGATAATGTTGTTGGTTTCAGTAATTCCTACGTCCTCCCCTGTTGACTGGCCACTTTCCATGCCTATGTCAAAAGGCACTTTTGCCGCCGACATTACATCTCCTAATTCGGTGGCTTCAATGACCTGTTTTGCCTTGATCGTTATTTTTTTTCCTGATCGTAAATCGATGAATGTTGCCCCCGTAATTTGATTGTTCTTTTTTAAAACGGATTTAAATTGAAGCTGGTAACGCACTGTAAGGTTTTCTTCACGGGCTGCAAATAGTTTAAAGATGCTGTCGGCTACATGTGGTTCAAAATGGGTATTGCTTATCCAGCCGGTGGCCACCTTATCTGCACCACCATATACCTTGTATAGTTCGTTTCTAAATTCGTTCCAGATGCCGCCCGGCAAATTATGATTGCCGTCAGTAGCAGAAACGCCTGCGGCAGAGAGCATACCTACCAGCCAGGTACTTTCTTCTGCAATAAATGTTTTTACGTTCATCCGGGCACATTGCAGGCCTGCGGCTATTCCCCCGGTACCACCGCCTATCACAAGCACATCCGTTATTATTTTTTGTTGGGCAAATACGGGACTGAAAGCTGCGATGGCAGGCAGTATAAAAAACAATATGCGTATGATGAGTTGCTTCAACATTAAATATTTTCCAATGTTTTCCACACCTGGTACAATGCCCCTGGCACATGGAAACATCCCTTCCATTTACCTCCTTTTAATGGCAACAATACTTCACCTCTTCTGTTGAGTTAGCCAAACCATTCTCCATATTCAGCATCTTTAAAATGTTTCCAGGTATAGTCATGTACGATGTTAAACCATTTGGCACAACGCTCATCTTTTGTATAAGCAAAACCTTTCGCCAATCCAACAAGCGTTTCTACATGTACCCACCATAATTTTTGATCCCACTCCAATTGCTGTAGCGGTTTTTCTTTGATATCCATAAAATAATAAATGCCGCCAAATTCTTTATCCCAACTATATTACTGAATTAAAAATATCAAAACTGGGTGAAAGAGCGGGAGTATTAGGTGCCTGCCTGATTGCAAGGAATAAAACTTTAACGCTTAGAGACTAATTTTATGCATGTTTACATGCATAAAAACATCTCCACTGCTAAGCTAAAAAAATGCTGTTACAATCTCATGAAAGGGATGCCTTTTTTATTTACCCTTTTTAATCTTCTTTAAAAATGCATCCGTAGCATCATCATATATCGCAACGCGGTGGCTGCGTATAAGATCGGGTACAGCCTTATTGGCATCGGATACGTTTAAGATAATTTTTTTTGAAGCCATTACAGGCATGTGGCAATCGATGCAGTTGCTTTGGATAATATCTTTTTCGCCGGCTGATAAAGTAAGGCTGCTATGTTTTACATCCTGGTGGCAGGTGATGCAGCGCTGCGAAAATATGGCCGGAGCATCGGCTTCATTCTGATGTACATTATGGCAAGAGGAACAATCAAGCTGGCTCATTTTAAAACATTTGCTGGAGGTTAGCAGGCCGTATTGGTTACCATGTACATCAAGGCCTGCGGTGCTTTCATCGCTATACCTTGCAGTAGAAAAATGATCAAGCGTATCGCCCGTTTTAAAAGAAAAGGCTGGCTGTATTTCGTTTCTAAAGCCAGAATGGCAAAGTGCGCAGGCATCTAAGCGCTGAAGACGGTTCAGATTTTTTATGTTGATTATATATTTTCCAAAAGTATCTTTTGGGTTAGCTGTTTGATAAGCTACATGCTCAGCCGCAGGGCCATGGCATCGTTCACAATCAATGCCGTAAATGATGCTATTTTTTTCATACACGGGCTCCTTATCTTCATTAAGCGCAGCGGCTGCATAGGTACCATGACATTCCAGGCATTGCGCCGGAATAATACGATCAAACTTTATAAAATTATTACTGAAGCCCGGGCTGTTGCACCAGCTATTAAGTGGCGTGTAATAGGAAACGGGCAACTGGAATAACTGATCATTTTGCCAGTATAAATAACTCTGTCCTTTTCTGCCGGAGCCTATCACCATATCGAAAGGTGCCGACTGGTAAGCTACTCCATTGAGATGAGCAGTTTGAAATAAGGAATCATTTTCCTCCGTAAGTTTCACATACATGAACTTATTATACACGAAAATATTTTTACCTTCTTCAAAACTCCCTTTAATAAATTTTTTATCTGCCGGCCGGGAGTCGAGAAAATGTGCTGTCTTTATATGGCTTTCATAAATCTCCTTATGGCATCCGGCACAGGAAGCTGAGCCTGCATATTTTTCCCTGCCTGTATGTGCTGCAACTCCTGCACTTTTTTCAGTAGTAGTTGTGAACATTACATTGGCAAAAAAAACAAGGGCAAGTATTGCTGCCATAACGTAGCTGGACTTTCTTATTTTTTTCAACAGATGAAGCATGCGGTTTTTATAAGTTACTAAAGGTAAGATAAGGCGGGTTTATAAAAATGTGCATCATCTCCCATTGATCCAGGCATAGCAAAATAAAGTGCTTTTGGCGCAACTGTCCACTTGTGCCTTATCAAATTTCACATCAGCATTCTGCAAATTTTATTATAACCTCAGGCGCAGGAATGTATTGTTACCAAATCTCATCCATCCGGCGACAATCCCATAATTTTTTTTGAAAAAAATCCAATCAATCACAAAATCCAATAAATCCTGGCTCAGACAATTCCCCCACACAGGTCAGACGAAATTATCTCATCAGGCACAGAAATTCAGTCCTGCTACCCTACGTTCCTAATGGCACAACTGATAAATTTTTTTCCACTCCTGATATCACTCTCTTTAATTAAAAGTTGCCCGTCTAAAAAATATTTCAATTCCACATCATATTTCAATTCCACTATAATGTAATTAATAGAAAATTAAAACGATCCACACTAAACCCGAAGGCACCACTAAAGAGTAGTAATAATAGGTAAGAAATAGCTTTTGTCACAATATTCAAATTGTTAAATTAGTAACAAGTAGGCACCGCACAGAGTCCGGCGCCAGAGGAGGAAAACCAGGCTATTAAAACAGCATTATTTTATTTTTCAACACTTATCTTTGCGCATCTTGTGCCAACTCATATCCGAATTAAAAAAGATAAGTCTCAAAGTTCTTGCGCTCATCATGGACATATTCCTATTGGGTTATAAAGTCATTAAGCAGCTTAGTTTACCTAATAGAACAAGAAAGGGTAATCTATTATCAAGCCTGTTCATTTTTTTCATAGCCATCATAGAACGACTTAACTTTTTTGAACATGGCATTTTCAGCATGGCAGCTTTATTCAGAAACAAATATGTAAAACAAACGATTTTTCTGGTTGGCTTTATCTTATTTCTATTATCATTATTTGAATGGACAGGAAATCAAAGACTTTCAAATAAAGCTGAAATTGCAAGCACAGAAAGGGTTAATTCTGGTGTTTCAGGAAAAACAGCAGTACAAAAAGCTGAAGCTTTATGCCGTTTCAGCAAACCAAAAACAGTTAATAAGCAATTAAAACTATATGCCCTTTCTTATAATTCCTTCAATATTTATTGCCGGTAAAGAGGTTTCTTTTTATCCGAAGTTTGCGTATTTGATACTTGCTTTCATTTTATTGCTTACGCTATTCTTGTAAAATCAGGAGTAGTCAAACATTATTTCAAAAGCAAATCAAATCATGAATGAAAAAGTTTATAACGATAATATTATTTCTTCCGCTTATAACTAAAGCACAATACACGTTCAAGGCAGTTATTAAAAATGAAGAAACGAAAGATCCCATTGCGGGAGCTTCTGTTCAAATCAGGCACCTAAAACTATCTGCCATTGCCAACGATGCAGGTATTGTTTCATTCAATAACATTCCTAAGGGAAAACAACAAATAGAAATTACAAGCATCGGTTATAAAGAAGTGGAGAAAATATTTACTTTTCCTTTGAGTACGACAGATACGATGCAAATTTTTTTAGAACAGTCATCACAGGAATTAGACCAGGTGACAGTTAGTTCAACACGTTCCAATCGAAGCATCAATAATACACCCACAAGAGTTGAAGTAATTGCAGAAGAAGAAGTACATGAAGAGGCTACTATGCGACCGGGCGATATAAGAATGTTATTATCAGAAAGCACAGGAGTACAAACGCAACAAACATCTGCAACTACCGCAAATGCAAGTATCCGTATTCAGGGCTTGGATGGGCGATACACACAAATCTTAAAAGATGGTTTTCCCATTTATTCCGGTGCCGCAAGTGGTTTAGGATTGTTGCAAACACCGCCATTAGACTTAAGGCAGGTTGAAATAATAAAAGGTTCTTCTTCTACTTTATATGGTGGCGGTGCAATTGCAGGGTTGGTAAATCTTATTACTAAAATTCCAACAAATAAAAGGCAATTAAACTTTCACCTTAATACTACATCTGCCGGAGGGCTTGATATAAATGGTTTCTATGGTCAACGTTCTAAAAAATCGGGAGTAACATTATTTGTTTCCAGAAATTCAAACAAGGCTTATGATCCTGCAAACATTTCTTTTTCTGCTATTCCGAAGTTTGAAAGATATACAGTCAACCCAAAGCTATTTCTATACTTCACCGATAAAACAAAACTCAACTTTGGTGTAAACACAACATTTGAAAATCGTTTAGGTGGTGATATTAATTTTATTGAAGGCAAAGGTGATAGTACACATAGTTACTTTGAAAGAAACAAAACAAAACGACTATCAACACAACTCACATTCGATCATCAAATAAATGAGGAAAGCAGTTTTAAATTAAAAAATAGTGTAGGGTATTTTAATCGCATTATCAACAGTAAGGGATATACATTTAACGGAACACAATACAGTACGTTTACAGAAGCTACTTATGTAAACAAGACCGATGAAAGCGATTGGGTTGCAGGCGTAAATGTGCTAACGGACCAATTTAATGAGAAGCCTGCCTTCCAATCAATTCTTAGAAACTATAATCAAAACACCTTTGGCGCTTTCGTTCAGAACACCTGGAACACTTCAGATTGGTTGACATTAGAAACCGGACTGAGAGGCGATTACGTAAAAGATTATAGCTTTGTTTTATTACCAAGGGTTTCAGCATTGTTTAAAATTACACCTAAACTTACCAGCCGTATAGGTAGTGGATTCGGTTACAAACCACCCACAATATTTACAGAAGAGAGTGAAAGATTATTATACAAAGATGTGTTACCAATCAATACTTCTTCCAATAAATTAGAAAGGAGTTACGGAGCAAACTGGGATGTAAATTACAGCACTTCATTTAATAAAATAACTCTTAGTGTCAATCAGTTTTTCTTTTACACTTATTTGAAGAATCCTTTGTTTATTGAACCCACGCTAAACAATAAATACCTGCTTCAGAATATTCCCGGACATATCATTTCAAAAGGTGCTGAAACAAACATTAAGTTAAGTTATGATGACCTGGCATTGTATCTTGGTTATACATATACTGATGCAAAAAATTTATAATATGGGAGTCACAAAACGAAATCCACTTACACCAAAACATAGGTTTAATGCTGCATTAGTTTATGAAATAGCAGGCAAATGGAAATTTGGTGCGGAATTGTATTATTTCAGCAAACAAACTTTGAGTGATGGTAGCACAGGGAAAGATTATTGGCTTTCAGGCCTGGTTGCAGAAAGATTATGGAAAAAGTTTTCGCTGTTTATCAACTTTGAAAATTTTGGTGATGTAAGGCAAACCAGGTTTGAAAATATTTATACAGGCACAGTTACCAATCCGGTATTTAAAGACATTTATGCACCATTAGAAGGATTTGTGGTAAATGGTGGAATAAAAATTACACTATGATAAACCACAGCCACTTTGTAAATCATTAGCTACTTCGCTAGCTTTTTATTTTTTAAAATAGTAACTCATTGTAGTTATAGTATAAGAAAAAAAAGATGTATGAATCTTCTACAAAAACTTAAACAAAAGGCCAAATATTTAAAGTCTGAAGCCCAGGTTTTAATGATTGCATACAAAGACAAACGAACTCCTTTAGGTGCTAAAATACTTATTGGCATTACCGTAGGTTATTTGTTGAGCCCAATAGATTTGATACCTGATTTTATACCGGTATTAGGATTACTCGATGACCTGATTATTGTACCAGCACTTATAACCCTATCCATTAAATTAATCCCCGACATTGTGTTAACTGATGCAAGAAATCAATTAAACGATAATCCACAGCGATACAAAAAGAACAACTGGTTATTCGCCATCATTATCATTGTTATTTGGATTGCGATTTTGTACTTGGCATATATCAAGCTAAAGCATTTATGGAAATAACTTGGATGTAATCCCTCAGGCCCAGGAATCCTTTCTTCTGTCCCTTGTTACCACTCCTCAAAATGTATGTCTGGCACTCACACTTTGCCGGACAAGCAGCAGAAATATTGTTGCCAAACCACAGCCACCCGGTAGCATGCATTTAATAATCTTTGTAAAGAATCGCTTGACTGGCTGTCGAACTATATTGAAAAACTACAACGGAAAACTGTTACAGAAAAATCAAAAGCCATTCTGCAACATATAAGCATGATTAAAAGAAGTTGCATAACCAGCAACAATTATTTTTTACAATTAGAGGCGTTATTCAAAGAATTTGTCAACCGGTTTTCGGCACACATGGAAAAAGAAGAACAGCAGCTTTTCCCTTTTATCCGGAAAATGATGCTAGCCAAAGAAATGAATCGTTGCTTTAACAGGACTGCGCTTAATAATATAGAGTGGCTCATTGAATTATTAAATGATGAACGTGCTGTTGAATTAGGTCTTGAATATTGAAGCTTATGGAAATAATATAGTGCTCTATGAGGGCAATGTTATAACCACCCAAATCTATCTACCAGTTTTTCCTTTTTATTTCGTGCCACCGGAATACTTTCATCATTACTCATGATAAGGTAATTGCCTTCGCCGCGTACATATTTTTTTATATGATCAAGATTTACGAGGTATTGGCGGTGCACCCTTAAAAAATTTCTTTCTTCCAAAACTTCCTGTATATCACCCAATGTTTTACTTACCATGTATTGCTGGCCGCCTGCAATAAAAAAACGGGTATAGTTATTATCGGCTTCGCAATACAGCACATTTTTTATCTCTGTAAATATTACGCCATTTTGATAAGGCAGGGCTATCTTATCCGGCTGGTATTTTTCACCGGAATGCAGTTGCTGTTTCATCAGTTGCAGTTGCTGTGGATCTGGCTTCTGCTGCATGGCCTTTTCCACGGCCACTTTCAGGTCTTTGCCATCAATGGGTTTTAGTAAATAATCCAGCGCATTAAAGCGAAAAGCTTTTACAGCAAACTGGTCGTATGCAGTTACAAACACAAGACTAAAATTAATGTGGCTAATCTTTTCCAGTAACTGAAAACCATTCATCACCGGCATTTCAATATCTAAAAAAACAATATCGGGTTGCAACTCTTTTATCTTCAGCAGGCCCGTTTCGCTGGACGTACATTCTGCCATTACCTGCACTTGCGGACAATACATTTTTAGTTGCAGGGCCAGCAGTTTTACGCAATCTGGTTCATCATCTATAATAACAGCTTTCAGCATTTATTGATTTTATAATGGTATTTCTATAATTACTTTGGTACCTGCAGCATTGCCCTCCGTATCTACCAGATCAACAATTTTTACTTCGGTTTTTGTCTGGTAAATATGGTTGATGGCATCCAGTCTTTCAGAAGTCATCTTTAACCCAAATGATTTTTGCCGGGTGGCAGATTTGCTTTTGTGTTCTTTTGCCATTTCTCTGCCAATGCCATCATCGCTGATTTCAATGTGCAATAAATATTCTTCAGGCTGCGAAATATCAATGACAATATTACCACCTTCCGGTTTGTGCATCAGTCCATGCCAGATGGCGTTTTCTACATAAGGCTGCAGCAACAACGGTGGTATCTCAATGTATTGCTGATCGATGTGTGGCACTACATTTATTTTGTATTGTACTTTGTCTTTAAACCGCATGGCTTCCAGTTCTATGTACAATTTTAATGTTTCCAGTTCTTTTTGCAGCGTTACTTTTTCTGACCTCGAATTTTCTAGTACCAATCTTATTAACTGAGAAAATTTAGTAAGGTATTCTGAGGCCGTTTGTGAATCATTTTCGAGTGTGTATAGCTTTATTGAATTGAGACAATTGAAAATAAAATGAGGATTCATCTGGGCACGCAGGGCAATCATTTCTGTCTCTGCAATTTTATGTTCAAATGCTGTTTCTACCTGTTTTATTTTTTGGGCTTCCACTACTTTATTTTGT
Organism: Ferruginibacter sp.; assembly: GCA_046590675.1. Classification (GTDB taxonomy): domain Bacteria; phylum Bacteroidota; class Bacteroidia; order Chitinophagales; family Chitinophagaceae; genus Ferruginibacter. The sequence continues at coordinate 38,913 of JBKJUP010000053.1, read as the reverse complement.
GCTTCCAGTTCGTTGCTTCTTTGTTGTAAAGCTGCTTGCAATTGCTGGTTGTAATTTTCCTGTAATTTATTTTTTTCAATTAATACCAGTTTGCTGCGGTACGTTAATGCAAAAGAAAAACAAATGGCTTCTATTACCAGGCCCAGCATAAGAAATACAATAGCAAAATTAATAACCAGGAATAATTCATAATTCATATCTGTAGGAGTCGTATACAGATTTAATAATGGCATACACCATAATACCAGCAGGCTTACTATGCCGGTGAATAAAAACCATTTAACAGGGTCTTTGCTTTTTGCTGCAAGTATTAATAAAATGATATTGAGCAGTATGATAGCAAAGGGTGTTAAAATGATACCATAATAATTGAGATTAAAAGGAAACCAGCCAAACCGCACTTCCAAAAGTTGCAATATCATTTGCAGAATGCATACCAGCGCCAGCGACTTCACCAGTAACCATCCTTTTTTAAAATGAACATTTAACTGTAGCATGCTACCTATAAAAAAACTATACAGTATGGGTATTAAATAAACAAAAACAGAAAAGATGATGTCATGTAATAATGGTGAAAACATATACATGCCCAGTCGGATATCCATCCAATGCAAACAGGAGAAAAAAGCAGCAATGGTGTAGCAGATATACCATAAAAAAGAAGCATGCCTGTACAGGTAATAATTGTAAGCCGCATAAATGCCGATAAATAGAAAGCATCCAGCCATGCAGGCAAGCACCAGGAAAAGATACCTGGCACCAAAGGTGCTGTTTACTTCTTCGGCCAAACCTGCAAATGTTGTTTCCAGTTTAATAACCGGAGGTATCAATTGGTTTTGCCGGTCTTCTGTACGCAGCCAGTATGTAGTGGTGGTGTGTGGAGGAACTATTACCGGAAGCCTTCCCCGATCGTAAGCTGCATTGCTGCCTCGCCTTTTAAAGCCCCTTGTTTCATAAGCGCCGCTTCGTGCAATTAATTCATTACTGTTATACAGCCTTGTAAAATAATGAACGGTACTTATGCTGAGGTTTACCGTGTCTGTTGCAGAAGTATTTCTTACGGCGAATTTTTTCCATTGAATGATCAGCGGCCTGTTACTGAATTTTTGTCTGCGCCAGTCATTTCTGTAAGGAACAAAAACCTGTTTTTTAGCTTCTTCAAAAGAGAGTGCCGTGTCACTCGTTTCCTGGTAAATAAAACAGTTGTCTGCAATATCCACCGACTGCTTCCAGTTGGGCTGACCGTTTAATACAAGCGTATCCTGGGCAATACCCTGGCTGAAGCTTAGTATAAAAAAAACGACAACAAACAGTATCCGCTGCATAACTCAATGGTATATTTTTAAAATTAACCAAACCCAACAGCATTGCCTAAAGCTTTTGGTGAATAACCATTTTTTTGAGGGAATGGTAAAACGTACTACTCCGGATGCCTCATACTGGAAATACTGCTGCTCACTCACAAAGCCGGCTGTTCACCATTTACTGTTTTAAAACAGATTGAAGGAAGCTGAATTTTACGGAATATACTTACCGACCAGCAAAAAAAATACCATGCTAACGTCTGAACTTTCTCCAAACAAGTCACCAAAAAATAGTGGCATCACCAACAGGCTCATTTACTTTTTTATCTTTCTGTTGCTGATGAGTGTTGCAGGGTTTTATAAAACATACCTTATTAAATTCCCCAATTTTGAAGGATTTACCTGGGCTCATCATTTTCATAGCTTCATCATGCTCACCTGGATCTGTATGCTGATAGCCCAGCCAATTTTTATCCGAACAAAAAACTTTCGGTTGCACAGGATTGTTGGCAAAGCCTCCTACTTCATATTTCCCTTATTGTTGCTATCTTTTTTTCTTGTGGCACGGGCTGGTTATTTGAGAAACATAAAAATACAAAGCGAAGTAGAAGCCTTAGCAGCCATGGGTTTTAGCGGTATTCCCGATATGTTTTATATCAGTATTTTATATGGCTTTGGTATTTATTATAGAAGAAAAACCTCCTTTCATATCCGCTTTTTTACCTGTATCGGCTTAATGATTTTGGGGCCTGGCTTGGGGCGCTTTCTCATTGCAGTTTGTGGGTTGCCATTTGCCGCCGTTCCTGCCATGATTGGAGTTATCGCTCTTTTTACCCTTGGTTGGATGATAACTGATATTGTACAAAAAAGGTCGGCATTTCCATTGGCTGTTTTTCTGGCAATCATCGTCATGACATTTTTATTAGGGCCCAATACGCATTCAGCATGGTGGCAGGGGTTTGCCAAATGGATTGCTTGTAATTTATTTTAAGATTAAAAGCTGGGTTTTTACTACCCGGCTTATTTACTGCCTTTCAATCATTAAAAACCAATAAATCAGGAACTATGATTTTTATTCAAAAATTACGATCTAAACTACAGCCCGTTGTATTGCTTTTATTGTTTACAGTAACAGCCTTTAACGCATTCAGTCAAAACAACAGCTACGAAATTTATGCCCTAAAATTTGCATCCCTCAAATTCAAATTCCCGGTCACCTTATTCGCAGTTGGCTCCACCTCCAAAGACAGTGTGCAACCTTGCTACATGGTGTATTTATTAAAGGGTAAAAATGGAAAGAATATTTTGGTGGATGCCGGGTTTACTGAGACACCTCCCATTTACAAAATGGAGGGCTTCAACTATGTTCGTCCAGATGAAATGCTGAAAAAAATAAACGTTGACCCCACCAGTATCACCGACATTATCCTTACTCATCCGCACTGGGACCATATCGGCGGTATAGATCTTTTTCCAAACGCAATGGTGTGGATGCAGGAGCAGGACTTTAATTACTTCGTGGGTACAGCCTGGCAAAAGGGCGGCGATTCAAGTGGTTTCAGCAGTAAGGATGTGATTAAAGTAATCCAGAAAAACATCGACCGGCAACTCACCCTTGTAAAAGGTAATAGTGTGGAAATTATGCCGGGTATACGGGTCTTTACCGGCTCAAAACACACATACGAATCGCAATACGTTTTGGTAGGTGCAGGCAACGATAAGGTAATTATCGCATCTGATAATAGCTGGCTTTATTATAACCTTATTAACCTGCTACCGATTCCGTTAACTTTTGATACCAGTGCCTATCTCCAAAATCTGAAAAGAATGAGAGCGATGGTAAAAAATGTTGACCTGATTCTTCCGGGGCACGACCCGTTGGTATTTTCAAAATTTTCAAAAGTAATCGAAGGTGTGGTTAAGATAAAATAGTAGCAATAATGGTTGCAATAGTCTGTGTACCTCCCGATATGATTATCTCTAAAAAATAAATCCTTTCACACTCAAATAAAAAACAAAAATGAAACAACAACTTAACTACAAAATGATACTGGCTACTGCTATCATTGCCCTCTTCGTCTCAAAAACTACCATGGCACAAGTGCCGCCAGCAGGCAAATACAACACCACCAATTATCCTGAAGACAGGAAAGCAATTGAAGCGTTGGGAATATTGGCAGACAGCTCTGTTTATTTAAACGATGATTATATTTCTGTTGGTGCAGAAGGCATGGTATACTATGGCCGGATACAGGAAGAAAATTCCTTTAAAAAAAATGATCTGAAATTTAAGTCGGTAACACCAGTGCAAGGAACAGCCATACTAAGGATTTTCGATGGTAAGACTGCTGTAAGCAATGCAATATTGAATGTGGTGTTTTCATCACCCAAAGGCGACTTACATGTGAAAGTAATCAGGTCTGCTACCTATGTGAAGCAAATGGGGAAATGGTACATAGTATTTGGGCAAGGCACGATGGTGCAGACTGAGGCTGAGTTGGAAGAATCTATAAAAAAATCGCTGCTAAAAAATTAAGATAGCGGCACAATTCAGCCATGGAGGAAATAGCAAAAAAAGTGATAAAGAATACCGCTGATCTACTTTGATCCAATTAGTAAATTTTAAAATTTCTGTGATGACTAACATCAATATTCGCTACAAAAAAACCAGGTATAGGTTTAAGGAAAATATACTTTGTTTTATCGCTGGCCTCTGTTGCATCTCCATTCTGCTATATGCCGGTATCCTTTTATATCCTTTAGCAGCTAAAGTATTAGAATACTTGAATGTTGGTATTGGAGTATTGAACAATGCAGTAAGGGGTTGTTACCGGTAAGCCGTAATACTTTCCAATAGCAGTACAAAGCTCCGTCAGAAAAAATAAATCCTTTCACACTCAAATAAAAAAACAAAAATGAAACAACAAGTTAACTGCAAAATGATAATGATTACATCGTGGGCTTTCGGGGTGATAAGCATTGTATTGTTTGTGATTTTTTTTATGAGTCCGCCATCATTCAGGGGCATCACACAAAGAATGCTGATTGTATGGGATATGCTTGGGCTCCTTCTTGTAAACAGGGCGCTTTTTCGCAATGCGATTGTATATCCTAAAACAGCATAATCATATTCGTTTCGGGTATTACTTCTCATCAGTTCAGTCATTTGAAATTTTAAAAAACTGCCGAATGTAAGAGCAACGGTTTTTATTACACACTACTTAATCATATAACTAAACCAATCATAAAAAAATAACCATGCTTAAAAAAATATTTAAATGGACGGGCATTGTACTAGGAAGCCTGCTGGGACTAATACTGCTTTTTTTTATAGTAGTCTATTTTAAAACAGAGTCCCGTGCCAATAAAGTGTACGATATAAAAGTTCAACAATTGTTAATACCAACCGACTCTGCAAGCTATGCATTGGGAGCGCATGTGGCGGCAATAAGAGGATGCAGGGATTGTCATGTAAAAGGAGGTGTGCCGTTTTTTGATGAAAAAAATCCGCTTGCCTTATTATATACTGCCAATCTTACAAGTGGCAAAGGAGGTATTAATTACACAGACAAAGACTGGATACGGGCGCTGCGGCATGGCATTGGCAAAGATGGGAAATCGCTTTGGTTTATGCCAGTACAACATTCAAGCGCCGCTTTAAGCAATCATGAGCTGGCTGCCTTAATCGGCTATCTAAAAAAAATGGAGCCAGTTGATGCGGAGCATCCAAAAAAGAAAATGAAACCTGTGGGAAGGTTGCTTACATTTCTGGGTATTTTTCCAATGTTTCCTGCGGAAGAAGTTAACCACAATGCCACTTTTCCAGACGAAGTAAAGCCTGAAGCTACCGCAGCTTATGGGAAATATCTTGTTGTTGGATGCCAGGGTTGTCATGGAAAAAACTATAAAGGCGGGCCATCCAATGCACCCGGTGAACCACCCATACCTGACCTTACTACAACAGGCGACCTGGGCAAATGGAACAGCGACCAGTTTGTAACCGCAATGCATACGGGCAAAACTCCGGATGGAAGAACACTCTCCGGCTTTATGCCCTGGAGTACAGTGGGCAAAGCACATACTGAAGAAGAACTTAAAGCCATTTACCTGTACCTGCACGAATTAAAATAAACATCAGCAGTCAAAATACGAATAACAAAAATGCCACTGCTTAAAGCAGTGGCATTTTAAAATAGTATAAATAAATTTTATGCCCCGGCCAATACAGGCTTTTGCATAAAATATTTATTGATAAGAAAGTAACCGCCAAATAAAACAGCGCTGAAAATTAATGTTGCATACAAACTGCCACGGTAAAAAGTAATTGCTTCAGCATAACAATGTAGTAAGCCTGCCATTGTTTTTGGATAAGGCTGGTTATTGATGTCCCACCCTCCGCCAATCCAAACGGCGAAATTGCTTAGTATAAAATAAAGGGTTGAGCCCGCTATCGCACCGGTAACAATTTGCACCGGCTTGTTTTTGTTGATAGCAAAACCAACTACGGTTATCAGCCTTGGCACGTGTCCACACGTGCCAACTCCCAAAATTGGTGCAAGCGTTCTTCAAATTATAGAATTGCTTTTTGGCGCAGGGTGTAGGGAAGGCAAGTGTATTGGCAATCCTTGTGCCTTTAGCAGATATTCGTATTAGCCCGAAGCCCATTGTCCGCCATCGTTCTGTATGTGTGGCAGTTTTGTGCCATTATACCAACTAGTTCATTCACCGGAATGTATAGTTACCATAGCCCACCCTTAAGGTTATCAATACCATTGCTTCTCTCCAAAAAAATCACAAATCCCAAAATCCCATAAATCCCGGTTCAGACAATTCCTCACAGACCGAACGGAATTATCTAATCAGGCGAAAAAATCCTTTTCAAAAGTATCCGAAAGGCACACCTGGCGAGTCTTAATAACGGGAAAGAAATATTTTGTTGGAACAATATACAAATTGGTAGATTAGTAAACATGTAAGCACCGGACAGACTTCGGCCCCATTCGACCAAAGCCGTTTAATGTGATAACAATGCCCCATCCAAACTCCAATGCCTGCTACAAAAAAACCAAAAACCTACCTATCCCTTTTCTCTTTCCTTTTGCCGGCTTGTCATAAAATTCAGGTTCTTTGTTACTGAGCCGTTTTATGAATTTTTGCATCTCTTCGTTTTGCTGCAGCTTCTCTATGGTGTTGTAGTGCCTTTTAAGTTCCGTTTCTGTAAACACAGCGTGTATTTTGTTGTGGCAGATTTTGTGTAACAGAATGGAGCCTTCTGCTTTTGAAAAAGTCACAAACAACATTACGCTGCGCAAATAATTGCACTAACTTCCCCTTATAATATGCTGTCATGGTATTTGCATATAACTGATGGCGGAGCTCAATACCTGGTTACCTTTAGGCTGAATAAATCGGCTGATGTGTTTACAAGGCAAATTTAAAACTGAAAGGCTACCTGGCTTACATTGATTGCTGGCTAACTTTACAATCATTATAAAACACGAGCATACATGACTAAAAAGCGAATATTATTTACAGGCGGATCAGGAAAAGCAGGAAAACATGCGGTACAATACCTGCTCAACCAGGGGCATCGGGTAATGAATGTAGACCTGGTACGTCTGGATCTTCCCGGGGTAGATAACCTCGTGGCTGATATTACCGACTCCGGGCAAATGTTTAATGCCATGAGTTCGTATGCGGGATTAGATGAATTAGAACCGGGTAATGGCGTACCCCATTTTGATGCGGTAGTACATTTTGCTGCGGTGCCCAGGATTCTAATTAATCCTGATAACGAGACTTTCCGGATCAATACCATAGGTACTTACAATGTGATTGAAGCTGCGGTTAAGCTTGGAATTAAAAAAATAGTGATTGCTTCGTCGGAGACCACCTATGGCATCTGTTTTTCCGACGGCAAAACCAACCCACATGTGCTACCCCTGGAGGAAGACTATGATGTTGATCCCATGGACACCTATGGCTTATCGAAGGTGGTGAATGAAAAAACAGCACGTACTTTTCAGCGCAGGTCCGGTTTTGATATATATGCCCTTCGAATTGGGAATGTGATAGAGCCCCACGAATATGCTGAACTGTTTCCGAAATATCTTAAACACCCTGAAGTGCGTCGCAGAAATGCTTTCTGTTATATTGATGCACGTGACCTTGGACAGATTGTGGATTTATGCTTACAAAAAGACAACCTTGGATTCCAGGTCTTCAACGCCGGCAATGACCACAATGGCGCCATTATCCCCAGCAAGGAATTGGCCGAGCAGTTTTTTCCTGGTGTGCCAATTACCCGGGAACTGGAGGAGCATGAAGCCCTGTTTTCAAACCAAAAGATCCGTGAAGTGTTGGGATTTAAAGAACAGCATAACTGGCGTAAATATGTGAAGATGGATTAACTGCACCCCCCGCCCTAAAGGGTGCTATTAAACATACTTTGGTGTTGTCTTTCTGTATTTCTCCCTTTAGGATTGGGGCTTCACTTACAGCGCTTCATTCATGGTGCGCATTTGAATTTCAATAATCCTGGAACCCGGGGCTTGTGTACAGGCAAGTAACACTGCTTCGGCTACATCAGTTGCTTCGAGCATTCCCGACTGGGCAACACTTTCTTCGGTGCGGCCGGCTCCCAGGGCAAATTCCGTTTTTACGCCGCCCGGGCAAATAACGCCTACTTTAATGCCGCCTGGTCTAAGTTCTTTATCAAGCGATTGGGCAAAGCCTACCTGGGCAAATTTGGTGGCACAATATACCGCCTGGTTGGCAAAACCATAAAGACCTGCCATAGACGAGATCATTAGGATGGTACCTTGTTTTTGCAATAACATTTGAGGTACCACCTGCCGGGTAAAAATAAAAGTGGTACGCATATTCGTATTTATCAACTGGTCATATTCTTCCAACGAGGTATCAACAAGATTTTTATAATTGCCCATGCCGGTATTGTTTAAAAGAATATCAATGCTGCCTGTTTCACCCAAGGCGATTTCCACGCATTTTTTAGCTGTTTCTTCATCGTTGGCGTCGCCGGCAACTATAAAAGCCTTTGTATTCATGGCGTTTATTTCTGCTGCTAACGCCTCCAGCCTTTCCTGCCGGCGGGCTGTAATTACAACCTTAGCTCCTTCAGCAGCCAGCGCAAGGGCTGATGCTCTTCCTATTCCTGCGCTGGCACCTGTTACAATGGCAATCTTTCCGGTTAATTTTCCTGGCATAATTAAAATGGTTTAAATGGTTTTGTCGTTATACCTGCAAATCACGGGCCTGCTAATGCAATGGGTATGATTCGGAACGGGAACCTTATGAACCTGTTCTTTCTGACCTTACTATTTGGATGCAGCTTATGACGGATTTTTACCACACCATTCATTCACATTGATATATCATCTCAGCTTAGGCACTTATCCACACTTGCCAACTTAAAGATTACTGCGGCTGGCGCAGGAGTAAGCCCAGGGACTGCGCATGTCAATCAATTACCTAATTCATAATACACATTTTCGCCCTGGTTCTTGCCACACGAAACATTATTATATCCCAATTTGGCCCAGATGGTGTCGCCACGGTCCACAATTTAAACAATCTTTCGCCTGCTTTTCTCCTAAGACGCAGGAATCTATTGTTACGATAGCGGAGCCTTAAGGCTACAATGCCATTGTTCTCTCCCAAAATAATCCAATCAATCCCAAAATCCAATAAATCCTGGTTCAGACAATTGCACACCTCATCAGGCGCAGGAATGTAATGTTATCATAAAATCACCTCTCTCCGAGGGGAATCCAACAAATCCCAAAATCCAATAAATCCAGGTGCACACAATTCCATACAATCCAAACGGAATTATCTCATCAGGCACAGAAATCCTTTTCAAAAATAAACTGTTAATAATTCAGGCACCAGACAGATCCGGCGCAAGGGGGTAATAAATTACCGAAGCAAATACAATAACGCATGCTTCGCTCCAGCCTCACCCCTTCTTCATACCTTCCTCATGCTTCCCTGCCCCATACTTCACCTTCCCATCAGCCATTTCGGCCAAAGCGGACAGCCGCTGCAATAAGATTTTATTGAATGCTGTTATAGCATAAAATATTGCTGCATGAAAAAACAAAAATTACCTCTTTTGCTTTGCCTGGTACAGGGTGCCCGGCAAAAAATTCGTCATCAAACACTATAAGTATGGCATCGTAAAAACAAAATTTCCCAATATGACGGAAATTATCCCGTCAACATTTCAGTTAGCAAACAGATCATTATTCAAACAGGCCGTTGCTTTTGCCAAAGAAATTTACAAACACGCTGATAAAAAACAGGCATGGCAAAAAAAACTCGGAATAAAAACAAGGCTATTCAATGCATTGATAAAGTTCTGGCTGGTTAAAATAAAAAAGCAACAGGCAAATCAGGATAAATCAATCAACAGGATAGTACAAAAATGCTTTCACCGGCAGCAAGCCGCTGGTATATCTTTCAGCCCGTTAATAATAGCTAACTCAATCTATTTTATTATCCGGGGCAAATACACTGAAGCTTGGCATTCACCCACACGTTACCAATAACCTGTTGGTGATCATCATTTAAATATTTACTGAGAGATTACAATTGTACCAGCAAAGTCATCGCACCAGTTTATCGTCTCCAATAACCAGGCGCCCATTGCCATCCGTGGCGAACATTTGTCCAGTGGCCCGGCACCCAAACTGAATGATTATTTGGTGGATTAATATAATAACCATTTACATAATGATATTTTCCACGGCGCCAAACCCATTCATCATCAACCCAAACATAGCGTGCAGAAGGTGAAGCCGATCTTACGCTTTGCGGCGGTGGAGTCGGTCTGGTTCTTACATAAGCTTCATGAGATGTGTGGCAGGAGGTTATGGATAAAATGGATGCAAGCAAAAATAGCTTTGCAAATACGTGCTTCATAATTGTTGAATCTTTTATGATAGAAGATATTTCCCCTACCAGGTTTAAGCTCAAAAATTCAACAAATGTTAAACCAATATTAAAGCGGGTTTGAAAGTAAATGAACTAAAATTGGAAATCAGGCGATTGATTAACAGCAGTATTATTGTTTCACAAAGTGCGACGCATTTCCCCCGCCGGCAAACAGTTCTATAGTTAAAGTATCTTTGTTGGATACGATTTTGGTTGTTATTATAAGCTTATTGGGGTCAGCTATATCCTGTTGCATATCATCGCTAAACGCCTCCATCTTATAATTGCCGGGAGGTAAAAAGCTTAATGGCAGACTAATTGATCTTTGTTGGGTGCTGTTAATGGTACCTACAAACCAGTCATCATTTTTTCTACGGGCAATGGTTACATACTGATGGAGCTGCGCAGCCGGAACGATTGTTTCATCCCAGGTAGTGGGTACATCCTGGATAAATTTAAAACCGGGTTGATTAAGATAAGCATCGGGGTAGTCTGCTACCATACTCAGGTAGCCTTCCAACACTACGTACATGGCCAACATGTGGCAACGGGTGCCAATCATTAATGGTCGGGTATATTGTGTTTTAAACTGGTCCGGTGGCACCGCCCTAAAGCCTCCGAGATGATAATCTGTAGCGCCGGCCAACAACCTGGTGAAAGCAATATTCAGGTCATGATCCGGGCTTAAACCTTGCGGCAGCCATTTATTATTTTCGTAGTTGTAAGTTCCTTCACGGGTAAATTCATTTGGATAAGTGCGCTGCATACCCGTTGGCTTATAAGCGCCATGAAACTGGATAAAGAGTTTGTGTTCCGCAGCCTTTCTTAAAATCTCTTCCTGGATGTTCACCATTTCCTGGTCGTCCCTATCCAGAAAATCTACCATCATTCCTTTGATACCCCATTTTTCAAACTGGGTAAATGCCTTTTCAAGATCGGGATACAGTGCATGCCAGTTTACCCACACATGAATACCCACGCCCTTTTCTTTTGCATAGTCACAAATACGCTGCATGTCAAGACTGGCAACAGTTTGCGTTACATCCGTATTGGGACCAATTTCTCCATAGCCCGGCGCATCACTTTTATACCAGGCAATGCCGCCATAACCAATTACAGAGTGATAATCGATGTGATTTTGAGCACAGAAGTCGATATAATATTTATCTGTTTCGAAATTGATACCGGGTGCAAAAGTTGTATCCGGAGTTATATCACCATTCCACCAGTGAAAGCTTGTTTTACCAGGCTTAAGCCAGGAGAGGTCTTTGATTTGTGATGGCTCATTCAAATCGGTTAAAATATTTGATTCAAGTAAGGAGCCTAAACGATCGGTTATCATCAACACCCGCCAGGGGGATTGATGAGGGAGATTTGCTTTTACTTTTACTTCAGTTTGTCCCGGTAACGGTGAAAGCTGGCTTTGTAAAATTCCATCGTGCTTAATGAGGTACATGCCGGCATAATTCCGCAGACTGGCTTCTGTAATTGCAACATAAATATTACCGGGAAATTGAAATAAGGTTGGCATATCAATCAACGAATCCGGCTGCATGGCACTTAGCTTTACTGAAGTGTAAAAGCCTTCATGAGAAGTAACATAGTTCTCCCTGAATAAGGCCAATGCTGTTGGATCCTGCGCCAGGTTAAAACTGCTACGCTCATCTGTTAGTATGTAAGATTGCCAGCCCGCCTGGGTTGGAAATTCGTATCGAAAAGCAATGCCATCATCAAAGGCCCGGATTTTTAAAATGATCTCCTTTTGGCTGGACGAATTAGCTTTTGTAATTGCTGCGCTTAGTTCATTGTAGCGGCTATGGATATGCTTTGCCTTTCCTACGGGCAGGTCATAAGTTTCATCGCCGGTTGTAAAAACAGGTTTGCCATATTTAACATTGGTGAGCAGGGCGCCATCGGCCTGGAAAGTGAGATTGAGTGGTGACGAATTTACAAGTTGATTGCCTTTGTATTTCACTTCGTATGCAGGTGCATTTTTAGCAAGTGATAAGGAAAAAATAATTTTTTTATCGGGCGACTGTAAATGAACTTTTTTTTGGGAAACTACTTGCTGTATTAATAAAAGGCTCAATAAATAGCAGGCGATTTTATAAAATTTCATAATTGGCTTTTCTAAATCGTTAACTAACTACACTAAGGTAGGTAGTTTCAATTTTCTGAAATCAAAGACTTTGAATTAGCTGGTTACGTTGACGGCGGATATAATTTGGGCAAGCTCCACATTGCGATGCAGCACAAGTCCCGATTAGGTGTAACATCGGGATGCCGATAAAAATCGGCAAGTGACACAACGATGATGCTATGAAATACTTTCGCCGGGTACAAAAAAAACAAACCCCGTACTTTCGTACGGGGCTGTTGAATATCTATGCTTCCTGTTTCCCTTTTGGGGAGCCAGATGTGCTTTATTCTTCTACTTTTTGTTTGCCTTTTTGCTTAGCGATCACTTCTTCTGCAATATTGTTTGGTGCAGGATTGTAATGACTAAACTCCATGGTGGAAGTAGCACGGCCGCTCGACAATGAACGCAACTGCGTTACATAACCAAACATTTCGCTCAATGGCACTTTGGCTTTAATAACCTGTACACCATGTTTGCTATCCATACCTTCCAACATACCACGGCGGCGATTAAGATCACCCGTAACATCTCCCATGTATTGGTCGGGTGTTAACACTTCTACCTTCATAATCGGCTCTAATAAAACTGGTTTAGCTTTACGGCCGGCTTCGCGGTATCCTTGCTTGGCACACAGTTCAAAACTCATTGCATCACTATCCACCTGGTGAAAACTACCGTCATACACACGTACTTTCATGCTTTCCATTGGATAGCTTGCCAATACACCTGTTGTCATTGCAGTTTCAAAACCTTTTTGAATAGCAGGAACAAATTCTTTTGGAATGCTACCACCAAACAATCCGTTTACAAACTGGAAGTTTGATTTGCCTTCTTTCAAAAACTCTTCATCCGCGGGCCCGATCTCAAAAACGATATCGGCAAATTTACCACGACCACCCGTTTGCTTTTTCAAAGTTTCACGGTGCTGAATAGTATTTTGGAATGCTTCTTTATAAGCAACCTGGGGAGCTCCCTGGTTAATTTCAACTTTAAACTCACGACGCATACGATCTACAATGATCTCCAAATGCAACTCACCCATTCCACTAAGGATGGTCTGACCTGTTTCTTCATCTGTTTTTACACGCAAGGTTGGATCTTCTTCCACAAGTTTGGCAATGGCCATACCCATTTTATCAACATCAGCCTGGGTTTTTGGCTCTACTGCTACAGAGATAACCGGCTCCGGGAAAGTCATTGCTTCCAGCACGATCGGGTTGTCTTCATTACAAAGTGTATCACCTGTTTTGATATCCTTAAAACCTACCGCTGCACCAATATCACCTGCTTCAATATAATCAACCGGGTTTTGCTTGTTCGCATGCATCTGCATGATACGGCTGATACGCTCTTTTTTACCGGTACGGGTATTCAACACATAACTACCAGAATCCAAACGGCCACTATAAGCCCGGAAGAACGCTAAACGACCCACAAATGGATCGGTCATGATCTTAAATGCCAACGCACTAAATGGTTCCTTTGGATCTGAGTGACGAAGTATTTCTTCTCCGGTATCAGGATTTGTTCCTTTAACCGCCTCGATATCCATTGGACCAGGCAAGTAACGAACGATTGCATCCAATGCAGTTTGCACACCTTTGTTTTTGAAAGACGAACCACACATCATTGGAATAATGCTGATATCGATTGTTGCCTTACGGATAGCCGCATGTATTTCATCTTCAGTGATGGTATTGGGATCATCAAAGAACTTCTCAAGCAGTTTGTCATCGTAATCAGCTACTGCTTCAATTAAATGTTGTCTCCACTCGTTTACTTCTTCCACCATATCTTCAGGAATCGGCACTTCATTAAAAGTCATACCCTGTCCGGCTTCATCCCAGATCATTCCCTTCATCGTGATCAAATCTACCACACCTTTAAAATTATCTTCAGCACCAATTGGCAACTGCAAAGGCACAGCTTTAGCACCTAACATTTCTTTAATCTGCTTTACAACATTTAAGAAATCAGCACCGCTACGGTCCATTTTATTTACAAACCCAACACGTGGTACTTTGTATTTATTGGCCTGGCGCCAAACTGTTTCGCTCTGTGGCTCTACACCCGATACTGCACAAAACAAAGCCAGTAAACCATCCAGTACACGCAAGGAACGCTCTACCTCTACGGTAAAATCCACGTGACCGGGAGTATCAATGATGTTAAATTTATATTGCTTGGTATCTGGAGTTTTTTTGTTTTGCACCATTGGAAAATTCCAAAAACAAGTAGTAGCAGCACTTGTAATAGTGATACCTCTTTCCTGTTCCTGTGCCATCCAGTCCATGGTAGCGGCACCATCATGTACCTCTCCAATTTTATGATTCACCCCGGTATAATATAATATACGCTCGGTGGTGGTGGTTTTACCAGCATCAATGTGAGCGGCAATACCAAAGTTTCGTTGATAACGTAAATCAGCCATTGTATTATTCTTTAAAATTGATTTAAAATTTGATTGTTAGCCCGGCACCAGTTAAGCCATTAAGCTTCATCCGATAGCGATCGGATGGCGTCGCTGCCGATAGCTATCGGCACTTGTATATCTTTATTGAAAATACCCACAGCATTTAAGTGCCGCAGATTCCCCGAAGTAAACCACCAAAAGTGGCATGGGGCGTTGTATGTATTGATTATACTCTCATAGTATGCTAAATAGTTCAACCCAGTCATGAACATGGTGGAATCTTTTAGCGGCGCAAAGGTAAGGCAAGAATTTGACTTTACAAACAGGTGAAGCAGATGTCTGATGGCCGATGGCTGATGTCTGATTTTGTAGCAGTAATATTGAAAAGCGAGGAAATGTCTGAGGTCTGATGTCTGATTTCGGTTTGCATAGGCGAAGGACGGAGAATTCATTGCTGGTCCTGCCCAGCCAACGAACTCAAATTGAAAACGAAAATTACAATTTAAACTAAAGGATCAATCGGAGAGGGTCAGCCCCAAACCAAAGCTAATATAGATTTACAGCTGAAGTTACGAGGTCTTGCCCCTTTTTTTGCCTATGCATTGTTGTGCGTTCGCCTTTTGATTTTAGATTTCGTTTGACTTTTTGGTATAAAGTACAATTTACCTCATAATATCAGACAGCACGTTTGGATGTAATCTTTTTAGATGATAAATTTATCTTTAGTTGTTCTGAAAGTTCGTAAAACAGCTCATTAAACTCAACATAACCAATACTTATATAATCATCCATGAATAGTTTTATATTGTAGCTTTTTCCTTCAAAATGTCTGTTGATTGTATCCAACTTTAAGTCCTTAAGGCGAAACTCTCTTATCGAAATTTTATTGACGATAAGTGAATTTGTAACATCTATTTTATATTCATTTTGTTTTTTAATCTGAACTCTGGGTTCATCTGTAATGCTACAACTAACAAATATTTCCATTTCGTCGTTAAAAAAACATTGCACCAAGTTTAAGTTTTCGCTAGTAAAATCGCCGAGTCGAAAAGAATAATCTGTAAGCAAAAATCCGAAATCGGTTTTTAGAGTAATCGCAAAATCATCAGTAATCTTTCTTTTTTCCATAAGATTAAAAATCTGATTTTTTGAAATAGATAAAAATACTCTCAATAATCTTTTCCTTGATAATGGTTGCGTCTGCAAGTATTTCCCCTTTTATTTTTAACCACTTCTTGTTTGAAGAATTCTTCTCTTCAATTGCATCTGCTGAACCTGAAAGTTTCATGTTAATTTCCGATATGCTAAAATTCGTTAATTCAATCTTATACTTACCATCCTTCACATATATGTAAAGATCACCTATAAATCCCCCATAACTATTATTCCCGGATAATTTAAATTTTGTGACTTGAGCCAATTGTATTTTATAGAAAAGGCGACTTGAATCTATATTTTCCCTTGGAAGATTTGATAAATTTAGACCTTTGTAGTATACATCTTTTTCTTTTTTTTCCCAATTATAAGCTGTAAACTTAGACTCGATTCCTTTTACAGATTGAAAGATTTCTATCTTGGTTTTCCCAGGCATTTCAACAACTTGACTCAAGGTAAACTTATTGGTTATTGGGTCTTTAGGAAATTCAATTTGATCTTGAGCTTGCGAATTACAAACAGAGCATATTGTCAACAATAATGCAAATATATTTTTTTTCATTCAGAGGGTTAATTTAAAATGGCATACAACCATTTCAAAGGTTGCTAAACATAGTTCATTTTATTTGCTTTACTTATTTTAAATTCCTAGTTGACAACATTTTTGTTCCTGATTGTCCAAAAGGGTTCAGATGAAGTCTGTCAGACCTCAGACCTAATCTTAAATGGCTTCTTACCATCTGCAAAGTTTTAGCTTGCATACTTATAGATGTATGTTCTGCAAAGGTGACGCACAACGTAGCAGTTTTTATTAATTGATAAAATCTGTATGTCCGATGAAAGGTGGTTAATGGCTGATTTGAAGCAGTTTTTATTAGTTGACGCATTCTAAATACCAATGGTTGGCCGCTAGATTGCAGATTAGTGGCAATTTAATACCATGAAATGCACCTGCTGTTCAAAAATATATTCAGGCAAGTAATGAAAACTCAATATGAAAAAAATCAGACATCAGACATCAGACATAAAAAACATGAGACATAAAAACATCGGACACAAAAACATCGGACACAAAAAATATCTATTGAAGCGCATACTATCCTAAAGCATCTCCTCCCTAAACGCTATGCATTTTCAAATCAGACATCAGCCATCAGACATCATAAATAATCTTAATCAAACAAATCAGAAGATAGATATCGGTCACCCCGATCACAGATGATTGCTACTATTATACCCGATTCAAGTTCTTTGGCAAGTTCAATAGCAGCATGTACCGCTCCCCCGCTGCTCATACCACTAAAAATGGCCTCTTCCCTCGCAAGTCTTTTGGCCATTATCCTGGCGTCCTTTTCAGCAATCTCAATTACCCGGTCAACGCGGCTTTTATCAAAAATGGTTGGCAGGTATGCTTCCGGCCATTTTCTTATGCCGGGTATTTTTGATCCATCGGTAGGCTGGCATCCTACTATTTGTATATCCTTGTTCTGCTCCTTTAAATATTTCGACACCCCCATAATAGTGCCGGTTGTACCCATTGAAGAAACAAAATGTGTGACGCCACCGTTGGTGTCCTTAAATATTTCAGGACCGGTAGTTTTATAGTGCATGCCCGGGTTATCGGCATTTCCAAACTGGTTCAGCATTAAATAGCCTCCCTTTGCTACCTGCTCAGTTGCGTAGTCAATAGACCCTTCCATTGATTTCTCCTTCGGCGTAAGTATTACTTTAGCACCAAAGGCCTGCATGGTTAATACTCTTTCCCTGGTGGCATCTTCGGGCATTACCAATTCAATTTCAACGCCAAACAAGCTGGCAATCATTGCCAGTGCAATACCAGTATTACCACTGGTGGCTTCTATCAGTTTTATACCAGCTTTTATTTCTCCTCTATCCAGGGCTCCCTTTATCATACCATACGCTGCCCGGTCTTTTACACTACCTCCCGGATTGTTCCCCTCGAGCTTTCCATAAATGGTTACATTTTTATTGGTGGGTATTTTTTTTAACTCAACCAGCGGTGTATTTCCAACGAGATCTAAAATTCCTGACATGATTATAATTTTATTAGTTCCTTACTTAAAAATTCGTTGAATCAAAGATAGTTCATTATCAAAACCCTGTTCTGCTATTCAACTTTACAAAACAACTATAACTTATTGTTTAGGGTTGTAACGCAGGTTACAGTTAAATTTTTTCATAGCTTTTTTACACCTGGTTTTTAATATTCAGTGTCATCTTTTATCATTTACTTAAACTGAATACCAATCTACCAAACAAGCCTCAATGGGAAAATAAATATGAGTAGATACACCACATGTAGAATATACGCTATGCGTTATAAATAAATTTTATGGCTTTAATAAGATTTGAATAAATTTGTTAAAATTAAATGTAGTTAACATGAAAAAATTCTCAGTCATAATTACCCTGGCATTTTTCTTTGTAGCCTGTGGCGGTAACAAAACAGAAAGTACAGAAACTGGTGGCGACACAAAAGAACCAGCAAAAGCAACCACATCAGTGATGGATAATCCCGATTATCAAAAAGGTTTAGCCCTGGTTGCAAAATCCGACTGTTTTACCTGTCATAAATTAAGAGAAGCTGCTACAGGCCCTGCATACGGTGATGTAGCATTAAAGTATGAAAACACAGCAGCGAACCAGGAGATGCTGGCTGATAAAGTTATGAAAGGCGGATCAGGTGTTTGGGGGCAAATACCAATGGCTGCTCACCCCGACCTTTCTAAAGAAGATGCCATTCAAATGGTTAAATATGTTTTATTGTTAAGAGAAGAAAAGAAATAACTATGCTAAATAAATTATTGACCGTGGTTTTTTCATTGGCCATTTTTTGTAGTTGTAATAACACAGATAATTCAGCAACCAGCACAACCTCAGCAGACAGCACAATGGACGCCACCGACTCAACCGGATTTGTAAGTTTGTTTGACGGAAAAACTACCACCGGTTGGCATAGCTACGGTAAAACTGCAGCAGGCGAATTATGGAAAGTGAATGACGGTGTTTTATACCTGGATACTACAAAAAAACAAGGCTACCAGACTATTGGTGGCGGAGACTTACTAACCGATAGTGAGTATGAAAACTTCGATTTAAAACTGGAATGGAAAATTGCACCAAACGGTAACAGCGGGCTTATTTTTTTAATTAATGAGGATACAGCCAAATACAAGGAAGTATGGTACACAGGCTTTGAAATGCAAATATTGGATAATGACGGACATCCTGATGGGAAAATTATTAAGCACCGTGCAGGCGACCTTTACGACCTGATATCAAGCTCTAAAGAAACGGTAAACCCGGTAGGTGAATGGAACGAAGTGGAAGTCATTTTAAACCATGGCAAACTTGATTTGTTTTTAAATGGTACAAATGTAGTGTCAACAACGCTTTGGGACGACAACTGGAATAAATTGGTAGCAGGCAGCAAATTTAAAGACATGCCTGATTTTGCAAAATACAAAAAAGGAAGGATTGCATTACAGGACCATGGCAATATGGTTTCGTTTAGAAATATTCAGATTAAAACATTGTAAGCAAAAAATAATATTATAAAAATGCCCCGGTATAATACACCGGGGCATTTTTATGTACTTCAATAACATCAGTTCACCAGGTCTTTTTTTATATAATTAAAACTCGTTTGGATACTTGTAATGGGGTCAGGTACATAGTTATTTTCCTGCTCCAGGAAATAATGTTTTACACCAGATAGTTTTGCATTTTGCATCATCTTTTTAAAATCAATTGTGCCGTTTCCTATCTCTGTATTTTTTGTCATGTCAGCCTTATCCATATCCTTTATATGCCATAGTTCAAAACGGCCGGGCTGTCGCTTAAGCAATTCTATTGGATCTACACCGGCTCTCACAACCCAATAAATATCCATCTCCATTTTTACCAAATCCTTATCTGTACTATCCAGGAGTATATCATACCCTTTTTGTCCATCTATATTCAAAAATTCAAAATCGTGATTATGATAGGCTAGTTTCAAATTGTAGCTTTTGCAAATTTCACCTGCTTTGTTAATTCGGTCTGCAATGGCTTTGTATTGATCAATTGTAGATCTCTTGCTTTCATCGAGATAAGGAATAACGATATATTCATGCCCAAGTATATTTCCAACATCGCATAATTTCTTTACATCATCTCCATTTCCATTTTCAAACAACATTGCTGCAGGGGTATAATGGCCGCTTGGTGTAGTAAGGTTATTATCTTTAAGTAATTGCCCAAATTCCTTTACACTTAACCCAAAAAACTGTTCATCTGCACTTAACCCAAATGTTTCCACTTCCTTGTAACCTGCTGCTGCCACTTTGCCTATCACGCCTTTTACATCTTTCGCAATTTCATCTCTCAGGGTATATAACTGAATCCCTATTTTTTTGTTATCAGTTGCAGATGAAGTACAAGAATTGGTAAGAATTCCTGCCGTTAAAATTCCGGCTTGCTGTAAAAATAGTCTCCTTGTGTTCATACTTAATTTTTTATTTGGTTGAAGAATGAAGTTACAACAAATAGAAACAAGGCTTTTTCATTATGCTATTGAGGAACTTAAAGCGGAACCGTCTTTGTTGTCAGCAGTTTTCTTTAACTGAGGTGTATCAAAATAATAAATAATGGCACCAACAAGTAAAATACCCAACCCTATTAAACTCTCTTTAGGCCGGTCAATAATTGTAAAAAATAATACCCACGCATTAAAAATTAAAAAGATGATTTGTAATAGTGGTTTAAACGGACTGGTAAATGTACCTGGCTTTTTAAATTTTATAAACAAACTGGTAGCTACAGTAAGTGACGCCATCAATTGTAAAACAAAACCTGCGTACAATAATATTTTTTCAAACGACCCGGTTAATGTAAGTATGATAGATATAAAAACGTGTGCCCACACAGCCACAACAGGAATGCCGTGTTTATTTTTTTTCGCCAATGGTTTCCATAATTTATGTTCGTTCGACATGGCCCAGGTAACTCTTGGCCCAACCCATAAATAAGAACTAATGGTAGCCACTAATTGAATGGCGATGAAGATACTCACCCATTTACCTCCGGCACTGCCCAATAGATTATTAAAAGCAATAAAAGTTACTTCCTCTCTGCCCTCCATTTGAGCGGCGGTTGCATTTCTCAATAAAACCAATTGAAAAAGCACATACACAACAGCTACAAAAATGGTACTTCCAATTAATGCAAGCGGCAGATTTCTTTGAGGATTTTTAATTTCATCTACAACATAGGCGGCTGCATTCCAGCCTGTATATGCAAATGCAACATAAACCATTGAAACAGCAAAACCGGGCTTAAATATTTCCTGCTGCCATGAATCATTTAGTACAATGGCATTGCTACCATTTCCCGGAACCCAAAAACCAATGATAATCAGGATAATTATAAACAACACTTTAATAATTGTTGAGGCGTTTTGTAGCCGGCTGCTGTGCCTGATTGTAAAACTATGCATCAGGCCAATTAAAACTATTATTGCTATTGCCAGCCAAACATTTCCCTGTAACCCAAATGGTGCAAGGTATTTGGTGAAAGCCATAGCAGCCAACGCTACAGGCGCCGAAAACCCGACTGTTAGCCCGGCCCAGGCCGACAAATAGCCTAACATAGGATGGAATACTCTTGACAAGTAAATGTAATCGCCGCCAGACTCTTTAAAATGCGTACCAAGCTCGGCATAAGCAAAGGCACCGAATAACGCCAAGAAACCTCCTAAAACCCAAAGCAGCAAAATGCCCCAGGTATTTTGTATAGATGAAAGTTGGAAACCTACGCTTGTAAACACTCCTGTGCCAATCATATTGGCGACAACAATTGCAGAGGCGGTGTAAATGGAGATTTTTCTTTTCAAACAATTAAGTTAGCTAACAAGTTAAGCGTTGTTGCTTATAATTTTTAATTGGTCCTATACTTTTATTAATTCATGGTTACCTCAAGACTCAACATAAATTTTTTTAAACAAAAATGCCGCTCAGTGACGAGCGGCATTGCTATTATAATATTGTGCTATTAAATTCTAAAGTGAGCAAAAGCTTTGTTAGCTTCAGCCATACGATGGGTGTCTTCTTTCTTTTTGAAAGCTGCACCTTCACCTTTGCTTGCTGCTACTATTTCATTTGCTAATTTGTCTGCCATGCTACGACCATTGCGATCGCGGCTATATTTAACCATCCATTTGATGCTTAAAGAAACTTTTCTGTCAGTACGTACTTCAGCAGGTATCTGGAAGGTAGCTCCACCAATACGACGACTACGTACCTCAACACCAGGAGTAATATTACCCAATGCCTTTTTCCAAATCTCATAGCCGCTTTCGCCAGTAATTTTAGTTACTTTATCTAAAGCATCGTAAAAAATGATATAAGCTCCACTTTTTTTACCAGCCCACATTAAATTATTTACAAACCTGGTTACTAATTTATCATTAAACTTAGGATCAGGTGCTAAAGGTATTTTTTTTGGTTGTGTCTTACGCATTGTTGTTTATTTATTACCGATGTACGATAAAAGTGAAACGGGATATATTAAATTATTTTTTTGCTTTTTCTTTTTTAGTACCGTATTTACTACGGCTTTGCTTACGGTCTTTTACACCGGCAGTATCGAGGCTACCTCTTACGATATGATAACGTACACCTGGTAAATCTTTTACCCTTCCACCACGGATCAGTACGATAGAGTGCTCCTGCAAATTGTGACCTTCACCTGGAATATAGGCAATAACCTCAATTTTATTAGTTAAACGCACCTTCGCAACCTTACGCAAAGCAGAGTTTGGTTTCTTAGGCGTAGTTGTATACACCCTTGTACAAACACCACGACGTTGTGGGCAAGCATCTAAAGCTCTTGATTTGCTTTTTGCTTTAATTATTTCTCTTCCTTTTCTTACTAATTGTTGTATTGTAGGCATTTTTAACCCTTTATTTTTTGGACGGCAAAGGTAGGAATTATCAACTAAAAACGGAAATTAAAAATAAAAAAAATCAAACTTTATTTAAAACCACTTCAATTGTATCTGAAAAACTTCCTTTTCATCTTATTTAAACAGTAGTCTTTGTATATAAACCTGGTTCGTTTCAAGGTCAACACACTTTAATATATAAACGCCGTTGGGCATTGAAGGCTTTCGGGTAATCTGTGTGATTGGGCTGTTATCTCCATTAATAAATATTTCGGAAATAACCTGGTTAACCAGGTTATAAAGGCTCACCTTATAATTATGCCCCCTTGACTGCTCTACTGATACAGTAAACTTGTCATTAACGGGATTGGGATATACAATGATTTTTGTTTCCCCAACCGTTTTTGATAGCAGGATGGTATTGGAATAATGATCTGTACCATTATCATTGATCATTCTAAGCCGATAAATATTATTTCCTTTCAATGGCATCACATCTTTAAACTCATATTGATTGATTCCACCACCATTTTTGTTTGGTGACATTCGCCCCAACTCTATAAATAAATCATTACCTGGATTTTTGCGTTCAATTACGTAGGTTTTTAGTCCAACTTCCTGGCTTGCTTTCCAATTTAACAGCACATAGTTATCTACAAATTTGCCATAAAAAGACTGGACCAATGTGGGAAGATAACTGTAACAAAGACCGGTAAGATTATACTTATAAGTCCGCTTTACGCAACCGGTATTTACAATAACATGGCAAATATAAGTACCGGTATCATTGGCAGATACATAAGGAACAAATACACTATATCCTGCTCCCAAATAGGTACTGTCTATGCTATTTGCATTATCCTTTTTATACCATGAATAAGTTGCGTTATAGATGGTATCAACTGACAATGTTGAACTGCTTTGAAAGCAATTACTATCTGCAATAATTTTATAATTAGCCAATGGCAAAATACTGGCATCTGCCAGGGTGGCATTGCCGCATGCATCCAGTGCCCTCAACCGAATGAGCGAATAATTGGTTCCATTATCTACACTAAACACAGGATTGGATTGTGGAGCCGAAAGAATAGACGGACTGGAAGGGGTGCTTCCTATTATTTGGTACGAAAACGGGCCTACACCATTTGATACCACCGCTCCTACACTAAAGCCACTCACATCGCATTGATAGGCTGATGAACGATTTAAATTTGGAAAAGTATATGGCTTGATTACAACTGTATCGTATAAATATTTATTACAGGCATCATTTAATTTATAGCTGATTACGTAGGTAGCCGCTTCGAGGTCATCGAAAATAAATACGCCGCCCGATGCTGAATTTGGACTTAATTGAGGCGACAATACAGTACTGTTCTTTTTAATAACATTAACTGTAAAAACGCCCATATTTGTTGCAGTTGTTGCTTCTATTCTGCCTGAACCATTTTGCCACATTGCGCTGGGACATTTTGCAGTAACCATAGCAGAATGATTTGCTATACTAGCTATTACACTTTTGTACAACGAATCGCTATAACCACAATTATCACTGGCTATTATTTTATACGTTTGACCGGCGACTAAACCAGGAATACTATCGATGGTGAAATTATTGTAGTTATAACTTTTAGTAAACAACAAGCTACTGTCGGGCTTATAAATTTTTACAACTACCGGAAGGCCCCCTCCGGTTACTGAAACCGACAATGAAGCAAAACCATAGGAACAGGATTTGGCAGTACTCACACTAATACTCACCGGTACCGGCGCTGCTGTAAAACACCTGGTAATGGTAGTATCGTAACAAGTGTTTATTATTTTAATACAATAACTGCCGTAAGCAAGATTACTAAATGATCCACTTTTACTACACCTTATTTGTACTCCTGCACTATCAAATAAACAGTAGTTAGGATTCGTCAGGTTTTTCTGTCCGGATATACTGGCAGTAAACGTGGTACAGGTTTTATTACTCAAAGACACATTGCTACTTGCTGATGGAATAAGTGGAGTTACCGTAATACATTTGGTGAATAAAGTGTCTGGGCAAGGACTGTGAAGTTTTACGCAATAAGTGCCATATTGTATGCTATTAAATATTCCTGTAGAATTACAGGCTATTAGCGAATCGTTGTTATTGTAAAGGCAAAATTGCGGATTGGTCACATTTGACGTACTGGCATTCACAGTAAACGTAGTACAGCCTTTATTTGATGAATTTACCGACAGATCATTTGTTACAACCGGCGCACCGACAAAAAAGCACCTGGTAATGGTTGTATCGTAACATGCATCGTAAACACTTACACAATAATTTCCAAAAGACAGGCTATCAAAAATGCCTGTGTTATTGCAAACTATTTTTACCCCTGAACTATCAAATAAGCAAAACTGGGGCATGAATAAACTATCACCATTTACAACTATTCCAAAATTTGAGCACTTTATATATGCCGGAGCAATAACAGCGGGTATTTTAGGCGTGGGCCTTTTTACTGTAAAGCACCTGCTTATGGTTGTGTCCTGGCAATTGTCTTTTATAGTGATACAATAAGTTCCATAAGAAAGATTTGTAAATATGCCCGAAGTATTACAGGCCAACTGTGTGTTTCCGGCATCATAAATACAGTAGTCTGGATTTGTTAAACCTACCTGCCCTGTTACAGTTGCAGTAAATGTTGTACAATTTTTATTGGAAACAAGTACGATACTTCCGACAGATATTGGAGGAGGAAGCACATTTATACATCTTGAAATAGTTGTGTCAGGACATGAATTGTGCGCTTTAAGACAATAATTTCCATAGGGCACACTGTTAAATACACCGGAATTATTACAGGCAATCTGAATATTATTATTATCGTATAAACAATAATCAGCTCCGAAAAAGTTTTTCAGGTTAATAAATGAAACGGAAAAGGTGTTACAGGTTTTACCATAAACATTAACGCCTGCTCCTACTGTTGGATTAAAGTTTAGCGCAGAACTTCCTTTTTTGATTTTACCACATGCATCTTTTGCAACAATATCTATTGAAGAAGCTCCATTAAGGAAAAAACTGAAATTTGGATTAGTTGACAAAATAGTATCACCAGGATGCCTTACTACTCCATACATAAATCCGGCAATCCCGTTTACAGTACTTACATTTCCACGGCTATCAACCACTTTAATAAAACCGTTTACTGAATCGCAGGAAGTTTTAGTGAATTGATAATCGTCGAGCCACCAGGTGTAATTGTTTAAAGTGATTGTTCTGGTTTGTATTCCTCCACACGAATCGGTAAGCCTGATACTATAGTCACCAGGAATCAAATTGTTAAAAACACCTGCACTGTTGGAGGTGCCTACCCCCATTGGAGAAGGAGCTTCAATTGAATAGGTGAAGGGGGATCTTCCATTTTGCTGCCCCGTTACTGAAATGCTTCCGTTGCTTCCATTGTCGCAACTTACGTCAACCACATTAAGGCTAAAACGAGGGTCGAGATAAGTACCGGCAACCACAACGTTTGTTTTACTAATGGTGCAATTATTCACAATGTCATTAATAACTACCGTGTAGGTACCGGCACCAAGACCTGTAATTGAATCGGCAGTTGTGTAGTTTGAATTTACCGGGCCGGTTACTTTATATTTATAGGAACCTGATCCGCCGCTAACAACAATTTTTATAGAACCGGTAGCAGCACACCTCGATTCATAAGTTGCAGTAGTAGCAGTAATGGAGTTGCAGGTTTGAGCTTTTAATAATGCTGGGAATGAAGTAAATAAACAAAAAGCAATGACTAAGACAAAGTAAAATTTTCTCATAGTTCATAGTTTGGGTCAAAGGCTCTTCGAGCCTTTATATTGGATTAAGAGGTAACTAACTACCAACGCTTTATTACAAAATTTATTGAGTACAGGTTATAATAAAGTTGTTACCACAAATAGTATTTCCCGAAATGCTTAAGTAAAGCAACTATGAACAAATCCGCAACATCTTTGTAACCCGGGTAGATTTACTGAGGGAAAGTTTTATCGAAAACAAAATGCATACATTAAGACAAAAAAAAAGGCTTCAAATAAAAAAAAGGGAACATATAGTATGTTCCCTTTTTTATAAATTTATTTTACTCATTAAACTTTGTAAAGCCAACCATGTAAATCTGCTTCTTTACCATATTTGATGGCATCCATTCTTCTTTTTACTTCCGGAGCAATGCTCCATTTTTCTACATCAAATTGCATTATAAAATCTTTATACTTCAATTCTTTAATTAGAGAAATTGTTGCCGCTGTACCAGTACCAAAAATTTCATCTAATACCCCTGCTTTATATGCATCTATAATTTCGTCTATACTTAGCGACCTTTCTTCTACTTCATAACCCATTTCTTTTAACAAAGTAATTGTACTATCCCTGGTTACGCCAGCCAATATCGTTCCTCCTTCCAATCCAGGAGTAATGGCCACATTGTTAATTATAAAAAATACATTCATTGTGCCACATTCCTGCACATACTTATGTTCAAAAGCATCCATCCATAAAACCTGGTCATAGCCTTTTTTATGAGCTTCTGCTGATGCAAGTAAAGCACCACCATAATTTCCGGCAGCTTTCGCATAACCATAACCACCTTCAACTGCTCTTACATATTTTTCTTCTACATAAATCCTCATTGGAGTTGCGTAATATGGCCCTGTTGGGCTTAAAATTATCAGGAACTTATATCGTTCACTTGGCTTTACTCCAATGGCCATATCGCTTGCAAACATGAACGGGCGAATGTACAATGAATGCTGATCTCTTGCAGGAATCCAATCTTTTTCAATCTCAATAAGAAGACGCATTCCTTCCAGGAATATTTCTTCAGGAACGGGTGGCATTTGCATCCTTTCAGCGGAAATATTAAACCGGGCAACATTATCTTCAGGTCTGAAAATATGAGCATTGCCTTCTTCGTCTTTATATGCTTTAATACCCTCAAAAATTGCCTGGCCGTAATGCAATGCAGCCAATGATGGATCGAGTTGAAGTGGTTGATACGGCTTAATTTCCGGCGTTTGCCATTCTCCATTTTCATAATCCATTTCTAACATGTGATCCGAAAAATATTTCCCAAACGGAACATTTTCCAAACTAATATCCAATAGTTTACTACGCTGAACTCTGGTGATATTAAAATCTGCCACTGCTATCATAATCCTTAATTTTACAGCAAAGAAACAAAAAAAAGTACAGAGTAAATGTCGTTTTATGAGTTTAGATAATATTCAATTGCCTCCAATTGTTTTACAGGGTTTGTTTACTGATTCGTTGGTTGGCTTCGATAACCACCAGCCAATTGCTGAAAAGGAAGCTAATAAAACACTTGCTACGCTCGGCAATAATAAACAACATATACTCATTGCTGTTGCATGCGAGGAAGCAATTTACCTTCCGGATGATCAATTAAATTTTTTATTGGGTGTTTTGTCTGCATGCAATCTATCTATGGAAGACGTTGCTATCTGTAACATCAAAAAGAATAAAAACATATCGTATAAATCATTTGAAGAAATATTAAAGCCGGAAAAAATATTTCTTTTTGGTGTATCACCGGCCGATATTTTATTGCCACTGGAATTTCCGGATTACCAGGTTCAACGTTTCAATAACCAGGTATATTTAGCTGCGCCGATGCTGTCTAAATTATACTCTGACAAAGCAGAAAAAACGTTGTTGTGGAACTGCCTTAAACAAATTTTCTCGATTGGTTAGCAACAATTTTTTTGTTTACAGGCATTGGTATTTCATAGCATCAGCATTGGCAGAGTTTACACTGAGGAACGAAGTGCATCATTCAAGTTCAGATTTTCATGGTATCATTGCCCACCATCATCTTTTTACAGAATTAAATTTAAACAGCTATTAGCTCCTTATGGAAAAATTAATATTCGCTACAAACAATCAACATAAGGTTGAAGAAATAAGACTTGTATTAGGCGATCGTTTTGAGATTGTAACGTTGAAAGATGCAGGTATTGATATTGAAATTGCTGAACCACATTTTACACTTGAAGAAAATGCCCGTGAAAAGTCGGTTACCATTTATAATTTAACCGCCAAAAACTGTTTTAGTGAAGATACCGGGCTTGAAGTAACAGTACTGAATGGAGAACCGGGTGTAAAAAGTGCCAGGTACGCAGGAGAAAACGCTTCTTTTAGCGACAATGTAGAAAAGTTGCTGGAAAATATGCAACTGGCAACTAACAGGGAAGCAAGATTCAGAACTGTGATTTCGTTGATTTTAGACGAACAGGAGTTTCAGTTTGAGGGTATTTGCAATGGCAAAATCATTCAGGAAAAAAGAGGTAAAGAAGGATTTGGATACGACCCTGTTTTTATACCGGATGGAAGTGAAATGACTTTTGCTGAAATGGGTAAAATTGCAAAAAACGAATTTAGCCACCGAAAGAAAGCGATGGATAAATTAATAAGTTTTCTTGAAGGCACTGATGATAAATAATGAATGCAAGATTAAAACTATGGCAAGAATTAAAATAGATATAAGTGGAAAACTGATGGCTGTCGTTCCCGTAAAGGTGCGGATAAGCGATATCAACTATGGAAATCATGTGGGTAATGATGCATTTGTATCCATCATACACGAAGCCCGTATGCAATGGTTGCAACAAAATAATTTTACAGAATTGGATATTGCCGGAACCGGCCTTATCATGAGTGACTTAGCCCTCGAATTTAAAAACGAAGGATTTTACGGAGAAGAAATAAGCGTGCGATTATCTGCCGGAGAAGTTGCCAGCGTTAGTTTTGAATTATACTATGAACTTTTTGTGATTCGCAATGGTGTAGAGATATTATTGGCAAATGCCAAAACCGGTATGGTTTGCTTTGATTACGTCAATAAAAAAGTTGCGAAAATTCCCCCGGAATTAAAATCAATTTTGCTTTCGGATTAGGCTAAGCGCTATTCCATATTTTCCAGCTTGCTTCAGCTTGTATTAAAAGCATTTCATAACCATTTTGAATAACAGCTCCGGCCTCTTCGCCTTTTTGGAGAAACAGCGTTTTTGCTGGTTTATAAACAAGATCGTATAAATAATGCCTGGTACTTAAAAATTCGTAAGGGATGTCAGGTGCCTGGTCGTTATTAGGATACATACCAACTGGCGAACAATTTACTATGATAGAATAGTCTGCTATTATTTTTTCGTCCAGCTCCTGATAGCTGATGTGATTGTCTCTTTCACTGCTGGTTCTTGTCACCATCAAAAATTCAATGCCCAGTTTTTTGAAAACGTATTGAACAGCTTTTGATGCCCCTCCTGTTCCTAATATTAATGCCCTATTATGATGAGTTTGTAACTGTTTAATAAAGGATTCTTCAAAACCGGCTATATCAGTATTATAAGCTATTAGTTTCCCGTTAGAAATTTTTATGCTGTTTGTGGCACCGATTTCTTTTACCTCATCTGAAAATTCATCCACAAACTGAAGCACCTGTTCCTTGTAAGGTATAGTTACTCCCAAACCTATCAAGGATGGATTTTTTTCTAATAGTGATTTAAACTCATCAATGGATGGAATTGCAAAGGATTCAAACATACAATCTGTCAAACCCTCTTTCCTGAATTTTTCTGTAAAATATTCCTTTGAAAAAGAATGTCCGAGCGGATAACCTATTAAACCAAATAATTTCATCAGGCCAACTCTTTATTTAAGTACAACTCAAATGAATCTCCCCTTAAACCAATTCGCATTGTTTCTAATGCTATTACTTCGGAAGGTGCAATATTTCCAAGGTTAACATTACAACCTATCAATTCCAGAAAATAAAGTTGTTGTGCTTTTTGAGGCGCTTCCCATAATATTTTTTCTGCCGGTATCTGCGTTAAAATCTCCTGCACCAACCCTTCTCTTACTTCACCTGTACCCCTGTATATACCTACGTTTCCTGCTTCCCTGGCTTCAGCAATCACATAGGTAGATCCTGCTTCTAATTCAGCTTTCATCAATTCAATCCATTTATACGGAGGAATAATATGCGCCGCATCCTTACTTCCTACTTCACTCAGCACAACCCCATACTTTGTTAGCTTTTCAATGTATCCACATTTTTCGGCATGTGGTATCGAAATTGAGCCATCACTGACTTCCATATAGGTAACATTAAATTCTTTACATACATCAATATAATCCTGGAATTGATTGCGCACTAGAAATGCTTCGAACAATGTTCCCCCAAAATAAATTGGAATATTAAATGAACTATACACTTCTAGTTTTTCACGTAAGTTAGGCGTAACATAGGCAGTTCCAAACCCAAGTTTTACAACGTCAACATGTGGATGAGAAACACTCATAAAATTCTTGGCTTCTTCAATACTTAAACCCTTATCCATTACCATAGTAATGCCATGGCCCCTTGGTTTTAAAATGCGATCGGGTATTTGTGTTAAATTGAAATTCATAATTTTTTTTTAGAAATGGCGCAAAGATAGCCTTTGAACTTTAAAATCGGTGAAATGAAAGGTGAAATGAAAAGGGGGAAGGAACATGTATGATTAAATAGACTTACTTCTTTTAAAACGTGCTATTACATCCACTACTAACTGATTTTGTAATACAGAAGGATTTAACTCTGTAAGTTTTTTAATCATTCTGGGCGCTTTTGCCATTCCATTTTCTAACTGAAGGATGGCTTCTTTTGATTTACCCAATGCCAGTAAAAAGGCAGTTTTGTAGAAGTAAAATACCGGCTTATTGCCTGTTAGGGTAAGCGCTTGTTCAACATATTTAAGGCCTTCGTCGAAACAATCCGCGTTGTACAAACATCTCAGTAATTCTAACCAGCCGTTACTGTTTTTAGGTCTTGATCTTACTACATTGCCGAAATATTGTACCGCTTCTTCAATTTTGCCTTGTTCCATATAGCATTGTCCCATGGCAAGGTTGTATTCCGGTTGCATCCGGTTAATACGCATGGCAATTTGCAGATTCTTAATTGCACTATCCCATATCCCTTCATTCATATAAGTGCAGGCAACTTTATAATAAAGCTGAGGATCGTCCTGGCTAAGGTGGGCTGCCTTTTTATAATTAAATCTCGCCAGTGCATAGTTGTGCAGTTTATCATAACTATGACCAATTGCTTCATAGATAACATCTTCAGGCCGGGCGAGTTCGAGTACTTTTTGTAAAACTTCTATGGCTTCTTTGTATTTCCTGATCCTTAAATATGCGTCTCCCATATTGCGCCACGCATAGTCAAATTTATCATCAATGGCCACGGCATAATGATATGCATCTATGGCCTTTTCATATAGTTTCAGCCCCTGGTATGCTGCAGCAAGGTTAAACCAGGCCAATTCGCTGAAAGGAAATTCTTCTATAATTTCCTGGTGAATTCTTATTCCTTCTTCATTGCGCCCTGTAAAGTCTGTCCAAAAGCAAATCTTGTAGAGTGCCTCTTCGTTATTTGGATCTATTTCTAAGATCATTTTTAGACAATCAAATACTTTATCAAAATTTTCATAGTCGTCATATACATCGGCCAATTCAAACAGAAGTTCCACTTTTTCATCCCCTTCAAAGTAATTTAAGGCTGCTTCAAGTACTTGGGCGGCTTTGGTTTGCTGATCAAGTGCCAGGTAAGCATCAGTTTTCAGGATATAGAGATTGATGTCGCTGCTATCCATAATCTCTGCCTGATCCAAATAAAAAAGAGATTCTTTGTACTTTTTGGCTGCAATTAATAGATCAGCCTTCTTTAACAATAGTGAGGAAGAATAGGGGTATTGTTCCATTGCGTATTCTGAGGCCTCCAAAGCTTTTTGTA
This sequence comes from Ferruginibacter sp., assembly GCA_046590675.1. Lineage (GTDB taxonomy): Bacteria > Bacteroidota > Bacteroidia > Chitinophagales > Chitinophagaceae > Ferruginibacter. The sequence goes on along the minus strand of JBKJUP010000053.1, from coordinate 6,176 downwards.
ATTCATCTTTTTCATCAAAATAGTCAATGATTTTCTCGAAGGAATCTTCCTCGATAAAGGAGTGGCTCTTCCCCGACTTTAAATTATCGTATTGCTGCAATAATTCTTTTAATTCTTCCCTGTCTTGACGGTAAGGATATTTACTCATGGGCTTTTAGGTTACTGTAAAATACACCAAATAAAATAAACTGGCAATAATTTGTAACTTTATTTAGAGTTATACGTTAAAGAAAAGTCAAAGTATTACATGAATGGTTAAAGAACAACCAATTATTTGATATACATTTGTAATTGTTAAACTTATTTCCAATGAACACATTCACAAAAAAAATACTTGCAGCACTCGTACTGATCTGCTTTGTAGTGGAGGCTTCAGCCGATAGGGGCGTTGGAAGAAAAAATAAAAGTAAAGCTACTTTAAATATAACTGCTCCTACTACCATAAAAAATTCAATTGCTTTTAACCTAAAGACCGGGTTAACTTATAAAGGGAGTTTGCTTAGTACGCAATCAACTGTTGGAAATACTTTAATGAATAGTTCCTTAATTACTTATCAAAAAGGAAATATTACTTATATAATTCCTTACAAAACTAAAATTACGATGCCAGATATTCAGGCTGGATATACCGGAATGAAAATAATAATCAGGAAAAAATAAAAAACAAAAGCCTTACAAATTGTAAGGCTTTTGTTTTACTACGTTAAAAAATTATCGGATAACTTATTTGCTTTCTCTAATCTTCTTTCCCGCCCTTAATATCATCATAACTCGTTACTCTATATCCTGATTTGGGAAAATCAAATTTTGATGCTGCAACAGGGCTCAAATCTATTGCAGAAACCAGGTAGTTGAATTTTGATTTAGCTGTTTCAAATTCGTATTCCATCGGGAACCCTGGCAAGTTTTTAAATGCCTGGCTGTATTCCTTATTCATGAGCGTTAAATCCGGTGTATAATAAACTGAAATAATAGACCCATCTTTTAATGTAGCAATTGCCTTTTTACAACTATAGCCTTCAATTACCTTCGTTTCATTTGTGTTTTCAAAATTTATTCCATCAAATTTCTTATTCCGTTGCTCCCAGTTGTCCTTGTTCATCGTAATCATAAGTTTTTGGCCACTATATTCCTTCAAAATAACTGCATTGCCAACCTTACCATTGTGTATGGTAATTTCGTTACCTAAGGCACTTATCATTTCCGTTCTGCTTAACCCTCCCTTCAAGTAAAGAATACTTTTGGCTCCGTTCAAACCTCCGGACGTTTTACCACTGTTAGCTTTATTTTGAATACTGATATCATAAGTAATTGTTCCCTCTGATATAGTCTTTTGAGCCTGGCTAGCCAGGCCATAAAAACTCAATATTAACAACCCTATAAAGCTTAAAATTTTCATGTATGTTTTGTTTTACTAAAGATAACAAAATCTCATGCCAAAGTATTGACTGCTAATAACTAAGAGACCTGCAACGGGTTGTCTCCGACTGCAGGTCTTTATCTTTAACAAGAAATTGTTAGTTAATTATTTTTTGTTTTTAGTCTTAAGGTCCTGAACTTTTTTATTTGCATCCTGCATCGCCTGAATTTTTTCCTGCAGTTTACTTTGCTTTACAGGCTTTTTTCTATTCAGTTCTATCTGAGCCAATATTTTATCATGATCGATTATATATTTCTGAATCACTATCTGTAAAATAAGGGTAATTGAGTTAGATATAGTATAATACCATGTAAGTGCAGAAGGCAAATTATTAAATACGCCTAACAGCAATACCGGGAATATATAAGGCATGTACTTCATTACAGGATTCGAATTATCCTGCATACTACTCATGCTATAGATAGATATAAGTAAACTTGTTAAGGTGGCAGTTATAGTAAACAAACTGATGTGATCACCATAAAAAGGAATGCTAAATGGTAGATTGTAAATAGAGTCATACGCCGCAAGATCTTTGGCCCACAAGAAATTTTCTCCTCTTAGCGAAATATTACTTTGAAAGAAGTAGTACAAAGACATAAAGATGGGTATCTGTAATAATGCAGGTAAGCATCCTCCCAGTGGACTAACACCTGCAGATTTCCAGAGCTTCATTTGGTCCATACTGAATGCCTGTTTGTCTTCGCCGTGCTTTTCCTTCAGTTTATCAATCTCCGGCTTAAGCGCTTTCATTTTAGCACCACTAACGTAACTCTTATATAAAATTGGAGAAGTCAACAACCTGATAAAAAGAGTAAGCAAAAGAATAACGATTCCCATGCTTGCTACGTTCTTTCTAATTAAGTCAAAAACAGGAAGCAACACATGCCGGTTTATATATTTTACAAATGCAAAAACACCGCTGCCATAGGGAACTATATTTTGCATTTTATTATCGTACATTTTTAGTACATGATAATCACTCGGCCCATAATACAATTGTAATGGAATTTGCGCAGACTTACCCATTCCCACATTTGTTCTAAAACTTGCTTTCGTTTGGGTGATATAATGTGATGTTGTATCTACAGGTACTGTCCAGGCAACTTCAGCAGAAGTAAACTTATTTTTATTGATGATTGTACTTAAAAAAAACTGTTGCTTTACTGCAATCCAATCAACTGGCTTTTCAAATTTCTTATCGTCTCCAGATCCAAGCATTGAAAAGTCGTAGCTATTATCACTAACATAACAAATATGAGATTGCTGTTTTTCATACGTGAAATCACGCTCTACCCGAGGTGTTTGCGTTTGCCATAACAGGTTAATAGAATTTTGAGTAACTAGTTGATCCGCTCCTTCCATCAAAATATTAAAGTCTATTAAATAATCATCAGGACGAATTGTATATTGATGTACAATTTGCCTTCCTATAGAATCCTTTATACTATAACTTAAAGTTTTACTTTTATTTGCATTGGTAATTAACGGAGCTGCGGTAAATGTAAGGTCACTTGTTTGAGCTGTATGCTGATTTCCTGAATTGATGGCGTATGAAATCTTGTTGAATGAGCCTGTCATTAAAACTACCGGCTTATTATCATAAGTTTTATACTTTTTCAATTCAACCATCTTTGGTTGTCCGCCTTTATTTGAAAAAGAAATTTTTAGCACTTCATTTTCAACAACTGATAATTGTTCGGATTCATTTACTGAATCCTGGAAAACACCTGCGGACTGAACCTTACGCAACACTTCTGCATTAACAGAGTCCTTCATTATAGCCAGTGTGTCCACAGGAGGTTTAGTTTTTGCCACGGAATCAGCTATTCTCTTCTGCGCTGCCAGGTAGGTCTGATTATCCTTGCTGTTAAAGTAAAACATTCCAATCAACAACATCCCAATCAAAACAAATCCAATCACCGTATTTCTATCCATTCCCATAATTTAAATTTAAGTTGGCAAAGGTAATTAAAGTTTAGAGTTAATAGATTGCCTATTGGTTAATAATAAAAATGCCCCGAAAATCAGGGCATTTTTAAATATCAATTATTTCAAGTTATTTTTTTGCGGCGGCTGCGGCAGGAGCGGCGGCTTTAGCAGGTGCTTTTGGAGCTGCTGCCTCTTCTTGTTTCAATTGACGTGTCATCGTTACTGAAGCAATAGGAATACGTGGTGAGTTCATAATCTCCATATTATCTGCTTTTACGTCAAGCACTCTAATATTTTCGTTCAACTCTAAATTAGATATATCAAGTTCAATGTTTTCGCGTAAATATTTTGGTAATAATTTTACTTTAAGACTCTTAATTTTAGTTACCAGTTTACCCCCTGCTTTTACGCCTACAGGTGCGCCTGTAAATTTAAGTGGTAAAGTAACAGTAACTTTTTTGTCCTCCACCAGTTCTAAAAAATCTACATGAATCAACTTGTCGCTAACTTTGTCAAATTGCAGATCTTTTAATACGCAGCGGTATTTTACTCCATCAATAGTTGCTTCTACTACCATAAAATCAGGTGTATAAACAATGTTCTTAAAAGCAGTAGCAGGAGCAGCAAAATTGATCTCCTTAGCACCTCCGTAAATTACAGCTGGCACTTTTTCCTCAGAGCGAAGTTGGCGGGTGGCTGACTTGCCAAATTCGGTCCTGATTTGTCCTTCGATTGTAATCGTTTTCATTTAATGATTTTTTTAATGAGGCGCAAAGGTAATGGATTTAACGAACAATTTTTAATTGAAAATCAGAATTAATTCAAGTTTTCAATTAATAAAAAAATGATTGTATAAAAGTTCGGATATTATTTCTTATTAGCCATGCGACTGCGTAAAAACAAACTATTAATACTTTTATTTTCCAGTGCATTTCTTATCGCAATTGCAAATAATTCAGCAGTAGAAACAACTCTTATTTTTCCAGATTGAGGCTTAACCGGAATTGTATCGCAAACAACCAGCTCCTCAAGAACACTATTTTCTATGTTTTCATAAGCCTTACCACTTAAAACAGGGTGAGTACAAAAAGCCCGTACACTTCTTGCGCCTTTTTCTTTTAATAAGCCTGCGCTCTTAGCCAGCGTTCCACCCGTGTCGCAAATATCATCTATCAATACGATATCCCTATCCGTAACATCACCGATTACAACCATACTCGCAATTTCATTTGCTCTCTTTCTGTGTTTATCGCAAATCACCATTTCACTTTCAAAATAAGTTGCTATTTCCCTAATTCTATTTGCACTACCTACATCCGGAGCGGCAAACGTCAAATTTTCCAAATTTAAACTTTCAATATATGGTATAAAAATAGCTGATGAATCAAGGTGATCAACGGGTATATCAAAATAGCCTTGTATCTGGGGTGCATGTAAATCCATTGTTACTACTCTATCGGCCCCTGCAGCAGTTAGCATATTAGCAACGAGTTTTGAACCTATTGCTACACGTGGTCTGTCTTTCCTGTCTTGCCTGGCATAACCGTAATAGGGTATAACAGCAATTACTTTATAAGCCGATGCGCGCTTTGCAGCATCAATCATTAATAACAACTCCATCAAATTATCGGTAGGCGCAAAAGTGCTCTGGATTAAAAACACAAACTGCCCCCTGATGCTTTCCTGGAATTCTACCCCTATCTCACCATCACTAAAGCGCTGTATATTTACTTTACCCAATGGTTCGCCAAATTTTTTTGCGATAGCTTCAGACAGATACTGTGAACCTGTGCCCGAAAAAAGCTTTGCGTTGTATAACATATTGATTTTTTTGTAATAATTTGAAGACAGTTAGCAGTTGCAAAACTATTGTTTATAACTTGATGTTTAATTTAATAAAATGGAAAATTTCAACAAACCTTCCACTTCTATAAAGAATTGGGCAATTGACGACAGGCCAAGAGAGAAATTATTAATTAAAGGAGCTGGCGCATTAAGTGATTCTGAACTACTCGCAATTCTGATAAACAATGGTCAAAAAGAAAGATCTGCTTTAGACCTAGCGAGGGATATTTTAAAATTGGGAAATAACAATTTAAATGAACTTGGTAAATTATCATTGAAAGAACTTCAAAAAATAAAAGGTATAGGTGAGGCAAAAGCAATAACAATAGCTTCAGCATTGGAATTAGGGAGAAGAAGGCAAGCGGCAACTGCGATGGAGAAAGCGGTTATACGCACCAGCACAGATATTGCGCAATATTTAAGGGCAATGATAAAGGATTTTAGTTACGAAGTATTTGCAGTTCTGTTTCTAAATAAGGCAAATAAAGTAAATCATTTTGAAATAATAAGTCGTGGCGGAATTACGGGTACGGTGGCTGATCCCAGGGTAATTTTAAAAAGAGCATTGGAATACGATGCTACATCAATTGTATTATGTCACAATCACCCATCTGGAAATTTAAAACCAAGCAGGGCCGATGAAGACCTCACTTTTAAAATAAAAGAAGCTTCAAAGTATTTTGACATTCGTGTGATGGATCATATAATTGTAAGCGAGGAGGGATATTATAGTTTTTCAGATGAGGGGAACTTATAGTGTTTGGCAAAGTCGAGTTTAAAGAAATTTTCGGAAGTGGTGATGGCATAAATGAAAAAGTATTCAGAATACTCAATGCTATCTAAAGTGATACACAATGACTATTATTCTGCGGATGATATCAAGGAGTGGGAGTGTATAGTTGTGGTATGCAGGCATAAAAAAACCCTTCGATAACTCGAAGGGTTTAAAATGAATATGGCAGCTACCTACTCTCCCGGT
>JBKJUP010000056.1:0-22555 GCA_046590675.1 Ferruginibacter sp. | reverse complement strand
GGAAGGGATACGCCTCTGAAAGAAAACCTGGTATCACAACATTGTGGATAGGATTAGAAAAATTTTATGATACTTACAATGGCTGGATGATGGCAAAAGATGTGTCCACACGGTAGGTTAACAGGTGCGACGCCACCAAAGTTTAATTGAAATACAATTGCCCGGCCAATAAAAATATACTAAAGCAAACTGTATTTCATTTAGCATACATCATCCGATCTATCGGATGATGATCCGATAGATCGGATCAAAATAATCATAAATTAATTCAGCCATTTAACTCATTACATTTGTGTTGGTTAAATATTGCCATCCTGTTTATTAAATTTCATCTGCCGTCATGATAAAAGTTTTGGGCTTACAATTATTAGCATTGATCATTATGAATGTTAGCAACGCACAGACAGTAATTTCACCCGACAAGTTATATGGTCAGTTGTTTACAGATGTTCAGTTACAAAAAATATTTCCTGATGGAAAAACTTTTGTTGACTGTGTTCCCAAACGCAACGTAAAAGATATCATGTACGATTATGGTATGATAAAGGGGCCAAAGATGGATCTTAAAAAATTTGTTGCAGATAATTTCACCTTACCCAAAGCGCCTCCACAATTAAATTATATACAGCAGGAGAAAGATGTTTCCATGCATATAAAAAACCTTTGGAGTGTTTTAAGGAGAGATGCAGATCAGCGGCCAGCCGAAGCCGGTAGTTCGTTGCTGCCACTGCCCAATCCATATATTGTACCCGGCGGCAGGTTTAGAGAAATTTATTATTGGGATAGTTATTTTACCATGTTGGGCCTAAAGGAAAGCGGTGAAACAGACATGATAGAAAACATGGTAAAGAACTTTGCCTTTCTGATCGATACTTATGGGCATATACCAAATGGTAACCGCAGTTATTATCTCAGTCGCAGCCAGCCTCCCTATTTTAGTTTAATGGTTGCTTTGCTGGCTGATGTAAAAGGCGAAGCAGTATATACTACTTACCTGCCTGCTATGGAAAAGGAATACAGGTACTGGATGGAAGGTGCAGATAAATTAAAGGAAGATAGTGTGGGCAAACGTGCCTGTAAAATGAATGATGGCAGTATTTTAAATCGTTATTGGGATGATGCCGGCACGCCAAGACCGGAGAGTTATAAGGAAGATTACGAAATGGCGGAAGAAGCGGCCGGAGAGTTGGCAAAGCGCATTCGGGTATCATCGCCGGAGGCGCTGGCAAAAATTTTGAGTGATTGTAAAATCAATCTATACCACAACTTACGCGGAGGTGCAGCCAGTGGCTGGGATTTTAGCAGCCGCTGGTTTGCCGATGAGGCTACATTGCCAACCATACAAGTTAGCGATGTTGTTCCGGTAGATCTTAACTGCCTGTTATATGCCCTTGAAATGAATATTGCAAAAGCCCAGGAAGTTGCCGGCAATAAAAAATCGGCAGAGTCGTATGCACAAATGGCTTGCCGCAGAAGTTGTGCTATATTAAAATATTGCTGGAATTCTGGCGCTGGTTTTTTTACAGATTATAATGTGGTAACAAGGCATCAAAATAATATGGTAACCGCGGCGGGATTATTTCCCCTGTTTGTGAAAATTGCAACATCCGGCCAGGCCGACACCGTTGCAGCTACTACAAATGCGCAACTTATAAAGGCTGGTGGCCTTGTTACTACAACCAATAATACCGGCCAGCAATGGGATGCGCCAAACGGCTGGGCCCCTTTGCAATGGATAGCCGTACAAGCTCTTAAAAATTATGGTAAAACCAAAGAGGCAAAAGAGATTGCGGAGAAATGGTTGGCGCTAAATGAAAAAGTGTACGCAGCCACAGGAAAGTTAATGGAAAAATACAATGTGGAAGATCTTGCAAAAGAAGGTGGCGGTGGAGAGTATCCGGCGCAGGATGGCTTTGGCTGGACGAATGGTGTGTACCTTGCTTTAAAACATCTTTATCCTTCCAAATGATGGATCATTTTTATGAAGGTTGAAAGCTGATGTAATGTTATTGAACTCAGTAAATTAATGGATTGCTTATTATTATCCACCACAAACCTTTGCATAAAAAGCGTTCATACCGTTTTCGTTACATTTGATAACTAGACTTTTAAACGATTGCTATGAGTATATCAAAACCTACGATGAGTTTTTGGCAGATCATCAACATGAATGTTGGGTTCTTTGGTATTCAATATAGTTTTGGTTTACAGCAAAGTGCCGTTAATCCCATTTATGATTTTTTAGGAGCAAGGCCCGATGAAATTCCATGGCTCAATCTTGCTGGTCCGCTTACAGGCCTGATTATTCAACCTATTATTGGAGCATTAAGTGATAAGACCTGGCATCCAAAGTTTGGCAGAAGAACACCGTATTTTTTAATAGGTGCGATGATATGTAGTATTGCACTCTTTCTCTTTCCATTTAGCAGTGCCTTATGGATGGCTGCAGGTTTACTGTGGGTTTTAGATGCAGGTAACAATACAGCAATGGAACCGTACAGGGCCTTTATTGCAGATAAGTTAGATGCTTCACAACAGCCCACAGGTTTTCAGGCGCAAAGCTTTTTTACCGGCTTCGGACAAACACTGGCAAACGTTTCTCTCTTCATCTTTCCCATGATATTTATTGGTAAAACGGGTAAGTTACCCACCTGGGTTTTTGCTTCATTCTTTTTGGGCGCCGTTTGTTCTATCGGCTCTGTTTTATGGAGCATTAAAAAAACTCCTGAAATACCACCCGATGCAAATGAACTAACTGAATTAAATAAAAGAAACGAAGGAATGCCTCACCCATTGGTGCAGTTTTTTTTATCAATACTTACAACTGTTGTAGCGTATATCGTAATCCTGCTTTTATTAATTCCTTCAATTTTTTATAGAAAATTATTCAGAAATGTTTTGAACTACACCAATAATCATCCAACACTTAAGATTGTATTTGCACAAAATATAGAGATCATTGATGCCATTTTAAGCATGCCCCAGGTAATGTGGCAACTGGCATTGGTTTATTTATTTCAATGGTATGCGCTTTTTTGCTATTGGCAAAATTCTTCAAAAAGTATTGCCCTATCTGTTTGGGATGCAACGCCACAAAAGAACAGCCAGTTGTATGAAGAAGCAGTTGCCTGGACGGGCCTTGTAAATGGCTGGTATAATATTGTTACATTTTTATGTGCATTTGGTTTGGTTTGGTTTGCCAGAAAATATTCGCCAAAGCTGGTTCATTTTGGTTGCCTTGTTTTGGCTGGCATTGGCTTCCTGGCCTTTCCTCACATTGGCAATAAATATTTACTGTTCCCGGCCATTACCGGTTTTGGAATTGGCTGGGCAAGCATGATGGGCATTCCCTATTTAATGGTGGTTAGTAAAATTCCCAAAGAAAGATATGGTGTGTATATGGGCATCATCAACATGATGATTGTTATTCCAATGTTTATACAAACAACTACGTTTGGTTATATTCTAAAACATTTTTTGCAAAATGATCCCCGCAATGCCATTTCATTTGCAGGTGCGTTTTTATTGATTGCCGCAGCATTAACACTGCTGATAAAAAGCGATCAGCCAGCCGCAGATATGGTGATACCCATGGGTGGTGGTCATTAAGTAAATGAACAATTACAACATAAGTTTTAATCAACTAAAAAACTTGTACAATGAGTATGCAACAAAAAGCCAGTAATGAAGATGCATCCCCCTACAATGGTGGAAAGATTCTTTGCATAGGTGAAGCATTGATAGATATGATCTGCACAGATAAAGGAAAGTCACTTGCCTTGGGTAATAATTTTTTGAAAAAGACAGGCGGTGCACCAACCAATGTTGCGGCTGCCATTGGAGCCCTGGGTGGAGATGTGTCCCTGGCCGCAAAAGTAGGTACTGATCCATTTGGTAAACAGTTGGTAGAAGTAATGAAATCATTTGGCGTTTCCACCAAATGGATGCTGCAGGACAGTAGATACTTTACCACATTCGCATTTGTTTCATTGATGGAAGATGGAGAACGTGATTTTTATTTTAACAGGGGTGCAGATGGCCAACTTTCTATTGAAGATGTTGCCGGCATTGAGCTGGATGATATTTCAATTATTCATTTTGGTTCCGCTACAGGATTTTTACCCGGGCCATTACAGGCAGCTTACCTAAGCATGTTTACCCGTGCATTGCGGAAAGATATTTTTATCAGCTTTGATCCTAACTACCGGCATCTTTTATACAAGGACAGTAAAAAGGATTTTATAGACCAGTCATGGAATTTTTTGGAGCGCTGCCATTTCTTCAAACTAAGTGATGAAGAAGCAATCCTGATTACAGGCGCAACCAGTTTGGAGGATGCTGCACAAATATTAATACAAAAAACCAACGGCGTTTTTGCCATTACACTGGGCAAGGAAGGTACCATGCTGCGGACAAATGACACACTCACTATTATACCAAGTATAGCTGTAAAACCTGTTGACACAACAGGCGCAGGCGATGCATTTGTAGGTGCGGTATTATACCAGCTATCAAAAAAGTCACTGCAGGAAATACAGTTAATGGTACTAGGCGATTGGGAAAAAATAATTGCCAATGGTAATAAGGCAGGGGCCAGAACATGTGAGTACATGGGAGCCATGGATGCATTCAGACATTTAAGCAGCGGCATTTTTAATTAAAACAACAGCAGTGTACAATCCCAGGATTCATACGCTCATCAACGATGAGCTTCAAAAACATACAATCGACATTGGTGGCAAAGACAATATGTTTTATACCAGGTTTGTTGCCAACGCCACCGCCATTGATGCGCTGTTTGAGGAATTATATGGACATAGGCGAGACAAAGCTGCTTTCTTTTTACAATTAATTACAACCATTAATGAGGGGTATTTGAAACGATCGGAATCGTTGCGAAAAAAGGACTATGAAAAGGAAGCTATGGGTCAGTGGTTTTTAACCAATCAAATTGTGGGCATGAGTCTTTACGTAGATCGGTTTTGCGGAAACCTCAAAAACCTTTCAGGCAAGCTGGGGTACTTTAAAAACCTGGGCGTAAATTTCTTACACCTGATGCCTTTGATGGAAAGTCCAGAAGGTGAAAGTGATGGCGGCTATGCAGTGTCGGATTTTAGAAAAGTTGATAAGCGTTTTGGTTCAATAAAAGACCTCCATAATTTGCAAAAAAAATTAAGTGAGGATGAGATGTATCTCATGATGGACATTGTGTTGAATCATACATCGCAGCGCCATGAGTGGGCATTAAAAGCAAAGCAGGGGGATAAAAAATACCAGGATTATTTTTATATGTATGACGACCGTGTGCTGCCGGATGAATTTGAAAAAGCAATGCCCGAGGTTTTTCCTGAAAGTTCTCCGGGAAATTTTACCTATTCTCCTGAATGTAAAAAATGGGTAATGACCGTCTTTCACCATTATCAGTGGGACCTTAATTATACAAACCCAAATGTGTTGATAGAAATGTTGAGTAATATCTTCTTTTTTGCCAACCTGGGAATAGATATTTTACGCATTGATGCGCCAGCGTTTATATGGAAACAAACTGGTACCACCTGCCAGAATTTACCCCAGGCACATACGCTGTTACGATTGATAAAACAATGTGTGCAGGTAGCCACACCCGGTATGGCTTTATTGGGTGAAGCCATAGTGGCACCTAAAGAAATCATGAAATACTTTGGTACGGGTTTATACACCGCTAAAGAATGTGATGTTGCTTATAACGCCACACAAATGGCTTTGCAGTGGGACGCATTGGCTACCGGCAATACTCGTGTAATGCTGGCTGCACAACACGAAATATTACAGAAGCCATTTGGAACTTCCTGGATAACCTATACCCGCTGCCACGATGATATTGGGTTAGGTTATGATGATTACGTAATTGAGCATGCAGGATTTGATCCATACCTGCATAGAAAATTTTTGAAGGAATATTATATAGGACTAAATGATTCGCCGGCCAGGGGGGAATTATTTTCGGTAAATCCTGCAACCAACGATGCCCGTATCAGTGGTTCGCTGGCTTCTTTGTGTGGCCTCGAAAAAGCGGTGCTTGATAATGATGAGACTGCCATACAAACATCAGTCAGCAAAATATTTTTAATGCAGGCGCAGAGTTTTTTTATAGGTGGAATACCAATGTTGTTTTATGGCGACGAAGTTGGTTATACCAATGACTATGGATACAGGGATGATCCTGCCAAAAGTTATGATAGCCGTTGGATGCATCGCCCTATAGTGGACTGGGAGAAAAATGAGCGTATAAATATTGACGGTACCATAGAACAACGCGTATTTGAGGGCACAAAAAAAATGATTGCCATCAGGAAAAAATTAGCAGTATTGGCAGATCATAAAAACCTTACCTGGCTGCATCCGCACAACGTTCATGTTGCAGGATTTTTAAGAACCATGGAAGGCAAAAGGCTTTATTGTGTATTTAATTTTAGTGGACAGACAGCTTACCTGTCATGGGTTGCATTTAAGCAGCATGGCCCCGATCCGGTTATATTGTACGATTATTGGCAGGAAAAGACTTTTACTGTAGGTGCCAATTACGAACACCTGGAAATGATGCCTTATTCATTTTTTATATTGGAAGAAAAATCCGGTACAGTTGAAACGCTACCTGCAAAAATTTAATGTTGTCGGTTGTTCATTTAACTGAAAATAATTTTTAACTCGCAGCCATTACCAGGCGATGATTTAAGGGTCATGTCGCCATTAAATAAAGCAGCCCTTGTTCTGATATTCATCAGTCCAACTCCTTCAGTTTTTTTCGACTTTTCAAATCCATGACCGTCATCGGTTATAGAAAGCGTAAGTTGTTGATTTTCGTGACCCAGGTAAATTTTTATGTTACTGGCCTGCGAATGCTTCAGTATGTTATTGAATTGTTCCTGAACAATTCGGTATATCGTTAGTTTAAGTTTATCAGAAAAATTTGCTTCATTAAATTTTTTAAGGTCCACTTCCACATTTACTGATCCACTTACTTTAATTCTGTTAACAAGGTTATTCAGCGCTTCTATCAATTCTGTTTCATTCAAAGAAGGCGGAATCATGGAATGCGATAATTTTCTTATTTCGCTGATTGCAGAAAATATCAGGTTATCTGTTTCTTCCAGGAAAGTAAGTGGTTTTGCCAATTCTCTTTTTGCAAGGCCCAGGTACAATCTTGCGCTGGCTAATATCTGGTTTACATTATCATGCAGCTCTCCACCAATTTCTGATCTTTCTCTTTCCTGGGCAGTAATGACAGCGTCTGTTATTTCTATTTGTTTTTTAAGTTGTTCTTCTTCTAATTTTTTTTCCAGCAATACCTTTTCAGTAACATTACTTGCCAGCGCTAATATAACAGGCTTGCCGTTATATTCAATACGGTGCGAAGTAATATCCATAAACATAAACTGCCCTTGTTTATTGATGTGCTTCCAGGTAGCGGTTACTTTAAAAAAAACATCTTTTCGGGCTTTTTGAGCAAGTTCCTTTATCTCGCTGAAATCTTCGGGCATGCGTAAATCCAGCACTGATTTATTCAAAAATTCCTCTTTAGTATAATTGTATTGATCCATGGCGGAATCATTTACTTCAAGGATACTAAAATCGTTCAAATCCCATATTAAAATGCAGGCAGGATTATTATTAAAGAGGTACTTGTATCTCTCCTCAGACGATCGTAAAATAACTTCTGTATTTTTTCTTTCAGAAATATCTTGTGTAGCTCCAATAACTCTCACGGCTGTGCCATTGTTATCACGAATAATATATCCAACATCCGAAATGTAAACATAACTACCATCATCCTTAATGGCCCTGCACTCTACATCAAAAATGAGCTGCTCTGGATTTTTCAATGCCAGGTCGAGGGTTTTTTCGATGGCCACTTTATCATCCGGATGTATCCGCTCTAAAAACAGGTTATTGCCGGAAGGCAATTCTAATAATTGACTGCCAAATATTTTATTCCAGCTTTCAATATTGCGGTAGATATTTCCGGTTTTGATATCCCAATCCCAAACCATGTCGTTGGTGGCTTTGCTTACAAGGTTGTAGCGCTCATTGCTTTCAAGTAATGCCTCCATATTTTTTTTACGCTCAATGCTGTAACGGATGGTTTTGGCTAATAGTTTATCATCAAAATCACCTTTAATCAGGTAGTCCTGTGCACCGAGCGTAATTGCTTCCAATGCCACTTTTGTATCTGACATACCAGAGAGTATCACAACAGGGGTGCTGCCCGCTTCTTGTATAATTTCATGAAAAGTGATAATGCCATCACTGTCTGGTAAAGAAAGATCGAGCAGTATGATACCTATATCTCCTTCATTCAGCTTTTCAAGTGCCTCATCAAGACGGGTTGCAAAAAAAAGATTTTTTATATTAAGGTCCGAAGATTCCAGTAGGTCTGCAAGCAGGTACTGGTCACCGGTATTATCCTCAATCATTAATATGTTAATGGGGGTATTAAACAACATAATAAAAATTTAAAAAGGAATAAATAAAATAGGGAGTGTAAATTTTCTCTACAACTCTTACCATTTAATATATCCCTGCGGCCATCCATATTATTTAAATACCATTAGTGATTATAAGAATAATTCACTTTAAAAGTATTATATGATAATAGGATAATTATTTTCAAAAGTGGTTTCCATCTCAGATTATTACGCCATGTGAATAGTCAATTAGTTTTTGTTATCAGGCATTCTCAATCGTTTTGTATCACGTATCTGTTAAGTTACTCAATCTTTTTAATAAGGGTTCTTTAATTTGACTTCCAACCTTGGGCAATTATACGTTCAGTTTATATTTTTATTGTTATAAAGATAAAATTACTTTTTTAGCCAAAATAAATTGTGCCTGCTTTCGACTGATATAACCTATTTATCTTAACCAATTTATTTAATAATGGAACCAGTACATGCAGGTTGACGTGTTTACAGCAAAGGATATGAGGATTATAAGTTTTTAATGGATCGCAATGGATGCCACTGAAATTTAATATTTAGTAATTAATCAGTATTATTTACATATAATAAAGTGCCATTGAAAATTATTTAAATACCCTGATTGTTAACTTTAATTTTACTAATTTTAATATGGGTCATTATGACGGGAAAAAATATAATACAAATAATAGGTTTCCGGTAAGAAAAAAACAGGTAAAGGGATGATGTTTAATTGGCAAAATGCTATTAATTTAAAAAAGGATATTGGTAATAATATTTATCAAATTGCCTGCATGTTTGCAGGTAAACTACCATTGAATTACATGCAATTAATTAGCAAATTCCGGCGGATGTTTTAAACTATTGAAATAAAATGTGTTTGTTAATTAACGGGAAAATTGCTTAATATGAAGAATTTTTTATTGATAGATGATCACGAAATTGTAAGATCAGGGGTGAAAAATGTTTTGCAGGAAATTTTTAGGCCATGCGAAATTTATGAGGCCAACAATGAGAAATCGGCCTTGCAGGAATTGAAGATTCGTACATACGACCTTGTAATTATGGATGTTCAAATGCCGGATACAGATACTGCCGGCCTGATGGAATACATTAAAACAAGGTATCCGGCGGCAAGGGTATTGATGTTTTCTATGAGCCCCGAAAATGTTTATGCCAAACGTTTTTTAAAAGCCGGAGCAATGGGATTTATATCTAAAAACGCAGGCCTGGCAGAGTTAAAAAAAGCGGTAGAACTTGTTTTAAACAATCGGAAATATATAAGCGAAAACCTGGCCGAACAATTGGCCGCCGAAATAGGCACTCAACAGCCCAGCAATCCTTTCGATAAACTAAGTGCAAGGGAATTTGAAATTGCCACTTTATTAATAACCGGTAAATCGGGTAGTGAAATATCCGACTTACTCTCTATCAACTCTTCCACGGTTGGCACACATAAGGCACGTTTGTTTGAAAAACTTGGTGTAAATAATTTACCTGAACTAATAGAAGTAGCCAGGATATACAAACTTCATTTGTCCTGATTGATTTATTTAAGCACTGCGAATATGGCGTACTCTTTTTAATATTTCATATTTTTATAAATCAATTTGGTACTCAATGTTTGAAGTAAAAAACATTCAGAAAAATGGGTTTGATGAGGTTATACTTATTGATAATATTTCAGAAACCTATGCAGCCATTGTTCCTTCGTGTGGTGCGATTTTACAATCGTTTTCTGTTATACACGCCAACAAAATCCTCAATATTATCGATAGCTTTAATGGTGAAATTGACTTTAAAGACAATGTAACTTCAAAAGGTTTTAAGGGTTGCAAGCTCTCTCCATTTGCCTGCCGGATAAATTCGGCGACCTATCATTTTGGTGAAGATGATTTTATGATCAAAAAGTTTTTACTGGGCAGGCATGCCATTCATGGGTTAATTTATGATGCTCCGTTTGAAATTACCAACCAGGTTGCACATGATGATTTCGCAGAACTTACCATGATGTATGCATATCGTGGTGAGGACGCAGGATATCCCTTTGATTACGATTGTACCGTAACTTATAAATTGGCAAAGGACAATGCGCTAACTGTATCAACGAAAATAATAAACCAGGACAAGGGCCTGATACCTGTTCAGGATGGTTGGCACCCCTACTTTACTTTCGGAGGACTTGTTGATGATTTGCAATTTGAGTTTCAATCCAAAGAAATGTTGGAATCAAATGACGAACTGATCCCGACCGGAAAGCTGATTGCTTACCAGGAGTATGCTTCAATAAAGAAGTTGGGAAATCAAAATTTTGATAATTGTTTTACTTTAAACTTTGCAGAGTGCCAACCACTTTGTGTGCTCAGGGATCCTGTAAAAAAAATCCAGGTGGAAATTTATCCGCATACCAGTTACCCTTACCTGCAAATTTATACACCTGCGGATCGTAGAAGTATTGCTATAGAAAACTTAAGTGCTGCACCCGATGCCTTTAATAATAACATGGGTTTAAATGTGTTAGAACCTGCACAACAAATAACCTTCATTACAACTTATAAAATAACTTCTCTAATTTAGCAGAATGAATAAGATCATCAATGCTGTAATAAATAATTTTGTACTTAATTTTTCGGCAAAGCCCCGTCTTTTCTTTTCGCCGGGGCGCATTAATTTAATTGGGGAACATGTAGATTACAATGATGGTTTTGTAATGCCTGCTGCAATTGACAAAGGTGTTTATTATGCGCTGGCCAAAAACGAACAAAGCACTGTCAACTTTCGTGCACTTGATTTTGATGAAAACATTTCCGTTAAGCTGGACGCCATCGGGAAAAGTGAAGGCTGGAAGAATTATGTGTTGAGCGTTGTAAATGAATTTTTATTATTGGAGGCCAATATCGGCGGGTTTGATTGTGTATTTAGTGGAGATATACCCCGGGGCTCTGGCATGAGCTCATCGGCTGCGGTAGAAGGTGGGCTTGCATTTGGCATCAATGAATTATTTGACCTAGGATTAAACAGGGTTGAACTGGCGTTGCTTTGCCAGCGGGCAGAACATAATTTTCCAAATGTACAATGCGGTATTATGGACCAGTTTGCCAATATGATGGGTAATAAAGACCAGGTAATTTTATTGGACTGTAAAAATATATCGCACCAGTATTTCCCTTTGCAGTTGAATGATTATAAGCTTGTATTGATGAACACAAATGTGCATCATTCATTGGCCGGGGGCGAATACAATGTACGCAGGAAAAGATGTGAAGAGGGGCTGGTCATTTTAAATCAGCATGAGCCGGTTACTTCTTTCAGGGATGTAAAAAGGGAATCGCTGGAAGCAGTTAAAACTAAAATGGATCCGAAGGTTTATGATTGTTGCTTATTTGTGGTTGAGGAAATTGCACGTACACAAAAAGCAGCCATGCTGTTACAGGAAAAAGATGTAATTGGATTTGGTAAATTGATGTATGAAGCGCATGAAGGACTTAGCAAATTATATGAAGTAAGTTGCGATGAATTAGATTACCTGGTAGAGCAAACTAAGCGATATCCTGCGGTGATAGGATCAAGAATGATGGGTGGAGGATTTGGCGGTTGCACCATCAACATCATAAAAGAAGATGGCCTGGATCATTTCATTGCAGAAACTACCAGGGAATATACACAGCAATTCAACATCGTTCCCGAAGCATATATTGTAGCCACATCAGATGGTACCAGCGAAATTTCTTTTGATTAACATTTAATTGAATGCTACTAAAAAGAGGTACACCGTTTGCTGAATCATTAAACTTTAATATAAATTTTCTTTTTATCGAGCACCCATGCCAGGAACCACATGAGGATGATAAAGCAAATAGCATAAATTAAGGAACCAACCCTTGGTTCTACAGGTAAAATTGGCTTACAAACAAATTCGTAAAACCAGCCAAATGGCGTTAAATAATTTGTTTGCCCGTTGGCATCTACGGCGCCGGGTATTCTTATAAGGGCCAGCAGCCTGGGCAAGGTTCCGCTTAAAACAAAGATGAATAAAGGGTTTTTTCCAAACACATCAAAAAACTTACTCCATCTTCCCTTCCATCCTTTAAATTCAATGATATAAATCATTACTGATAAAATGAGCAGGGCCAGGCCTGTTGTGCAAAGTGTATAGCTACTGGTCCATATTTTTTTGTTGATCGGAAACACCATGTTCCAGCAATAAGATGCAAATAGCAACACACAGCCGGCAACAAAAAGGCCGTTGATCATTTCGTGATTTTTTCCTTTTTGTATAATATAACTACCGGCCAGCCAGCCAAATATTACCTGCACAATAGCAGCAAATAAACTCATCAATCCCTCCGGATCAAATGGTAACCCTTCACCTTTATATACATGTGCTTCTCCAACAAGGGCAATATCTATTTTAGTTCCAAACCAGCCTGCAAGGCTGAAAGGGTCGGCAGGATTAGCCGCCACACATAAAAACCAATAAGCCAGTAAAATAAATGCACTGAATACAAAGGCACCCTTTTGTTTAAAATAATAAGCAATAATAGAAGCAAAGAAATAGCACAATGCTATACGCTGCAATACACCAAATATGCGGACGCCGGCGAGGCTGCCGTTAGCGGCAACATACGACCAGGGTTTGAATACAATGGATCCTTCTTGCCATTTTATAAACGGGAACCAGTTTAAGAATAAACCAATGCCAAATATCAACAGGGTGCGTTTAATGATCTTTTTCCAAAAAACAGCATCGCCACCTGCTTCCAGCCTGGGCATTACAAAAGCCATGGCGTTGCCTACGGCAAATAAAAAGAATGGAAAAACAAGATCGGTTGGTGTGAGGCCGTGCCAGGGAGCATGTTCTAAAGGTTCATAAATATGGCCCCAGCTTCCGGGGTTATTTACTAAAATCATGAGGGCTACTGTGGCTCCACGAAATACATCAAGCGAATAGAACCTTTCTTTCATTGGAAACTGGTTTAGTGCAAAAGGTAAATAATTTTTTATAAAAATAAATTCAGGTTGTAAAATGTTTATCGTCTTGGAATAACCCAACTATAATTTAATAAGATGAATTAAATAAGAAAAGACCAGGCGACCCTGATCTTTTCTATTCATTTAAAATTATTATTACAAGGGATAATTTTGTGCATTTTTAATTGTTCAGTAAAGATAAAAAGTACAAAGGTGCGACGCCACTGAAGTTTAATAGTAGTACTTCTGCCGGCTCATAAAAAAAACAATGCACGGTTTTGTAAACCTGTGCAGTATAATTTTATACACGCTCACTTAGCTCGAGCCAACGGTTTTCTTTTTCATCTAATTGCTGAATAATAATGCTGATGCGTTCTGCCGACTTTTGCAATTCATCAAAGCCGGGATTGCCTTTATTCATTTTTGTTTCGAGGGTAGTTTTTTCCGCTGTTAATGCTGAAATCTCATTTTCCAGTATTTCAAATTCACGCTTTTCTTTAAAAGATAATTTGGCAGGAGTGGCGTTGTTTGTAACTGCAGCGGGTGCAGAAGTTGTATCCGTATTTTTTATCGCTGTTTTCATTAACTGGCGATCGTCCGTTAGGCTACCATTGGCAATTGCTTCCCTGTATTGAGAATAGTTTCCGGGATAATCCCTGATTACAGCATTGCCTTCAAAAGCAAAAAGATGATCCACCATGCGATCCATAAAATAACGGTCATGACTTACAATCAAAATACAGCCCGGGTATTCCATCAAAAATTCTTCCAATGTACGCAGGGTTTGCAGGTCGAGATCGTTGGTAGGTTCATCCAGCACCAGGAAGTTTGGATTTAAAAAAAGTACACTCATTAAATGCAGGCGGCGCTTTTCTCCACCGCTTAATTTACTAAGTGGCGTAAATTGCTGCTCCGCAGAAAAGCCAAATTTTTCCATAAACTGGCTGGCACTTATTTTAGTACCATCATTCAAAGGAAAAAATTCTGCCATTGACTTTACGTATTCGATGGCACGTTTATCTTCTTTATATACCAGCCCGTCCTGGCTAAAATTTCCAAACACTACGGTGTCGCCATGGTTTACTTTACCAGTATCCGGCTTTTCCAGTTGTAATGCTATTTTTAAAAAGGTAGATTTACCAACGCCGTTTTTACCCACCACACCTATTCTCTCGCCACGTTTAAATGTGTAGTCGAATCCTTTCATTATCTGCAGATCGCCATAGGCCTTGTTAACCTTAATGAGTTCAAGAATTTTTCCTCCCAGCCTGGTCATTTTTACCTGCAAGCTCACTTCCTCCACATCCTTTTTTTGTTTTACACGGTCTTCCACATCTGCAAATGCATCCTGCCGGCTTTTACTTTTTGTAGTTCGGGCCTTGGGTTGTTTGCGCATCCACTCCAATTCTTTTCTAAAAATGTTTTTATCCTTCTGCAATTCGCTTTGCTGTACTTCCAGCCTCAGGCTTTTTTGCTCCAGGAAATTATCGTAATCACCTTTATATACATACACATTTTCTTCATCTATTTCAATGATCTCGTTACAAACAGCATCTAAAAAATAGCGGTCATGCGTTACCAGTAGTAAGGTTACTTTAGCTGCTGCCAGGTAGTCTTCCAGCCACTCTATCATTTCCACATCAAGGTGGTTGGTGGGCTCATCCAGTATAAGCAGGCAGCGGCCCTCATGCAGGTCGGCTTCAATAAGCGACTGTGCCAGCGCCACTCTTTTCTTTTGGCCACCACTAAGGTTGCCCACTTTTTCGGTAAGGTGATGCAGATTGAGTTTACCCAAAATTTGCTTGAGGTCACTTTCAAAACTCCATGCATTCAGGTCATCCAGTTTGGCCATCAGGTCGCCCAGTTTATCAACATCTTCAAGGCCTTCTTCCAAAAACTGTTCGTATTCTTTTACCACTTTCACTACAGGGTTATCAAGACGCAGCACATTGTCCCAAATGGTTTTATTGGGATCAAAATCATTGTCCTGCTGCAGCATTACCACCTTTATATCTTTATGAACCCATACGGTACCGCTATCAGCAGTATCGAGGCCTGTTATGATTTTTAGTAAGGTGCTTTTTCCGCTACCGTTGCGGGCCACCAGGGCAATTTTATCTCCTTCTTCTACATTTAAAGTGATGTTCTTAAAAAGAGTTCTTATCCCAAAGGATTTTGTAATATTTTCTATCGAAGCGTAATGCATGGCGGCAAAGGTAACGCAGGAAGTGAAATTGAAAACCGATTGATTTGATATAGCTATAAAAAGCTATTTATAATGGCGTGTTTTAATGGCTAATATCATTTTGAAATGAACCGGAAAGTGGATGCTTTTTTGCCACCGGCAAATAATCTTTTCCAATCAATATTGCATATCAGCGGGCATAGTAGAAATATCCAGAAGATACTTCGGTAACGAACAATGGCGCCAATGTTGGGGATGGTATAACCAATAATGAGCATCATATTAAATACAAACAACAGCCCGAATAGGTTGAAGTTGTCTATAGGGCCGTCTTGCTTTTTCCTGAAAAAGATAAAAGCTAAAAAGATAAGCTGGTAAAAAAATAATTCTACTGCAGTTAGTATAACGGAGATTTGAGCAAATTCCCACAGGTAAGGCCTGAACAGATAGTGATTGATGGCCTGGGGAAAATTTGAGGCAAAACTTTGAATGGTTGGTTTTAAATCATTCATGGGAATGGTGGTATTGCCAACTTCTAAACCGGCGAAGTCAAGTTTGCGTTGAACGACTGCTGCCGGAAGATTAAAAGCTGCATTACTTAATCCGGAAAGGAAAAACAGGATAAAAAATGCAGCGTAAGAAACAACAACAATAAATGCTTTTCTGTTAGGTAGCCGTTTGCAAAGCAGGGCAATAATAATAGCCGGAACGAGCGCAACAATCACATAATTTCTGAGTAAAAAAATAATGGTAAGCCCCACACATGCAACTACCAGGTATTTTAGTTTGGCGGTTGAATTTGACTTTAATAGTTGATAAAGGCAATAGCAGACAAGACCGAGGCAGGTAAAAACAATCCCATCTTTATGGATTGCACCTGTGTATAATAGTAGTGATGGCAATGCAAAGCAGCCTATCAAAATTTTTATTTTATTTCCCTTATAAATTTCACTGTAAATGCGGTAAAAAGCGATATGGCCAAAAAAAACGACACTACTAAAGATGGCAGTGTTCAGGTAAAAATTACCATGCGTTAACAGGTTTAGTATCGCTATAAATTTATAAAGGAAGCTAAAACGGAGATAACCCCAGAAGCTGTTTTCTGAAGCAAATATTCTACCAAATCCGTATGTATGAATGCCTGAAGCAAAGTCCGTAAAAAACAATTTTGGGTTAGCAATTAGTAAATCGTACTGTATTTTGCCTTCAATATTATTGCCCAGGTAATCTGCAGTGGGAATAAAATGTACCAGGCAATATGCAATGGCTACGCCGATAAATATCTTAAAAGTAAATAGCAATCTTGCTTCCTTTGCAGTTAGATTCGAAGACTGAATAATCGAAAAAGATGGAATTCTCCACCAAACTAATGACAAGCATAAACCACTCAGAAAGTATTCGATTCCCATAATTTAAATAGAGAAGGGTTTAAACATATTGGCTAAATTATAAAGATTCATTACGGAATGATAGTAAGTAAAGGTAAAAGAGCTTTACCGAATGTAAGGTTTAAAATCAAGGTTGGTATTTGGAAAGTTGTTTTACACATTCCCGTTTTTACCGTAGTAATTGTTTACTGATGGCTTTTTAATTGAGCAATGGCAGGTTACCATATTTTCTAAAACCATCAGGTTGCTTATGGATTTTACTGTAATTTGCAGTTAAATAAATTCCATTGCTAATTTTGCCATTTTAATAATTTTCTCTTTTTTACAATCATTCATTTGTAAAATTTATCACATTAATCATTTTTATGAATTCTGCCTGGAAGTTTTTTCTTTGTTCATTTGTTTTAATGCTAATGTGCTCCTCTTCGTTTTCACAAACAAATTCGTTATCAGCACAAAATCTTGCTACCATTAATATCGATAACATAAGCGATGTTGAAATTAAAACATACTATACAAAAGCAATTGACAATGGCCTATCCGAAGATGATATGCTGAGGATATTGCAGGAAAAAGGATTACCCAACGAGCAAATAAATAAATTATCGGAAAGGTTAACCAGTATTAAAGCGGGAACAGCTACAAACGTAAAAACTGATAAAAGCACACCAAATTCAACCGAAAAGACAGACCGATATTCAAATAAAGACGCCAGCATGGTACCTATGCAAAGCGTGGAACAGGACATTACCGTATTTGGCTCAGAGTTATTTACCAGCAACAGCCTTGTGTTTGAGCCAAATTTAAGAATTCCTACTCCGGCTGGCTACATCATTGGCCCCGATGATGAGTTAATTATAAATGTGTTTGGCTACAGTGAAAAAACATACAATGTATCTGTAAATGAAGAAGGCAACATTTATATTCCGCAGATAGGGCCGTTGTTTGTAAATGGATTAAGCATTGAACAGGCAGCGGAACGAATTAAATCAAAACTGGCATCAACCATCTATAAAGCCATTAATAGCGGGCAAACAAGCGTTCGTGTTTCGTTGGGAAAAATAAGGAGCATACGTGTTACCGTTATTGGCGAAGCCAAAAAGCCGGGCACATTGACTATATCATCCCTTACTACTTTATTTAATCTTTTATACCTCTGTGGCGGACCCAGTGATTATGGATCGTATCGCAAAATTGAATTGATAAGAGGCAATCAATTAAAAAAGACAATTGATTTATATGCTTTTTTATTAAAGGGAGATCAAAAAGATAATGTAATGCTGCAGGAAGGCGATGTTGTAAGAATCCCTTACTATGCTACGAGGGTACAACTAACAGGTAACGTAAAACGTAAAGGTAAATATGAACTGATAGAAGGAGAAACATTTGAAGATGTATTAAAATTCAGTGGCGGATTTTCGGACAACGCTTTTAAGTCTGGCATTACCGCATATCAGTTAACTGAAACAGAAAGAAAGATATTAGACATTAATAAAAGCCAGTTTAATAACTATTTACCGCAATCGGGGGATTCAATAGTTGTAGGTAAACTGTTGAACCGGTTCGAAAATAAACTTACCATTAAAGGTGCTGTAATGCGGCCTGGCGAATACCAGTTAAACATTGGTTTAACACTAAAGCAATTAATTGAAAAGGCGGGTGGAGTGCAGGAAGATGTTTATACCAGGCGGGGTAGTATTAGCAGGTTAAGTGAAAATAACACGCCGAAGCAGGTGTCATTTAATATTGATTCTGTAATGAATAATCTTACCGATATTTCATTAAAAAAGAATGATGAAATAACGGTTTATTCAATCCTTGATTTAAGGACAGCTTATGAAATCAGTATTGATGGTTTTGTAAAAAGGCCAGGAAAATATAAATGGGCTGATAATATTACTGTGAAAGATCTTTTACTAAAGGCCGGTGGGATAACAGAAGCCGGCGATATCGGAAATATTGAAATTGCCAGAAGATTAAATGATGTAAATATTTCAAAACTAAACCATGTACAAACTGAAATTATTACACTGGATCTTTCCGATGGTTCAAATAAAAATGATATTGTACTAAAACCTTATGATGTGATAAATATCAGGCAAAGATCTGGCTATGTGTCTCAGCGTATTGTTTACCTGGATGGAATGGTTATAAATCCTGGTCGTTATACATTGCAAATGAGTGGCGACAGGATAAGCGACCTTATGAAACGGGCCGGCGGTTTCAGACCAAATGCAGATACAAGTTCAATGATTATCCGAAGGTTGATAAAGAAAAATCAAACTACTCAGGAAAGGGAAAGAATATTTTCAAAATTATTAAATATTGGAGAGGATAGTATAAATGCAACTGAATCTATTAAGAAGGAAATTTTTAAAGATCATGAAAACATTAGCATCGATTTAAGCAAAGCCCTTAAAGAGCCTCAAAGTTCTGAGAACATGTTACTGGAGGATGGAGACATTATCACCATTGAAAATAATACCAATTTAGTAAAAGTAAGTGGCGAAGTGTACTATCCCACGATCATTCCTTTTAAGCCAAATGAAAATTTGAAATATTATATTGAAAAATCCGGAAGTTACACCCAGGCTGCCCGAAAATCGGGCACGCTTGTTATTTATCCGGATGGAAAAGCAAAAAGAGTAAGCCATTTTTTATTTTTTAAAAAATACCCGGAAGTAGTATCAAGATCTGAAATTTTTATACCTCAAAAATCCGATAAGAATAAATCAAAGATTTCCATCGGCGAATGGTCTGTGGTATTATCTTCCCTTGCCATTATTGCCAATGTGATTATTAATCTTAAAAAGTAAAAGATTGTAAGAAATGGAAGACATTAAAAACGATGAGGATAAAAGCCAAATAACTGCCGACGAAAATTTAATCAATCTGTCTATTGAAAAAAGCAAAACATGGATCAGGTTTTTACTGAGCAAATGGCTGATAATTGTATGTTTTGGTTTGGCAGGTATTGTGTTGGGAGTTATTTATGCGAAAAGGCAAGTCCGGATGTACGAGAGTTATTTGACCTTTTCTTTGGATGAAAATGGGAACTCTTCAGGCGGGGGCATTGCAAGCCTGGCGGCTCAATTTGGTTTTGGAAATAGTGAAAATGATTTGTTCTCCGGCGACAATATAGTTGAAGTAATAAAAAGCAGAACGATACTGGAGAGGGTGCTATTGAGTAAAGACACTTTGGAAGGTAAGCCAATCACTATGATAGATTACTTTTCTAAAATATTTCCTAATCAAAAAATATTCAGAGACGCAGGAAAGAAACAAGAAATAGTGATTCCAGATGGATTAGACAGAAACAGGTTTACCCCTCAGCAAAATGATTATTTGTACAAAATATACCAGGACATACAACTGAGCTACTTAACGGCCGCCCGACCTGATAAGCAACTAAATATTTATGTGGTAAAATTTATAAGCCCAAACGAACGATTCACCAAGATATTTACTGATAGAATTTTAAACGAAACTATTAAATTTTATACTGAACTTAAAACACAAAAAAGTGAAGCCACACTGAAAGTATTGGAGCAAAGAATTGCAGATGTAAAAGGGAATTTAAACGCTTCTATTAGTACAAAGGCAAGCTCCCAGGATGCTAATTTAAATCCGGCTTTTGCAGCGGCCTTAGTGCCATTGCAAAAGCAGCAACTAAACATGCAGGTGTATGGTGCAGCTTATGCAGAACTGTACAAAAATCTTGAATTAGCCCGGTTTCAATATTTGCAAAATATCCCGTTGTTACAGATCATCAATCAAAATGACTATCCGATGGCTAAAGTAGAGTCCAATTGGATAAAATCAGCGATGATAGGCGCTGTTCTTTTTGGAATTTTCGGCACTTTCCTCTTTTCCATATTTCATTTGGTTGGTGAAAGCAGAAAAAAGTAGCTGTTACCCCTCTATATTATAACTAATGAACGAAGGACCTTCTTTATTAACAGTAAATGACTTTATTGGAGTTCCCATTGTACTTATTTTTTTCTTTCTGTTAATAAAATGGCTTGCTCCTAAATATATTCAAAATAAAAAACTACTGCAGCTCTTTTACATTGGCCTGTTTGCAAGATTTATTGGGATTATTTTTAGTGTTCTGTTTCACATGTATATTGAAAGGCAGGGCGATACGCATGCTTATTTTTATTATGGCACTATTATATCTAAATATTTTTCAAACAACGGACCATTACAATTTTTTAATTTATTAAATTCAGACTACCCGGATCTACCTTTTGTAATAAAAAGTCAGTTGCCAACAACTACTTTTTTTTCTGATACCTTTTCTGGCAATAAACTTATAATTTTAATTACTGCGCTTGCCTCTTATTTCACGTTCGATTCGTACCTGGCGATATATATAATCTTTACATTATGGTCTTATTTTGGGGTATGGTTAATTTTCTCTAAACTCACTCAATTTTTTCCCTTATTACGGGATTATTTATTTCTGTTTATTATTTGCTGGCCCTCGCTATTATTTTTTGGATCTGGTGTGCTTAAAGATCCACTATGCCTTGGGGCAATCGGTGTATTGTTTTATATAGCTTTTGATAAAGTAGGGTCTGTATTTGATCTGTTTAAAAAAACTTGTTGGGTATTTATTGCTGTTACAATTCTTTACTTAATAAAGCCATATTTATTTGTAAGTTTTTTATTTGCTTTTACTATAACTAAATTTTATTCAGCTATTAATTCCAATAGCCTAAGATTTTACAGGAAAACAATTTATTTGTTGATGGCAACTGTATTATGCGGAGGAATTTTATTCATTGTACTTCGATGGGAGAGTATTATTTCTTCGAAAGGCATGCAGGAACTATATGTTTATATTTTAAGAACATCGCAGGGCCAATTAGCTTTAGGTAACACCAAGTACGATTTAGGAAAATTGGAGATGAATCCAACCGGCATACTGAAATATTTATTGATGTCGCTGAACGTTGGTTTGTTCAGGCCCTATATATTTGAGATTAGCAAACCTCAGTTGCTATTGAGTGGGTCAGAGTCTTTGATAATGCTGTTATTGGCTATATATACCATTTGGAAGGTAAGGTTCAAAGTCTTTCTCAACGTAATTAACAATTCCCCTATGTTACTTTTTTCACTCCTATTCACAATGATAGTAGCGATAGAAATTGGAGCAATATCATTTAATTTCGGAACATTGGTTAGGTATAAAATTCCTATTGTACCATTTTTCTTTGCCTTTTTTCTTGTCGTTCTTAGTAAAGGGAAATCGTCAGTTTCGAGATCTAAAAAGTGAACGCTGTCAAATCAATGGATTATATTGATTGGTATTGGACAACTAACTCTATCAAATCAAGAACTACTACTTGTGCTGCCAGTTTTTATGCTTGATGTGTACCAATGTATCGCCCCACCACCCCAAATTTTTTTGCTGATTACAAAATGGACACATTGTTAACCCATCTTGCAGCTATGAATCGCTAAATTGAGCAACAGCCTGCGTTTCATTTTTTATAAGTGGCGGTTTGTGTACTACAAATTTGAGTTGCTTAAAGGGTTTTGATTTTTGT
>JBKJUP010000004.1:0-23458 GCA_046590675.1 Ferruginibacter sp. | reverse complement strand
CAGTCGGTTCGCTTGACCTCCGCACTTGTGAATAAACTAATTTGAAAAGGCTTCCATGTTTTGGTACAGCTCCTGATTCCTAATATTACATCTGGATCAGTTCAAGACACACTCGCTGGCGGCTAGTTGATGCAATTGTGAAAGGTCAAATTTTCCGGGATTTACTCCTCATTGCTTGTTACAAAGCGATTCATGTATGTTTTTTTTGATTATACTATATCGTGTATGCTGCTCTTTAGATTCAATACGTTGTTTCAATAAAAAAGGATGCTATGTGTACAAAAAAATTTCTCCAATTTTAAAAATCCCTTTAGCCGATTCTTTCCTCAATGAATACACGATATAAACTCATTATTCCCGGAGGGTGCATTTCAAATTGTCGCCGGTTGGTGGGGACACCAACCGTGGCAGCCAGCCGTGGGCGGTGTCTCCACCGCCCACAAGCAGAAAGGCAATGCGACATTTTGAAATGCACCCTTCCCGGATGAAATCAAAAAATATGAGACTGAATGTTGTAAAACTTAGTAATAATATTGTGCTGCTTAAACTGAGTTTGAAAGAGGTTCAAAATTATTTGTGTACTAACAGGTTATCTTAATAAGGAAATATCACCTGTCTTCTTTAATGTTTTTCCGTTTGTAAATTCTACTTCCAATGTATAGGTATAAACATCCATTGGTTGCAAAGCACCCTTGTATGTTCCATCCCAACCACTTTCCCGGGAACTACTGGTAAAAATCATTTGTCCCCACCTGTTATAAATTTTCCAATTCATTTTTCCAATCCCAAAGCCTTGCACCTTTACAACAGCATTAACTCCAAACTTACCAGGTGTGAATGCTTTTGGCACATCGAGTAGAGGTACAACTATGGCCGGCACATCCAAACAAAAAGTATCTGTACATCCGGCAGCATTGGTTGCAAATAAGCATACATTATAAATGCCGGTTAAGTTAAACTGGTGAGTTGGATTGGACAAAGTTGAGCTACTTCCGTCACCAAAATCCCATTCATAAGAAATTGCACCGGAAGAAAAATTAGCAAAGTTTGCCGGCTTATTTTGCTGGGCGGGATTAGGAGAAAAACTAAATCCTGCTGTTGGTAAGGCAAAGACTGTAATCGGAAAACTATAGGTGTCGGTTTTGTTACAAGTAGATGTATCTATCACTGTCAACTTGATCGTATAGATTCCGGCATTTGTGTAAAGATGAGTTGGATTTACAAGTGGAGAAGTTGGACTGCCATCACCAAAATCACAAACAAAATCAATACCACCCAGCGAGGTATTTGTAAACTGGGCAGTGTAAGGTACACAGCCCCTATCCGGCGTAGTAAACCCGGCTTTTACATTTACAGCCAGGCGAACCGTTTTTTTTACACTATCAGGCGCATTGCAAAAAACAGTATCATCAACCAATAACTTTACTACATAAGTGCCCGTGGAAGGATAGGTATGGGTAACGGTAGTAAAACCGGCCCGTTGTGGTGTTGAATTATCTCCAAAGTCCCACAAAAATGAGGTAGATGTATAAACAGGTAAAACTGCCGTAGTAGTATTTTGAAACTGAAATGTAAGACTCTGGCAACCACCGGTTTTAGTGGCAATAAAATCAGGTGTAACTACATTATTACCTACCCTTACTGTAACATAAGCTGTATCTGAAATATTACAGGTAGCAGAATCAATCGAAACCAATCTTACCCTGTAACTGCCTACATTGGTAAACGTGTGCGTAATTGTATTACCTAACTGGGTAACGGTGGGGGTATTATCTCCGAAACTCCAGATATATTTTTTACCCATATTAAGGGTATCTGTAAATCTTACATCAAGCGGAACGCAACCAATGGTATCAACCACACCATTGATGGTAGCTTTTATGCTGGCACCAATTCCGCCAAAGTTCATTTCAATTTTAACTGCGGCTTCATTGCAGCCACCCGAAAGATTTCTTGATGACCATACGCCAGGTGTTGTAGGAAAAATTACACCCGGCGTAGCCCTGCCGCCACAATTTGCGCAAATGGCCTGGTAAATAATTCCATTGGCATCAAAGCGGCTGGTTCCTCCATCTGCGTGTTCACTAAAGCCCCCATTCTGCCCATAAAAACTTCCAAAAAGCTGGCTGGCTGCATTTTTTTCAAGTACAAAGAAATAGAAATCATTTCCATCGGTGGTTGATTGAATTGCATCGCTTGTAAGCGGTAGTCCCTTGGTACCAGCATTAGGGAAGCCCTCCAGGCTATTAAAATCGCCTCCCCAACCGGAAACATATACGTTTTGACAGCGATCCACCAGCATAGCTGTGATTGAAATATTTGGAACACCGGAATTGGTGCCGAAAACGGTTGAGTATACAAAATCAGACAAATCGGGTTTCAGTTTACTAATGAATTGCTTGCTTCCCGGGTTGCTAAACGGAGCATTTACTACCTCCCAGGTACCAGTTGTTGTACCTGATATGTAAGGAAATCCGAACTTATCAAACTGGATACCGTACACCATATCGTTTTCTGTGGTACCCATGTAGGTAGTTTTAATAATACCTGAGCCATCGGGCCTGATCTGCGTTACAAAACCATCAACTACTCCGCCCTGGTAGGTGCTGTAAATTGCGCCTGTTTTGTCACCAGGGATATCATTGCTGGCCGTACTTCCGGCAACATATACATTACCCGTAAGCGGATTAATGGAAAGCACGAAACATGCATCGGCTTCCTTGCCTCCAAAAAAAGTCCCATATACCAGGCTGGATAAATCGTTATTAAACTTCAAAATAACCCCATCCTGTATTCCACCGAATGTTGTTTGTATTCCTGAATTACGCACTGGAAAATCTTCGGACTTTGTGCATGATGCCAATAGAATATTTCCACCTCCGTCCAAGATCACTTCACTCCTGGCATCATCTCCGTAGTTTCTACGGGTGGTTTCGGCACCCGGGGGATTTGCAAATTTACTTCTCACGTTCACACCATCATCCATAGTTCCACCAATCACCACTGACCCAATGATTGCGGTGCCGCTGGGATTAAACTTGGTAACAGTTATATTGTAATCTACACAAGGGCCAATTTTACCGATTGTTTTAGGGAAATTAACAGAATTGGATCTACCTGCCACTACCAAATTTCCAGCCGCATCTGCAATCATACTGTGTGGTTGTTCGTTGCCGCTACCACCAAGATAAGTTGCAAATAACCTGTTGACTCCATCCGCAGAAAATTTGATGATTGCAATATCGTATCCACCTTCACCATTGCCACTTTCATTTACTCCTCCGTTAAAGGTTTCATCATAAGCTCCCGTACTGGTTGGGTAAGATCCCGTTCCTTCAAAAGAAATACCACCGGCGAAAAAACTTCCATCAGCACCGGGTGTTGCTGTATAGCCCCAGTTATCATTCGTGCTGCCGGTAAAGGTTGCAAATATCAGGGTAGGGTCAATTACAATGGTTTCATTGGGAAGATATGCTCCTAACTTAAATCTTACCACATTATCCTTTAATACATATTTGCAATCCAATGTTTTCCTGTTTCCTTCCTGAATTTGATAAGTGTAAGGTGACAATTCTTTTACCTGGCCTACGGATGTATTTACAAGTAATTCTTTGTTCTTTAGTTCCAGCTTGTCAACGCCATCATACTTTATTACAATATCGTTTACATTGCCGCCGGGCCGCACGATGATATCATATTTTATAGTACCTGCATCGGTATAATACCTTACGTCAATATTCGGGTACATATCCTTGTAAGTAATGGCTTCAAAAATTTTACATCCTCCCTGCCACTTAGTTTTATCATTCCCGATAAAATAATTATTATAAGTTGGCAAAGCCCTGTCCGGAACAACATAGCGCCCCTTATTGCTATTCACAAAACTTACCCGGTAAGCGTGTGAACGGAGGGTGAATTTATTGCTGGCACCTATGCTCCTTGCAGAAGTATTTGCTGGCACATCAGTTCTATGGCCATGAACAAGTTCACCTAATTTTTGAAGGTCGCTTATTTTATGCTGTACCACCAAAAAACCATTTTGCTCCATTAAAAAACTACCTGAAGAAAAATTGGCTTTATATTGAATGTTTGCATTCCACTGACCTTTATTTTCTATAAACTGAAGTTGGGCATAAGACTTTGTTATCCCCAGGAGCAGGATAATATTAAAGATGAGGTGAGTGAAAAATTTTGAGGTTTTCAAGAATACTTATTTTTAAATCTACTGAAGTAAGATGGTTAAATATCTGATACGGTTGGGCAAAGAAAAAAATATTTTACTCAGGAAATTTTGCTCCATGCTGTCTTTCCTTTCTGTGACTGAAGATAACTTTTTAAGACCAGATTTTCCGGCTTTTCTAATTCAGGATCCTGCTCAATAATTGTAGCAGTAATATCTTTTGCTACTTCCAACATCACCCTGTCATCTATAATGTTGGCCAACTTAAAGTTGAGTAACCCGCTTTGTTTTGTACCCTCAATATCTCCCGGCCCCCTGATCTCCAAATCTTTTTCGGCAACTTTAAAGCCATCGTTGGTGGCGCATAATATGCCAAGCCTTTCTTTTCCGTCCTGCGAAATTTTATTACCTGTTAGTAAAATACAGAAACTTTGTTCGCTTCCCCGGCCAACCCTGCCGCGTAGCTGATGTAGTTGTGAAAGTCCAAATTTTTCAGCACTTTCAATTAC
Organism: Ferruginibacter sp.; assembly: GCA_046590675.1. Lineage (GTDB taxonomy): Bacteria > Bacteroidota > Bacteroidia > Chitinophagales > Chitinophagaceae > Ferruginibacter. The sequence continues at coordinate 18,769 of JBKJUP010000004.1, read as the reverse complement.
CATCACCGAAGCATTTGGAACATTTACCCCAACTTCTATTACTGTGGTACTCACCATAATTTGTGTATCGCCTGTTACAAAGCGATTCATATTGGTTTGTTTCTGATCCGTCTTTTGGCGCCCATGCACCATACTTATCCAGTACTTCGGTTCCGGAAAAAAAGATTTTACTTCTTCAAAACCTTTCATCAGGTTTTCATAATCCATTTTTGCTGATTCTTCTATTAACGGATACACGATATAAACCTGCCTGCCTTTTGCAATTTCTTCCCGAATAAAATCCATCACCTGTGGACGCTTATTTTCAAAACGATGAACGGTGGTGATGGGTTGTCTGCCGGGTGGTAATTCATCAATCAGGCTATAATCCAGGTCGCCATAAGCGGTAAGTGCAAGCGTTCTTGGAATAGGAGTTGCTGTCATAACCAGCATGTGTGGAGGCAGTGTGTTTTTCTTCCAAAGCTTTGCCCGCTGGGCCACACCAAATTTATGCTGCTCATCTACAACTGCAAAACCCAGGTTTTTAAATTGAACCTTGTCTTCTATAACAGCATGCGTACCTACCAAAATAGTTAAAGTACCGTCTTCGCAAGCCTGTGAAATTTCTCTGCGTTTTTTGGCGGAAACTGATCCGGTAAGCAACTTAATTACAATGGGCATATCCTTCAGTAATGCGGATATACCCTGGAAATGTTGTTGAGCTAAAATTTCCGTAGGGGCCATTATCACCGTTTGAAAACCATTGTCGGCAGCAATCAGTGCACTTAATAAGGCTACAATTGTTTTTCCGCTCCCCACATCTCCCTGCAGTAAACGGTTCATTTGTTTACCAGTTCCGGCATCTTTCCTTATTTCCTTTAATACTCTTTTTTGTGCATTGGTTAACTGAAATGGTAAATAGCTGTTGTAGAAAGTATTGAATAAATCACCCACTTTATCAAACACCCAACCCTTGCTAAAACGGTGCCTGGCACTGCGTAGCAAGCCCAACCTAAGTTGGCCATAAAACAACTCTTCAAATTTTAACCTCCTTACTGCGTGCATGTATAATTCTTCCGACGCAGGAAAGTGAATATGACAATATGCATCCCACCGTGAAATGAAGCGATATTGTTGTAAAATATTTTCCGGCAAATTTTCCGGCAGGTCTTTTTGTGAGAGTAGTTGTAATAATGCAAAAGTTAATTTGCCAATCGCTCTTCCACTTAAACCTCTTGCTTTTAATTTTTCGGTTGATGAATAAATGGGCTCCAGAAATTTTTTACCGCCGGCTTTTTCAGGTGTGTAAATTTCCAGTTCAGGATGCCCCATCTGAACCTTATTCATAAAAAAACCCACTTTACCAAACACGAGGTAGGATTGGCCAACTTCCAATATTTTTTCAACCCAGTTAATACCCTGGAACCAGGTTAATTCCATTTCGCCGGTACCATCCCTGATGTATGCTACCAGCCGCTTCGCTCTTTTTTCACCAATCATTTCAAAACTGGTTAACCTGCCTGCCACCTGTACATATTCCATACCGGCATTAAGCGATCCAATTTTGTCAACTTTGGTTTTGTCAAGATGTCGAAAGGGGTAAAACTCCAGCAGATCTTTGAAAGTGAATATCGATAATTCTTTCTTCAATAAATCAGCCTTTAAAGGCCCAACGCCTTTTAAATATTCGATCGGATTAGATAATATGGTACTGACTGAAGTGATAGAAATCTATTTGTACAAATATATCAGCAACTTTAATAAAAACAAGCCGGATAGCAGGTATCCAATTCAGCAGTGGCAGCAATTCCTTACTTTTTCCAAGTGAGGTTTCATTGCATTTAAGGGGAAAATAAAAATTGATTATGCTGTTAGCAGGCTACCTCGTAATTCTTTTAGCGTTGTCAGCAGGACGTTTGAAATTTCTCTTTTGATTTCCTCCACCTCCGTGCCCCATCCTATTAGTTGATGGGTTGTAATCGGGAGCTGGCCCAAACTCTTCGGGTAATACGGCCTTGGGTACAGGCTTGCCTAATAGTCGTTCGATGGCAACAAATTTACGTTGTTCCTTTTCACTAATAAAGGTAATGGCCGTTCCTTCAGCAGCGGCTCTTGCAGTACGGCCAATTCTGTGAACATAATCTTCGCCATCGTGCGGCACATCGTAATTGATAACTAATCCAATATTATCGATGTCAATTCCACGGCTAAGGATATCGGTTGCAACCAGTATCTGAACTTTCCCACTTTTAAAATGCATTAACACTTCTTCACGCTTATCCTGTTCAAGATCACTGTGAATTTCATCAACCGGTAAATTTGTTCTCTTTAAATCACGGGTTAATTGTTTTACGCTAATCTTGCTGCTACAGAATATTAGTACAGATGAGAAATTCTTTTGATGCAAAATATATTTTACAAGTGGAATTTTTTGTGTGTCATAAACAACATAAGCCATCTGCGTAATTTTTTCATTTGGCTTACTGATAGAAATGCTGATCTCTTCCGGCTTGTGTAATATTTTTCTCGCCAGTTCCCGTATTTTTTGGGGCATGGTAGCAGAAAATAAGAGGTTTTGTCTTTGCACAGGCAATGCATGGATGATACGCATGATATCATCATAAAAACCCATATCGAGCATGCGGTCTGCTTCATCTAACACCAGGTATTTTAGCCCTTGCAATTTTACATATCCCATATTAATATGTGCAAGCATTTTACCCGGAGTGCAGATCACCACGTCGGCTCCAACACTCAACGCCTTTTTTTCCTGCACAAAAGCATTGCCATCACCACCGCCATATACCGCAATGGAACTAACAGATGTAAAGTAAGAAAGGCCTTCCATGTGTTGGGCAATCTGAACGGCCAATTCCCGGGTTGGAACAATGACCAATGCCGTAATGCTGTGATGATTGAGCGGGGCGGAGATAATATTATTAATGAGGGGCAACAGGAAAGCGGCTGTTTTACCCGTGCCGGTTTGTGCAGATGCTATCACATCTTTTCCGGCTAATACCAAAGGAATTACTTGTTCCTGTACCGGTGTGGCTTCGTCGTATGCGGATGCTTCAATTCCTTCGAGTAGTCGATCGTCGAATCCGAATTCTGTAAACTTCAAAATAGGTGTGAATGATTTTTGATTAAAATTTCTTTATTGTTCTACTTCCGATGAAACCGGCTGTGGGGTTACATTCTTAATAGTAATTTGAAATTTGGTATTTAGAATTACTTCAAAATTACCTGTTTTCAATACCGCAGCAGTTGCTGAATCTTCAACCATTACGCTGGCCAATTGACTTGCCAGGTCCGAACCGCTGATTACGTTATTAACTTTACCCTGAAAAAATTCAATTACAAATTTATACCCTGCTTTTCTGCCTGATCCTGCACGTTCAAAATCTTCCCTGTTTAAAGTTAATAGTTGATCTCCGGAAGCTGATTTTTTTAATAAAATACGAATTACGGGAAGGTATTTATTCCAAATGTATGTGTACATAACCTAATTTTTTTAATAATTATATCCAGGTTTATCTTAGTAAAATGCCTATCCCCGAATAAGTAAACTGCTTAAAGATATGACTAATTGGCGGATGATAAGTTTTGATTTATTATTCCCTTATATCAAATGAAATTTTTCCAAAAATCTTAACAGCAAATAATTGTCAGAAAGCAACTGACAGCATAACTTTTGTCGTATATTAATGTAACACTAAACTCCTACGTTATATGATTAGATGGCTACCTAACTAAATTCGAAAAAGATGAGTATCAATCATAATTCCTTAAACCTGGCAGTAATAGAGCAGGTTACTAATAATACTACCAGTTGGATAGGCCATTATAGCGACAATAACGACGTGTTATGCGGACAAACTTTTATTGCGCCTGCTGAAGGCGATTTGGGAGCAATTGAAGTTTTTTCAAGTGTTGTTGCTAAACCCGGTAATGTGGTGATGACACTTCACAATTTTGACCCCCAACAAAAATCCTGGGGACCTGCAATTGGATCCACAAGTGTGGAACTGAACAAATCCTTTATGAATAAATGGGTTCCATTTTTTATTCCGGGTATGCATTTAACAAAAGGAAATACCTATGGATTTAAACTTGAAAGTTCAAATGCCTATTTAGGCGTGGGTGAGGCTGCAGGCGTCTCGTCACATCCACCTTATCAAAATGGACAGGAGTGGAAATTTACTGATAAAAATAAAGCTGGAAAAGCTTACACTTATTTTAGCCTGGCTTTTAAAGTTGGCTTAAGGGCTTAAGCTCGCTTTTCTTCACTGTCATTTTCTTAAATTTTGTACGAATTACGGACAGTAAGCTTAAGAATGTTGTTTCGCTTCAGCCGGCGTAACTTCCTAAAAATTTAAGGCGGGGAATAATTAATGAATCAATTCCTTATATATTCGGTTGGTAATACCACACATATTAGGTCTCCAGAATACTTTTTTGCATGGCCACAATTTAAGTCCTCGGGTGTTAATAATTAATAGCTTCATTTTTGTAATACCTTTTTATATAATAAGTCATTAAAAAAGCTGATTCCGAAAATATTTTATTTCTTCCTAAAATAATATCTTAAAAAAAGCATTTCCTTTTTAATTCACTGTGATAAATCATATCAGCAAAAATGAAAAAACCTGAAATTCCTTTAGATGAAAGGAAAAGACTGCAAGCTTTGAACAGCTACCATATTTTAGATACCTTACCGGAAAAAGATTATGATGCCCTGGTAGAAATTGCTGCCATTATATGTGATACCCCGATTGCCATGATATCGTTAATTGACAAAAACAGGCAGTTTTTTAAATCAATGAAAGGAGTTGATGTCCGGGAAAATTCGAGGGACATTTCGATTTGTGCACATGCCATAAATAAGCCGCTGGAACTGCTGGAAATACCCGATACCAGGTTGGATGAGCGCTTTGCCGATAACCCGGGTGTAACAGGTAAACCACACATAATTTTTTATGCAGGCATGCCGCTGGTAACTCCCGATGGTGCTGCGCTTGGCACACTTTGCGTGATAGATAATAAGCCAAGACAACTTACCATCCTTCAAAAACAAGCTTTGGAAAACCTTTCAAACCAGGTGGTACATTTACTGGAACTTCGAAAAAAAAATGAGCTTCTTCTGCACACGCAAAAGCAACTGGAACTACATGCCGGGGAAATGGAAGACTTTGCTTATGTTGCCTCTCACGACTTAAAAGAACCCTTGCGCATTATTTATCAGTTTATGAATAAGTTGAGCAACAAATACAGTGAACAGCTAGATGACAACGCCAAAAAATACATCCATTATGCTGAAGATGGTGCCCGACGCATGACCGTGTTAATTGATGATCTTTTAATATACGCAACCACTGGAAGCCGGGAAACAACCAAAGAAGTTGTAAATTTTAAAGAGCTGGTTGACGAGGTGGTTTTGCTACAGGCTGCTGTACTGGAGGAAAAAGATGTAAGGCTTACCTACGGGCAGTTGCCGGTAGTATATGGTTTTCGCACCACCCTTAAACTGCTCTTTCAAAACCTACTATCAAATGCTTTGAAATACCAGTCTGAAAACAATAAGCCGGTCGTATCAATAGCTGCTGCAGACAAAGGAGATCACTGGCAAATAGAAGTAAAGGACAATGGCATAGGCATTGATATTTCTTCAGATGCCTTGTCTATTTTCCGCCCCTTCAAACGGCTTCATTCCAGGGCAGAATACAGCGGTACCGGCTTAGGCCTTGCTATTTGCAAAAAAATAACCGAACTACACCAGGGAAAAATTTGGGTGGAATCGGAAGTTGGAACCGGAAGCAGTTTTTATTTCACTTTAAAAAAATAATATTTGAGCCCTGCACATATTTTATGAGTAGGGGGTAATATTTGTCTTAAAAATAGCTAGTGGAATGAGTAAAGATAAAAAACTTTTAAATTTGTTTATCTTTTGTGGGCATCACCCCTCATTAAATAGAACAGTTTTAAAAGGTTGCAGACAATATTAGGAACATACGGGCAATTACGTTAGCTTAATCCTGAAACAGATAAGATGCAAGAAAATCTTCATTCAGAAAAGGTCATAAAAAATAAGGACGAAAGCCACCAGGCCGCTCCTTCTTCCGGCCATCAGCAGTTTTATCACGGCGCATTTAAAATGCTGTTTAATAATTTGCCTGCTGCATCCTTTATCTGCAAACCAGCCGGGCAGATAATGGCCGCCAATACAGCCGCCTGCAGTTTATTGGGTTATACATTGGATGAATTTTATGAACTCAGCTATGCCGAGCTATTTGAAAATAGCCACGATGCTATCAGTGAATCAGCGATAGAAGATAAGAAAACACAAGGGCATATAAATATCATAAAAAAGAACGGTGAGAAATTCCAGGTTGCCTATAATGCCTCCTTTTTTGAAGAAGGTGGCCAGGCTTTTACTTACATCAGCATCAACGATGTAAGTGACACGGACCCGATACCAGATGTGGAATTACTGATGAACAACACTGCGGAAACATTTATGATGGTTGATAAAAACCTGATTATAACTGCATTTAATAAAAAAGCCGAGGAGTTTTATGTTGCCAATTTCGGCGCCAGTTTACAAACAGGCCAGTCAGTGCTTGACTACGCCCAGCCGGAAAGAAAAGAAATAGTCCGCGGAATATACAAAAATGTATTTGAGGGAAAACAAGAGGAATCGACAATAACTATTACCACCCCTGCTGATGAAAAAAAAATATTGAGTATAAATTTTAGCCCTGTAAAAGATAAGCAGCAACAAATTATTGGTGCTTTTATAACAGGCCGGGACATTACAAAAGAGACCCTGCACCTGGAAGAACTGGAAAAAACAAAGTCGGAACTCGACAGGATCATGGCGGGTTCGTTGGATATGATCTTTACCATTGCCGATGATGATACTATTGTAAAAATAAGTGCGGCATCGGAAAACATTTTAGGATACCTTCCGGAAGAACTTATAGGCAAGCCCCTGTTTGACTTTTTGTATCCTGAAGACCTGGAAGATCCGAAAGAAACGGTTAGCGATATCATTAAGAAAAGGGGAAGTATTGCTCATTACCATAGCCGTAACCGCTACCAGCACAAAAATGGTGAGCTTGTACACCTGGAGTGGACAGCTACCTGGAACGAAGATGAAAAAGTAAGGTATGGCATTGCAAGAAACGTAACTGAAAAAGTTTTGGCCCAACAAAAGCTACTGCAAAGCGAACAGCGTTTTAAAAGCCTGGTACAGGATGGATCAGACCTTATTGGCATACTGGATGCAGCAGCAAATTATCAATATGTAAGCCCAACCTCCTATGCTGTGCTTAACTATACCCCTGAAGAATTTATTGGAAAAAATGCTTTTGATTTTATTCATCCTGACGATAGGGAAAAGGTGTTGGAAGATTTCAATGAACTGGCAATTACCAAAAAATTAAATGTAACACCTTTTCGATTTCAGCATAAAAACGGAACCTGGCGTTGGATTGAAACAACCGTTACCAACCTGTTGGACGAACCAGGTGTACAGGGGATTGTAGCCAATTCAAGAGATATCACTGACCGAAAACTGTCAGAAGAAAAAATGCTAATTGAAAAACAGGAGAAAGAAGCATTGATCAACTCCACAGATGACATGATCTGGAGTATAACACGTGATTTAAAACTTATCGCGGCAAATGAATCCTTTATTAAGAATATAGAAACAGTTACAGGAATTAAAATAAAGGCCGGTGATAAAATTCTTTTAAAAGAATTTCCAAAAGAATTTCTGCACCAATGGCGATCCAGTTACAAAAGGGCACTTCGGGGAGAATCATTCAGGGTGGAGATTTATTCTATTTATTCTAAAGACAAATCTCCTTTATGGACAGAAACAGCATTTAATCCCATTTATCACAACCAGAAAGTTATTGGTATAGCCTGTTATTCGAGGAATATTACAGAGCGGAAAAATATCGAAGAAAAGCTGAAGCAAAGTGAAGCATTTTTAGCCGAAGCACAGCGGCTTGCAAAAATAGGAAGCTGGAATTTTGATTTTATTACAGATAAACTCACCTGGAGCGAAGAACTTTATGATGTTTTTGGTACTGATAAAAATACTTTTAACCAAACACGTAAATCTTTTATACATCTTGTTGATGAGACCGACCGGGAATTTGTACAAAAAACCAGTAAACACACGGAACTTACAGGCGCCCCTTTTAACATTGAATACCATATAACTACTCCCACAGGGCAACAGCGCATTATTGAAGAATTTGGATATGGCGAAAAAGATGAAACGGGCAAAGTGATACGCCTCTTTGGAACAGCACAGGATATCACCTCCCGAAAAGCTGCAGAGGAGTTGATTATTAAAAGTGAGGCCCGGCTTAACGAAGCACAGTCCGTTGCCAAAGTAGGCAGTTGGGAGACCGACCTAAAAACTTTTGAGATTATATGGTCTGCAGAAACCTTCAGGATTTTTGAAATAGAAGCCGTAAACTTTACAGTAACATACCAGGAGTTTATGCGGCATTTACATCCGGAAGATAGGGACGCCATGGACAAAGCACTGAGCGATTCAATTGAAAGTAGTATCGCTGAACAGAAGATTGAACACCGGATTATTACAGGCAATGGCCACGAAAAAATTATTGAAGAGCGGTGGAAAATTGTGAGAAATGAAAATGGGGAGGCCGTGAAAGCGGTGGGTACCTGCCAGGACATAACCAGCCGAAAAGAAAGGGAAGAGCAACTTAAATTGCTGGAATCAGTAATTGTACATGCCAATGATGCCATTTTAATTACCGAGGCTGAACCAATTGATGACCCCGGCCCCAGGATAATATATGTAAACGAAGCATTTACCAAAATGACCGGCTATTCGGCAGCCGAAGTGATTGGCAAATCGCCACGCATGCTGCAGGGGCCAAAATCTGATCGCTCCCAACTTAACAAGCTAAAGAAAGCGATGCAAAAATGGGAAAGTTGCGAGATAACTACTATCAATTATAAAAAGAACGGCGAGGAGTTCTGGATCAATTTTTCGATAAGCCCGGTAGCCAACGAAAAGGGATGGTTTACACATTGGATTTCAATAGAACGGGATGTTACCGAACAAAAAAAAGCAGCAGAAACCATCCGTTCTACCAAGGAACGCTACGACCTGGCGGCAAAAGCCACCAGCGATGTAATATGGGACTGGAACCTTGTAACCGATGAAGTGGTCAGGTCGAAAGAGGCAATAAAAAAACTATTTGGAATTTCAGACCAGGATGATCTAAACAGTACAAGCTTTTGGGCAAATCGGGTTCATCCCGATGATAAAGGTTTAATAGATAAAAAGTTTAAAAAATTCTTTGCCGATCCCAAAACTTATTATTTAGATCATGAATATCGATTTAAAAAAGGAGATGATACCTATGCTTATATAAAGGATAAGGGTTTTATTATAAGGGATGAACAGGGCAGGGCTATCCGCATGATAGGTGCAGCACAGGACATTAGTAAGTTAAAAGAGAACGAAATTCAATTGCAGCAAACCAATGCAGAATTGGAGAAAAGGGCAAAGGAACTGGCCTATTCCAATAAAGAACTGGAGCAGTTTGCCTATGTAGCTTCACACGACTTGCAGGAACCGCTGCGTATGGTAACCAGCTTTCTAACCCAGATAGATAAAAAGTATGAATCTGTGCTGGATGAAAGAGGTAAAAGATATATACACTTTGCAGTGGATGGCGCTAAACGTATGCGCCAGATCATCCTGGACCTGTTGGAATATTCAAGGGCAGGCAGGGTGATTGGTGATGAAGCAGCAGTAGATCTGAATGAACTAATACACGAAATTCTGGTCCTGTTCAGAAAACAAATAGAGGATAAAAAAGCAATCATTACTTATCAACATTTGCCGGTTATTCATGCAAACAAAACACCCATACGACAGCTATTTCAAAACCTGGTGGCAAATGCATTATTGTATGGAAGGCCGGATGTTGCACCCGAAATAAAAATATCGGCCAGGGATAAAAAAACACATTGGGAATTTGCAGTGGCAGATAATGGCATCGGTATTAATGAGGAATATTTTGAAAAGATATTCGTGATATTCCAGCGCCTGCATAGCCGTGAGGAATTGGCGGGTACAGGAATGGGACTTGCATTAGCCAAAAAAATTGTTGATCATTTTGGTGGTAAAATATGGCTAAAATCAACAGAAGGAAAAGGAACTACTTTTTATTTTACCATACCAAAAGACGAATGACCCTAAAATCTGTACTGATGCAGGAAGTTAAACGGGGCTATCATCTAACTAACTTATTTATGGCGTTAAGACAAATCCATAACGGAAAGACTCGTAAAGGAACCTGCATCAGGATTTAAGGCAGGCAAAAGATGTGCAACTGCATTATGATGATATTTTAATGAAATTGGAATAAGGAAAGAAACTGTTTTTTAGGTTAATTTTTAAAATCGGGCGCATGAATAAAATACACATTTTATTAGTAGAGGATAATGAAGGAGATATACTTCTTACCACCGAAGCATTCGAGGAAGGCAAGATGGTAAAAAAGATAAGTGTTGTAAAAGATGGTAAAGCGGCTATGGATTTCCTGGAACAAAATGATGTGTACCAAACGGCAACCCGGCCAGATCTCATATTGCTGGATGTAAACCTTCCAAAAAAAAATGGTTATGAAGTGCTGCAGTTTATTAAAACTTCACAAAAATTAAAAACCATACCAGTTGTTATGTTAACCACATCTTCTTCCCAAAAAGATATTATGATGGCTTATTCAAACCATGCCAACTATTTTATTACCAAACCAGCAGAAGTAGATGGTTTTCTAAAAGTTGTTAGCGCCATTGAGAATTTCTGGTTATCGATTGTTCATCTTCCTAATAAAACATAAACGCATGGCCATGGATAACCAATCATACAAAATCCTGGTTGTGGAAGATAACCCCGGAGATTATTTGTTAATTGAAGACCAGTTATTAGAGATGCTTGAAAACCCAGCCATCGTTCATGTAACAAGTTTCCGAAAGGCGGTAGAATACTGGCTGTCTTCAGAAACTCAGCCCGATGTAGTTTTGCTGGACCTTACCCTTCCCGACAAAAGCGGCGAGCTGCTGGTGAACGAATTCATACATATTGCAGGGCAGGTACCCATTATTATTTTAACAGGATATACAGATGTAGAATTCAGCAAAAAATCCATTTCGCTCGGCATTTCAGATTACCTGGTTAAGGATGAGCTCAATGCCGGCATCCTGTTTAAAAGTATATTATATGCAATAGAAAGATGTAAGAATCTTGCTATAATCCGGGAATCTGAAAAAAGATACAGCGACCTGTTTAATTTGAGCCCACAACCCATGTGGTTATATGACCAGGAAACCTTGAAATTTATCCAGGTAAATAAAGCCGCTGTTGATCACTACGGATTCAGCAAAACAGAATTTTATGCAATGACCATTATGGACATCAGGCCTGATTCGGAAAAAAATAAAACAGCCATTGCCATTCAGGCAAGGAAGGAAGAAAATGATTCAATATATACCGGACAGTTTACACATAAAATAAAATCAGGAGAATTAATTGTAGTAGAAATATACAGTAACCCAATTTCAGTGAATCAAAGAAATTGCAGATCAGTGATTGCTATAGATGTTACAGAAAGGATAGAATTTGAACACCAAGTAACAAAGGCCATTATAAAAACGCAGGAAGAAGAACGATATGAAATTGGCAGCGAACTACACGATAATGTGTGCCAAATACTAGCCACCAGCCTAATGAGCCTGGGGTTTGTAAAACAGCTTGTTCAGACGGAAGCAATGCCGCATTTTGACGCTGCAAAAGACTATATTCTTACAGCTACTACTGAGATCAGAAATCTTTCTCACCGGTTAGCTCCGGCTTTTTTTGACGACAGCAGCTTTGAAGAGGCGCTTGAAGAGCTGTTTAAAAATTTAGACATGTACAACCAATTTACCATAAGCTTTCTCTACAGTAAAAAACTTAAAAATATTGTGCTGAATACAGAAATAAAATTGAACCTATACCGTATTCTGCAGGAACAGTTAAGAAATATAATTAAGTACTCCAAAGCCAAAACCTTATCTATTCTGCTAAAGCCGGAAAACAATAACCTGGTGTTGCAAATAGCAGATGATGGCGTAGGGTTTATTGTAAATGAAGTAAAATCAGGTATTGGCCTTTCCAACATGAAGCGCCGGGCAGAATTGTTCGGTGGCAGCTTCAGCCTCGCAAGTGCACCGGGCGAGGGATGTTCAATTACAGTTCATATTCCTTTGGAGCAAACTGTATAGATGTACCTGGTAGTAATACAATCTCATAAAAAGTTAATTACAAATAGACTGCTTGAAAATGGCTTTTTGTTCACCGGTATTGATCTTTCATGTTCCCCAAAGTGGATCCGTTCAAATAAACATTTTCATGGCATCGTTTTCCACCAGAGTCTTTTTACAGAATTATACTGAAAGCGCTGTTAAGAATTTACAATTGGCATATTAAAATCACTTCAAGTAATTCATGTGTCAGAGCCAGTTTACCATATTTAATTTCAATCTTCCAGGTTAGTAACACTTGCTATTTATTATTCAGTACAAGGCCCTCTGTAGAAACAGAAGGCCATTGAATTGGTGCTAAAACGAAAACATTCATACTTTACCAAGGGTAACATCGACATATTCCTTATCTATATCCTTTAAGCATTTTTATATTGCTACCAGTTGCCGGCATGATACTTATTGCAGCCCCGCCGCCTTTAACAAGATTTAATTTTAAAAGGGTAGAATTGTCCACGATAAACTTTTCAATTTTATAAGCCTCAGGATTAGTTTTCCAATCTGCATTATCGGCGTCCCCATAAATAGTGGCTACATACTTTTTATTTTTGTCGAGGAAGCTAAGTAGTATTGAACTGGAACGCTCATTTTCATCCGTTATGGCTCCAATAAACCAATTGCTTTTTCCTTTCTCTTTCCTGGCAATGGTAATATAATCGCCTGGCTCTGCTTCCAATATTTTTGTATCGTCCCAATCTACCGCTACGTCTTTTATAAATTGAAAAGCATCTAAATGCGCTTCATAATTTTCAGGCATATCGGCCGCCATTTGCAGTGGACTGTACATGGTTACATAAAGTGCCAGTTGCTTGGCAAGCGTTGTATGCACTTGCCTGCCCGGTGCATCTTTAGCATAATTTCTTAACTTAAATATACCAGGCGTATAATCCATGGGGCCGCCCATTAAACGGGTAAATGGGAGTATGGTTTCATGTTCAGGAGGATTGCCATCACTGAATGCATTCCACTCGTTTCCCCTGCCTGCTTCGCTTGCAACAAAGTTGGGAAATGTACGGTGTAAACCGGTAGGACGTACCGGCTCATGCATGTCGATCATCACTTTGTATTGAGCCGCTTTTTTTGCTGCATGCAGGTAATGGTTTACCATCCATTGACCATCGTGGTGTTCGCCTCTTGGAACAATTTGTCCAACATAGCCCGTCTTTACAGCGTTGTAGCCAAACTTATTCATAAAACGAAATGCAGTATCCATTTGCTGGTCGTACGTACTGACATCGGCGGATGTTTCATTGTGCATAATCATTTGCACACCTTTTTGCCTTGAGTATTTTTCTATTTCTGCTACATCAAAATCGGGGTAAGGCGTTACAAAATCAAAGTGCCTGCCAGTCCAGTTACCCGACCATTCTTCCCAACCCGTGTTCCAACCTTCTACCAGTAAACCTTTCATTCCATTGCCGGATGCAAAATCAATATATCTTTTTACATTGACGGTATTTGCTCCATGATGACCATGCGGTAACAGCGTTCCTTTTGCAGAAAGAGAATCGGGATGGTTGCTGTAGCTCCAGCTACTTTTGCCCACCTGCATTTCCCACCAAACACCTATGAATTTCATTGGCTTAATCCAGGAAGTGTTTTGAATTTTTGAAGGTTCATTTAAGTTTAATATCATTTTAGAAGCAAGAATATCTGTTGCTTTATCGCTGACAATAATGGTGCGCCATGGCGTGTGAGCAGGTGTTCGTAAATATGCTTTATTACCCATTGCATCCGGAACGAGATTAGCTGATAGTTGGTAATTTTCACGGTTCACATGCAACTGCATCGAAGGATAATTTATCAATGCCGCTTCATGCAAATTGATATATAATCCGTCGCTCGTTTTAAGCATTAATGGCGTTTGCACGGCATACTGATCAGGAATGTTATCTGTCTTATTTCCAAAAGAAAGTGTTGGTAATTTCCATGCATCCACTTCGCTTATTTTAGAAGTAGTATAGGCATATTCGTTAGAATCAAAATCACCGGGTATCCAAAATGCTTTATGGTTACCGGTAAGGTTGAATTGAGTTAATTCTTCCGACACAATAAAATTGGTAAGGTTAGGTTGTGCAGGAAACTCGTACCGGAAACCGACACCATCTTCAAACACTTTAAAAACGATGTTTAATCTTAGGTAGGGAGCGCTGTTTTGCTGAAGCTGACAGGTAATTTGCTGATAGTGATTTCGAATTTTATTTACCTCACCCCATACAGGTTTCCACGCTTCATCCACGTTTATGGAATCCATTTTTATAAGGTTAAAATTACTATCTAATCTAAGGTCATCTTTTAGCTTAAAGCCTAACCGTGAAGGCTTAATAACCTGCCTGCCGTTGAACGTAACGGAATACTGAGGCACACCCCCATTAGCTAAAGTAAAGTCCAGCTTTACCTTATTCATCGAAGCTGATGCAACCTGCTTTTGCGACCATGCATGTGACATGCATAAACATATAACTAGCAAACACAACAATCTTTTTCTAATCGTCATTTATCAAAAGTTTAAAATAAAAAATGCCGGCATACGGATTTATTTTTTGAAAACATAGTAAGCGTATGGTTGCAAATTAACCGTGGCAGAAAAATTTACTGCACCACCATTCATCGCATCTTTCCATGTTGAGTTTTTAAATGCGGTTGGGAGTGAAAAATCAATTGGCTTATTCCTTAAGTTGGATATCACCAATACTTCTTCTTTTCCCATGATTTTTGTAAAAGCGCAAACGTCATCAGTCGTGTAGGAGGTTAATTCACCCCGTCGTATTGCATTACTGCTATTTCTGAAAGCAATTACTTTTTTGTATTCTGCGGTAGTAGCTGGGTTAAGTGTCCAGTCTATATCTTTTGATGTAAAAGGAAAGACCAATCTATAGGGCGTGCCTACTTCCTGGCCGGCATAAATCATTGGGGTACTATTCATATATGCAGCAACTACAAAAGCCGCCATAGAACCTTTTTCTCCGCCAAACAATTCTAACGGTGTTCCATCAGAACCATTCACATCGTGGTTGGTTATGTACCGGATAAACTGCTGCCCGTTGGATGCGCCTTTGTTGTCTGCAACATTTAAACTGTCTATTGTACGTACCGAAAGATTATGCTCATAAATATCTTTCAGCTTTTCAAAAAAACGAAAGCCAAAATTATAATCAAAGCCAGCTTCGAAATTTGTACTACGGGTACCTTCTGCCAACATCAGCAATTTATGTGAAGAAATGTTGCGAAGCGTATCAATTGCCTGCTTCCAAAAATCAACCGGGGGACCGTCAGAATAATCACACCGAAAGCCATCTATATTGGCTGAATAAACCCAATATTTCATAGCGCTTATCATAGCCAAACGCATGTCTGCATTTTTAAAATTTAATTGCGCCACATCATTCCAGCCTGTGCCGGGAGGACTTATAATATTACCGCCTGAATCCTGCAGGTACCAGCTTTTATTGCTTGTCCAGGCATTGTCATACGCCGTATGATTGGGAACCCAATCTAGTATTACCGCCATCTTCCTGTTATGGGCACCATCTACAATTGCACGTAAATCTTCTATTGTTCCAAACTCGCTGTTAACCCCTTTATAGTCTTTTACACAGTAGGGTGAGTTTACTGATTTTACCTGCCCAACGGGATATATTGGCATCAGGTAAATAACATTGATTCCAAGAGCTTTGATGCTATCTAAACGAGCCACTACACCTTTGAAGTTTCCATCCTTACTAAATGTTCGAATATTAACCTGGTACATTGTTACATCTCTTCTGTCGGGTACATTGGTAAATGGCTTGCCATATTGAGCAAGGATGCTTGTCGATGAACTCGTCGTTGATTTCGTTGAACTACAATTGGTGCTTACAATTATTATAAATGCAAGCGTAAGTGTGGTCAGGAGTTTATGCATATTTATTTATTTGTCACGGGATGCTCCCGGTGTTGCTTGTATTAAACCCCTTCGGGTTGATATTATTTGTTCTTGAAAGACTGAAGGGCTTTAATATTCATAAGCGTGGGTGTAACCCATGGATGAATGAATAGTAAACTGCCTTTCGTCCCTCAATGCGTTGCAGCTAACGTGTGCGACGCAACGATGCTTAATAGAATTCCCAATGCCGGGTTCAAAAAAATCTACTAAACATCTACTGCTAATTTTTTAGAACTATGTATGCATACGGTTGTAATGTAACCTTTGTTGTTAATGCTACAGTTCCACCACTTAATCCATTTGTCCAACTTGTGTTGGTAAGTGCTGCAGGCAATGTATATTCCACTGCCTTGTTCCTTATGTTTACCATTACAAAAACCTTTTCCTTGTCCTGCTCTTTTGTGAAGGCAACTACGTCGTCGCTGCTGTAGGAAAATAACTGGCCACTGCGAATGGCAGCACTGTTGTTTCGAAAGCCAAGCACTTTTTTGTATTCAGCGGTGGTAGCGGGGTTGAGTGTCCAGTCAATTTTTTTAGTTGTAAATGGAAACGAAATTCTATACGGCGTTCCTACTTCCTGACCACCGTAAATCATTGGCACTCCCTTCATATAAGCAGCAATTACAAAGGCACTCATGGCGCCTTTATCGCCGCCAAATAATTCCTGCGGCGTGCCGTCAGAACTGTTTACATCGTGATTGGTAGTGTAGCGCACTACCTGCGATTGATCGTACACATTGAGGTATTCTGATTTGTTGAGATCATTGAATTGAGTGGCTGATTTATTATCGCCATACACTTCCTTTAGCTTTCCAAAAAAACCAAAGCCAAAATTCAAATCAAACCCCGCCCCGAAATTTGCGATCCTGCTGCCTTCGGCAAAAAACAGCAATTGGCGATTGGGAATACTCTTTAATGAAGTAAGTGCCTGCTTCCAGAAATCAACAGGCACATTGTCTGCGAAGTCGAAACGGTAGCCATCAATGTTGGCGGTGAATACCCAATAACGCAATGCCTCAATCATAGCGGCACGCATGGTATCATTGCTAAAATTTAATTGGGCTACATCGTTGTAATTGCTTGGAGAAACGATGTTGCCTGACGCATCCTGCTGATACCAGGATTTATGTGCGGTTACCCAGTCATTGTCCCATGATGTATGGTTGGCAACCCAGTCCAGCATCACGGCCATATTTTTACTGTGAGCCTGATCTACAAGCGTACGTAAATCATCAAGGGTGCCAAACTCTGTACCTACCGCTTTATAATCTTTTATGGCATAGGGAGAATTAACACCCCGCAATATACCAACCGGGTTGACGGGCATCAGGTAAACAATGTTTATTCCCAGGCTTTTTATAGAGTCGAGTCTTGCTGTTACACCTTTCAGGTTTCCGGCTGTACTAAATGCACGGGTATTTACCTGGTATATGATGGCATCTTTAGCAGCGGGAACCTTTGTATATGGCGTGCCGTATTGAGCCACATCTGCTGCCAATGCCGGTGTAGGAGCCGGGTTGACCGGCAACTCTGTTTTGCTGCACGAAAGCAACATGATGGATACTATAAAAACCGATAGTTTTTTCATGCTTGTAATCATTTAATTCTTTTTAAGTTCGTAGGTATAGTTTTGAGAAATATGCAGATCGAGGGTAATGGTGTAGTTGCCATCGGAAGGAACGGAAAGATTATCCAGTCCGCCGGTATAGCCAAAAAATGGATTATCTGCATACACCAGTTTTTTATCTTTGTCAATACCAAAATCAATGACCCATTCATTATTCGCCCTGAACTTAAATGAACCTCCGGCCTTCATGTCGGCAGTAAGTTTCCAAACCTGGCTAACAGGATCGTAGGTCATCTGGGTATCACCACCCCATCCTCCCGGAGTGGCATCGCCAATGATGGCCCAGGTAGTTTTGGTTGCGGTCCATTTGTTGCTGTTTAAATTGGCCGTTACTTCGTAATATCCGCCATCGGGAATAAATAGTCCTCCGGCTGCACCATCAACGCTAAACGTACCATTGCCGCCATCGCCATAATTAATATGGTTCCAATCCTGTGCGCTGGTAATTTTAAAATATTTTGGTCCGGCACCAGGCATGTAATAAAAGCCTTCATACATTTTAGGCCTGCCTGCGGCTTCCGCTATTTCCGGAGCTGCTGCCGGGTTCCAACCCTGGTATTCGCCGGGTACCCAAAGTACATTGCGGGTTGCAGCTTTGTAGGGCGTTATTTTAAATGCCAGCGCATTAGAATAAACGGGTCTGTCTAAGGTAGCCACCACTCTTACTGCAACGGTATGCATGGTATCTGCACCCAAGCCCAATTGCGATAATGCGATTGCATTGATGACCCCGCCATTGAATGATTTACCCAACGCATTAGTGCCAGCCTCTATGGTTACGGCTTTGCTCCAGGCAGTGCTGCCCAGCGTATCTGCCGGAAGAGCAAACTGTAATTTATACGTTACCGGTGCATCGATTTTAAACATAACCGCCGGCC